>NZ_CAXVWK010000047.1:0-13513 GCF_964263795.1 Mucilaginibacter sp.
GTTTTTGAACGATGATAAAACTTGTCCACTAGACCCTTTACTCAAAATGGCCATTGGTCATTTTCAATTTGAGGCGATACACCCTTTTCGCGATGGAAATGGCCGTACCGGCAGAATATTCAATATCCACTACCTTACAAAAAAAGGCATGCTGGATTATCCCATCCTCTTTCTAAGCCGTTATATTATGGATAATAAAGAAGATTACTATGCAGGACTCGCCGGTGTAACCCAAAGGGGAAGTTGGAAGAACTGGTTGTTGTATATGCTGAAAGCGGTTGAAGTAACTTCAAACATTACTTATGACAAGATAAACGATATCGTCAGCGCTAAAGATGCCATTTTAAAGGCCATCATTGACGACACCGACATCGCACGGCCGGAATCGCTGGTTAACGCCATATTCACCCAACCTTACACACGGGTAAAGCACCTTGTTGGTAGTAATATTTACGCGGAAAATACTGCCAGGAAGTATCTTGACCAATTAACGGATATGGGTGTTTTGGAAAAAAGAGTGATCGGTAAAGGCAACTACTACTTAAACCTGGAGCTGTACAGGATACTATCTGAATAATCAAAACCATTAATATTTTCGCCGCAGCTTGCGCTTAAGTGTAAGTGTTTCCGCTTTTTCTTTTATTTCCTGATTTGTAAGCTTTTGATGGGACAGTAACCAGCTCATTAACATCTTTTTTGAAAACCGTATGCCACCCCCGGGTAAACCTATGTAAGGCAACTCCCGCAGATTTCAGCTGGTAAAGTGTCTGACGGGAATATCCCGTTATGGTTTCCGCGATCTCATATCCGCCAATTTCGTCTTCGTCATTAAAGATTTTATTAACTGGCATGAACCCGGTCATGCGTTCTTTTATTATGACCATTAAATCGGCAACGGTCAAATCTATCAAACGTGTGTTCTTATCTATGTTCATAGCTAATTTATCATTTATAATCAACAGTACTATCGCTATTACTTTCTTTATTACCATCTCCCTTACTTACCAGCTACGCCGAACCCAATCCCGCTTATATTCTTATGCAAATTTTAAACAACAAACAGTGATGATTGAAAAATGGGGCCACTGGTAGTTGTTTTGAACGAAGACTCGCGCGTAAAGCATATCCGCTTTTTGTGTTTTAATGTATGGTTAGATATAAAATAAGGGAGGCGACTTTAATTAAGCATTTATCCCAGTGAGCCAAATAACGCTATATTTGGTCATGAAAGTATTTATAAGCTCCCTGATTTCTAATATGGAAAATTTTAGACTTGCTGCCCGCGAGGGTGTTGAGCTTTTAGGTCATGAAGTAGTAATGGCCGAAGATTTTGGAGCCAAGCCATTATCACCTCAAATAGCCTGCCTTCAGGGTCTAAGGCGGTCTGGCTTAGTGATTTTAATATTAGGGGAACATTACGGTGCTAAACAGGCAAATGGAATATCTGCCACTCATGAAGAATATAGAGAGGCTAAAGGGCATTATCCGGTAATTGCCTTTGTTCAAAATATCCCAAATAGGGATACCGAAGAAAGTGCATTCGTAAAAGAGGTTCAGGGTTGGGAAGGCGGACTTTTTAGGGGTGGATTTGACACGACCGAACAATTGAAAAATGGCATTATCAAGGCTATCCACGAATGGCAGATATCTGTTACCGCTGCGCCACTTGACTTCGATCAACTCAGTAGTTCCGCCTTTCAGGTTGTTGAAGCTTCACAGAAGCAAAATACGCATAGCTCAGGATCGCCTAAATTGCTATTGTCCATTATAGGTGGGCCGATACAACCAATACTCAGGCCTTCTGAAATCGAAAAAACAGAATTCGCCGACGACCTGATACAAGGTGCACTTTTTGGGCCTCATCGTATTTTTGATAAACGTTATGGAAGCCAGGCAAAAATGGACTCTGATAGCCTGGTTATCTACCAGGAGGAGACGCAAGCTTCAGTTTCAATTGATCCACAGGGTGGAATCCTTTTTCAGCTTAATATTCATGATCAATCTAATCGAATGTCCGGAATGGCCGTTATAAAGGAGCAACTTGAATCCAGCATATTAAACGCCTTTAAATATGCTTGCTGGCTGTTGGATAAAATTGACGCAACCCAGCGATTAACTCACGTTTCCTTTGCAGTTGGGTTTAAAGATAGCAATGGTGTACTTATACGCACGCGGGCGGAAAGTGACGCAAGTCCAAATTCATATTCTTTCGGACATTCCTTCGATAGCAAAAATGTCCCCGTTCAGCTTAAACCATCTTACCGTTCGCGATCGGCGATTGGAAACGATCCAAAGACCTTAACTGATGATCTGATTACCTTGCTTAAAAGAGCAAGCAGCTAATCTCCGGGAGGTTAGCGCGGTATTAAAAAACCAGTCACAGCATTGTGCTAATGAACTTTCAGCGATGCGATGGAGGCATCGTACCACAGCCGACTTTGTTGGAAGCCCTGAAACGTTTGCAGTCAAGCTAACCTTACAATTAATCAAAATCGATTATTTTTGCACCATGAAACTTTTTATTGCCAATGTGGCATCCAACCTTACTGACGTTGAGCTTAAACAAATGTTCACTCAATTCGGCCAGGTCGCTTCGATCAAGCTAATCACCGACCCCGAAACCGGGAAAAGAAAGGGTTTTGGATTTATAAAAATGCCGGTTCATGATCAGGCTTTGCGCGCCATAGCCGGCTTAAATGACAAAATGGTTAATGGTCGTAAATTGTCGCTCAAAGAAGCGGTCGAAAAAGAACAAACCGGCACATTTTCGAAACGAACTGGCCGATCAGACCACAGGAATATTACCGATAATAACGGAGACATCGATGGCAATCGCTGGTAAACCTCCGATAACGGATTACATTAAAGCTTTCGCCCATTTCGGTGGGTTAAATAAAGTTTTTCATACACGTGCCTTTGGTCGCCATGCACTGATAAACGATGGGGTAAATGTCTATCAAGTCTCCCGTTTTGATGATTTGCTGTCAGATTATCGAAAATATTTTAAAAGTGATTATTATGCGATATACATTATGTTTCCGGCGGAGTTGTGGGATTCCTTTTTGGATAGAAAGGTACAACTCAATAGTGATGACCTGATTATAGAGCTTTATAAGGGCTGGAAAACTTACTGGAAGGGTCAGGTGATTGATCTGGAAAAGCAAGCAGCTTCGCTCACTAAATTCAATGAAATGACCAGTCAATTTCAGAAGAATGGCCGCCTGTTGGAAGCCGCCGAAGTTGATGCGCCGGTTATGATGCCGGTGATTGCTCTTACCGTCAAGCGTCAGTATAATAAAAGTTTGGAATTTTTAACCGATTGCGCGATATTAATGATTGAGCGATATCGGGATCAGATCGGTGACGGCCAGCTTTTTGTCAAAGTGGGGCCGGAAGGATATCCTAAAGAGCACACTTATTACATCTATACCGTGAATGAAGATTTTTAAATGAAAGCTGAGAAGAGCAAAAGCTTGCGTTTAGATTAGTAATTCCGCTTTATTAGCATCAGTCGGACACCGCACTTACATTCAAGCGTTTAGTACTCAAACTATTTCGAAGTTAAATTTCTATTTTAAACTATTATATTTAACCAATTAAACATTTAGAATTATAGGATAGATAAAGAGCATCACTACATATAAGATTTAGCGTTCACAAACGCTCCCGACGCAGAAAACTGGTAATTTTAAATAGACGGGAAGCAAGTGCGACGCCTGCGTAAAGCGCGGGCTTGTCTTGTTTCGTCTATGGGTATACCAGTACCTCTGCGTCGAATGGGACAATCACCCGCGCTCTTTTTTTGCCATATAATTTGATTAACCGATCAGTTATGCGCAGACTAAACAAATTGACCGAAGTGCAGCACCTCGCTTTGCAGACCCAGCTCGCTTGTTATGAAACAGCCCAAGAGCTGGAAGAAAAACAGCATTGGTTTGACAACAAACCTGCCTATTGGAAGAAAAGCCTATCTGGGCGGCATTGGGCACGGATGTTATTTAAGGCACATAGACTAATAGCTGAAATAGAGTGTTTTGCTATTTTAGATTCCACGTTAAGTACTAAAAGAGGACAGTCAAAAGTATTGGCTATAAAATCAAAAAAGTATGATGCGTAACAATTATTTCGACAATCATCCTTTTTTAAGTAAGCTAAAGTACCAGGAAATAGTTGGACTAATTCAGTTATTAACCGACAGCGGATTTTTAAGCCGCTTCGAGTGTAATGGTCATTACGTGAAATTCATAGATTTAAGAAAACATGCGATGGACATTTTTGAACAGCTTGGTAAAGAGGATATAAAAGAACTGATTGATTATTTAAGGTATAAAGCTTATTTGGATTATTCGGGGTAATTTATTTGACTAATAACCTTAAATATATGTATTCTTATTTAGATTCTATTTCATTTAAGAACCGAAAACAAAAATGATGTGCCTTGGCCCGGCGCAGATCTTACAGTTATTGATCCGTTTAAGACGTTGATCAGCTCTTTAACCGTAGATAATCCGATCCCTGTGCCTTTTTTATTATAGCGATCAGTCACTTTTAATGTAAAAGTGTTGCCAAATATCTTTTCATGGAATTCTTCGGCAATACCAATGCCGTTATCCTCTACTTCGAAATAGTAATTATCGTGATCCTGCCTGAACCGTATTTGGATGACCCCATGCTCCTTGTCATTATAACGGATCGCATTGCTTAACAGGTTAATGAAGATCTGCTCAAATGCCACGGTCGATATATTCAAGCGATAGTCCTCTTCGGGCAGCCTTATCTCAAAGTTTTCCGGAACAGTTATTAGGGTAATAACCGATCTTAAAAAGTCAGGTAGATTGACCAGTTGTTTTTTGGTGCGCAACAATTCCGGAGTTTTGGAATAGGCCATCATTTCGTCCAGCAGATTGATGAGTTTGCGTATAGAGGTCAGGTTAAGATCGATCAGTTTCAAGCCGCTTTCGTCCTGCAAGCTTTGCAGGCGTATCTTCAGGGCCTGGGAGGTTAGTGATATACTGCTCAGCGGATTACGGATATCATGTGCCGCCATCGCCGCAAACTTCTGTGTAAATGAATTGGATTGCTGCACCTCACGATAGGCCTTTTCCAGCGCGATCATTTTTCTGCGCAGTTCCAGTTTGTCAACAACCTGCCTGGCAAGAATTTTCAAAGCGCTGGTCTGTTCATCCGTCAGCGACCTCTTTTTGGTATCGATCACGCACAGGGAACCCAGCGCAAATCCATCTTCATTGACCAATGGGACACCTGCATAAAAGACAACCTGAGTATCACCGGTGACAAAGGGATTTTCCGCAAATCTGTTATCCTGCCGGGCATCTTCAATAACCAGCATATCATCGACACCCGCTATGGTATGCGCACAAAAAGCATATTCTTTTGGTGTTTCCCTGGCATCAACGCCTTTTGCGGATTTAAGCCACTGTCTTTCGCCGTCTATCAGACTAATGAGCGCTACGGGTGTTTGGCAGATCGCCGAGGCCAGCGTAGTCAGGTCATCAAATTCTTTTTCTTCTGCCGTATCCAGGATCTGATAAGAATGAAGCGCAGCTAATCTTTGTTCTTCATTTTCACCAGTCGGAACTTGCGTCATGCAGTTAATGGAATTATTATTGTGAGCAGTAAAGATACCCTTAAATTATGAAAAACAGATGAGCATTATTCAGACCTGTTCCATAATTCATTGGACTATAATAAGATTTGCGATCTTTCATAACGGAACATACTTTAATAAAGTGTCTGCTAATTGAACCATTCTGTAGTTACACGCTTAATCCCGGCCAAAATTCTTTTTATGATGGCAAAATTAACCGCTTGTTAACAAATATTTTATCTATCCGTCTGAACCTGAAATAAAGAATTGTTAACTAAAACGAACATTTATTAGCCGGTATCGAAAAGGGGGATCTATTATTGATAGGTGGAAACCGAGTAACTTACATTATGGCTAAGAGAATATTGATTATTGATGATGATCCGGATATATTAGATGTATTAAATATCGTGTTTCAGGATGAGGGATATAATGTAGTGATTTCCAATACCTGCAAAATATTAGCTGACATCCACGAGGTCGCACCGGATCTCATATTATTGGATGTTCATATTCCCACATCCCCCAAAAATGGCGATGTGATCTGTACGGAACTAAAAGCCGGTCCGGAAACAAAAAATTTACCTGTTATTTTGGTATCCGGGGAATGGAATCTGGATGAGATTTGCGCTACCTGTGGTGCTAACGATTATATCAGAAAGCCCTATGACCTAAATGTTCTCTCTGACAAGGTACGGGAGATGCTCTTGAAAAATTAATTTCACCCGGTATTTAACTGCGATGAATGGACCTTAAAAAGATGATCAGTCCTGAAAGACTGCTGATTTACATAGTCGATCACTTAAACCTGATCTATTGCGCTAAGCTGCACATTGTTGAAAAACTACCCCTTATAGCAGCTTATGCCAATTTCGCTGATTTAAAACACGCGCTCTTGGAAACACACAGCGATATCGAAAAGCAAATTATAAGAATGGATGAGATCTATGTTTTATTGGACAGCACATACTCACCTCAAAACTGCGGTATGGCCTTAGGCTTGATAGAAGATTCCTTCAAAGCGATAGACAAACAAAGTGATGATACCGTGCTTTGTGACCTCAGCATTCTTTTTTACATGCAAAATATGGAAAGTATCGAGATTTCATCTTTCAAAGTGTTACAAATGGCAGCTGTGGTCTTAAAGAACAAGCAGATTAGTCAATTATTACAAGAAAATTTCGATGAAGCTAAAGGGGACCGTAAGCTGATGCTTTTGATCAACACCAAATACCTTGTGAATTAGGATCATAATTTACGAAAAATTAAACTGGCTGATTGGTGCAATGAGAAGCTACTTAACTAGAGTCGTAAGACCGGCATAATATTTTTGCAATATATTAATCGATGCCGTCTTATGCAATCCCCTCAAATAGATGTCATGTCACTTTGTAAACCCTTTCGATTGTAAATCTATCACTTCGAATTAAGTATCTTTATACCAAAATAACGATACTTGAAACATATAGAGGAACAACTTGCCGATAGTAGCTTCCAGCCGCAATTTCCGGTAATAGGAATAGGCGCGTCGGCCGGCGGCTTAGAAGCGATCAAGCTGTTTATTCAGGCTTTACCCGAAAAGTCAGGCATGGCCTACATTTTTATACAGCACCTCAGCCCGACGCATACCAGTATATTGCCTGAATTATTAGAAAAGCTTTCGCCTATACCGGTAATATTGATCACAGACGGGTTGGTGATAGAGCCTGATCACCTGTATATCACCCCAAAAAACGTCATTGTCAAAACCCTGGACGGGAAATTAAGGCTTCAGTCCCTTGAACAGCAACATAAAAAGATTCAAACAATCGATGCACTGTTTACCTCTTTGGGCGTGGTCTATCAAAGCTATTCGGTTGGTATTGTATTGTCGGGAGCACTTAACGATGGCACACTTGGATTGCAGGTTATAAAATCTTACGGTGGCGTCACATTCGCAAAGGATGAGTTATCTGCAGCATTTGAAGGGATGCCCAGAAGCGCGGTTTTAAGCGGTGTTGTGGACTTCGTCCTCCCGCCGGATGAGATCGCCCGGCACCTCATCTCCATAAACGATCCGTTTAATTCCGGCCTAGACAAAGTCGTTGGTAAGGTTCAGGAGATGGAAGACCAGGATGTCTTTAAACAAATTTTAACTGTTCTTCGCGTGCGCCGGGGGGTGGACTTCCTGTATTACAAATCAAGCACGCTAAAGCGTCGGATCATTCGTCGTATGGCACTCAACAAGATCGATAAACCCGCTGACTATCTCTATCGTTTGAGGGAAAATAAGGCGGAGCAGGATGCGCTTTATAATGATATGCTCATTTCTGTAACGCATTTCTTCCGCGACCCGCAGGTATTTTCGACCTTATGCAGCGACCTGTTCCCCTCGCTGATCAGTCAAAAGCAAGCCGGAAACGAACCGCTCAGGATCTGGATTGCAGGCTGCGCTACTGGTGAAGAAGCTTATTCTATGGCGATCTGCCTGCTGGAATATTTAGGGGATAAAGCTTCCACGATGAAGTTGCAGATATTTGCCACCGACATTTCGGAGCAGGCGATCACGAAGGCGCGTACGGGATTATATCGGCAGAATAACCTTGAAGGTTTGAATGCTTCCCAGGTTAGCCAGTTCTTTACCAAAGTAGACGGTCATTACCAGGTCGCTAAATCCATCCGTGATATTTGTGTTTTTGCCAGTCACAATTTACTGAAAGATCCGCCTTTTTCTCATATAGACCTGATCAGCTGCCGGAATGTGCTGATCTATCTGGAGCCCGTCTTGCAAAAGCGCGCTTTGAGCACTTTCCACTATTCACTGAACGAGACCGGTTATCTGCTGCTGGGTAAATCTGAAAGTATAGGAACGCTATCGGATATTTATGGCTCCTATCGCCCGGCGGAGAAGATCTATCTTCGTAAAGGCCCGCCCGGACGTTTCATGAACGTTACTTCGGTTAGCAAGGAGCAAAGTTTCCGGGACATTGATCATGGCAAAAAAGGCGGCGAAGCCAGGCGTGATATTTATAAGGTCGCGGATGATATCATGTTAGCGAAATTCGTACCACCCGGCGTGCTGGTGAACGACAAGTTTGACATCGTTCAGTTCCGCGGCGCAATGGAAAACTGGCTGGGGCAGTCACAAGGTAAGCCCAGCTTCAACATTCTTAAAATAGCCAGGAATGGCCTTGGATTTGAATTGCGGAATTTGCTGCAACAGGCTAAAAAGACAAATCAGCCGGCCCGGAAGTATGGTATTTTCTATGAGCATAATGATTTGCGGCATTTTTTGAACATCGAGGTTGTTCCGGCCACGGAACAAGAAGAACAATATTACCTGATTGTCTTTCAGGCGGCCTCTTCAACTGGAATTGAGCCGAGCATGTTTGATACAGGCAGCGGAACCGGACATGAAAATTATAACGAAGCTGAACTACGCGTCGAGCACCTCGAAAGAGAGCTGATACAGTCACGGGCGGATATGCGAATGATCAGTGAAGAACAGGAATCTGCCAATGAGGAGTTACAGGGTGCCAATGAAGAATTGTTGTCCAGCAGTGAGGAGTTGCAAAGCCTGAACGAGGAACTGGAAACGTCGCGCGAGGAACTTCAAAGCACGAATGAAGAGATCATTGTGATCAATAATGAACTGGTTGACCGAAATGACCAGCTGAATCTTGCCCGCTTGTATAGCGAAAGCATTATTGATACCATCCGGGACCCCTTGCTGATCCTTGACAAAGAGCTTAAGATCCTGCGGGCTACGAGCGGTTTTTACAAACAGTTCCAGGTCACTGAAAAAGACACTGAAGGATTATATTTATATGAGCTTGGTGATAAGCAATGGGACATTCCTGCCCTGCGAAAATTATTGGATGATATTTTACCAAAACATAAGGAAATTAAAGACTTTGAAGTTAACCATGATTTCCCGGTGATCGGTTCCAGGACGATGTTATTGAATGCCCGGCAACTGGATCTGAACAATCAACAGATCATTCTGGCTATTGAAGATGTTACCGCTAAACGTTCAGCCGAATCATTAACTAAAGAAAAGGCAGCAGCAGCTTTGGAGAAGTCGCTTAGATTACAAAGGGCAATGGACGCTTCGGGTATCGGTTCGTGGCACTATACTTCCCAAAAAAGGATGATGGAGTTCGATGATCAGTCCATCGCGTTACTAGAGATTGAGCCCGGCACCATATTTCCTGATGAAAAAATAAATACTTTATTAGGGACAAAAAATAATCCGTTTGAATTTTCGCTTAACCAGTCGGCAAATGACATCGTAAAAATAGATTTTATCGGTGCATCCGGGATGAATTTTAGGCTTCAGGGACAAGCTTCTCGCAACGGTGAGAATACGGAAGCTTACGGAACCGTGATGAAGCTGACCTGATAGGTTTGGACAAGCGAAAGCAGTGTTGTAAGTTTATAGAGGTTTGCGTAGAATCAACTGGGGTAAAATATAAAACTAAAATGGAGATGTATGTCAGGAATCAATAAAGTAATGCTGGTTGGCCACATTGGAAAAGAACCTGACTTACGCCATTTAACAGACTACGTTCCGGTGCTCAGCTTTCCGCTGGCCACGTCTGAAATGATTTCCCGTCATGGGAACAAGGAAGAACAAACTGAATGGCATAATATAATTATGTGGCGCAGTCTTGCAGAAAGCGGTCACAGGATATTGCAAAAAGGCCTGCTCATTTGTATCGAAGGAAAAGTCCGGACACGATCATTTGAAGATAAGTCCGGCATAAAGAGATATACGACCGAAATAGTCGCAGATTCTTTTACCGTTTTGGGACGCTCAAGCGATTTTAAAGATGAACCTCTTATAAACAGGAATTCTTTTGAAAGCAAAAAAAAATGATTTGTGACCTTTAAGTTAATGATCTAACTTGTAGGAATTGGACGATCCTGCATGGATCATTTAAGGTTGATATTTATTATAGTCATCAGTTTTAGGATATCTTTTAGAAGGTCATTAATCTAGGCTGCTCCTGCGGCCAGGCTTTCCACTATATCTGTTCCTTGAAAAGGATGCTGGTGCAATCCTTGGCAATAGTTTGGATTTACACCCATTGCTGCAACGTATGCTGCTGCCTTTTCACCTGCGCTTTAACAGCAACGATTCTGCGTAATCATTAAATCATCAATTGCTTTGGTCTTTGTTGGATTCCACGCACCAATTCGTATTGACCGAAATGCCCCGGCACGGCCGCATAGCTTAATTAGGCCATACTTAATAAAAAAAAAGCCCTTTGCAGGGCTTCTTTTTTATTTTTCTTTAAGGCTATCCTTGAGGCCCCCAACGGCGTTTTGAACCTTCCCCGCAGCTTTATCGGTTTTACCTTCAGCTTCTAATTTTGCATCACCTGTAATTTTACCGGCTGCTTCTTTTACGGCACCTTTCGCTTGTTTCAGGATGCCATCTGTTCTGTCCTTATCCATAAGTTTTTCTTAGAGTTTATAAATCGAAATTGATTATAGATATAAAAAATATAAAGCGAAAATGTTTTACTGAAACTTGAATTAATACACCCGCCGATATCTTTAAGGTTAGATTGATAAATCACTAAAAATTAGCATCTGCATTTTTGCTGCGCTGCCAAAGCATTCGCTAATAGCCAAACCTGCTTCCACATCCAATCAAGAGCATCATTCAGGACTTCACTTGTTTACCCGCTGAAGCTGGGTAAAGCGGCGCTTGCCTTCACTTTGCACTTAATTTACTGCTAACAGATCAGATGCTTTCAAGGTGCTATTTTCCAATCGAAACGGAGAAAAAGGCAGCTAAGGTTTTGCCCGCATTCCTTAAAGACTTATTCAAACATCCGCAAAAGACTACGGCATAAACGGTTTCCTCCCCGGAGGGTCCCCTCCAATTATTCCGTTTCCTTTTGCCTGCTGCGGGCACCCTTTTTTTGCTTTCTTTTTTTCCGTTTTTTCTTTTGAAAAATAGCTTTTTAGGGAAGTCTTCGGGAAAAGAGGGAAACAAAAAAACAAATTTTTAACCCTTTTAAATCATTTAAAAAATGAAAACAGTAGAAAAAAATGCAACCGCAGTACAAGGTACAGCAGCAAAAAACAACCAAACAGCAAACAGAGTTGAAAACCGCCCAAGCCTAACAGGAAAGGAAGCCGCAGCAAATGAAAACGCTAAAAATCAAATACCTGCCAAAACTTCGCAAGTTGAGGCAACCAAAACTGCCGAAGTTAAGACCGATAGCCCCGCTACAGTGGATAACCAACCCGGTAACGTTGCGCCCTTTACCACAGGGCAAGGCATAGACCAGCCGAAAGCTGAACCCGCCAAAACGGAAGAGGTGAAAGCCGAACCCGTTAAAGTGGAAGAAGTGAAAGCCGAGCCTAAAAAATTCGCTTTGAACTTAGAGCAAACCCTAAAATCTGTGGAGGGATTGCACCGCCTAAGCATTCAACGGATTACCCTGTTATCCCGCATCAAGTTACTGGAAGATTTTGAGGTGAAATTAATTGAAGAAAACGACGAACTGGAAAACAACCCTTATCAAGGTTGCAAGCTGATTATCAAAGACGATAAAGGCCGGGAGTTTGTCACCAACACGCCAAACCTTATCCGCATGGTTTCCCAATTCATTTTTGATGCCTGCCATGAAAAACTGGCCGACATTGAAGCAAACATCATTTTCCCCAATGCTTAAACAAATTATGCTCCCGGCATATCGTCGGGAGCATTTTTTATGGTTTCACAAAAAAAAGCAATTCCTATGTACGAGCAATTTATAGAGTTAACCAACCAAATATTTTGGGAGGGTTACGCCGAAACTTTAGCGCAGGAAAATCCCGCACGGTTTCAATTAGAATTAAGCGATTTTATGAACACCTACCAATTTTAAGACAATGGAGGATAGGATTTTTTTACTGGTAAAAGTTACCATCAAAACCACCCATAGCAACATACACGATGCTATACAGGAACTGCAATCAAAAACCGAGTTATCGGTGAGCAGCACCCCAAATGTGGAAGTGTTACAAACAAAAATTATTGAACTGAATACAAAAAATTAAAGTCATGGCACATCAAATAAATTTCAACAAGAAAACAGGCAAAAACAGCTTTATGAGCGTGAAAGAAAAAGCCTGGCACGGGTTAGGACAAATCATAGACCGCTATCCAACCAGTAGCGAAGCGATACAGCACGCAGGACTGGATTATATTGTTGAAAAACGCCCTTTGTTTACCTATGATACCGCTAACCGTTTAGGAGAGGGAAGCGACGATATTATGATCCCCGAAATTTCAGTACCAAATTTCTTTGCAACCGTTCGGGCTGATACCGAGCAGGTTTTAGGGGTAGTTGGCAATGATTACGAAGTCGTACAAAACCGTGATGCTTTTTCGTTCTTTGATGCCATCGTAGGCGGGGGCGATGGCATTTTATACGAAACGGCGGGGGCATTGGGTAATGGTGAGCGGGTTTTTATAACTGCCAAATTACCTGATTATATTCGGGTAGGCGTTAAGGACTGGATAGAGCAATATTTGTTTTTAACTACCACGCACGATGGTTTAGGAAGCATTACCGCAGCTTTTACGCCTATTCGCATAGTTTGCAACAACACACTAAACGCTGCCATGAATAATCATTCAGGGGCGATTAAAATCCGTCATCCGGCATCCGCTACCGAGCGGTTGAAACAAGCACACACATTAATGGGTATCAGTAAATCGTTAGGCGGTGAAATGGAGGGCTTATTTAATCAATGGGCTAAAGTGCGCATTACAGATACGGAGGTTAAAAAACTGATACAGATCGCAATGGCGCCAAATAAGGAAGTTTTAAAAAATTTAGCCGATGGCAAATTAGACCTTTTATCTACACATTACACCAATATAGTAGATAACGTTTATGAATATGCTTTAGGAAGTCAGAC
>NZ_CAXVWK010000048.1:0-23023 GCF_964263795.1 Mucilaginibacter sp.
AGGTTAAATGCAGGCTTAAGATCATTAAGGTAGCTAACTACAGCCGCGATATGGCCTATACGCTGCCGGTCAACCCCTCGCCCAACCTTAATACACAGCAATCAGTTTTACTTTACCCGCACATTTGCTTTTTTGAGGGAACGGCCTTTAGTTTGGGCCGTGGTACTATGTTCCCCTTCCAGGTTATTGGCGCGCCGCTGATGAAAGGCAAATACGAGTTCTCGTTTAAACCGGTAAGCATCCCCGGCATGAGCGACAACCCACCATTGAAAGGCCAGATTTGTTACGGACTTAACTTAAAAGATTACAATACCGACATCATAAAAAAAACAGGAAGGCTTAATTTAGCCTGGCTGTTGGATCTGTACAAGGCCTATCCGGATAAGGCACATTTTTTTATCCCCTACTTTACGCAACTGGCGGGCAACAAAATTTTACAGCAACAAATAATTGATGGTAAAACCGAGGCCCAGATCCGCGCCAGCTGGGAACCGGGGCTAACTAAGTTTAAAGCTATCCGCAGTAAATATTTGCTGTATAAATAATATTTAGGTTACAGCATACAGCAGCAGGATTGGCAGCCGTTTTATATTTTACATCTATAACGCTTATGAGAATCATATTTATGGGTACCCCTCAGTTTGCCGTAGCATCATTAGATGCGCTGATAACGGCCGGCTGCGATGTGGTAGCAGTAGTTACCGCGCAGGATAAACCCGCCGGTCGTGGCCAAAAGGTAAACGAATCGGCAGTTAAGCAGTACGCGCAGATGAACAATCTTAAACTGCTGCAGCCCGAAAGGTTAAAGAGCCCGGAATTTTTGGATGAGCTGCAAGCCCTTAAGGCCGACCTCCAGGTGGTGGTGGCTTTTCGGATGCTGCCGGAGGTAGTTTGGAACATGCCGCCGAAAGGGACCATCAACCTGCATGCCTCTTTATTGCCGCAGTACCGTGGTGCTGCACCGATAAACTGGGCCATTATTAACGATGAAAAAGAAAGTGGCGTAACCACATTCTTCTTAAAACAGGATATCGACACGGGCGACATCCTCTTTACCGAAAAGGTTACCCTTACCGGAACAGAAACGGCGGGCGAATTGCACGACAGGCTGATGGATAAAGGCGCCGGCCTGTTAGTTAAAACTGTAAAGGGAATAGAAGGCGGCAAATATAATGAGCACCCGCAGGAGCAGCTTGCCGAGGGTATAGAACTTAAGCACGCACCCAAGATCTTTAAAACGGACTGCCTGATCAATTTTAACCAGCCGGCAAGGCAGGTGTTCAACCTCATTCGTGGATTAAGCCCCTCGCCAACCGCATACACCATGCTTAATGGCAAAGTGCTTAAAATATATAACGCCGAGTACCAGGAAACCGAACCCGGCATATTGCCCGGCGGCTTTTTAACCAATAACAAAACCAGCCTTAAATTTGCCACCAAAGATGGTTACGTATGCCCTACGGATGTGCAGTTAGAAGGAAAAAAGCGAATGAGCATAGAGGAATTTTTAAGAGGAAATAAACTGTAAATCATTTCTCTATAGCCGACTGATACTGTTGCGCCAATTTAACTGTTTTGTTTTTTAGTTTTTTCGCCGATTTTGCCATATCTGCAGCAGTTTTTATATCAGGCATGTGTTCGAGCTGGTATTTTTCAATAACCGGCAGGGTTGTCACTATTTCAAGAGTTTTACGGTAGTCATCAATAACAACTGAGTTACTGTCTATATCCCTGATCAGCTTGCTAAAGCTACTTATGTTATGTTCATACTTGTGTTTACTATTCGCAAGTAACAGTATAAGCCTTGCTTTAAGAACAGTATCCTTGATATTCGATAATTCATTACCGGCCGAAGAATAGTAGCTATCTGATTTATTGTTGTAATTATAGAAAGTTTTCAGGCTGTCCCTTTTAGCGTCGTTAAACATCGTCAACTCGTCTTCTAACTTATTTAGCTGGCTATTCTTTTCCAGGAGATCGTTATAAATAAGATCGATTAGGGAATTACCTCTCATTCCTTTTGAAATGACGCTTAGATCAGACGATTCATCTTTTAACGGTTCGGGTACTTCGTTCGGTTTTGCTTGTGCACGATCGGGTTTACTATTACATGCCGAACAAAACAAGACTGTGATAATTAGTAGTGATAAGGCAGTCGATTTCATAACCTAAATATAGTCATTCAACTAAAACGCTTTCATTCATAAATCAAATAAGTCCAAAAGTTTACCTTTGCCGTTTATTATCTATCAAGACAGATTTGAGCTCAAGAATAAACCAGTTAAAGAAAGATATTGAGCCGTTACGTGAGCAACTGATCGCGCACAAGCTGTATCAGAATATTAACACCATGGAGGACCTGCATATTTTTATGCAGCACCACGTATTTGCCGTTTGGGATTTCATGTCGTTGTTAAAGGCATTGCAACAAAATTTAACCTGCACCACCCTGCCCTGGATGCCGGTTGGTAATGCCAATACCCGTTATCTTATTAACGAGATAGTTACAGGCGAAGAAAGTGATGTAGACGAAACAGGCGTACGCACCAGTCACTTTGAACTTTACCTGAAAGCCATGCAGCAAGCCGGTTGCGATTCATCGGCTATTCTATCTTTATTTGCTGCATTAAGCCGTGAAAGGGATATAAAGCAGGCACTGGCCGATGCAAATATACCCGGTGCCGCCCATAAGTTTGTACAGCATACGTTTGATGTAATTGCTACAGACAAGAACTATATTCAGGCTGCTGTTTTTACATTTGGGCGCGAGGATCTTATCCCCGGGATGTTCATAGAAATGGTTAGAAAGATCAACGAGCAGTTCCCCGGTTCGGTAGATGTATTTCTTTACTACATGGAACGGCATATTGAAGTTGACGGTGATCATCACTCCAACCTGGCTTACGAAATGACTGCTGAACTTTGCGGCGGTGACAATACTAAATGGGCAGAAGCTACCGAAGCCGTTAAAGAAGCGCTAACCGCCAGGATAGCCCTTTGGGACGGGATATCAGCGCAAATAAAGGCTATTTTAGCGACTGCATGATATTATGGCAAATACCTATTCACAGCTATATACATATTGTTTGCGGTTCAAAACCGAAATGCTTTGCTTGGCACAGCATGGGATGATCGCTTAAGGGTGTATATCACTGCGATTGTTCAAAATAATGGCCATAAATTATTAGCCATTAATAACGTACCTGATCATTTGCATATGTTTTGTATAAATAATGTCCCGTAGGGACAACCGCTTTGTAGCAATAAAGATGTAGCTTTTTTGCCCTTTAAGGGCTACCCTTTTCCGGCTTACAACTTATTCAACTCGTCCATTAACCCTTTGCTTACGCGGTTAAAATAACGCTTTACGCCGTAACCCATTACCCATTGAATGCCTTTGGTGGCATTGGTTAAAAATACTTCATCGGCCTGGTTCAAAATTTCGGGGTTGATCTGCGCCTCGGTAATCGGGATGTTATTTTCCTGTGCTAATTTAATCACCACGCTGCGCATCACCCCTTCCACACATCCTTCGCTAAGTGCCGGTGTGTAAAGATGGTTTTGATACCACACAAACAGGTTAGAGCTGCCTGCCTCGCACAAAAACCCATTCTGGTTTAGTAAAAACACATCATCCAGTTTATTTTGCTGCTTAAAGATACCCGCCATCGTGTAAATCAGCGAATTACAACTTTTTACGTTAGATAACCAGTTGAGTGCCTTGGGCAGTTCGCTGTAAACATCCATGATCAGTCCGCGTTCGTTTAAAAAATAACGGGGCTCGTCATGTTCGGTGATTTCAAGGCAATACGCCATTTTGTTTTGACTGGGCGCGTATAATCCTTCGGCGTCGCGGTATACGGTAAGGCGCAGGCGGCCATGCTTTATTTTGTTGCGGCGGGCCAGTTCTTCTACCTTTTCCTTTAAAAACCAGCTATCGGTTTGCGAGTAGCTGTCTATCTTCAGCGCTTTCATACCCTTTTGCAACCTGTCGGCATGCAGTTCAGGGAACATCAGCTTACCTTTCATCAGGCGCATGCTTTCAAACAGCCCGTCGCCATACTTAAAGCCGCGGTTGGCAATGGTAAGCAAAGGCGTGTCTGATGGTACAATCTGTCCGTTAAAGTTGATGAAGTTTGGCGTCATTAATAGATGTTACAATGCAAATTTGCGCATTTGGTTTGGTTGATATTGGCTATTAAACGCAATAACGCCAAATTAGATTGCACGTTTTTGCTTTAAATAAAAGCTATGCTTCTGCGGGGTTAAAGTCGCCGGGCGCATTGGCGCTGGTGTACTTGCGCCACTTATCTAAAACACCTTCAAAATCGGCTGGTAATGGGGCCTCAAAGTGCAACCGCTTTTTTTGCGTAGGGTGCAAAAACCCTAACGACTGTGCATGCAGGGCCTGACGGGGCATAATTTCAAAGCAATTCTCAACAAATTGCCTGTACTTACTAAATACTGTGCCTTTTAAAATTTTATCGCCACCGTACATGGCATCGCTAAATAAGGGATGCCCTATGTGCCGCATGTGCGCACGTATCTGGTGCGTACGGCCGGTTTCCAATTTGCATTCAATCAGGGTAACGTAGCCCATGCGCTCCAACACTTTGTAGTGGGTAACCGCCCATTTACCCTTCTCTGGGTCGTCATAAATCGACATTACCCTCCTGTCATTAGGGCTGCGGCCTATGTAGCCGGTAACGGTGCCATCCTTTTCAATATCACCCCAGGCAAGGGCAATATATTTACGGTCGATAGTGTGGTCAAAAAACTGTTTAGCCAGCCAGTTCATGCTACGCTCGTTCTTACTGATCAACAGCAATCCCGATGTATCTTTATCAATGCGGTGTACCAAGCCTGGGCGGCCGTCATTGCCCGGCAGGGTAGGTAATTGCTGAAAATGGTAAACCAACGCGTTCACCAGCGTGCCTGTGTAATTATTGTAACCGGGGTGCACCACCATGCCGGCGGCTTTGTTTACAATAAGCACATCGTCGTCTTCATGTACTATCTCGATAGGGAGGTTTTCCGGGTGAACCTCGGTATCGCGGGGCGGGTGCGGCAACACAACCGAGATCACGTCTTGTGGTTTAACGCGGTAGCTGGATTTTACCGGCTTATCATTCACCAAAACGTTATTCAGTTCGATAGCGTTTTGGATGCGGTTACGCGATGCGTTCTCTACACGGTGCATCAAAAATTTGTCTATCCGCAAAAGCGACTGGCCCTTATCAACCACCACGCGTAAATGCTCAAACAAATCCTGTTCGTCCTGCTCAAATAAGTCGTTCTCTTCTGCCATTCAGGCGCAAAAGTAGTTGTTTTTTTCATTGTGATGATTTTATAAAACTGATACTTTTATGAGATGAAAAAAAACTTACCGGTTACCACACTTATCATTCTCAAAGCAAGCGCCTTGATAGTAAGTGTGCAAATTTTTTTTTCAGAACTGATAAGATCGGTTGCAGATATAGGCTTAGGGATATAATGGATGTTCAATTAGAAATCTTCAGCCCAGTTCAACGGCTTAATAACAAGTTGTTTGATGATAAAGATCTGAAGGTTTTTATCAAACGGGATGATATGATCCACCCAATCATATCAGGCAACAAATGGCGCAAACTTAAATATATCCTTAAAAGCGCACAGGCCGAAAAAAAGACCCACCTGGTAACTTTTGGCGGGGCATTCTCCAACCATTTACTGGCAACAGCAGCGGCGGCTGCAAGGTTTGGGTTCAAGGCAACCGGTATTGTCCGCGGCGAGCAAGTGCAAAACGACACCCTTTTTTTATGTCGTTTACATGGCATGCAATTGCTATTTACAGACCGTGACAGCTACCGCGATAAACCCGCGCTTTTTGAAAAACATTTTGGCGGAGATACCGATGCGTTTTTT
The DNA here is from genome assembly GCF_964263795.1 of Mucilaginibacter sp. Classification (GTDB taxonomy): domain Bacteria; phylum Bacteroidota; class Bacteroidia; order Sphingobacteriales; family Sphingobacteriaceae; genus Mucilaginibacter. The sequence goes on from NZ_CAXVWK010000048.1 coordinate 5,905, forward strand.
GTGAACGAAGGCGGTGCATCACCGGAGGGTGCGCAGGGATGCAGCGAACTGGTTAATGAGCTTACACAATCTTACGATCATATTTTTTGCGCCAGCGGCACCGGCACTACAGCCGCAGGGATAATTAACGGTTTAACCAGCCAACAATTGCCAACTATGTTTAACGCCGTGCCAGTGTTTAAGAACGGCGGTTTTATTAAAGATGAAATAGATAAGTTTTTAACGGCACCGGCCAGTTACCAACTGCACACTGCTTACCATTTTGGCGGCTACGGAAAAACCACTCCAGAGCTGATTAACTTTATACAAAAATTCATTGCGGAAACCGGCATCCTGATTGAGCCTGTTTACACCGGCAAAATGCTGTATGCACTGTATGACCTCGCTGCTAAAGACCATTTTGAACAAGGCAGCAGCATCCTGGCAATTCATACCGGGGGTATATGGGGTTTACTGGGTATGAAAGATAAATTCAACCAGGATTAAACGGATTTTAGCGATCGACAAGATTTGCTTAGCATAAATTAATTTCACCGCACAACCTTGCCATTTTTTCTCTTAAAAATCGCAAAAATCTCCATAGCCCCGGTTCATACTATTCGCTGTATGAGTCTAAAAACTATCTTTAGTTAATTTAAAGTTACTTTTTAGTCGATCGGTTCAAAAACCTTTAAATTATTGTTAATTAGGGCATTTTGCTAAGTTTGTATAAACCAGTATACCTATGAATAAATTGCAGATCACCGCTCAGAATGTACAGGCTACTTTAAGTAAGCACGTACTTGCCGATGGTTTCGACCTTACTTTTGATATGGAAAAAAGTCAGGGTGTACATATTTACGATGCCAAGAACAATCGTACGCTTTTGGATTTTTTTACATGCTTTGCATCGGTGCCACTGGGCTACAATCACCCTAAAATGTTAGGCGACGAAGTTTTTAAAAAGAACCTTTTGCTGGCGGCCTTAACCAATCCCTCCAACTCAGATATTTATACCGAACAATATGCCCAGTTCCTGGAAACCTTTGCCCGGGTAGGTATACCTGATTACCTGCCGCACGCCTTTTTTATATCGGGCGGTACGCTGGCAATTGAGAATGCTTTGAAAACTGCGATGGACTGGAAAGTGCAAAAAAACTTTGCCAAGGGCCACAGTACCGAAAAGGGCTTCAAAATTATCCACTTCGAGCACGCGTTTCACGGCCGCTCCGGTTATACGTTAAGCTTGACCAATACCCAGCCGGTTAAAACCAAGTGGTTTGCCAAATTCGATTGGCCAAGGGTGTCTACGCCCGAGGTCAGGTTCCCGCTAACGGACAGCAACCTGCAAGACTTGCTTGACCGCGAAGCCAAATCCATTGCCGAGATCAAAAAGGCATTAGCCGACAATCCAGACGATATTTGCGCCATCATTATTGAGCCTGTATTATCCGAAGGTGGCGATAAGCAAGTAAGGCAGGAATTTTTAGAGCAGCTGCGCATCATTGCGGATGAGAATGAATTGATGCTGATTTATGATGAAGTACAAACCGGGGTTGGCCTGAGCGGCAAATTCTGGCTGCACCAGCACTTTGGCGATAATGCACGCCCGGATATTTTGGCATTTGGTAAAAAAATGCAGGTTTGCGGCATCCTGGCCGGCAGAAAGGTTGATGAGGTAGAGAACAATGTATTTAAGGTATCGTCGCGTATTAATTCAACCTGGGGCGGCAGTTTGGTGGATATGGTAAGGGCGTCAAAAATATTGGAGATCATTGAAGAAGACGGCCTTTGCGACAAAGCCGCGGCCACCGGCAATTACCTGCAACAGCAACTGCAGGCCATCGCCGCTAAAAACAACATTATTACTAACGTACGTGGTAAAGGATTACTTACCGCCTTTGACTTTCCCGACAAATCTATACGCGATGCATTCCTCAATTATGGGTTAAAAAATAATATAATGTACCTGGGCTGTGGCGAGCGCACCATCCGCTTTAGGCCGGCACTTATTATTGAACAGCAACATATTGATGAAGGCCTTGATATGCTGCAAAAAATATTGCCGTTGCTTTAAATAAAATGTAATAATACTGCTACAAGCACCTGTTTTAAAACCAAACAGGTGCTTTTTTTATTTACGATATACTATAATTGCACCGTAGCGTTTATACTGTATTATTAACTATTAAATAAGTAGTTTTTATAATAGAAAAGGTTACATACAAATACCGGGGGAATATTTACTAATAATGAACAGACAAATTGAAAAATTAAAAAAACAGCTTACAGAAATTGCTGAAGTTGTTAATTCTTTCCAGTCTGAAGCCGTACAAGTAAGAGTAGTTGACAGGCTTTTAGACGAGATCATGGAAACAGAGAAAGTGGAGACGGAAGGATCGGAAATTTTCAATAAACGCAGCCGCAGAACAAGGACCGGCAATGAAGATGACAACCGCCCGTCTGAACCGGGTCGTAAAAAACCTGGCGCAACCAAAGTATTAAACCAGTTGCTGGCCAGCGACTTTTTTACACAACCACATTCTATATCAGCCATTGCAGATTACTGCAAAGACAATTTCGACTCGGATTTTAAAACTTCCGAGCTCTCCGGCATCCTGCTGAAGCTTGCCAAAGAAAATAAGCTAAAAAGGGAAAGAAGCAACGAGAACAACCGCTTCGAGTACGTAGCAATTTAACATTAAAGGCCCCGATACCGGGGCCTTTAATGTTATGCGTTTATTGTCATTCCGAGGGAAGCGCAGCGACGAGGATTCTTGATAATTGCATTGGTAGCTTATTTAACAAGATCTCTCCTCGCTTTCGCTCGTTCGAGATGACAGTGAAAAAAACCGTTGTCATTTCGAGGGAAGCGCAGTAACGAGAAATCTTCTCGTATCTACCTTAACTCCAACAGATCATCAACGCCTAATATCTTACGTGATGTAAATCCCTCGGCGTATTTTACGTTGATGCTTTTGCCAAATTCCCGGGCGCGGCCTTCCACTATCTGGATGAATTCGGGCGATGAAATGTATGTTTGGGGCTCCTCGCTGTTCCAGTCGGGATTATGGAATTGAGAACCATATGCATAAATACTTTCTATTTTTTTATCCCAGTAATCGGTAACATCAACTAAAATATCGGGGTGGATATAGCGGTCCTGTATAAAATGAAGTACCTGTTTTGGCCGCCATTCGGTTTGCAGCTGTCCATCCATGGTAGTTTCTATCCGGCGCAAACCGGCTAAAAAAGCAGATGTTTCTACCAGTTCGTTTGCACGACCATGGTCGGGGTGGCGGTCATGATATGCGTTGGTGATCAGGATATCAGGCTGGTATTTGCGAATAGCCGAGATCACTTTTAGTTGATACTCCTGTGTGTTCGTGAAAAAGCCGTCCGGTAGTTCCAGGTTCTCGCGGATGGTGATGCCCAGTATTTCTGCAGCCCGGGCCGCTTCCTGTTCGCGTATCTCCGCCGTACCACGGGTACCTAATTCGCCACGGGTCAGGTCAATTATACCTACCTTGTGGCCTAACGCAATATGTTTCAAAATTACGCCGGCACAGCCTAATTCGGCATCGTCCGGGTGTACAGGTAAAACTAAAATATCTAATTTCAACATAAAAGCTTAATCGTTATTTGTCGGCAGCCAGCAGGCGCTGAATTTGTTTGCGCAGTTTGGATGAGCTTGGCTTTGTAAACGGGAAAAAATAGTCAACCACCTCGCCATCCTTATCCACTAAAAATTTATGAAAATTCCATCGCGGCACGCAGTTTAAAACACCGTTCTCTTTCTTATCACTCAGAAATTTGTAAAGCGGATGTGCGTACGGGCCACGTACGCGGATCTTTTCGAACACCGGGAAGTTGTTGCCGTAATTGGAGCAGAACTGCGCTATTGCTGCGCCCTCTAAAGGCTCTTGTCCGCCAAAATCATTAGACGGAAAGGCCAGTATTTCAAAATCCTGATCGGCAAGATCTGCCTTTAATTTAACCAGATCTGTTAGTTGTGGGGTAAACCCGCATTGCGATGCCGTGTTTACAATAAGCAGTACTTTATCTTTGTAATCGGCCAGGCTTATTGGTTGCCCGTTTAGTGTATTTACGTCGAACTGGTAGATGTCCTTTTTATCCATTACTAATTTTGCATGGATACGTAACCCACCTGCTGCAGTATTGTTTCAATATCGCGCTGCTCGTCGCGGTCGTAAGTTTCTTTTAAATTATGCCCGAATATTCCCGCCACCGACTGGAAAACAAAGGCTTTGAAACCACCCTTCATTTCTTTAAGCATTTCAAAACTGGTAGCACCGGTTTCCCGGTTAATGAGTTTGATCAGTATCTCGCCCTGTGTAATGGTCAGGTTTTTAATATCCTTATTAAACAGGTCTTTGATCTCTTTTTCACAGGCCTTTATCAGTTCCTTTTGTTTCTTCTTATCGCCGGTTAGGGCAAGGTCGCGCTGTAATTTCTGGTAGCGTACACCGGCAAAGCGCACGTAAGGTAAAACCTTCATCACGTTATACTTTAGCCTGAAGTAATTGGCCCTGTCCTGCGCACTTGCAAAAATGCGGGTATCGGTAATTACTACATCGGGCAGTACAATCCAGGGAACCAACTCACCATCAAGCTTTGTCATGTAAGTTTTGATGGTATCATTTTTGCCCAGATGTACAGGTGCAGCAGGTTTGTCTACCTGGGCGTTAGCAACCCCCAGCATACAACACAGCAGCACCATTAAAGCAATAAATTTCATATTTTTACTGATACAAAATTAACGCAAATTATTTTGTTATTTTATATTAACCCGCAATAATAAATATTGTTACAGGTTAATGATATAGAGAGGACTAAGACCGTTACATGAAAGATTTAGTGATTGACCTGGAAGCCGAAAAGACCGAGATATTAAAACGTTATCGTACCCTGCTACGTGCAAGTAAATCAACGCTGCAAAAGGGCGATAAACGCATGATTCGCAAGGCTTTTGATATGGCTTTGGAGAGTCATAAAGATATGCGCCGTAAAAGCGGCGAGCCGTACATATACCACCCTATTGCCGTTGCCCAGATAGCTGCGGAAGAAATAGGTTTGGGTACCACTTCTATTGTATGCGCATTGTTACATGATGTGGTTGAAGACACCGATGTAACACTGGAAGATATCGAGCTGGAATTTGGTAAAAAAGTAGCCAAAATTATCGACGGGCTTACCAAAATCTCTGGTGTATTTGATACCAATAGTTCGTTACAGGCCGAGAATTTCCGCAAGATGCTGCTCACCCTTGCAGATGATGTACGGGTGATACTGATAAAACTGGCCGACAGGCTGCACAACATGCGTACGATGGAGTTTATGCCGCGTGATAAGCAGCTTAAACTATCCTCAGAAACGGTTTACTTATATGCCCCCTTGGCACATAGGTTAGGCTTATATGCCATAAAGTCGGAACTGGAAGACCTTTCCATGAAATACATGGAACGCGAAACTTACCAGTTCATTAAAAATAAACTAAACGAGAAAAAAACCGAGCGCGAAAAATTCATCCGTGACTTTATCGACCCGGTAAATAAGATCATTGAGGGGCAGGGCCTGAATGCAGAGCTGTTTGGCCGGCCAAAATCCATTCATTCCATCTGGAACAAGATGAAGAAAAAGTCGATACCTTTTGAGGAAGTATATGACCTTTTTGCCATCAGAATCATTTTAGATAGCACGCCGGAGAATGAAAAGGCCGATTGCTGGAAGGCTTATTCTATCGTTACCGATTTGTACCGTCCTAACCCTGACAGGTTGCGCGACTGGATCTCATCGCCGAAGGCAAACGGTTACGAATCTTTGCATACAACGGTTATGGGGCCGCGCGGGCAATGGGTAGAAGTGCAGATCCGTACCAAGCGCATGAATGAGATTGCCGAAAAAGGCTTTGCCGCGCATTGGAAATACAAGGAATCATCTACCGATAACGGCTTGGATAACTGGGTGCAGAAGGTTAGGGATATGCTTAAGAACCCCGACTCAAACGCGCTCGACTTCCTGGATGATTTTAAGATGAACCTGTTTAGCGACGAGATTTTCATCTTCACCCCTAAAGGCGCGTTGATCCAGTTGCCGCTAAATGCTACCGCGCTTGATTTTGCCTTCGAGATCCACACAGATGTGGGCGCCAGCTGTATAGGCGCAAAAGTGAACCACAAACTGGTTCCCTTAAGTTATAAATTGCAAAATGGCGACCAGGTAGAGATCATCACATCCAGCAAACAAGCACCTAAAGAAGACTGGCTGAATTTTGTAGTCACCGCCAAAGCAAAGGCCAAGATCAAATCGGCACTTAAGGAAGAAAAACGCAAAGTTGCCGATGACGGTAAGGAGATTTTGGAGCGCAAGCTAAAATCGTTAAAGATCACCTATAACTCCGAAAACATACATAAGCTTAGCTATTACTTTAAGCTGCCCTCTACCCAGGACCTGTTTTACAATGTGGCGAAGGGCCTTATTGATATGAAGGACCTGAAAGAGTACCAGGCATCTGAAAAGGTGATTGAGAACAAACCACAGGATAAAATAGAAGCCGAGCAACTGCAGAGCCTGGTGCGCAACATTAAAACAAAAGATAGCGACGTGCTGCTTTTTGGTGAGGACCTGCAAAAGATAGATTACAAACTGGCTAACTGCTGTAACCCCATTCCCGGCGATGATGTTTTTGGGTTTGTTACGGTAAGCGACGGCATAAAGATACACCGCACCAACTGCCCTAATGCAGCCAAACTGATGGCCAATTACGGTTACCGGATTGTAAAGGCGCGGTGGACCAACCAGCAGGAACTGGCATTTTTAACCGGCCTGCGCATCACCGGTATAGATGATGTGGGGCTGATCAATAAGCTGACCACAGTAATCTCGCAGGATTTTAAGGTGAATATCCGCTCTATAACAGTAGATAGCGATAACGGTATTTTTGAAGGATCGCTGATGGTGTATGTGAACGATACGGAGCACCTGGATAACCTGATACGTAACCTGAAGATGGTAAAAGGCATTACCGGTGTAACCCGGTACGATTCGGTGGTGGAGAAGGCGTCGTAACGTAAGCGGGCCGCCCCGGTTATCTACCCTGCCTTTGGGATTATTGCCGCAATTTCTATAAATAATTAATACCTTTGGAGGTAATTCAATTTTATGCCTGTACAGGAAACCATTGCATTGGTAAAAAAGATTTTTGAGGCCTACCTTGAAAATAAAAGCTTGCGGAAAACTCCCGAGCGTTTTGCCATTCTGGAAGAGATCTACTCAAGAAGCGATCACTTCGATGTGGAGTCGTTATACATCCACATGAAAAACAAGAAGTACCGTGTTAGCCGGGCTACGGTATACAACACGCTGGAGCTACTGGTATCTTGCGACCTGGTAACCAAGCACCAGTTTGGCAAAAACATGGCCCAGTTCGAAAAATCGTACGGGTACAAGCAGCACGATCATATTATCTGTATCGACTGCGGCAAGGTTGTGGAGTTTTGCGATCCGCGCATCCAGCAGATCCAGAGCATGATGGGCGATATTTTAAAATTCGAAATTAAGCACCACTCATTAAACCTTTACGGTAACTGCACTAAACTGCGCGAAGGTTACTGCGACAGGAAGGTATCGTAAAAATGGATAAGCCAATTCTCAGCAAACAAGCATTTTGGGATGTTGATATGGATAAGATCGACTATGAAAAAAATGCAGCCCACGTTGTAGAAAAAGTAATTGAAAGAGGTAAATTGGAAGATTTCGATAGCCTATTGAAATTTTACGGATTTAATAAAGTTTGCCAATTGGCGTTACAGGCTAACTGGTTATCAGATATTAGTATTAATTTTTGCTGTATTCTTTTTAAGGTACAGCCTACAGAATTTAAATGTTACGAAAAGAAACAGTTGAACCAGCGACACTGGAGCTTCTAAAAAAACTTGTTTCATTACCGCAGTTACAGCAATTCCGATTGGTAGGCGGTACCGCACTCTCACTTTTTTACGGCCATAGAAAATCAATCGACTTAGATTTATTTACTGATAAGCCTTTAGATAAAGAAATCCTCATAGAAACTTTACAGGATAACTTCGGTCAGATAATAACAATAAACGACAGATCTAAGTCAATTTACCAATGCATTATCGACAATGTAAAGGTTGACTTTGTATCAGTAAAAGACCCCTTTCTGTACCAGGTAAATATTATTGAGGACATCCCCTTAGCTGATGTAAAGGACCTTATAGCGCTGAAATTAAATGCGGTGAAAGGCAGGGGCGTAAAAAAGGACTTTTGGGATATTGCAAAACTTCTGCAATTTTTCTCTTTTGAAGATCTTTTTAAATATTATCATAATCGTTATCCATATGATGATACCTTTGCAGTGGTCAGGTCAGTAGTTTACTTTGCTGATGCTGAAGACACTATCGATCCGGAATGCTTAGACGGCATGGACTGGAGTAAAGTGAAAAGTACTATTACAAAAGCATTTGACGATTATTATAAAAACAAGATTAATGGCTGTTGACGTATTATTAGGCCTCCAGTGGGGCGACGAAGGTAAAGGTAAAATTGTTGATGTGCTGAGCGCAGGTTATGACCTGATAGCCCGTTTTCAGGGCGGCCCGAATGCCGGCCACACTTTAGAGTTTGAAGGCAAAAAATTTGTTTTAAACACCATCCCTTCGGGTATATTTTTTGATAACACCATGAACCTGATTGGTAACGGTGTGGTTATCGACCCTATTACACTTAAAAAGGAGCTGGATAAATTGAAGGATGCCGGGCATGATCTTTTGGCTAAAAAGAACCTGATGATCGCTAAAAAGGCGCACCTTATCTTACCCACCCATCAATTGCTGGATGCCGCATCTGAAAAGAAAATGGGCGAAGGCAAGATCGGTTCGACCCTTAAAGGTATCGGCCCAACTTATATGGATAAAACCGGCCGCAACGGTTTGCGCGTAGGCGATATTACCCTGCCCGATTTTAAAGAACGCTACCAAAAACTGGTTGATAAACACACCAGTATGCTGCAGGCCATGTATGGCGAAGTTGCCGACTTTACTGAACGTGAAACTGCTTTTTTTGAAGCCATTGAACTGATCAAGCAGTTCCCGCTGGTAGATAGCGAGCATTTGGTTAACAACTATATTAAGGAAGGTAAAAAAGTACTGGCCGAAGGCGCACAGGGTGCCATGCTGGATATCGACTTTGGCTCTTACCCATTTGTAACATCATCAAACACAACGGCTGCCGGTGCATGTACCGGTTTAGGTATTGCTCCCCGCCAGATAGGCGATGTTATTGGTATCTTCAAGGCTTACTGTACCCGTGTGGGCGGCGGCCCTTTCCCTACTGAGCTTGATAATGAAACCGGCGAGGAATTACGCCGCATAGGCCACGAATTTGGCGCTACCACAGGCAGGCCCCGCCGTACCGGCTGGATAGATCTGCCGGCCTTAAAATACGCTATAATGCTAAATGGCGTTACGCAAATGGTAATGACCAAGGCTGATGTTTTAAGCGGTTTTGATAAGATCTACGCATGTACTCATTACAACTATTTGGGTGAACAGGTAGATTATATGCCTTATGATATTTGCTCGGTTGATGCGTACCCTGTACTGAAAGAGATTGATGGCTGGAAAGAAGACATAACCGGCATTACCGAATTGGATCAGATACCGGAAAAGCTGCAATCATACATCGAGTTTTTAGAAGCTGAGTTACAAGTACCCATCAAATGGTTATCTGTTGGCCCGGACAGAAAGCAAACTTTGGTATTGCAATAAGCAAACCTTAAAATAATACAAAAGGCCTCGTTTTACGGGGCCTTTTGTATTTTAGCAGTCGATAAAGATTAAATTTGTTACCATGTTTAAGCCGGCAACTCTCCGGGTAATTAGTTATATCACCTTAGTAATAAGTCTCCTAGGCTTTGGCTACTCGCTATATACAGCGCTACCAGCTAATAACTGGCAGGATTACATCACGCCGCTATCCTGGCTTTTAATGGTGGTGGCCAGCTACCAGGCTATCAAGGCGGTGAAACGCCATCAGTATGCCGACAACTTTAAAATTATTGGTTGGTACATTTATGTGATACTGCTTTTAGTGGTTCTTTTTGCTGTGATAAATCTTTCGGTGGGCCTTATCCCGGGCATTTTTCTGGCTTTCGGATTAGTCAATAAGAACCGCGATATTGATGACAACATGAAGGTGGATAAGGAAAGATAAGTTTAACTTTACCGTGTGAACATCGAAGTAATTAACATCCCCTTATTTAAACAAAAGGCCCTGCAATGGGCTAACATGTTCGATACCGCCTGTTACCTCGACTCCAACAACTTTACCGACCCTTACGGCAAGTACGATACGCTGATCGCCGTTGGGGTTAAAGCCAGTTTAACGGCAAACGCCGGCAGCGCCTTTATGCAATTAGAACAGTTTTGCAAAGATAACCCGGGATTTGTCTTCGGCTTTTTTGGATATGATCTGAAGAACGAACTGGAAGATCTGCGATCGTCAAATCATGATGGGTTAAACTTTCCCGACCTTTTCTTTTTTAGTCCGCAGGTAATCATTACCTTCAAACACAATGAGGTTGTAATCGAGGGTGAAAACGCTGCGGAACTTGCACAAACCATTGAGAGACTCGAACTCTCTACAGGTAAACAGGTGACTTCAATTGATCTTAAAACGCGCTTTACAAAAAACGAATACATCGATAGGGTAAATAAGGTAAAGGGCCACATCAACCGTGGCGACATCTACGTAACCAATTTTTGCCAGGAATTTTATGCAGAAAATGCGGAAATCGATCCGCTGGACGTATTTGTCAAGCTGGCTAAGCTTTCGCCTACACCGTTCTCGTCTTACTTTAAATGGGATGGCAACTATGTTATCTGCGCCTCGCCTGAAAGGTTTTTAGCTAAACGCGCCAACAAGCTTATTTCGCAACCCATCAAAGGCACCGCCCGCCGGGATGCTAACGCGGATACAGATCAGGCCATAATCAACGAATTACGCAACCATCCAAAGGAATTGCAGGAAAATGTGATGATTGTAGACTTGGTGCGCAATGATCTTACCCATTCTTCCAAACCTGGTACGGTAAAAACAGAAGAATTATTCGGGATACAAACCTTTAAGCAAGTACACCAGATGGTATCAACCGTGGTATGCGAGATAAAGGACGAGATAACGCCTGTAGAAGCTGTTAAACAAGCTTTCCCTATGGGCAGCATGACCGGCGCGCCTAAGGTAAGCGCATTGCAGCTAATGGAGCAATACGAACGCAGCAAACGTGGCGTGTACTCGGGTGCGATAGGATATTTTAGTCTGGATGGCGATTTTGATTTTAATGTGGTGATCCGAACTATACTTTATAATTCATCCAACAAATATTTGTCTTTCCATGTTGGCAGCGCAATAACTTATCATGCAAACGCAGAAAGCGAGTATGAGGAGTGCCTGCTAAAAGCAAAGGCGATTTTGGAAGTGTTAGGGGTTAAGAAGTAGATCGGTCTGGCTGCATTTGTCATCCCGAAGGAAGCGTAGCGACGAGGGATCTTGATGTCACTGAAAAGTTTGCCGTTTTGTCTATCAAGATCTCTCCTCGCTGTCGTTTATTCGAGATGACAGTAAAGGAAATCATTATCTTTAGGGATAACGTAGCGACGAGGAATCTGGATGTCTCTGCAAGCGTTTAAGTCTTCGACAGGCTCAGACTGACAAAACCTATTTTGACGATACCTGATCCACTACCAGCTTATCCCCTATCCGCACGGCAATTTCCGACCCGTTAGCCCAAAATGCTGAATAAGGTTCAAAACTCAGGTATTTTACAAAAGCTTCGCCATATAATTCCTTGATATCTGCGTCGAAAAAAAAGTCCTTGACCTCGGCTATTTGCCAGGAGATGTGTTCCACCTGGTACTGCATCGTCTTATAATCTGTTAAACGGTTATAGCCCCAATAGTGCTCAAAAATGAATTCTTCAGGGCTGCCCGTTTGAATTTTAGTAAGGCTGTTCTTGACCGTCGCTCCAAGGCTATTCCATCGTCCTTTAAGCTTCCACTCATACAAAAATTGCGTGTGGTTAGGCCCTGCCTTATTAACCGAATGCCGCATGGGCAGCGCGCGGTAGTGTTCTTTGTATAAGGCGTTAGCGATAATGGTGATGACAGGTTTAGGTACGATTTCGCTTATAAATACCGCCCCGCGTTTCCATTCTTTGCCATCAAAGTGGCGCACGTAAAACCTTAAGTTCACCTCTTCAAAATTTACATGGAACGGCCATTTAATACCCAATACGCGGGTATCTTGAAACATAAAGCCCACCATGCTCACCAAAGCTTTACCTTCCCACAGGTCAATCTCTGTAGCTGCAGGTAAATGAGGTTTTAAGATTTCCGGATCAACCACGTAGTTCAGCATTACCAGGTTGCGCCACTGCGCGGTTAAAAAACGGGACTTGGAGTTGGACATGCTTTGTGAACACCAAAACGGCTAATTTGATTGAGCAAATACAAGTATCAACCGTTACAATAAAAAAGCCACAACAAGTATTGCTGTGGCTTTTTATAATATTATATAAGTTATTATCTCCCTTTGTAATATTTCATTGCCTCGGGTATCAGTTTCTGGATATTGGCGATACGGGTAGCATCGCTGGGGTGGGTACTTAAAAATTCAGGGGTGCCACCGTTTTTGCTTTGTGCAGCCATACGCTGCCAAAATGTAACGGCACTATGCGGATCGTACCCGGCCATTGCCATAAAGGTAAGACCAAGGCGATCGGCTTCTGATTCCTGGCTGCGTGAGAATTTCAGCACCGCCACCTGGCCGCCAATACCGTATAGTGTATTAATAGCTGTTTGTGCCGCTACAGATTTGTTGCCTGTTGCCGCACCTACAGCAGCGCCGCCGGCTTGTACCAGCATCTGCTGTGACATCCGCTCGGCAGAGTGTTTAGCAATGGCATGGCCAATTTCGTGTCCCATAACGGTTGCCAAACCTGCGTCTGTTTGCGTTATAGGCAAAATACCGCTGTAAACGGCCACTTTACCACCGGGCATACACCATGCATTAACTTCAGCGCTTTGTATAAGGTTAAACTCCCAGGCAAAATTGTATTGGTTTGCGTAACCGTTTGCATTAAGGTACTGCTGTATAGCTTGGGCCAGCTGACCGCCAATACGTTTAACACGCTGGGCATCTGTACCTGTGCTGATCACTTTGGTAGCAGGATCAGACAGTAGCTGCTGGTAGCTTGCCGCGGCTGCCGGGTTTACCTGGTCATCGCTTACTACATTAAATTGTGAACGGCCTGTTAACGGAACTGTTGAACAGGAGTAAAATACAATGGCGATAGCCATTACGGAAAGGATCTTGATTTTTTTCATGGTAAGTTAGGCAGTAGTTTTCTTTTTAAACAAATTAACTTTCGACTCTTTACCTTTTAATAAGCGCTCAATATTTTTTTGATGCGTAACCAATATTAAAATACATATGCACATACCATAAATAATGACTGATTTAATATACACCGGGAATATAAATGTTACACCGATGGGGTAAGTAAAACCCGCCATTATTGAACTTAACGATACATACCTTGTAATAAACAGGGTTAGCATAAAAACAAAAACGCACAGTAAAGATGCCGGCAGGTTAATAGCCAATATCATTCCAAAAAGCGTAGCGATACCTTTACCGCCCCTAAAGCCGGCAAAAATTGGGAAAAGGTGGCCCATAACCGCGGCAATGCCCAGGGCCAGTTCATAGTTAACAAAAGCGGTAGAATGGTAAGGACCGGTTGTAGTAACACCTATCACGTAGGCCAGGTTGGTGGCCGTCCAGCCTTTTAAAATATCCAGCAGCATTACGGGGATGCCTGCCTTTTTACCCAACACCCTGAATGTGTTTGTGGCACCTGCATTACCACTGCCATACTCCCTTACATCAACGTTATAAAATGCCTGCCCTATCCAAACAGCGGTAGGTATAGATCCAAACAGGTAGGCAAGAATAAGCGCTGCAATGGTGTAGATTGATAGCATCTATGCAATAATATTAATTTGATGTTATACTACGCAATATATCGTTATAATTTTACAGCCTTAAGGCTCAGGTCTAAACTTTTTACAGAGTGGGTAAGCGCGCCAACAGATACGTAATCAACCCCGCAATCGGCATAATCACGGATGTTATCTATGGTGATGCCGCCAGATGCTTCGGTTATGTAACGGCCCTCTATCATGGCAACAGCCTGGCGCAGTTCATCAAAGTTAAAATTATCCAGCATAATGCGGTTCACATTGCCGGTTTGCAGTACTTGCTCTAATTCTTCCAGGTTGCGTACCTCAATTTCAATAGCCAGCTTTTTACCGGTTTTGGCAAGATAGTCGTTTGCGTTTTCAATCGCCCTGCGGATACCGCCCGAATAATCTACATGGTTATCCTTTATCAGGATCATATCATACAGGCCAAAACGGTGGTTAACGCCGCCTCCAATCCGCACAGCCCATTTTTCGAGGTAGCGCAGGCCAGGTGTGGTTTTACGGGTATCTAAAACTTTGGTGTTAGTGCCTTTTAAAAGGCGTACGATATTGTTGGTAATGGTAGCTATCCCGCTCATGCGCTGCATGCAGTTAAGCACCAGGCGCTCGGCCTTCAATATGCTTTGCACATTGCCGGTTACAGTAAGCGCAATATCTTTTGGTTTTATCGCGGTCCCATCGTTGATTAAAACTTCAACTGCAAGTGCGGCATCAACTGTTTTAAATATCTCGACAGCCAGCTCAACACCGGCTAGTATCCCGGTATCTTTTACTAATAAATTTGCTTTGCCTTGTGTGCCTGCCTCAATGGTAGCTAACGAAGTATGGTCGCCGTCGCCAACGTCCTCGGCTAAAGAAGCGGTTATGAATTGATGTATAAGTTCTTTGTCCAAAACTTTTGATTTTTTGAGTTTCAAAAGTAAGAACAATTGATGAGCAATTAGGTTTTTTCGCTTTCTATCCGCAAATCAATGAGCACCATCTCCCCTGCCATCTCCTTTAACGTATAAGCCACGCGGAATTTACCTTTGTTGGTAGTAAGTATCAGTACCGCAAAGTTATAAGTGGCGCTTGAATTTACACGGTGAAAGATCTTTGCACCGGCAGGCTTATTTTCCTTAAAAAACTTCTCCAGGATTATCTCTGCCTGGGCTTTTGAGTAAACGTTAGTTTCTTCAAGAACGGCCATATCTACATTTGCTGCAAAAAGCTTTACAAGCTCATGCACGTTACCCTGTTTCATCAGATCGGCAACCTTATCTATAGGGCCGGCCTGGCATACAGCGGGGAGCATAAACAGCAATACAAGCAATGAGGAATAAATAACTTTCATCTTAGTGATATGACCAACAAACTAAAGAAAAGTTGCAGTAAAAAATAAACTTCATTTTAAACTAATGTTTAAACGTTGCTTTTATATTTGCATTGTGGAAAACAGAAAAAAACTTGCATTAATTATACTGGATGGCTGGGGTTATGGCCGTAACGATCAATCGAACGCTATTATAGCTGCCAACACACCGTTTTTTGACGAGATGATTGCCAGATACCCTAACTCTAAATTAGAAGCATCGGGACTGGCAGTAGGCTTACCCGAAGGGCAAATGGGCAACTCTGAAGTTGGCCACATGAACCTGGGTGCCGGCCGCGTTGTATACCAGGAACTGGGGCGTATTAACAAAGCCGTTATCGATAACGAATTTGTACAAAATGAAACTATCCTTGGCGCTATAAATTATGCCAAGGCAAATGATAAAGACCTGCACCTGATTGGCCTGGTAAGCGATGGTGGCGTACATGCCCACATTAACCACTTAAAGGGCCTTACTACTGCTACTAAAGCGCTTGGCCTTGAAAGAGTTTTCATCCACGCGTTTTTAGATGGGCGCGATACCGATCCGAATTCAGGTTTAAAATTCATTACCGACCTGGAGCAGCACATTGGCGACTCGACCGCCCGGCTGGCATCTGCCATTGGCCGTTATTATGCTATGGACCGTGATAACCGCTGGGAACGTGTAAAGCTGGCTTACGATTTAATGGTTAAAGGCGAAGGCGAAAAAACCGACGATATTTTGGCCTGCATCAAGCAGTCATACGATAACGGGGTGACCGACGAGTTTATCAAACCAATTGTCAAAGTTGATGAGAATGGCGAACCTGTCGCGGTGATCAAAGACGGCGACGTGGTGATCTGTTTTAACTTCCGTACAGACAGGGGCCGCGAAATATCACAGGCGCTTACCCAAAAAGAATTCCCGGAATACGATATGCACCCGCTCAATATTGAGTATGTGACCATGACATCTTACGACGAGACTTTTAAAAATGTTAAAGTAGTGTTCCGTAAGGATGATCTGAGCAAAACCCTTGGCGAGGTTTTAGAAAGTGCCGGCAAAAAACAGATCCGTATTGCCGAGACAGAAAAGTATCCGCACGTTACCTTCTTCTTTTCGGGTGGTCGCGAAAAAGAATTCAATGACGAAAAACGACTGCTGGTACCATCGCCAAAGGTAGCCACTTACGATCTGCAGCCCGAGATGAGTGCCGAAGGCATCCGCGATGCGATCATCCCCGAATTGGTGGACGAATGGCCGGACTTTGTTTGTTTGAATTTTGCCAATACCGATATGGTTGGCCACACTGGTGTGTTTAGTGCCGTGGTTACGGCTGCCGAAACTGCCGACGCCTGCACCAAAGCGGTTGTGGAGGCAGGTTTACAGCATGGCTACTCGTTTATTATTATTGCCGATCATGGTAACGCCGATTACATGATCAATGATGACGGATCGCCCAACACTGCCCACACAACTAATTTGGTACCCTGCATTGTAATAGATAATGATGTAAAACAAGTTAAAGACGGTAAACTGGGCGATATTGCACCAACCATATTGCAGATACTGGGCGTGCCCATCCCTGCAGAAATGACTGGGAATGTATTGGTATAAAACCTTGTTTAAATATAGCTCACTTACTGGCATGGTGCTGCTGCTATGCTGCGCTAATGCCTGTAAGCCCGAGATAAAAGAAACCGGCGCACAGGTAAAATTCTTTGA
>NZ_CAXVWK010000049.1:0-14828 GCF_964263795.1 Mucilaginibacter sp.
CAGTTGAAGATGTTTTTAACCCGTATGGGGCCATCTGCAAAGTTCATTGTTACCGGTGATGTAACACAGATAGATCTTCCCAAAAAACAGCAGTCGGGTTTATATACTGCGCTGCGTATACTAACAGATATTAAAGGTATAGATATTGTTTACCTGAGCGGCGAAGATGTTGTACGCCACAAGCTGGTTAAACGCATCCTGGAAGCTTACGGGGATATACAATAATAGTGAATGGTGAGTAGTGACTAGAGGTTAGTTTTACCATTCACCACTTACCATTCTCCATCACTCATTCACATGGACGCTATAAAAGAAACACATTACAATTTTAAGGGGCAAACTAATTACTATAAAGGTAAAGTACGTGATGTTTACACCATAGCGGATAAATACTTGGCCATGGTGGTTACCGACAGGATCTCGGCCTTTGACGTGGTGCTACCGGAGCCAATACCGTACAAAGGACAAGTGCTAAACCAGATAGCGGCTAAGTTTTTAGCTGCAACAGCAGATATTGTACCTAACTGGGTGATCAGCGTTCCGGACCCGAGCGTTACCATCGGCCGCATTTGCGAGCCATTTAAGGTAGAGATGGTGATCCGCGGATATCTGGCCGGCCATGCCGCCCGTGAATATGCTTTGGGCAAACGGCAGGTGTGCGGTGTTACCCTGCCCGAAGGTTTAAAAGAAAACGATATCCTGCCTGAACCCATTATTACACCAACAACAAAAGCGTCTGTGGGGCACGATGAGGACATCTCCCGCGAGGACATCCTTGCCAAAGGCATTGTAAGCGAGGCTGACTATGCGCAGTTAGAAAGCTACACCCGCCAGCTATTTAAACGCGGTACCGAAATCGCAGCTGCTCAGGGGCTGATACTGGTTGATACCAAGTATGAGTTTGGCAAAGTAGGTGACACCATTTATTTGATAGATGAGATCCACACGCCTGATTCGTCGCGGTATTTTTATAGTGATGGTTATGAGCAAAGGCAGGCAAGCGGTGAAGCTCAAAAGCAATTGTCTAAAGAATTTGTAAGGCGGTGGCTGATAGAGAATGGCTTTCAGGGTAAGGACGGGCAAACCGTGCCGCAAATGACCAGGGAGATCGTCGAATCCATATCGGCCCGGTACATTGAATTGTACGAGCAGATTACCGGCGAGCAATTTATAAAACCCGAATCACAGGACGTGGTTGTTAGGGTAGAGCAAGCTATCAATAATGCAATTGCGACGCTGTAAGTTTTTATTTAAATATAAAATAATTATATCTTAGCTGTTAAATAATACAAAAAATGAAATTTTCAGTTGATAAGCACGAGAAATATATTCTTTTAAAACTTAACGAATCCAAATTGAATTCGTTGGTTACCCCGCAGCTGAAGTCTGAGTTGATCCTGATCAATACCGAAGGTCAGCGCAATATCATCCTCGATCTTTCTAACGTAAAGTTTGCCGATTCATCTGGCCTGAGCAGCTTGCTGGTAGGTCATCGCATTTGCAAGCGTGCCGAAGGTTCTTTCATTCTTTGTGGTTTAAACGAATCTGTATCACGCCTTATCACCATTTCTCAGCTGGATAACGTGCTTACAATTGTACCAAGCTCCGAAGAAGCTATAGACTATATTTTTATGGAAGAGATAGAAAAAGAGTTAAAGAAAGAGATCAGATAATTAAGCGGGCTCCCGGTATGAAATTCGAAGTAACGATACTGGGCAGCAGTTCTGCAACGCCAATTTTTAACAGAAACCCTACTGCGCAGGTTCTTAATATTAACGAGAAGCTGTATCTGATAGATTGCGCCGAAGGCACGCAACAGCAAATGCTGCGCTTTGATGTAAAGGGCAGCCGTATCGATTATATATTCATCAGCCATCTACA
This sequence comes from Mucilaginibacter sp., assembly GCF_964263795.1. Lineage (GTDB taxonomy): Bacteria > Bacteroidota > Bacteroidia > Sphingobacteriales > Sphingobacteriaceae > Mucilaginibacter. Next base: position 1,882 of record NZ_CAXVWK010000049.1, read on the forward strand.
CGGCGATCATTACCTGGGGTTGGTAGGCCTCATGTCGTCTATGCACCTGAACGGGCGCACCAAAAAGCTGCAGCTGTTTTGTCCCGCGCCTTTGAAGGAACTCATAGACCTGCAGCTCAAGTACTCTGAAACCACACTACATTACCCTGTTGAATTTATCTTTACCCGGACAGATGTATCTGAAGTTATTTTAGATAACCAGGATATAACTGTCGAGACTATTCCGCTGGATCATCGCATATCCTGCACCGGCTTCCTGTTTAAACAGAAAAAGCGGATGCGTAAGCTGATCAAAGACAGGATAGAAGAGTTGCAGATACCCGTTCCGTATTTTACTGCGCTAAAAAAAGGTAGGGATTATGAGGCTGCCGACGGTACCGTTTATAAGAATGACACGCTGACCGTTGATTCGGCCGAACCTAAAAGTTACGCTTACTGTTCAGACACGCTATACAATCCAAAATACTTTGCGCAAATTACCGGCGCAAGTTTGCTGTATCACGAAGCTACCTTTTTAAATGATATGCTGGATAGGGCTAACCAAACGCATCACACCACCGCTTTGCAGGCCGCACAGGTAGCTTTAGATACTAAAGCCGGTAAGCTCATCATCGGGCATTTCTCCGCCCGTTATAAAACCTTGAACGAGCTATTGGACGAAGCACAGTCTGTATTCCCAAATACCGAACTGGCAATTGAAGGTAAGACCTTTATAATTAGCGAATAAAGTCCACTCAAAAATCTGATGTGCATGTGTTGCTAAAAACAGTACAACTATTAACAAAGGTTAACACTTTTTTCTTAAAAATCACATTAAAATAATGAAAATCAGATGATTGTAAAAAAGGTGGGTTAACATAAAAACTAACTGTTTAGTTGATTTTAACGGAGATCGTAGATGGGTAGTATAAAACTGTTAATATAGTCGTCTGAAGTCGGAGACATTCGGACAGCGCCATTTTCTATCACTACGACTAACAGGGGTAGTAATTGTTAACATCAGCACCTTCTACTATAAATACTCTTCAAGCATATCTTTTACTTTATGATATATTATGTAGTTTGTATTACGCGCATCCCATATTTGAATGTAAATTGTTCCATCTTTTTTCTTACCAACATCTATCAAAATATTGTCTTCTTCTTCATTCGTTTCAACTTCAATTACTTCCTGTACATCAATAATTGCCTCTACTGCCTCAGGCTCCTTGTTTAATGACATTATTTCGTTACTACAATTTTGAATTTGGAATTTAATTTTTTTCATTAGAAATGAGTTTTTAAGCTTTGTAAAACTTGCTGAGCTCTTGCAACGGATGCTGGATTCAATGCCCCTGATTTGTTGGCTGTAAGTGTTTTAAGGCTTGTTTCACCATTATTCGTTTTTCCCGCAATTGTTGCGATATGAAAAAAGCTATGACTGCTGCAACAAATATCCACTCATGGTATTTAACCGTCCAATAAATGAATGGACTGCTAATAATAATCCATTCTATTAAAAGTCTTATTTTAAGGTTTTTCCTGTTAGGGATTATTAGAATCAAGTCCATAATGACCAATGAAACTATAAACAATGCCCAAAACATCATTCCGTAACCCAAAACAGAAAATAGGGCTGCAAGCATAGCTTGGAAGATATTATACGATAAACTTGGATCTGTTAAAGTCAATACAACAGAAAATGCAAAGTTGACTATAAAGACGCCTAAGAGGTTTATCCAGTTTGTTAAAAGTATTTTCATGATTGTATAAATTGGGTTCCTGTTGGTTTGCTTTAATTCATTTTATTCCATTCAGCTGTGGTGTATTTTTTATCACCTTGCTGAACTCCGGTAAATACTTCTTTGCCATCAATTGTTATTGTAAAACTCGATGAAATCATTGGCCTATCATTATCAACCGCAAGCTTTTCGTAAGGGCCTAAAGTTCCTCCCGCAGTCGCAGGACTTACTCCTATAAACAATTGATTTCCTTTTGTGTCTCCAATCATTGTTTCAGCGGTTGGAAATGCGTCACCAATTTGTACAGCATTAACTTGTAAAGTACCGGCTTTATCATTTTCAGTGAGCGTAAAGTTAGCATGACATTAATATCGGCAGACGGAATTAAAGGAAGGTGCCCTGCCATGTTAGATGTGAATGAAACTGTATTACTCCCATCGTTGTTTTCGGTTGACTTGAAATTAGTTATACTACCTTTATCATCTTTTGCAGTTGCAGTTCCAAACCAAGGATGATGGGAAGGGCTGGAAAAGGTATTTGGGTTAGTATGCGTCCCTTTAGCCGGATCAACAGTAAAGTTCTGCGCAACTCTTGAAGTTGCTGTCATAGATGTACTATAACCTCCATTATCTCCATCAAAATAACCCCCAAACTGTTTAAATGGTGCAAAAGCGCGGATATTGACAGGGAACGGCCACATTACATCAGATCAATATTCCTGATTGGATTATCTCCAGCATAGTTATAAGGACTCCACCTTCTATCTTTTTCTGCCTTCAGATCTAAAGTTGTCCAACGAGCTATGACTGGATCATAGAACCGCGCGCCATAATCGTAATAATCTTAATCGGCATGATTAAGATTTATCAATATCTTGTTTATTCTAGGCTGTATGATAAAGACACCAATAGGAAAAAACCAAAAAGCTAAAAAAGTAGCAAACACATCGATATTCATTTTTTCGGATTTAACTAAACAATAAGCCGTAAAATATAAAATATAAAACATCGCGATAAGTCCTGCAAATAGAGCCGGTACCACCCAATAAAATGAATATCCATTATTATTTGTTCCGTAAAGGAACAATGCCGATAGGATAAATAAAATTAAAATGTATTTGCAAACGATGAAGGCCAGATACATAAATCTTGGTATAGATTTAATTTTGTTGGTTTTTAATATTATTGAATAAAGCCATGATAAATATACAATTGTAGTCCATAAAGACCCTAACAAGTCAAATAATCTGATATCATTGTCAATTGTGTCAACAATTATTATGGGTAGAAAAATCAATATAAATAATTGCCAATGCTTTATTTGTAATAAGTTATTCATTTCTTTTTGTTCTTTACTTGGTTTTGGCCTTTCACTGATACATCTCTAGATAGCTCTATTCCCAATAAGGCAGCAGCTTTTACACCCCAACTTTCTTTATCAACAGTTTTCTTACTTACTAGCTGAGATGTGGACTGGCCCGTCTTATAATCTATTTTCTTTGGTGACTTTTTCGGTACCCATTGATCTGTTATCCCGAACGACAATTAGGTCAAAACTTGCTGCATTAATTTCAAAGCCTAATTTCACACCCAATATATTTACCTCCCCTTTAAATTGAGCTCCTAATGTTATGACAGGAGTATAAGAAGTTTCTTTTTACTTTTAGGATCATCCGGACCATCCGTTGGCGCCATCCCATCAGGGTCAGTAAACCTAATGGGATTGTCAAAGCCGTAATTATAAGCCGAGTGCCTCCGCATTTTCTCCGCGAGCGGATCAACAGTCGTCCACCTTGCAATCACCGGGTCATGAATCTTGCGAAATAGCCATATTGGTTAACTACAAGCCCTCAATGACTTTAGTTTCCCTTTTTACCGAATACCGAGAAGCTTACATAGCGGCTTGGGTGTGCCTTAATGTCGATGAATAAGTTGTTGAGGTTGTTTGATGCATCGTTAAGATTATTGTACATCTTTTTGTCGTTCATCAGTAAACCTAAAGATCCATCTGTACTGTTAATTTTGGCTACAGTGGCTTGCAGGCCGCTTACAGCCTGATTAGCATTATCAAGGGTTTGTTTGATGTTGGAGTTAGACAGGTCGTTGCTGAATTTTTCGAAGTTAGTAGCGATACCGTTCAGGTGCGATGTACTTACCTTAAGGTTGCCCGATACCGTTTCGGCATTGCCCATAATCGCATCGATATGAGTACTTTGCGAACCAACTAAAGCGTCAATCTTTTTAGTAGTCCCTTCAAGCGTTTGCAGGGAATTGGCAATGCTGGCAAAGCTGCGGTCCACATTTTTTTGAAAGGTAGGGTTCATGATTTTATTTATAGCTGTTAACGACGAGTCGATCTTGGTCATCAGCACCTCAGCCTTACGCTGAATAGGCTGCAGGCTTTCGGCCAGACTGCCTTGTATATCGGCACGTAGAGTATCTTTATCTTCGGCATACTCGCGGCTGTTGCCTAGTTGGAAAACAATTGCTTTACCACCTAAAAGATCGGTACTTTCCAGCTTAGCCAGCGTGTTGGATGGGATATTGTATTTGGGGTCGATCTTAAACTCTACAGTAGTACGGCCATCTTCGTGAAGTTCCATTTTTGATACTCGGCCTATCTGAAAACCATTCACCAATACCGGTTTAGATACGGTTAAGCCCTCTACGCTACGGTAAATGGCGTAAAACTTATTTGAGCCCGAGAAAACATCGTTCCCTTTTAAAAAGCTGTATCCTAATACTAAAATAGTGATAGATACTGCTGTAAGTGCGCCAATTTTAGTTTCGTTAGATATTTTCAAGGTATAATGTTTTAAAGTTTAGGCTATAAGGCCTAATTTGTAGTTACTTGTTCCAGTTGCTTTTTATAATTGTTTACCGCACGTACAATTGAATTTACTATCTCTTTTTGCCCTTCGTCCGAGTTTAAGTACTCCTCGTCATCAGGGTTATTAATGTAGCCGGTTTCAACCAGTACAGATGGCATGGCAGCATGGCAAAGCACGTAAATACTTTGCTCGCGTAAACCTTCGCTACGCCTACCGTCAGTCTGAACAATTTCGTCGCTAATAAAGTTTGCGATATTCACACTTTGTTTACGAAACTTACGCTTGTATTCATTTGTAAGAATGATAACCGTAGGGTCGTTGGGGTCTAAACCGTCGCCATCCAGGTCGCTTTCATTCTCCACCTGGTTGTTTTTTATTTCTCTTTCGGCTTCGGTAGATCGCTTTAAACCGTAAATAAGCAGCAAAGCGCCTTTGCCCGACTTATCCGGCACCCTAGCGCTGCGGTATTTTGGCCGGCGTGCAGTACCGCCAACACGCTCCCTGATAACCCTGTCCGACAGGGAGTTACAATGAATGGATATAAACAGGTTGCCTTTGTTTTCGTTAGCGATCTGGGCACGTCTTTCAAAAGATACATCATCAGATGTTGGCCGTGTTAAAACAGCCTTTACACCGGGTACATCTTTTTCTAAAGCCTTTTGCAATTTTAAGGCAATGGCAAGCGTTACATTCCTTTCTGTAGAAAAAGAACCGTCGGCACCGCGCGAATAATGCCCCGCCGGCGAGCCCTCGGCCTTAACACCGTGGCCTGCATCAACAATTATGGTTTTGAGTTTTGCCGAGTTAGCTAAAGTGGTATCTTTTTCTGCGGGACAGGGTGGTTTAAATGAAAAAAGGGAAAGGGATATTATTAATGCCGAAGGGCCTAAAATCAACTTTTTCAACCTGTCCAATATTTTATTTTTCATTATGTTTGAACGCTGTTAACTGTACCTGCAAAAATACTATTCATAATCAATTTTGAAATTAGTTAGCCTTTTTTTTCTGTTTGCACTTATATTAATGGTAAATGTTATGGCAACCCCGCGCCATGGCCACGCTTCAATAGCGGCTAAAGATACCATTATAAAGATGGATTCGGTTAGGGACAAAAAGCTGTTTAAACAAGGCAAAACGACACCGACAGCTAAAACGGCACCAACCAACCGCCCGTACACACAAACAGATACGGCTAAGAACAGCAAAGATCAGGCAATGACGCATGCCACGGCCGTGGATTCTTCCTACTTCGATCAGGAAAACAAAATCTATTACCTGTGGGGAAAAGCTCACGTAGTTTATGAAGATTTTGAGCTGGACGCCGATTATATACGCGTTGATCAAAAAAACCACCTGATATTTGCCCGTGGTAGCATCGACCCAAAATCTAAACGGTACGTAGGCAGGCCCCTGGCTAAATCAAAGCAGGAAAAGCCTGTTGCTTCTGATTCATTACTTTTTGATTATAAATCAAAAAAAGGTAAAACCTGGAACCCCGCTACCGAGCAGGAAGGCAATTACATATCTGGCGGACAGGCCAAACGCATCAGCGAGGACGAGGTTGCCTACCGTAACGTTATCTTTAGTACTTGTGACCTGCCGATGCCCGATACACATTTCGGCATCGTGATAACACAGGGTATCGGTCAAAAAAACAGGATCATATCTAAATTGGCTTATCTGGAAATAGAAGGGGTGCCCTTACCTTTAGGTTTGCCCTTCGGTTTTTTCCCGAAACCTAACTCCCGCACATCCGGCTTTATACTGCCCACCTTTGGCGAAGACCAGCGGCTGGGCTTTTACCTACGCAACTTTGGGTACTACGTTGCCCTTAATGAAAATATCGATGTGACTACAATGGGTACCATCTATTCCCGTGGTGCTTACGAGATCAATTCATCGGCGCGGTATTTAAAGCGCTACAAATACGGCGGTAACCTGGTGCTCAGCTACGGATCGCACAATTACGGTGCTCCGGGCGACCCGCCGCGTAAAGATTTCAACATCACCTGGAACCACACGCAGGATGCTAACGCCAACCCGGGCACTACGTTCAGTGCATCGGTAAATGCGGGTACGTCAAGCTTTTACCAAAACAACAGGGCGCAAAACAATTATAACCTGCAGGCGCTTACCCAAAACAACCTGCGATCGAGCATTGCCTATGGCCGGGTATGGGCCGGTACGCCATTCAATTTAAACGTAAGCTTAGGCCACAGCCAGGATCTTACCAAAAAAACAGTGACGCTGGAGTTACCCACGTTCAACTTTAACATGGCTACGCTTAGTCCGTTTGATTCGAAGGACCGGATCACCGAGCAAAAGTGGTTTCAAAAAATTACCGTAGGTTACAGCCTGGTGGGTACTAATAAATTAACAGAGGTGCCGGAAGCCGAGCTTTTTAAAGCCAACACCTTTACCAAGCGCCTGCAAACCGGTTTTCAGCACACGATACCTATTGGTTTCAACACCAACCTGTTACGTTATTTTCAATTCAACGCCAGCGCCAACTACATCGAGCGCTGGAATTTACAAACCATTAACCGCCGGTTCGAGCGGGGGAGTATTGCCGGGCAGGTAGTGCCTATCACCGATACGCTTAGCGGCTTTGCCCGTTCCGGAGAATATAATTTAAACGCGGGTATATCCACCAAATATTACGGCCAGTTTGATTTTAAGCGCGGCAGTATCCGGTCTATACGGCACGTAACCACGCCGTCTATCAGCTTTAGCTACCGCCCCGATTTTGGCGACCCAAGCTACGGTTACTACCGAACCGCAGTTAGCCCGGCATCGGTACCTTACCCATACACGGCACAGCGTTATTCAATTTTTGAGCAATCGGTTTACCCCGGGCCAGGGCCGGGCAAGCAGGCCGGTATTGGTTTCTCTTTAGATAACACCATCGAAGCAAAAGTAAAAGCAAAGAGTACCGATACATCCGGCACAGACCGCAAAATTCCGATCTTGCAGGGTTTGTCAATTTCAACCTTTTACAACTTTGCACAGGATTCACTCAGGTTATCGCCTATTTCGTTTTCTGGCCACACGGCTATCCTCAATCAAAAGGTAAACATCAATTTTGGGGGCATACTTGACCCGTATGTTAACCAGGTGCGCGATTCCGTAGCTAACGGTGCAGTACTTAATTATGTAAACCGCATTAACCGCTACACGTTTCAGGATGGTAAATTCCCGTTACTGCAATCTTTCAACTTTTCAATGAGCGGCAGCTTAAACTCCACTACTTTTAAGGCAAAGCCACGCCAGCAGCCTTACGGCACGCTGCAGAACATGACGCCTGAGCAAACACAAAAGCTTGCGCTGATAAACGGTGACCCTGGGCAGTATATCGATTTTAATATCCCCTGGAACGTGTCTATCAATTACAGCTTTAATTATTCAAACAACATTACCAACACAACCTCCAGTAATACGCTGATGCTAAGTGGTGATTTTAGCCTTACCCAAAAGTGGAAGATCCAGTACAATACTACTTACGACTTAAAGGTTAGGCAGCTAAGCAGCGCTACATCCTTTGCCATTTATCGCGACTTGCATTGCTGGGATATGTCTATACAGTGGCTGCCGTTTGGCTATTACAAATCATACAATGTAACCATTAAGGTAAAGGCATCTATTTTGCAGGACCTTAAACTGAGCAAACGAAGCGACTATACTAACAACCAATCATTTAACTAATGCTGGCAGAAATAATTACCATTGGCGATGAGATATTAATAGGGCAGATAGTGGATACCAACTCTGCCTGGATGGCCGAAAAACTGAATCAGCAGGGGATCAGGATCAAGCAGATCTCGTCGGTATCTGACGATCGTGAACATATCCTGAAGGCACTTGCCGAGGCTGCTACAAGGGCGGACATTATTTTAATAACCGGCGGTTTAGGGCCTACCAAGGATGATATCACTAAAAAAACCCTTGCCGAATACTTTAATGTTGGCATGGTGATGAACGATGATGCCCTGGCCAATGTGGAGAATATCTTTAAAAGATACAATCGCCCCCTGCTTGACGTAAACCGTAAACAGGCCGAAGTACCCGCCAACTGCGAGGTGATTGTAAATAACAATGGCACCGCGCCGGGTATGTGGTTTAATGAAGGTGGTAAAGTTTATGTATCGATGCCGGGCGTCCCATTCGAGATGAAATACATGATAGAAGAGGCGGTGATCCCGAAATTAAAAACCACCTTTAAGCTGCCGGTCATCATCCACAAAACGATATTAACAGTAGGCGAAGGCGAGTCGTTCCTAGCCGAAAAGATCGCTGATATTGAGGATTCGCTGCCGGCCAATATTAAGCTGGCCTATTTGCCAAAAATGGGGCAGGTACGCCTGAGATTAAGTGCCTACGGCGAAAACGATGCGGAACTTCAGGAACAGGTGGACACCTATGCCCATAGGCTGGTAGAGCGGATAGGTGCCAATGTTGTTGCCCTGGAAGATATTCCGGTTGAGAAAGTGGTGCTGAACTACATGGCCCAACGTGGCCTTACCTTAACCGCAGCCGAAAGTTGTACCGGGGGTTACATATCTCACCTCATCACCCAGCATCCCGGCTCGTCGCAGGTGTTTTTAGGCGGCGCGGTTTCCTATGCATATGAGCTTAAGGAAAGTATTTTAGGCGTAAAGAACGAAACTTTATGGCAAACAGGCGCCGTTAGCAGCGAAACCGTAAAAGAAATGGCCGAGGGTGCCCTGCGCAATTTTAAGTCGGATTACGCCATTGCTGTAACCGGTATTGCCGGCCCGGGCGGTGGTACCGACGAAAAGCCGGTTGGTACCGTATGGATTGCGGCGGCAAATGCAAATAAAACCCTGATAAAGAAATTCACATTTGGTAACAAGCGCCTACAAAACATCGAAAGGAGTGCTGTAGCAGCCTTTTTTATGTTGATTACTTTACTTAGAGAAAATGAGCAGTAAGGCCCGAATTTTTCTAATTTTGATCTAACCAAGTATATTTTTGTGTATGGCCAAATACCAGTTATTATTGCCGAAGATGGGGGAAAGTGTTGCAGAGGCAACTATAATTAAATGGACTAAAAACCCTGGCGATTATATTGAAGCAGATGAGGCGGTTATGGAGATTGCGACCGACAAGGTCGATTCCGAAGTGCCATCTCCGGTATCTGGCAAGCTGATAGAACAGCTTTTTAAAGAAGACGATATAGTACAGGTAGGTTCGGTAATAGCTATTATCGAAACCGACGCCAAAGAAACCGAAGCCGCACCTGCCGCTCAGGAAACAAAACCCGAACCCGTAAAAGAGGCTGAACCGGTTGTTGCGCCACAGCACGAAACCGAACCTGATGCAACTAGCCGGATCCCGGGAATGGACCAGTTAGAAGAAAAAGCCATTGCAGAGCCAAATACAAGCGGCGCTAAATTCGAGAACCGTTTTTATTCGCCCTTAGTAAAAAATATAGCACTGCAGGAAGGTATTAATACTAACGAATTAGAAACCATACCCGGCACAGGCGCCGAAGGCCGTTTAACCAAAGATGACCTGCTGGAGTATATCCAAAAGCGCGGATCACGCGTGGCATCACCACAGGTCGGCGCTTCAGGCTCAACGACAGAACAAGCAGCCCCGCACCCGGAAGTTTTGAAATACGCAGCGGCAATACCTGCAGCGCAGGCAGCGGCTAAAACTACTACGCAAGCTACACCGGCACAACCAGCACAGCCCACAGCTGCGCCTGCGGCACCTGCAAAAACGGTATCCATGTCTGGCGGTGACGAGATCATCGAAATGGACCGCATGCGCAAACTCATTGCCGACCACATGGTGATGAGCAAACAAACCTCCCCGCATGTAACTTCGTTTGTTGAGGCCGATGTGACCAGCCTTGTGCAATGGCGCGACAAAGTAAAAGGCCCGTTTGAAAAACGCGAAGGTGAAAAAATTACCTTTACACCGATATTTATTGAAGCGGTAGTGCATGCCATTAAGCAGCTGCCTATGATCAATGTACAGGTAAACGGTACACAGATCATCAAAAAGAAAAATATCAACATCAGCATGGCAACCGCGTTACCAAGCGGCAACCTTATTGTTCCTGTAATCAAACAAGCCGATCAGCTGAACCTGTTAGGCATAACCAAAGCGGTTAATGATCTGGCTAACCGTGCCCGCAACAACAAATTGCAGCCGGATGATGTAAAAGACGGTACGTTCACGTTGACTAATGTTGGCTCGTTTGGCAATGTAATGGGTACACCGATAATCAATCAGCCGCAGGTGGCCATTTTAGCGGTAGGCGCCATTAAAAAGAAACCGGCAGTAATTGAAACCGCGCAGGGCGACGCTATAGCCATCAGGCATATGATGTTCCTGTCGTTATCTTATGACCATAGGGTAGTAGATGGTGCCCTTGGCGGCATGTTTGTTAAGAAGGTAGCAGACTATCTGGAGAACTGGGATATTAATCGGAATATATAGTTAATAAGTGTGATTCTAAATGTAAAAGGCCCTTACCGGGCCTTTTCGTTTTTTCAGGGATTTTCATTTTTAATAACTGTTTTCGAAGGCAGGTGCCACAAAGTTTCGTCGGGATGATCCTTAAACTCGCGGGTAAGCATCTCATAAACTATTTTGAGCCATATCATTAAACATGGCAGCACGTTAAGATAATAAGGCAGCACATAATTAACCCTCAGGTATCTTGGAAACAAGTCTGAAGGGGAGAAGTTGGTAAGCACCAATGCGAATATCAGCAGGAAACGCTCATAGCCGGTTATCGGCCTGTCCAAATTTACATACCAGATGCTGATGCCTATAAATGCGATGATATAGGTAGGCGGCTCGGAACTGGAACTAAAGATGATCGAGAATATAAGGGTTGACGCCAGCAACAACAGCTGATACTGCAAATTGCGCCAGTATTTAATACGAAACATCGACCAGGCAAAAAGCGCCATACCCGGTAATAGTACCGAAAGGGTAGGGAAGTTTGGAATATTAAAGATCCGGCTGATCATCCCCATTACACAAACATAGGCACGGGTTGATGTCATGTTAGCCGCGTTTTTGGCCACCAGATCGGGATACCAATCGTGATAGGTTTTTATGATAAATTCCGGTGAGGAAATGGCCATTGGCAATAAAAACAGAACCACCGACCAAAAAACTAAGCTGAGGATGAGCTTGATTTTATTATCCGAAAAAAAGAAAAATGCCAGCCCTACAACACCATAAAGCTTAATTGCGGTGCCTAAAACGATCATCAGCGCGGCCCAGAAATCCTTTTGTTTACGGATAAATATAAAACTGAACAGCACAAAAGCGATAATAAGCGGATTTACCTGCACATTGCCCGACGAGCCCATCATGCTGTTAATGTTAAGCAGCAGGATCACCGTTTTTTGAAAACCGGTAAGCGGCATTTTTATAATTGCAAAGTATAATGACCAGGCCAGGAACATTACCCATAACACCACGCCAATGCCATCAGGCAGTAAAGCAAAAGGTGCTATGATCAACCCGAAAACCGGGCCGTAGTGGTTAAGATCGAAGTAAAACTCCGGCTCGGCCCCAAAAAGGCTATGCTGATGGATAAGGTTTAAGATGTTATGCTTGTAGATGATGTAGTTGTTGTGATCGGTAGTGAAGATGCCATCATGGTAATGAACACCCTGTACCACAGCGAACAGACTAAGCCCAAACCATAGAAAAAGCAGGAATGGCCTGTTAAAGATTACCTTTTTTAACGTCAGCATTTATTATAGGAAGATTTGTAATACCGGCTAAACTTACGCAAAGGCGCCAATATACAGAAATGCAAAAGGCCTCCTAAAGGAAGCCTTTTGCCTGAAACAGCGCGAAGAATCTACTAAAAAACTTTCGCTGTTTGCTTTTGTGCCGAGGCTAAACTGACCCCTGTTAGCTGATCGGCAAAGGCCACAAAGGCCTTCGTATCTGATATACGTTGTTGGTTATCGATCAGTTTTTGCAGATTGATCTTCCCAATAACAAACTTGTAATTTCCCGAGTAAAAACGTTCGTGAATGTGTTCAAATTCAAGTTCATCAACCAGGCTATCGTCCTGGTAGCGCAAATAAATGTTTAGTTCTACATCGTTGGTAAAACGCAGGTCGTTTACTTCTTTTGCCTTTTTATACTCATACTGGTAGTTATACCTTAAAGCGGCGATATCCGACAATACAGCCGAGCCGGTAGGGTGGCCACCTGCACCTTTGCCAAAAAAGAATTGCTGATCGGCAAAAGCTGCCTGTACCGTTACACCATTATACTCGTATTCTACGTTGTACAGAAATTCTGTTTCGTTAACAAATTTAGGCAGTACAAATAGCGTAACATGCCTGTCGTCCAGTTCTTTTGCAACGGGCACCAGCTTTATTTTCAGCTTC
>NZ_CAXVWK010000050.1:0-7797 GCF_964263795.1 Mucilaginibacter sp.
TCTTAGGCCGTAAGTCCCGAAGCTCAACTCACATTCCACCCCAAAGCGTTCACGTTCACTGCCGTGAACACCCGCTTTTCTGCATAAATAACTGTTAATCAAACCATTCCGTTTTGCACTACTGACATACTACTGTCACCATATCCTTCATTTGTATGAAGTATATTTGGATGTACCTGCCTGCCGCAGCCTTAACTAACCGGGCTATTCCCGCCGCTGGCTAACATTCACTTAAATATTTCTTGAAAATGAACGACTTTCCATCCGCCGTAAGACCGGAAATCATCGAAAAGATCCGCGCGGAAGCCAGGGGGCAAACCTACCGACCTGCTAAAAGATCAAACACCAAAGAGAAAACGCCTGTAGCGCCCGAAACCTGCCGTTACCTGTTCTCGGTTGCTACGGGCAACCGCTGGCTGGAACTGGGCGAACGCGAGCCTGCGCCGCAAATGCTTTTTGGTGAGTTTTGGCACGAGGGGGAGCTGTCTATTCTGTTTGCCGATACCAACGTAGGCAAATCGGTGCTGGCGGTGCAAAATGGCGAGAGTATTGCACGCGGCAAGGCCATTGCGCCCTTTGCCCCAACTGCCGAAGCTGCCCGTGTGCTGTATATCGACTTCGAGCTTTCTACCAGGCAGTTTTACAGCCGCTATACCGGTGCCACCAGCGACCATATTTTTCCGTTCAGCTTTTTCAGGGCGGAGTTTTGCCCGGATAAATTGCTTGATGACCATTACCGCAGTTACGACGAGCACCTGATGGCCGGCATCGAGTACAAGATCAAACTCACCAAAGCCACCGTGCTCATCATCGATAACATCAGCTGCCTGCGCGGCGGGATAGAGAATGCCACTGTTGCGCTCAACCTCATCAAACACCTTAAGGCGCTTAAGGCCGATTACAACCTGTCTATCCTGGTGCTGGCCCATACCCCCAAACGCCGTAACCCGGGCGCGCCCATCAGTACCGACGATATGCACGGCAGCAAGCTGCTCATTAATCTGGCCGACAGCGCCTTCTCGATAGGTACCAGCGCGGCCGACCCGCACCTGCGGTACCTGAAACAAATTAAGCAGCGCAGTGCCGCACAGCTGTATGGCGAAGACAACGTTTACCTTTGCCGCATTACCAAACCCGGCAGCTTTTTACAGATGGAGTTTGAAAGCACCTGCCCCGAACGCCTGCACCTGCGCAGCCGCCAGTTAAACCAGCACCGGTTAACCCCCAGGGTAGCCCAACTCGCGGCCAATGGTTACAGCCAGCGTAAGATTAGTAATGAATTAGGTGTGGCAGTAGGGTTGGTGAATAAGTTAATGCCGAGGTGAAGGTCACAACAGCGAACGCTTAACATAACGATTTACTGAGCTTTATTTATTAATTTCAACTAAATTAAAAATATAAATCCCAGATTTTTTCAATTCGTTTTGAAATATGATATGCCAATAATGGTGGTACTGCGTTTCCAATTATCTTATAAGCTTGAGACGGGCTTACAGTAAAACTCCCTTTTCTTTTTGTAAAACTAGGAATAACAAATTCATAGTCTATCGGAAATGTCTGAATAAGACCACACTCCCGAGGCGTTAATCTTCGTTCAATTAAACCGTTTTCTATTTCAACTTGATTTTTTCCGCCTTTTTCCAAAGACAGTCTCCTGAATTCAATATTACCGTGGTGTTCTGATCTTATAGTAGGTCCAATTCCATTTAATTTGACTTCAGTTTGTCCTTGACAATGAGAGCCCATATATTTGGCCTTAGAATAAAACTTTTGTGATAGATCGTCACTATATTCAGGTTCTAGTAATAGTGAAAATATATCTGACAATTTGCTAAATGGAACTAAATTATTTTCACTGGATTTATTTGAATGCGTGGGTTTGGGATAAGGATTTAAACTGTCATCAAGAACTTTTTGTTGTAATTTTTTCAATATGCCGGGTTTCAAGGCTGATTTTTTTACTCCAATAAATATAACTCTCTCTCTTGATTGAGGTACACCAAAATCAGCGGCTAATAAAACTTGTGGATCAAATACAAAATATCCATTGCCATTAATTGAGGAGAAGTCTTTTTGAATAATTTCTTTAACATTAGTTAAGTTCACTAACCCTTTTACGTTCTCAGCTATGAACATTTTTGGCTGAGTTATTTCTATAACTCGCTTCATCCACATGTATAGTTTGCCTCTAGTTTCTTCAGAGGCTTCATTTAAATGTGTTAAATTTCCATTATGATTTTTATTAGATTCGAAACCTTTTCGCTTTCCGGCAATACTAAAGTCTTGACATGGAAAACCGCCTGTAACCACATCAACTTGGTTAGGAAAAACGTTTGATTCAACTTTGTGTAATTTTACAAGATCAACAATGCTTTCTGAACGAAATTTATGTGAACATTCAAAGTCACCTCTTTTTATAAAATGTCTAATCCAAGCTTGCTTCGCATCCGGTAATATGTCGTTAGCGAAAACAGTTTTAAATCGCGTGCTTTTTAAACGTGAAATGTTTTTATCAATTTCTTCATCTATAAAGTCAGGCGATAGAGTTTTATTTATAAGGTTTGTTGGAATTTTAAAACCACCCTCAAATCCTAAGTCCATACCACCACAACCTGAAAAAAGTGAGACAACCTTCAAATCTTTGTTGTGTACTACTTGATCCTGATTTGATTCAATGGAATTATTAAATTCCATTGTGAATTGAGGTTCTTTTAATTCGTTAACAATTGTCATTCTCTAATGGATTTATAATCTTAAATACGTTACAATTTTAACAAAAGAATTGTTATAAATGCTAACATTATTGGCTAAGTGACAGCAATTTTTCCACAACTTCGTTTAAAGTATTTTCAATTTTTCTTTTTTTCAATGAACATTCCCATAGGATTATTACATTCCAGCCTAGCTCTTTTAGATTTTTCATTGTTACTTCATCTCGGTTAATATTTCTTTCAATTTTGGAGTTCCAAAAATCAATATTAGACTTTGGCATTACATATATATTGCAATGTTGATGTCCGTGCCAAAAGCAACCGTTAACAAAAATTACAGTTTTATATTTAGTTAATTTTATGTCAGGCTTTCCCGGTAGCTTTTTATCATGAATCCTAAATCTAAAACCTTTTGAAAAAAGAAATTTACGAACTAAAAGTTCAGGCTTGGTATGTTTTCCTTTAACATTTTTCATTATTTCACTACGCCTTTTTTTTGAAACGGTGTCAGTCATATTATCATGGTTTGATTAGGAACCTATAAAACAACTAAAGGTTTACATCCTCATATGAAAAGCGACTTTAACCATTCATCAATTGGAAAATTACTTGGAAGACTAGAAAGTGTCATCATATTTCGACTCACCTGTTTAATCCAATAAGCCACTTTATCGGAATCTTCGGTAAATTCAAATTCTTGCGGAAGCTGCCACTTTATAGCCAAATCATCATTTGATGTGATACTGATAACTTCTTTTATTTGCTCGGCCCCGATATACAGATAATGACAAACTCTTGGAATATTATAGCTAATCATATTAAAGACAATCTCGACTTGCCCACCACCCGAAAAAACATCTCTTAAACTGCCTGTAACAACACCGTGTTGACTTGCAAGCCAAGTAAGTAATTGCGAGTATTTGGTTTTATTATTATTTGAGAAGATTTCCGGAAAAAAGGCCAACGATTGATTTCTAATTATTATTTTTTTGTTACTTGGTAGATTCTTAAATAGTTTAATAACTAATTTTTTCTCATCATCTTCATTGGGTTCGCCATTGTCAGGTAACCACCATAGAGCAACATCTTGACCAACACTACTACGTTTGAACTTCCTCACATATTCCATTCTCTTACTTGTTTCTGACTCTGCAAATGCTAGATAAGTGGTTCCCATTTTTGCAAATACTGAGAGTGAAGGCTTTGAAACTATATTCATATCTATTTGATACCTGGGAGAATGGGTAATATTGATATTGTCTATACAAGTTTCATATTTTGCCCATTTGCAAGCCAAATTATTATTGGAAAAATTGCCAAAAAATATATAAATTCTATCGTCTAGATTTTCAATCCTCGTTGATTCGAAAATACTATTGCCAAAACATTTCCAATCTTTTTGACTTGTTTTAACCTCTACGCCAAACCAGTTATTTTCGGTCAAAATTGCGATTATGTCTGGGAAAGCATGTGGCGTAGTTCTCTCAAATTTATTTTCAAACGTAGTGTGAAGGGAAACTTTATTTAGCGTGTCGCATACTTCTTTCTCAAACAAGGTTCCGGATAATTTAAGTAAATCTGGTTGGCTTAATGATTTTAGTTCTAGTTCCTGGACGGTAATATCTAAAATATTTTGAATTTCAGAACCGTATACATTTGCATCTTTAATTACTATCATTAGTTATAATTTATACCGAAAATACAATTTAAAGAATAACTTACAGAATGTGATATTACCCTTATTAGAGAGGTATGTAGGTAAAAATCCTCGTAACTGATTCTTAACCTCAAACACCTGCTCATAGTATTTAATCCCTACTACCTTCTTCCATCTTCACTACCTCCGTTTTCCGGGTATGCCCGGTTACCTTTCCCTTCAGCTTACCGTAGCGCTGGTTCTCAAACATGCCCATTTTGTGATGCATATCTTCCAGTAATTCCATTGCCTGCAGCAGCAGTTCCAGGCGCTGCCGGTTAATGTTTTTTAATTTTTCCATGCGCTAATGTTTTTTCAAAATTATGAAACGGCCCTTGTAATTGCTAATATTTTTAGCATAAATTTGTACCATATAATCTTATAAGCGATGGAAAGCAGGGTAGCAGTAGCAGATGAGCAGGGGGTATTAAGGGGCTTAAAACAGCCTTTCGGGTTAAGGGTTACTAAAGATAAAAAGCCGGTAATGGGGCAAAACACGGCTGTAATTGAGGTTACGCTGTACCAGGAAAGCGGCTCATTTATACCGCAGTGCAGCTACCTGTTCGAGGCGGTTGATGCTGCCGGTCAGTCGCTTGCTTACGTTGATGTTAACGAATTTAAACGTGCGGTTGATGATCATTGTACCGAAGTGCTGGGTACGGTGCTTTATGTAAAAAGCATCCCCCGGGCGTCAAGCCTTTGCCCTAAAGAATTGCAGGCGTTCGATTTTTAAAAGGTTTTGCGGAGTGCGTGTGCTGGAATAGCGCTGTCATTTGCAACCAGCCGGGGTTGGGTTTGTGTGCTTTGTGGCGGGGAGAAATCTTCTGGCACGGTGACAGGTAATTTGCTTTGCTGAGAGGATTTCTCCCTCGCTATCGCCTGGTCGAAATGACAGGGGGTGGGTGTGGTTCGGCAGGCTCATCGTCTGAATCAGAATTTACAGAATTTTTGAATTTACAGGATGTTTGGTCGCTCAATACGGAAACTTGCTTCATTTGTGTGGTTCGACAGGCTCACCATGACAGGGACGACAAGCTCCTCGTCTGAATCAGAATTTACAGAATTTTAGAATTTACATAATGTTTGATCGTACTTCGCAAACGCGAAAGGGTAAACGCTCCCCAATATACCGAGCCCCGCTCCCCGAACCGCGCTCCACTAACCTCGCTCCCGTACCTCAGTCCATATTCCAAAAAAATCCCCTATCTTAAAGGCCAATTACAAACCAACAAAAATTAATACCATTATGAAGATTGCTATGCTTGGCTCGGGCTTTATTGCGCGTTTTTATGCCGACTCGCTTATTGGGCACCGCCGACTGGATACCCTGCATGTCGTTTACAGCAGGGACCTTAATAAAGCAAAAAAGTTTGCTGCTGATTATAACCTGCCTGTATACAGCGATAGTATGTATGATGTGGTAAACCACCCCGAGGTGGATGTGGTGGTGATTTCGCTGCCGAACGATTTGCACCTTGCCGCGGTTGAGGCCTGCGCCAAAGCGGGTAAGCATGTGCTGTGTACCAAACCGCTGGGCCGTACTGCTGCCGAGGCTAAGCAAATGCTGGATATGGTTGAGCAGGCCGGCGTAATGGGCGGCTACCTGGAAGATTTGTGCTACACCCCTAAATTTAGCAAGAGCCTTGCCAGCGTTAAAGCCGGCGCATTGGGCAGGGTGCTATGGGCTAAAAGTCGCGAGGCACACCCAGGCCCGCACAGCAACTGGTTTTGGAACAAGGAGCAAAGCGGCGGCGGCGCCATAGTTGATCTGGGTTGCCACTGTATCGAGATTGCACGTAGCTACATTGGTAAGGATGTGCGCCCGGTAGAGGTAATGTGCTGGGCGGCTACGCAGGTGCACCCTATCGATGCCGAGGATAACGCTATTGGGATGGTTAAGTATGCCAACGGCGCTATCGGGCAGTTCGAGGTGAGCTGGTGTTTCCGCGGCGGTATGGACCTGCGTGACGAGGTGATGGGCACCGAGGGTACCATATGGATCAATAACTTTTTGCGTACCGGGTTTGATATGTTCAGCACCGGCAAGGGCGGCGGTTACGTTGCCGAAAAGGCCGAGAGCAGCAGCGGATGGCTCTTCCCGGTTGGCGATGAGGTGAACGAGCTGGGGTACAACCACATGTTTACCGATATGTTCGAGGCGATTGACGGTAAGCGCCAGCCAGCCGAAACGTTTTACGATGGTTACGTGGTGAACGCTATTATCGATGCGGCCTATGCGTCGGCCAAAAGCGGCGTGTGGGAAAAGGTGCAGATAGACGACTGGCGCGGCGGTAACGAAATCCGCCAGGCAACAGAATTTGCCGTGTACGACGATCAGTATTACCTTATTAAAGAAGAGATCCTTCCGCATGGCGATAAAAAGCTGCTGCTGAAAGATAAAATAACCGGCGAGGTAGTGGTAAGGGATATGTAAGTAGGGAGTAGTGAGTGGAGCGCAGTGAATAGTGAGTAGAGAGAAGAGCGTAGTGAGTGGAGCGTAAAGCTTCAATCTTGCAATGGCGTTCCCTGCGGGCCGGGCTTTCCGCTCATACGCCTGCAGGCCTTAGCCACAAGGCCGGTATCCGCTGCAATCCCTAACGCGAAGCAGTAGAAAACTATTTTCAGGCCCTGTCATTTCGAACGAGCGACAGCGAGGAGAAATCTTCTGCAGGCGATAAGTAGTTGTAAAAACCAATAAATAAATTAACCAATAAAATCAAATAACCGATAAGATGAACAGAAGGAACTTTTTATATAGCAGCGGGATGCTGGCGGCAACGTCTGCAATGGTCGGGGTAATGGCGGCACCTGTGGGCAGGGGCACCATCCCGGGCGGGATGGGCATCCAGCTATACATGGTGCGTAACGATATGGAACGCGATACCCCGGGCACCCTTAAGCAACTGGGGGCATTAGGCTACAAACAGCTGGAAAGCTACGGCAGCGATAAGGGAATTTTTTGGGGGATGAAAAATACAGAGTTTAAAAAGCTGGCAGCCGGTTATGGCATGAAGCTGGTGAGCACTCACCACAACCCCATGAGCCCCGCCGACTTTGAGCAGATGGCGGCGCAGGCTGCCGAGATAGGCATGAAATATATCATCTGCCCATGGTTAGGTCCGCAGAAAAGTATTGATGCCTTTAAGCACTTTGCCGATGATTTTAACCAGCGCGGCCAGGTATGCAAAAAGCACGGCTTGCGCTATGGGTACCATCCGCACGATTACCCTTACAAACCGGTAGACGGTCAACTGCCAATTGATGTGCTGTTAGCCAATACCGACCCATCACTTGTAGATTACCAGATGGATGTTTACTACACCGTTACCGAGGGGCAGGACCCATACGCGTACCTGGATAAGCATAAAGGCAGGTTTAAGCTGATGCATA
>NZ_CAXVWK010000051.1:0-2672 GCF_964263795.1 Mucilaginibacter sp.
TGCTGAAATATCCGGTCTTGATATTGCGAAATTATTTATGGAAGAAGCGGTAGGCGGACTGCTCTTCGGCGCATTATTGGGTTATATTGGGTATTGGGCGCTAAAATCCATAGACGACTATAAAGTAGAAGTCTTGATTACGCTCGCCATCGTGATGGGTGGCTATTATTTAGCTGGACATATGCACGTATCAGGGCCATTAGCCATGGTAATTGCCGGTCTGATTACCGGTAACAAATCGAAGCGAGAAGGAATGTCTGATCTTACCAGAGACTATCTCGGTAAATTCTGGGAAATGATAGATGAGATTTTAAACGCTGTGCTTTTTCTATTCATAGGCCTGGAAATGTTAATCGTAAAAATTGAGCCAACGGTAATTATAATTGGAACAATCAGCATTGCAGTAGTGCTGCTGGCACGCTGGATATCGGTAATTCTTCCGGTATCGATATTGCGGAAGAAAGTAAAATTCGAGAAAAACGCTGTGACCATGCTTACCTGGGGTGGCTTGCGGGGTGGCATATCCGTTGCACTGGCACTATCATTAACACCATCCATGCACCGGGATCAATTTGTACTGATCACTTATATTATTGTGGTCTTTTCTATATTAGTACAGGGACTTACTATAGGAAAACTCGCTAAAAAATTACAGTTTTAAAGATGAATGAGATTTTTACCGCCTTCAAGAAATTTATATCCTTCAGGTTCAGCCTTCATGAAGATAATGCTGAAGAATCCGATACAATAGAATCCATTAAAAGGAACGTTGAATTCCGGGGTGCAAATTTGTGGACGTTAATTTTCGCCATATTTATCGCATCTATAGGCTTGAACTTGAATTCTACCGCCGTAATTATCGGTGCAATGCTCGTATCACCACTAATGGGTCCAATCATGGGTATTGGCTTAGGGATCGGTATCAATGATTTTGAACTGGTAAAGAAAGGTGCAAGAAACTTAGCAATAGCAACTATAATAAGTATTGCAACGTCGACGCTATACTTTTGGGCTACCCCCTTACATGAGGCATCCTCAGAACTCCTCTCAAGAACGTCTCCATCTATCTGGGACGTATTCATCGCCGCCTTGGGTGGTCTGGCAGGGATTATAGCGGCAACAAGAAAGGAAAAAAGCAATGTCATTCCAGGGGTTGCCATCGCCACGGCATTGATGCCTCCGTTATGTACCGCAGGCTATGGGTTAGCCTCAGGGAACGTCTACTTTTTCCTTGGTGCGCTTTACTTATATTTCATAAACAGTATCTTCATTTGCGTTGCCACGCTTCTCATTGTGAGATATTTAAAGTTTCATAAAAAGGATTTCGGAGATGAGGCTTACCAAAAGAAAGTGAGCAGGTATATCCTGATCATTGTGCTGGTAACAGCAGCTCCAAGCGTATTTCTCGCTTATAGGATTGTAGATAAAAGTATTTTTGAGAACAATGCAAGGGCATTTATTGAGCATGAGCTGAACTATAAAAACACACAAGTGATCTCTAAGCTTTTTAAATACAGCCGAAAAGGAAATCAAATCGACCTCCTCTTGCTGGGTAATGAACTCAACAAACTCCAAATTGATTCCTTAGAGAAAAAAATGCCAGCGTACAAACTCAATGGAACGAAATTAATCATCAGACAGGGGTTGAATGCGAAGAACGAGCTCGACATATCGCAGATCAAAGCCAGTATATTGGAAGCTGTTTATCAGGACGACTCGACCAAACAAAAATCAAACAGTTACAACGCGCTAAACAGACCCATTCCAAAACTTGATAAAGAACTTAAATCACTGTATCCAGATTTAAAATCATTTACCATTAATAACGTTGAACTAAAAAACATCGACTCAAATCGAATGGATACAGTAACTGTAGCATTAATCAATATGTCAGGTAACCTGGCTAACAAAGAAAAAGAGCGCCTGCGTTTATGGTTGAAAAACAGAGTGGCCGCTGAATCGCTGTTATTGGTGCTCCAGAGATAAACGATGTACAAAAGCGGTTAGTTGCTCAATGCAAAAGCAAACCTAAGTCCAACAAAGGTAACTTCACCAGTGCTTCGTCGCCAGCGTTCATACTTTACACCAATGTCTGCACCATAGCGCGAGTTGAAAGGGAGATAAACGCCTACGCTTGGCGCATAGGAGAAAGATGTTGTTATGTTATCGCCAATTGTCACTGCAGTTCCTGCTTCGAGAGCGGCGTAATAGATTCCTCCGAAATAATATCGACCACCAACTGTTATCGGCACAACTCCATCCACATGTACATCTTCTCCAAGATTTTCAAGCCTTTTTTTAATGTCATCACGGTACTGAAAGGTCATATACCCTGCAGAGCCGATAAAATTGAATGACTTTGCAATGTTCCGCTCCCACTTCACAGAAAATCCATACCCGTTAATATACCTGTCTGTTGATTTTCCAACTGGAACACCGATTAAAAACCCTGCTGACGTTTTATTGATTGCCGCGGGAAATTGCGCGTAGGCACCACTACTAAAAATCATTGTCAAGATGCTGATAGCACAACTTGCAATAAGTCCCTTAAAAAAATTCATCGCTCAATTTAGCTAAAACCGTATAGTTAGTCAACCATTCTGCGGATAATTCTAAAAGTTTTGATAAGCAGATCAGCGATTATGTTGTCAGAAACTTTAGATAATCTTAAC
>NZ_CAXVWK010000052.1:0-40219 GCF_964263795.1 Mucilaginibacter sp.
ATTTTCAATCAATTCAGGTAAGCCCGATTCAGATAAAGGGAAAACTTTGGCTGCTAAATTCGCTGTTATGGGATATTCTCGTAACAGTTCTGAAAGATCCGACCCGTATTCACGTGCCACTGCAACAGGATCGAGATGGAGCTCGTTTGGTATTTCAAGAACCACGACATTTTCCGGCAATTCCATTAAGTCTTCCGGTGGCATATAAAGTTCATGTGTCTGGGTATTGAAAAAACACAGGTAACTATCGCCATAATCATCCATCTCAAAATCATCAAAGCTAATATTTTTCCAGGGCTGTTCAGTATCCCTCATTTGCCTCAATCGCCAATCCACTGTAAAATCAGTTCCGGCAAGATCGATATGTGGCAGTTTGCCTGATTGACGAATTTTTAACAGTTCTTCGGCCTTTTGTTGCTGCACGGGATCTTCCATGCGAATCCTTATCATTTCCTGCTTGTGCTGCTCATATTCATTAATTAACACTTTAAGGAACACGTTAGCAATGTATGTCTCCCAACTTTCGTGAGATTTGGGCGAAAGCCGATTATTATGAAAGAGCATGTTATCCGCTTGGGTAATTTCATTTTCATTCCATGTTTCAAAACTTTCCCTGGCAGCGTCGAAATTTTTGTGTTCAGCGAATTTCAGAACAAGTTCTGCACGAAGCATCGGTCCATAAAGTTCAATCAGTTCCTTTTCCGTTATCGTCCCGGTTGATTTAAACGCGGGCTGTTTTGAAGGGTCCATAAAATTGAGTGATGGGGCTAAGGGAAGCCTGGTTAGGGTGAGATAGGTAAAAAATAAAAGTCCCCAAACACTCGCTGCCGGGGACTTTCAACCTAAACCTTATCACAATTAACCGGCAGGTCGCCGGTATATTAGATGTTGCAAATTATCAATTATTTTTCAATAATGCCTGTTAAACGCAGAGTTACGCATGTACTCATTGAACCTGCGCTGATATTCCCGTTCTTCATTTAATCTTTTATAAAGAACGTTACACCTCCAGGCACAGGCACCGCAAGCTATGAAGGCAACTGCTAAACAGGTTAATGTTTCCTTCCTCGCCTCCGCCTTTTGAACTTCGGTCATTTCAGCCTTGGTATGCTTCCTTCCAACAGCCCCAAAAAAGGCAAACATGGATATGATACAGGTTAATAATATGTTACGTACAATAGCTTTCATGACAATCATTTATTAATTAAAATTACTAATTAAATTAGTAATTTCCAAGTACTTACTTAATTTAATTCATAAATATTGTTGTTTTTACGGGCGCTCAAAACCCTATCCCGAATGGTATCAAGGATGCCGGATTCAGGGATACCCTCAAAGCGGATAACCTTGTTTTCTTCATCGGTACTTTTTAAGGTGAGGTACATCAGTTTGCATATTTGCAACAGGAACGGCTGTGTAATAATATAATCCTTCACCCGGAACATCTCCACCTGGTCAATGCGTTTAAATAATATGCCTTTTGTGATCAGTATATATTCTACGCTAACCAGATATTTAAAACTTCGGATATATAGCAGACGGTACCAGGCCAGTCCGCATACAGCGAGGCTAAATAGAACAAAATAAGGCGAGAGGTACCAGGCCAGCAGCAGAAACGTCAGCGCTAACAGGATAAGCGGAAATGCTTTGAAAAAGGCAAACAGCATGGCTGGCCTTAATAAAATATCATCGTTCTGATTCATATTTTAGTTGGTCTAAAAAGGTTAATGATCGAACCGACTTAGCGGTTCGGAAACGGGGGCGAATACCAAAGGATTCCTGGAAGGCATGCAAGGAAACCTGCTCCTGGTGGAAAACCCGCAGGCGGCTATTTCTATAAATATGAATTTCTGCATCCCTATGAAGGATTCTAACCGGGATATTTTTGATAGCTGATGTTAACTTGATATCCGTGAGATGCCCAACCAAGTCCTTTCCAAATGCAAGTATGACCTTGCGGCACGGAAAGTGCTGCCCGATCCATTCACCCTGACCTGGATGCAACCTGTTTCCAATAGCGACAAATGCCAGTTGTTCAAGCCTGGGATACCGATGGCGGTTTAGGGTAATGAATGCAATTGCTTCCATTGCCGAATAAGTAATTATCAAATCGGTTGCATGTTGAGTTCCTGCAAACCAGAGATTTGTTGTCGAAGGGACAATGTGAAAGCCTTCGCCATAACGTTCATATTGATCGCCATAGGAAAAGGACAGATCAGGCGTTGCATTAAAAAAGGCCTGGACTTCCAATGGAATACCAAGCCTTGTTAAAAGGTTATTCATCTGTCTTACCGCCCTTTGCGGCTTCGGGATTGTTCAAACTCATGCGGTTTAAATCCACGCTGGTTCTCGATATCCTTAAGCGCCTGATGATAACCAGGACTTAATTTTTCAGCAGATTTCTGATCGCGCTTCTGGTTAAACATTGCATTCAGGCCCTTGTACACCATATAAGAAAGGCCGCCATCAATCAATATTGAAGCGACAAGCCTTAATTTATTAGAGCGAATGCCATGATGGTCTGTGGCTGAATAATTTAATTTAGTACCATCAGCAATCTGAACTTCTTTACCTTTCCGATAGGCCTCTTTTTGCGCAGGTGTTAAGAATTCATTATTAACCATATCCGGTGCCAGGATCTTATCCGTATCTGATACAATAAATTCCTTTGTTTCCGGGTCATATTCAACCAGCATTTCTTTTTTGTTGCCGTGGTTATCCAATGTGATCTTTAATAAGTTAGCGACTTCACCTTTGCGCAATTGCTGAGCTTCCGTTTCGTTGAGGAAGTCAGGGATATCCGTCTTGCGGTAGATGGGATTAATCAATAAATCCAGCTTGCCGGATTCGTTGAGCTTCAAAGAGATTTTGGCGTTGATGGATTTGATCTTGATGTTATCGGTTTCCAAATCGTGCAATTCGAGCAGAGAAGTACGGCGACCTGAAAGCAGTGCTTTCAGGTCATCGACATTTAACAGGAGCTGGCCTCCTGAGGCCAGCCCGATTGTCTCCAGGTCCTTGACCGGGAGATCATTTTCGTGAAACGTTATCGGGTTCATATTAACGGCCTATTTTTGGAGTTTGCCCCTGTTCCTCGGACTGGCCCTGTTCTTCCTCTAAAACCAATTCCGGTTCACGGGGATTGGTTTTGGCCTCCAGCAAGGATTTGTAAAGGCCGTATTCCGGCTTTAGCACTTTGCGGGTCCCTTCGGCATCTTCTACTTTGATACTCTTGGTTTTATAGGTTTCCAGTACCTTATAGGTAGTATCCATATAGGCAATCTCATCACCTTTATTAAATCCTATGGTTTCGGCACCTTGTTTTTGTTCCCGTTTTAGTGAAACGCCCAATAATAGGTTAGCTATTTTTTGTGCATCACGGGATGCTTTTACAATTTCAAAAGGTTCGTCCTTTAGGATCTTGGCAAAGTTGTTCATGTAGGCAGCTTGTTGCCCAAAGTTATGGCCGACCTTTAATTCACCACCGATCAGGATACCGGCAATGGCGGCGCGCATTTCTTCGCGCGCATAATCAAGGGAACCAAATTTACCCTCCATCGGACGATTAAGGCGGCTTTCATGGCCAGTCCAGTGCGCCAGTTGGTGAATGGCAGCCTGCAGGTATTTGGTTTCGTTCTCAAAATGTTCCGGCTCGGGCATGATGATCGCGTCGCGAACCTTGTCATAATAAGCCTCCTGACCACCGTGAATGATCACCGCTTTGCTGTCATCGATCAGTTTTGCAGCCCGTTCGATGGGTGAAAGGGTTTGGCCTTCATTTTGTTTGGCCAAAAACTCTTCCAATGGTTCGAGGTCTTTCAGCTGGCTGCCATTGAAAAGGAAAGCCTGGCCCCGCTGCGGTTTATCAAATTCTACCTTTTTGGTTTGGGTAACACCCGCATCATCCTTGATGACCTTACCCTCAGCGGTGCGGATAGCCTGAATGTCGCTCGTTTTTGGAAACTCGATCAGGGTACCGGTTTCATCCTTTTTTACCCAATTCCCGGCATAACGCGCGGCATCAGCCGACATCCAGCGTGGGTCTTCATGGCGCTGCATACCGAGGATTAGCGCATTCATGGCACTATATCCTTTCCCGGTTGTTGGGTTGATCGGTTTAACAAAGGCAGGCATGCCATTTTCTTTAACCGGTTTTTGAAACAGGGAGTTACCCTCTTTGATTTCAGCGATCAGCTTGTCTGAAAGCTGGATCGGCAGTGGTTTGAAATTTTTGCTCATTGTTTTGTTTTTTAAGCAGTTCGTATAAAAATTTAATTGGATTGATGTATTGATGCTTGTAGCAAATGCTGAAGTGCAGGTGCTCGCCGGTCACGTGTCCGGTAGCCCCGGTGATGCCGATAGGCTCACCGGCAGTTACGCTATCGGTAGGTATTACAAAAATTTGGCTGAGGTGGCCGTATTTGGATTCGACCGCGCTATGAGCCAGCCGAATGTTGATGCCCAGGCCATTATCATAGCCCGTTGTTTTGACCAGTCCACTAAGGATCGCATAAACGGTATCATGGCGGGCTTTGAGATCGACACCCGCATGCATGGCGTATTTGCCGGTAAGAGGGTGGATCCGGTAACCGTATTCGGAATTTATTTTTAGATGTTTAAGAGGCAGGCAGACCAGGCAGAAGCTGATCAGTAGTTTCATCGGCTATATGATTTCGCCAATTCCTGTTTTTGAGCAGGGCTGATAGAAGCCAGTACCTTTTCCTGTAAACCGGGATGATCGTTAGCGATAGCTAAAGCGGAGTACAAAGCCTGTGAGGTGCCCCTGTCCAGTAACAGCATGATCTTGTACATGGCCTTAAAATCATCGAGCGGCATGGACGAGCCGTTGTTAGTCAGGTCATTGAAGATCTCCTGTTTATCTTTCAGCATCATGACCTGCGCTGCAGGGTAAAATGCTTCCCCGCCCTCGGGGAACCGTACATAATTTTCTGTTTCAGACCTGGCATAGGTTAACACGCCGATGTGCCCCCTCTTATTTTCCGGGTCAGTTTCTAAATCCGGCTGCACCAAAACGAGTGTGCCGGTTAACGTTTGATTTTCCATGATGTTTAATTGTTAAATGTTTACCTGCCAACCTTTCGTGTTGGCGTTAAGTCGATGACCTCGTTCAACCGGATGGTAGCTTCGCGATGAAGTTCCGGGTCATCTTGTAGGAGGATATAGGCCTTTTTCAGTTGGTCGGGCGATCCGGATGCCTGCAGCAATGCCAGTGTTTGCAGATTTTGAGCTACTGGCGGCCATTGCATGGACCTGAATTTTTCCGCCAATGACTTCAATTCTTCCGTAGCTTTCAGGACAAACAGTGTTTTAGCGCTGAAAGCATCTACCTCCTCGTCCTCAAACCGTACGCCTATTTTATCTGCTTCAAAGTCTGTAAATTCAATGAGGCCGATCTGGCCAACGTGGTCAGAAGTCCAAAGGACCGGGCTGACCATGACCATCAAGCCCATAGTTTCTTTTTGTTTCATGCTAATTGCTTTAAATGTTTGTTTGAATTTATAAATGGCTGTTCGGCATGTAAGGGCTTATCTTTTCAAACCCCTGGTTTGATCTATTCCAAGAAACTGGTCTAAACCAATGGTCACCGCATCGCGAATGTTGCCGTTCTTTTTAACCAGTTCCATTGCGGTTCGGATATGTTTTTCTGTTCCATGATCCAGTAAGAGCGCGATGTTTTTCAAGTCTTTAAAATCATCTACAGATAGCCTGAGCGCATTTTCATGCATATAATCATAGATGTCGCCAGGCTCTCTGAAGGTGAGCAGGGCATCAGCACCGTAAAAGCCGACTTCATGGTCGTCAAAACCCATATAAAATTCATCGGTATTGAGAATTGCGGCTGTTATAAAACCGATCTCGCCCTGTTTATTTGCCGGGTCTTCTTTCAGGTCAGGGTGTACCAACAAATAGTGGGGCAACTGTATTTCGTTGGCTTCTTCTTTCATTTTCTCATGGTGGCTTTAACTGGTGTAACCGGTGCTGGCGGTTTGAATGCCAATACCATTTCCTGTATTTCCTGGCTGATATGGTTAAAGTTCTGCCGTAGTTTTTCATCAAGCTTCCCGCCGAAATCATAAAAGGACGGCAAAGGCTTATAGCCTTTTTCTTCCCGCTTGATGGCTTCCATATCGAGATTGATCCGGCAGTTAACTGCAGAAGTTTCAAATTGACCGGTAAACTTTTCCTGTGCGTCGGCGGCGATGACACCAACCATCTCACCGGAATTAAGCGATGCGATTTTTCCTGCGGGGATAAGTGCTTCCAGTTTTTCATTCAGGGAGGTCGAAGTTTTATTGCGGTCGATGGACAGGCCTTCACCGATCTGTTTGGATTTACCAAAGAGGCGCTCCAGCCATTCCAGCGTGTCCTTATTTCTGACCGAACCGGAAAGCACAGTACCCACTACAGCGGTGATGGTGGCTGCAGTATCTTTTCCGTATTGCTGGTTGAACTGTGGCAACTCCTGTAATCCCATCAAAACGGCTACCTTATTCGACCTGGCAGTTGCTATTAGATTTTCCACGCGGTGAACAAATAAGGTGGGTACTTCATCCACGATCAGCGCGGAAGGCAAATTGCCTTTGGTATTGATCAACTTGGTAAGGCGGTTGATGATGATAGAATAGCAGGCCGAATTGATATTTTGGGTGTTCGGGTCATTTGCCAGTACCAGCATACCGGGATTTTCCTTATCGGAGATCTTCAAATCAAAGTCATTCCCTGAGAATACCCAATACGTTTCTTTTGTAGCCAACCGGCTGATAAAGATTTTCAGCGTTCCTATTTGTCCCTCCAACTGGTCGAACGCTTTTGCGTTATAAGCGGTCATAAAAGGTGACAGCAACGAACGCAGTTCCGGCTCTGAGGTCAGGGCATTAAATATTTCCTCATAAGAGCGGTTCAGCAAAGCCAATACATGGGGGAAGCTGGAATAAATGCCGCCTTTGTATTTGCTCATGAAATAAACACAGGATGCTAAAAAGTTAATAGCAGACTGGTAAAGAATTGATCACTGCCACCGGAGCGGTCGCCTTTCTTTAATGCCTCCACCAATGCCTCGGCAGTTTCCGCCGCATCGGCCAATGATTTAATATAATCGGCCCGCCACGGGTTGATCCTGCGGCTTCTTTCAATGTCATTAAGATTAATGACATGAAAAGCAAAGCCTTTTAGTTTACCGTTCTGTTTGGCCAGCAGATAGTGGTAATAAGCAATATGCCCAAGGTCGGGGAACTTGAAATCATACAGGCATACTGCAAACTCTTTAGCGATCAGCTGGCGAATAAAGGGATTAACGATACTAAACGATTTACCTGAACCGGGTGTACCGATCACCATGGTGCCGCGAAATACATTGCAGATATTGATCCACCCATTTCTTACTTTTCCTTTGTAATAGAAAAGCATGGGGATATTGACCGAATAAGGCGTCTCCACCCGCTTGACCGGTTGCATGAAGCTTTCTGCTTCGGTGTTCCATTTATCCTTACCCAAGCCTGATTTGATAAACTTGGAGATGTTATCCATAGACAGGCTCACCATGAGCGCACCGGAAAATGAGCAAATGAGATAAAGCAGGTTATACCAACTGGTATAGGCAAATGCTACCGGGGAGGCACGACCCGCAAATACAAGGCTGCCGAAGAATAAAAACAGACCGATTACAAGCGGATAGATGATATGTTTTTTAGGGTCGAGGTCTGTTTTCTTTTTTGCCAGCGTACCGATGCTGACCAGGCAGATGAGGCCAAACGTGGTTAGCTTGCTATAAACCAGGGCGGAATAAATGACCAGGTGGCTGATCTTATCCAGTGGCGTAAAAAAAATGCCCCAGAAAGGGGCATCATGATAAATAAAAATGGCAGCTTCTAAACCTATGGATATATAGATGGCGCATTGCAAAAACCCATGGAGTTTTTGCTGTTCTCTGGTTTCTTCCATATAATTGTTTTTTAAGTGTAGGAAGGAGGGCTTCGCCGTTCTTCCATATCAGGAATGTTATCAAATAAAAAAAGCGATCGGCTTATGCGGATGGCTTGTTCAGATCGCTCTGTTAATTGCGGTTAGCGCTGCTTATTCTTACGCCTTAAATAACCGTTTATGATTTTATTCACTTTAGCGCCGCCCTTTATCGGAGCGAAAATGATATGCTCCGGCCATAACGGTGCTTTTGATGCAGCAGCGATCTCATGTGGAAAAGCGGTATTAAAGTAAGTCCGATTGATAAAGAAGCCCTTGGCCTTTTTACGGCAAGTGATCTCCTTAAAACTAATCGAGTTCCAGCAGTTATTCACTTCATAAAAGCAACTGTACTTTTTATCTACAAAAAAATACCTGCCTGCTATTTCAGCCAAAGGCAGCTTGATGTCTGATTCCACCCGCCATTCCGGATTGAGTTCATCAAGCTTTGCGGCCTCACCCGCAGGGTCTAAAGCGCTAAAGGAGTGAAACCAGTAGATG
The DNA here is from genome assembly GCF_964263795.1 of Mucilaginibacter sp. GTDB lineage: Bacteria > Bacteroidota > Bacteroidia > Sphingobacteriales > Sphingobacteriaceae > Mucilaginibacter. The sequence continues at coordinate 8,482 of NZ_CAXVWK010000052.1, forward strand.
TGAATGTGCTCGGGAGGTGTCGCCACAAAGGGGCCATTATAACAATTCCTGATCAAAGGGTCATACCATAATTCGATGCGATCTTTAAAAGAGCGGGCTTCCCCCATATCGATCTGGTTTTCGGGGTTTTCGACCTCAATCAGATATTGCCACTGCGCATCAACGTAAAACGATGTTTCACCCAATTGGATTACCGGCCTTGGCTTGGTATAGACACTGATCTGTTCCATAGTTTAGATTTTAAATGTTAACGTTTAGTACCAGCAGGGACCAGCTCAATCGAATCATCGACATCATCAATTGTCATTTGATCTGCCTGAGCCTGCTTTTCCCTTTCAGCTATTTTTTGATTGATCTCCATATCGAGTTTCTCCACTTCCTTTTTTAAGGAAGCCAATTCATACTCCTGGTCAAAGGGCCTAAGCGACAACTCACGTACTTCAGGAATTTGTTTGTTGATACCATCCAACTCCTTTTCGTATCGCTCCGCCATGCCAATAACCCTGTTGATCGCATCCAAAAAATACCTTGCCGCATGTTTGGGATTGTCAATGTTAGGTGCCCCACCATTTTGCATATACTTTATGCCGGTTGACCGGCTTTCTGCGTATAGGGAGGTTACATGAGTGATCCTACTGGAGAAACCATCCTCAATGGTTTGCAGCTTTCGCCTGATAAACAGATCAAAGCCATACAATTCACCTAAATGAAGATCTGGCTTGCTATAATCAGCAGGCGACCAGTTTTTATACAAAGCGATCAGGTGATTGCCAATAGCAACGGTATCTGCCAATTCAGAATCTTTTAATTTAAGCGGGTTCTGTTTGGCTCCGTCTTCATCCAGTTTCAGGACTTTTTTGTAGCTCACCTCGTCCTTGCGCAGCAGTTCCAAAGTGGACTGAGTTTCCCGGCTTTTCTTTTCCAGGTCTTCCAGAAGGTAGCGGCTGCGGGAGACTTCCTTAAAGTGGGCACCTTTATACCCTTCCAGTTCGGCAACTTTTTTTTCAAGGCGTGTCTTTTCCAATAAGGAGGTATCCCCTGATAAAATGGCGATATACTCAGAGAAACTCATGCCGCTTTGTTCATCCATTGCCCCTTCATCCAGGGTACGCACGGATAATTCATTGTTCTTCATCTGGCTAATGAAGATCTGCTTGTTTTTTAACAGGTTGAACTTGTAGTTGTCCAGTGATTGTTCTACCGCGTAAATGAAGTTCCTGACCTTGTTGCCATAAAACTGTTTGGCCAACCAGTTACCCTGCCGTGCCCCGCGGCCATCACGCTGTTCCAGTTCAGAAGGTTTCCAGGGGATATCCAAATGGTGCATGGCAACGATGCGTTCCTGAACATTTAAACCTGTTCCGGCTTTTTCGGTGCTGCCAATGAGAATCCTGATCTCCCCGGCGTTCATTTTTTTAAACAGCTCTTTACGCTGCTTATCGGTCGCCCAGTTATGTATAAAGGTGATTTGACTCGCCGGGATGTTGAAATCATTGATCAGCTTATCCCGCAGGGCATCATACACATTAAATTCATCGGGTTTCGGTGTGCCGATATCGCTGAATACGATCTGCGTTCCCTTATGCGGCGTACTTTCATGGTAGATCTCTGCCACATTCCGCGCGCAAACATTGACTTTATTGCCTGGGTTGTCGCCATATTTATCCGGGTTTACCAACCGCATATCTACCGCCATTTTCTTGGCATAGTTGGTGGCGATGAGCATCCGGCCTTTGTCCTCATCTTTGGTCAGGGGACGCCTGCCGATAAAGGTGGCATCACCCGTCTTGGCGAATTGCATCAGGCGCTTAATGAAGTCCTGCTGATCAGGCGTGGGTTTGATATTGACCAGTGTTTCCTCAATTTCCGGCTTATCGAGATTGATATGTTTAGCTGTCTTGTAATCGGTGATCTGGTTATAAAATAAGGCAAGTTCCGGTACTTTAATAAAATGGCGAAAACGTTCCTTCGCCCTGATCTCGTTGGTGACCGTAAATTCAAAATCGACTGTTTTGCGCGCATAAACCGCAGCCCATGCATCAAAATTGCTGATATGCTGCCTTTCCAGTTCCCTCGGGCGGAGGTACTTAAAAATGAGGTACATTTCCGTCAGGCTGTTGGAAATTGGGGTGCCGGAAAGGAAGGTAGCGCACAGGTCCGTATCGTAGCGGTCCTGTAAGGTACGAATGGCAAAAAGCATGTTAAGCGCTTTCTGACTGCCGGCGATATTTCCCAAACCTGCAACTTTAGTATGCCTGGTGGTAAACGTGAGGTTCTTAAACTTATGGGATTCATCAATGAACAGGTGATCGATAGCCATTTCCCGGAAATTGATACCGGTATCCTTTCGGTTTTCGATGGCATCGATCACGCTTTTCAGCTTGGCCTCCAGGTTTTCCTTCCTGATCTCTAAACCTTTCAGCTTCTCTTTGGTGATCTCTTCACCACCGCTTTGCATGGCCAGTAGATCAAGCTCCGTGTTGTCCAGTTCGATCTCTAAGATCTGCCGCTGGATCTCCGGGTCCTGGGGGATTTTACCAAATTGGTCATGGGTTAAAATGATACAATCCCAGTTGTTATTTTTGATCTCGTGAAAAATCCGTTTGCGCTTGGCCGGTTCAAAATCATTTTCGCCCGGTGCCAGTAATTTAGCTTTTGGATAAGCCAGCCGGAACGTATCGGTGATCTGCTGGACGTTAGCCTTTAAAGCCAGGATCATTGGTTTATGAACGATCCCCAACCGTTTCATTTCCATGGCTGCGATGATCATGGTCAGGGTCTTACCGAGCCCAACTTCATGGTCGATCAGCCCGCCATTATTTTGAATCACCCGCCAGGTCGCATTTCGTTGCGAGGGATAAAGGTCTAAGATCTTTAAAGCTTTAAAATCAAGGCCCGGAAAGGTCAGGTGACTCCCATCATATTCGCGCAGCGCATAACAGTTGTACGTGTCATTGTATAGCTTTTCTAAATACTTTTTATCCTCATTCGGCAGTTCCAGCAGCCAAAGCAGGTAACGCGCCCTGATATTATCGACCTTGCGGTGCGCGTTTTGTATCGCTTCCGTATCCGGTACCCGTACTACTTTCCCGTACTGTTCTACCGGGTAGGTAAAATGAGGATTGGTATTGAGGAGGGCATATTCCAACAAGGTGCGTCCGGTGATCTTGTTGCTTTCCTTTGGCGTGACTGAAAACTCTTCATTGGTTATCGTATTGCCTTTTTTGGCATAGCTGACCTTATAGTCATCAATGGATGCCAGGTAATTTATTTTGGTATCCAGTTTGAAAAGGTCAGTTGCAAACCGCTGGTAAAAATCAATCGGCACCCAGCGCTCCCCAAGATTAAAATCAAGCCTTTCAAATGGTATTCGTTCAGGCTGTACACGCCGGATAGCAGCAAGGCTTCTTGCGAACTGAAGATTTTGCGGATCGTCACCGGCCAGCTTTTCAGCCGCCTTCAATTTCAGCACAACATTACCCGAAAGATAATTATCGGTTGTTTCCCAGTTCAGCGTTTGCGGGTTGAGCAGGATCTGCTTATCCAATTGCAGGATGATCTCATTCGCTGTTAAACCGGTGATCTGTCCGATAAGCATTAAATCCACCCTGCCGGTGTCGTTCAGGCATCTTGCCAGCGCTTCAGCAGGATCATCGGTTTTCAGCATTTCCTTTTGCTGAAAAAGCGGCCCGTGAAAGATATCGGAGCGAACAAATTGTTCATTCTCCCTGACTTCGAGAGAGGACAGTACCTTGAAGCCTAATGCCGCATCATTTAGGATGCGGTTCCGGTTGGCATTTTTATTCAGCTCGCCATGTTTGACTATGAAGGCATCATAATAAAAGTTGAGCGATTTACGTAGTTCAGGAAACTGGATCTCGTGCTCATTTTCGTAACCCGATAACTCCAGGTAAATATCCCGCAGGGTCAGGTAATCCTCGTAAAAAGGCAATTCCGGCTGTGGATCAAGCGCATCGAATTTAGCTTCGAAGTTGTGCGGCTCAGCAATAAGTCCAAGCTTACCATTAAATAAAACCAGGGTATCCTTAATATAAAAAGGCTTCAGGTCGGTAAAGGCTTTCGGCTTATCAGGTTGCAGTTTAAAAGCCGGTTCGAGACTGCTATCACCTTCATATCGATGGTCATGACCGAAGCTTTTTAATTTAACCGAGAGGCTGTCCAACTCCTGTCCAAGAACATTACCCGACATCCATTTGCCGGGAAATGAAATCTCGGATAGGTTACTGTAAAGCTTATATACATACCTGTTATTAGCTTTGGAACGGGCTGTGAGCAATACAATACTGTCATGCAAAGGCCGGGCAGTTGTGCGGATCACGCTGATCTGCCGAACGGTACCGGCATCTACAAATTGCTTATCCAAATCATCCAGGTAAGCTGATGCTTTGTTATCCTGGTCAGTTTGAACCGGCGCATCGAACAAGCCTAACTGGCCAAAACTCAAACCTTTTTTATCCTCCGATCTCGGCGGCTGGGGTACCGCCAAAAAGGTAAACTGTTTAAGTTGCGTCTCCTTTGTGTCAAAGGAAATCGCTTCCCACTTAGCGTAGTTAAAATTGGCAAAACCGGCTACCAATTGCTCCTGAAGGGAAGGAACGATGTCCAACATATCGCCATTTTGCCAGGCGACCCGTGACGCTTTGCCCCGTGCATTGGTGCCCTCAATAATTTCATCGGCGTATACCAATTCATTTTTGCCGGCTAACCAGGCGTTCAGGTAATATTTACCAAATGAATTTTCTACCTCTATCGTATCGATCAACTGGCTTTCCGCTTCGGTGAGGGTTTCCTTTAGATCATTTTTCTGTACCAGGATGAGGTGCATGCCAACTTCTACATTCGCATTTTCCTTCATCAGGTTGGCAGGCAGCACGGCTACACTTAACAGGTCAGCGGAGGTAAACAGGTATTTTCGGGCCGTTTCGTTTGATGGGTTATTCAGGAAAGCCTCGGTAACGATATATGCTAAAATGCCGCCATCCTTAATTTTATCCAGCCCCTTAGCGAAGAAATAGGTATGCACTTTAGCTGATATGCCGCTTTTATTATAGGCAGGGTCATGAACCGCGATCTTACCAAAAGGGATATTGCTGATAACCACATCGGATTGCGCTTTTTCTGTGGCAGGGGTTTCTTCCAGTTTTTTGATCTGAACATCCACAGGTATCTGAGAAACCGAACATAAGGCGGTGAGGATCTTACCGGTGAGGATATCCTTTTCAACCGCATTGATCTGTTGCAGGCCATCAAACGCTGCTACGGCCTCATCAATAAATACACCGACCCCGGCACTTGGCTCATATATTCGTTTTGGTAAAATATGGGCCTCTTTCATGGCAGCATAGATCGCCCTTGGAATATAGTCTGGTGTATAATAGGCAGTTTGTGAACTACTTTTCAAGGCATCAATCGTTGCCTTATAATCCTTTGATGTTAGTTGTTCCTGCAACAGGCCATGCAGTTCCATCACTTGTGGGTAGAGCTTTAGATCGGTTTTTGAAGCTCCCAAATTCTCCCAGGTCCAAATGTCCCCGGGGGGAAACAATACTGCTTTTAACCCGCCGAAACCGGCATATTTTTTCAGCGTTTCTAATTCTGTTTCGGAGAGCTGCTGTCCATTAAAGTCCAGCGCGATTCGGATGGCCGCAATATTATCTGCCATCTTCTTTACCGGATTAAATGCCATACTAAACCTCCTGTAAATAATTTGCTATGGTGCCGATCACTTCATATTTTAGGAAGCGGTCGTCCTCGTCAAGGCCCTGGATGAGCGGGGCGCAGACTTCGAGGATATTGGTAAGCTCGTAGTGGAGAATCCCGTTGTTGGAAAAGCGCAGGTAGGCCCTGAAAAATTCTTCTTCCAACACAAGCTTTACGTAATCGTAGGCTATGGAATCAGTCATGATAATGATAATAGGATTAGTTTGGGAGCGTATCCGCATCCAGTATGTCCTGATAGGAAATACTCAGGGTAACGATACGGCCGGAAACCTGCTTTTCGCTTAGCTCAGCATGCAGAACTTTATTGCCCGGAAAAGACATCTTTTTAAATACAAAGATATTCCTGTAATTTTTGGCAAATGCCGGCGGGCTTAACAGCACGAACACCGGTTTAACTTCAACGGACTGGTTATTGGCCGCTTTGGTGACCTTCTTATCATCCACTTTGAACCGGAAATCAGCAATGTCATATTTAAGGTTTGTTTTATTGTGATAGCTGATATCCAGAAAAATATAGTCACCAACCGTATATACATGGTTCAGCTGTCCTTTAATACCAAAGGCTTTTACCTTTTCCATACGTTTATCCGGGCTTTTGGCGATGAGGCTGAGGGCCAAACCTTTCAGTTGATTTTGGGACAGGCCGATTCCGGAAATGTCCAGCGGGTGCATGTCATCAGGAACGATATTGATCTCCGTAGGTACACCCGGAAGACCCGGTAACAGACGGTATTGTGCAATAAACTTTTCACCGGCAACCGTAACCACCGATCCGGAAAAGGACTTGAGTGAATCCCGTAGTTTTAGCCGCAATACGTTTTTAAGTGGAAGATCACCAATGAGGTCCTTGGTGGAAATATCCACATATTGTATAGGCTCCGGCGAGACAAAGTGTATGGTCAGGTTTTCCGGCAGGTAAACCACGGGTAGTTTTTCCTGGGCATAAAGGGATGGGGCGCATAGCACCAATAGATAGCATAAGATCTTTTTCATGTTTGTTATTTTTTATTATCGGTAAGTGGCAGTTTGAAGTGCTGCGCTTTAATAGAATTTTGTGAAGTGTTTTATTTCATTTTATCTGCATTCAATTGTGCTTCGCCGTTTTGAGCGTTTTGCAAAGCATCAGGGTCAATTAAATAGAGGTAGGAATTGTATTTAAGCTTTGCCTTGTTTTTTCGGATGAGGTCAGCTATGGCCGATGAGGTTGATTGAAAAACCTTACTCAGCGAGCTCATGATAAACTGGCTATTTCCCGAACTTCCATCTATGGTTACCCCTTGCATGGAATTGCTGCCCAGGTCTTTCGTAAAATCGCGAAATGCGGATGAGGGTACATACAGGCCCGGCAAACCGTCCATATCATAGATATCCAGCTTAACCGGAAGGATTTTCCCCTCGTATAAAATGGATGTAATGGTGAGCGTAACGCGCTGTTCGGTAAAACCATTGATCTGTGCGAAAAGGTAAGTGCCTTTTTTGATGAGGTTATTACCCGCCTTGATATCTTCCAATAATTTCAGTCGTAGGCGTGACCCTGCAAAACCGGTCATGTTTTCATCGATGACCGCGCTGATAAATGCCGGCTGCTTTTCGGGTAAAACGGTATTAAAATCCGTGGAGATCACGTCAGCTTTCGCAACCGAAAGTTTGATCTGGTTTTGCTTTGCCTTAGCGATCATATCAGCAGCCTGCTTTTTCTTTAGCTCCTCCTTGTAGGCAGGATCATTTTGCTTATTGATGCTATCCATAATGGCCATTTGCGCCCTGAAAACATCCATCGGGTCCTTTTCTTTGGCAACTGCAGTTATCGGATGTGAAGAATTGGCCTGTCTTCTGTTGATGGACTCAATCGCTTGGGCAACCTGCCGGTCCCCGGATAAGCTGGTTGTTGATTCCTGCCTGCTATTGGTATGATTCCCAGTGCCAAATTTTAATTTCATGGCTTGCCGGATGGAATCCAGCCTTTTCTTTTGCTGCTCCGAATAATCGTTGTTAAATGCAGGGTTGCTTGAGTTTTCGCGGGGGATCACGTTTACGGCTGTTAGGCCATCAGCCTCTTTATAGGTGCTGCGGTAAGCATCGAGTTTATCGGCTAATTGTTTTTTGCGCACATCAGCCGAAACCTGGCCGACAGATCCGTTTAGCCCTACGGTTTCTTTAACTTCCTCCTTTGGCTTGGAAAAACCACTTTGCCATACGTAAAAGAAAAGGCACAAAAAGGGCAATAGAATAAGTGGCAGCATATATTTGGGCTGCTTAAAATCAATTTTCATAAGTTTTACTTTAGTGATTGGTGAATTTTGGATAAGCGGGAAAGGGCACTATCCAATAAGGTGCTGTCCCTGGCAGAAAGCTGCCTTTTGGCCGTGAGGCTGTCCACCAGCTTTTTAAGGTTCATGGTCTCCCGGATATTTCCGGTGGCCTGTAAGATCTGGCTAAAGCCATCCTCCACCGGGTTGATTTTTTTAACTACCGTTACATTGGCTTTTTTGGGTTTTCGAAAGACAGTAAATGACAGCACAAAGGATAAAGCCAGAAGAAAGATCATGCATCCCCAAAAAAACTTTGGATAAGTGCTCGCGACCCGTTTAGCTGCGTTCCCGGCAATAGCGAAATAGCTGCCGAATTCTTTATGTATTTCGCTGTACAGTGTATCCCTGGGAACCCTGTTAGAATGTATTCTTTTCCACATCTTGCAAGTCTTTATTTTCAAGGGTTTTCCAGTTCAGGATCAATACACCGTGCGGGTTATTATCACTTCGGGGGATATCTTTCAGGTAGCCCTCGGTGATCAGGGAACGAACGACTGTTGAGCTTCTGCGGTCAATTTTGAGTTTACCGTAATAACGGAAATAGTGCCTGGGCATATCCACCGAGATGGAATCCGTTTGTAGCGTCAGTACCGAACTGGAAGAAAGGATCGAGTTAAAAAATCCATTCTCTTTGAGGTTATTATACTGCTGCATCCCAGATTCATCGACGAGATACATGGCCTTCTTCATTTGGTATTCCATGTAATTATCATCCGGCGTTAATGAAAAGAAAAGGGAATGAAAAAGGTCAACATCAGCTCTGTACTCGGCAGGGCGGTTCATTTGCACATCGGTTTGCCGTGCGAGGATCGGGATATTATTATCCAGGATATAGATGCTTTTTTGTGCATTGGAAACCATCTTATAAGCATAAAGGCAATTCATGCCGACGATGACCAGTGAGGTAAGCAGGCTGCCGGCCGCGATGAATGTCGCCAGCCTGATTTTGGCTTCAATATTTTTGATGATCATGATTATTGGCGTTAAATAAAAAAGGCCGGCCCGCAATTGCGGGTCAGCCTGACATTAAAGGGAAAAGGAGAACAAGAAGATTTAGAAGAAACTGCCGGTGGCTTTACGGGCCATACTCGCAACAGTTCCGGCACTACGGCCAAAAGTAGAGGTGGCCGAACTGATACCGGAGGTGGAGATGATCCACGTAGAGATGCTGGGTACGGTGAACATACATATTGCGCCGATCAGGAATACAATGATTACCGTTCCAAAAGAAAGGATACCATTTCCGGCAAACCATGCCATTTTTTCAAGATTGGCGCTCATCCCGTTTTCGCCGACCAACTCTTTGTATTTACTGATCTCGGAGGTCAATGCATATTCCTGCATGAGGCCGGTGAGGTACATGATCAGGTAGCCGATGCCACTGTAAAGGTTAACAGAAATAAAACGGGCAATCCAGGTGCTGAAGCTATCGCGAAACGCCGGCAGGATGCTTACGGCGACTGCAAAAGGGCCCAGAATGATAAGGATGGAGGAATAAATAATCTGTATCATAAAAATGATATAAACTGCCAGGCGCAAAATCCATATCCCCATCAATTCCAACAATTGCGTAAAGAGCAACTGCATTCCCACGGTGAGCCGGTTCTTTAATTCCAATAAAGGTGAAACCACGGTGCTGATACCTTCTTTTACCGTGCTGGTTATGGAATCCCATGCCTGCCCGTACCAGGTATCGCTTTCCTTTTCCGCCACTTCCGTTTGTGCCTGGTAAGTATAAAGCGAGTTGGCAACGGCCAGCATCAGGCTGGAGCGGTTTAACCTTAAGTTATTTACGATCGTCTGTTCACTGTTAAACATCTGCTCCGTTTGATTGGTTACCAAATCGGTTGGGAAGGCGATCATTTTAACGAATGGGCCCCACCATAAAATGACCATGGCCAAACCAAATGGCCGCATTAATGGCATGATCTCCAATTGCTTGTCACCAACCATCATTTCATAAGACTTGATCGCAAAAAAAATGATCATAAAAATAGCGGCAAGCGCTTTGGCGTCTGTAATAAACAGGTCGAAATGTGTCCATACGGAATCTTTCAGGCCTTTTAAAAACACCATGACACCGGCTTCGTAAACACCGTCCCCCTGCAGGAACTGCAAGGTTTTGGTGTTATCCGGATTGGGACTGGATTGAGCAAATAAAACTGAAATGCATAGACAGAGCAGAACAGTTAATAATATTTTCTTTTTCATTGCAGGTGTTGTAAAACTTGTTTAGCGATCTGGATATCCGTTTGCGGCGTCCAGTTGCTGACCGCCACCTGACCAGCTTGTAGCTTTTGCTGCTGGGCGGCCATATTGATAGTTGTTTGCGCGGATGAGGTACGGATGGCCCAGACGCCGGCGAGCCTGCGATATTCCATCAGGTAACGGTGGTAAGCCAGGATGCGGGCGCCACGATCCATAGTGGTTGAATGTGCGGCGTCGATCCGTTCCGTCAGCATATCCAGCTCGTTTTTGTACCAGCTATATAATCCTTCGGAAACCAATTTGGTGCTTACCTGTGGGGAAAGTCCCGCTAAAATTGTCGCCATTGAATTATTAAGCACTGGTTTCAGCTCATTTTTGTAGTACAACTGCCACAAGGGATCGGCATCTGAAGCAAGCCCGGTTTGATTGGCGATCTCGGATAAAGCCGTGTTCCGCACGGTATCAGATTGTAGTTTATATTTATTATCCGTGGTGTTCATGGCCCCTACCAATGCCAGCCGTTGGGTTTGCGGGCCGGACGCACTGAGCGGACGCAGATCCGTTTTATGGTAATTCGGATGAAATAATCCCCAGGTCAGCCAGTAATATGGGTTGAGGCTCAAAAAGCCGGCTTTGGGTTCAAATTTATTTTGATCCCATTGCAGGTAAACCATCCGTTCCTCCTGGTAGCGAACGGCCTTATCCTGCGCGGGCACCTGCCCGGAACAATGCTGTAAAAGCGATAGCAGTATGAATGGTAGTGATATTAAGAAGTTCTTCATGATTCTTTATGATTTTAAACAGTACTCAAGCAGTCATCCCGCATTACCGGGATGAGGTTATTGCTTTAAGTATTTTGCGTTTTGAATGATCTGATCAACGATCCTGGTATCCTGACTGATGAAATTGGCAAATGGATTTAAAGAGGCGATCACGCCCCGTTCCTTTGCCCAATACATGGCCTTCCAGGTTCCATAAGCCAGGCCATCCAATATTTGCAATTGGGTGATCACCTTGCGTAATAACTGGTCGCGGGAGTTATAGTCGGCGAGTACGTTATTGCCCTCTTTGAGGACATAACCCGAAACATCCGTTACCAAAGCCAGCGACCGCGTTCGCATTTCAGCGGCCATGTTCCCGGCAAAAACCAACAGATAGGGTTCGCTTCTTGCCATTGCCAATGCCTGGTTGATGTAACCGGTCATATCGGCAATGATCACCGCTATGTTTTTAACGGCAAGTCCATCCTTTAAAGCGGAATTAACATTGGAAAGCCCTTGATAGATCATGGTTTGGGCCAGTACAACGGAGCCGACATTGGTATTAAGGTCATTGATATTGTTATTGATCTTGCCGAGATACTGGTCATGGGTAACCTCTGCGCCACTTCGGACCGAAGCATTTTGAGAAACGGCAACAAGGTGCTGGTAGTCAATCACGTATTCCTGGGCGTGTACCCAATGAAAAAATAACAGCAGCAAGCCGGATATACATAGGTTTTTCATTTCAGGTATTTTGCGTTTTGAATAATTTCGAGGCCAATAGACTTATCGGCGTCAATGAAATTTTGAAACGGGTTTGCGGCCCTTAATAGGGAAGCGAGGCTGGAATACTGCATCATATTCAACATATTGCCTGATAGATCCTGGATATCGCTTAGTTCGGATATCACATAATCAAAGAGCATCTTCCGGTCTGCAGCTTTCATTTGATTAACATCGCCAAGCGTCAGGGTGAGCCCGGTTACGTAGGCAACCAGGCTCCGTGCCTGCGTGGTAAATTGCAGGGCAGATTGATAGCCGATGGCAATTAACGCCGGGTTTTGCTGAACTAAGCGGATAATCTGGGCCTGGTTGCTAATAATTCGGCTCACCATGGGTGTTGCATAAATACCGATGTCCGCAATGTTTATCGCTGTTCCGAGTGTATTATACCGCTGTTGTAAGGTGCGGTACATGTTTTTCGTTTTTGTCAATAAAGTCAGGTTGGCCTGTTCGTTGGCCGTTGCAAGCGCCTGTTGGTTCTTTGCCTTTACCTGTAGTTTATTTTCGGATTCAGATTCATCAACTAACTGGTGCAGGGCCGGAATGTCCAGTATTTTATGCTGAGCCATGGTTTTGGTGGTCATGGCTAACAGGCAAGCAATGACAAAAAATGATATTTTCATAAGTCAAGAATTTTCTTGGGGTTATAATGGATGGCTGTCCAACTGCTCCGGTCTACAAAACCGAAGATTTGCAGCTTACTGCTGAAAGGAAACAGGTTTTCGATGAGTTCATAGGCGTCAGTAGGTTTTTGTCCCTTCCGGGAGACCTGTCCTGTAAAGGGCGAGGTGATTGCATCGGGGAATTTGATGTCATTGGATTCCTGTGCGTCTTTTACATATAACATCAGGTATTCAAGCGTTTTACCGGAGACGCCACGTTTCCAGCGGGGCCGGTACCACAGGAGATATCCGGAATAGTGGTAGCCCAGGCTTTTCATATAGGAACGGCATTCCTCGGTGTACTTTCCTTTCGTCCATAAGAACAGGCAATGATCTTCCGTGGTCAAGTCTCTCAGGCACTCTGCGAGGAAATCAAAGATCCGGGCCGCTTTGAACGTGTTGAACGGAATATTATCTGTTAGCGATAGGTGTGACCTTCGGTATTTCCGGTATTGCTTCCAGGGCGGACAGGCCATAATTACTTTATGCTTCATTGCTTCAGGTATTTGGCATTAGTGAGTACATCATTGGCAATCCTGACATCCTGGTTCTGCCACTCCGACCACGGGTTAAGCGAGCGAAAAACACCGTTGATCTTTGCCCAGTACATGGCCCTGTCCATCCCATAGGCAATACCGCGCAGGATGCGCATTTCATCAGCGATATGATTCAGCATTTTACCACGTTCACCGGAATCCATCAGGTTATTTCCACCTTTAAGTACAAAGGCGCTGACATCTGCGGCAAGAATGGTTGCCCGCGTTTTAAAATCACGGGCACCCTGTTCGGCAAAAAGCAATAAAACCGGGTCGGATTTCGCCAGCATGACAGAGGACTCCACATCCTTAATAATGTCGTTGCCGCATTCAGCGATCTCTTTAATAGTAGTCAGGTTATTAATGACCGAGGCTACCTGGCTCAGCCCCTGATAGATCTTATTTTGCAGGTCATTGACAACCACTAATTGACCGGTTACAGCCAGCTGGCCTTTCTGGATAAGGTCAAGCTTGTTGTTGGTGGTATTCAGTTGCCCGTTGATCACGCCGGCATTAACTGCGATAGCAGCAGATACGGCAGGGTCAATCGTCAGGGTTTGGGCATGGGCATTGCAGATACCTAAGCCAAGTATAACGGCTGATATTGCAGTCTTAAATAGGTTAGTTTTCATGGTTGCTGTTTTTGGTTAACCTGTGATATGAAGGCAGGTAAAGATTTCCCGCTCTCTTTAAAATCACTGATAAAGGCATCAAGCCCATCAGGATAAGAACCGAATCGGCTGGTGTAGCTTTCCACGGCTGATTTTTCCGGTTTTTCTGTGGTATAAGTAAGGTATTGATGCAACGACACTTCTACACCATAAACCTCCCCGACAGCCCCGCGCCGGATATAGACTTCTTTAAACCGGTCTCGGTTTTTTGTATTGTCCAGCTGGTTAATGGTAAATATCTTCCGCCTTTCGCTTTCATTTATGGATAGCAAGGCGGCGATATCATTGTAATTATCCTTGAAATTGGTTTGGTCCAGCAGGCAAATGGTATCGGAATTATTGATGATACTGTCCTTTACTACCGCATTTCCAATGATGTCCCCAAGTTCCTGGGTAACCACTATGGCCTCGCCCCAGAATTTCCGGACAGTTTTATAGAGGTACAGGAGGTAGCCTGCCATAAGCGGGCTGGCGATGGCCTTCCATGCTTCTTCGACCACCAAAGCTTTGCGCCTGTTCGACCGGTACCGCATTTTCTGGATGAAGACATCCATAATCGATAACGTGACGAGTGGAAAGAGGGTCTTGTTCTCCTTGATCGAATCGATTTCATATACAATGAATCGCTCGGTAAAAAGTGATTTATCGGTATCCTCATTCAGCAACCGGGGAAACTCGCCGCCTTTGTAAAACTTTTTAAGGACATATTTAAACTCGTCAAAATCAAACACGATTTTTTCTTCAGTCTTGATTTCCGGTACCTTTGTTAAGGCAAACTCATAAAAGGTATTGAAGTTTAAATCGCCATTTTCTGTAAAGCACTGACTATAATAAGCTGATATTACGTTGGCGATCACATCGCGTTCCACCGGGCTTAAAGTTCCTTCGGCACCCTTCCAGGTTACCCCGATCAGGGTACAAAGGAAATCCTTCTTTTCTATGTTATATTCCGCTTCGGTAATTCGGAAGGGGTTCATGGTTATTGGGTTCTTATCTGAATAGGTGATATATTTCCCCTTATAATAGGAACACAGGCCTGAATAAGAGTGGCCGGTATCCACGATGACCATATCCATGTTATAGAGCATGTATTGCTCTATCAGGGCATTCATAAAAAAACTTTTACCGGAACCGCTCGGCCCAAGTACAAATTTGTTGCGGTTGTTGATGCGGCCCGTACGCATGGGCAGATCGGCCGGGTCCATGCCTACGGGAATACCCTGCCTGTCAGTAAACCTTAAAAGGAAATCAGAAGGTTCATCCCTCGGCAGTGATTCTTTAAAGAAGAAGCAAATGGCTGCATCGCAGGTCGTAAGAAACCAATCATATTCCTTTAACTCTACGGTATTTCCCGGCAGCGCAGTGCGGAATAGTTCCATCTGGTTATAGGCATTTTTACTGGGGATGATCCCTAATTGAAAAAGGGAGCTTTCAATAAAATTGACCGCCTTTTGGACGGCGGTAACCGGTGCTGCCACCAGGAAATTAAAATGGCAATTGACGAGCAGCTGACTTTCGCGGGCTACATCATTCAGCAGGAGATCGATATCCTCTACGCATAATTGATTTGCAGGGTCGGGAATCCCGGCGTGCCTTTTCTTTTTCTGCTCCAGTTTCCGAAGCGTTACCACCTGGTTTGGTATTTCGATGACCTGGTTAAAAACGATCACATCCACACCGGGCACCTTGAATAAGAATGACATGAAATCGACGGGAAACCCGCGCATGCTTTCCTTATCGTTTAATTCAATATGAGAGGATACATCGGGCGGCAGATCAATGCTGTCGATATTGACCAGGCTGATACAGCGGACCGATCTGTCGCCCATCCTGATCTCAGTTTCAGATGGGGCAAGATTATCAAGGACAATATTGGGGCTGCCAAAGTCCATGCTCAGCACCTGTAAGACCAACTGGTTTAATTGCCCCTCGTTAAGCGCATTGGCTGATGGCAGCACATCCAGTACTTTGCCGATGGCCTGCCTGAAGTCCCGCAGTACTCGGCCATCATAAACATAAAACGCGCCTTTTTTTACCTGGCGCGTGATGGTTAAATAAGTGGCGACCTGCATACATTCCCGCCCGTTAAAATGAGCGTTATACTGTTTTTGCAGGTATTCCGTGGCAGGCGGGCCTTTATAAGGGAATCGGCTGATGATATCCTGCTTTTGTAGCAGGTAACCATCGCCTAAAATTTTGACGACATTAATAAGCAGGTGGTGAAATTCCTCGTAACCTGCCGGATAAGCGGAGTAACGTATTACCGGGTTTACTAATTGGATGACAACGGAACATTCACCGTTGAGGCCGATAAGTAAATCGTATTCGCCATCTTTATCCACTCCCGCATAGGGAATGTTAAATAAGGTTTTTACGGCCATAATGATTAAGGATGTAAATGTTTGAGGTACGGCTTTTGGAATGAAGGCCGCCTTTTTGTTTGCTGGCAGTAAAGAGCAGTCCGCCGACAACAAATCCGATCAGTACCATGGCGCCGAGCCACATATTGACCAGTGACATGGTTAAAGCCCCAAAAACAAGCCCGGTCAGCAGGGAGGCGATTCCCCAATAAATGAACTTGCCTTTGAAGCCCTTGAATATAAGGGGCCGTTGCAGCCCCTTATAAACAGGATACTTCCTGGCCATGATTACAAGCCAAAGAAAGCTTTGATCACCAAAGCAGACACAACGAGAAAGACACAACTGCCTCCCCAGCCCATCAACTCTTTGTTGATGTCTTGATCGCCCGAGTTCCACTTGGAGTAGACACGGATGGCACCAACGATACCAACGATACCGCCGATCACCAAAGTAATATTGGTAACGGGGGCTACGTAAGTTTTCAGGGTTGTTGTTGCAGTGTTCAGTCCGTTAACGCCGCTTTGTGCGAACACGGGAATGGACAGGGCCAGCAATACGGCTGAGGCCCATAACTTTTTTGTTTTTGAGAACATTTAAATGGAGAAAAAATAAAGGCGGAGATCTTTTAGAGCCAGCGTGGAAGCAGGCCGGTTATGCTAAAAGAGCGTTCAGATCACGAACAACGCCCCGATTATTTCACCCAGGAAGATGGCAGCATAAAGGCTGCAGATTAAATCCAAGAAGGATTTAAAATTGAAGAATTAAGGACAGGAATCTTTTAGTGCTTCGTGGGATGAAGCATTTGGAAAAAACAGGCAATCAGATTCCGAACAATGCCCGCAAAAAAGGACCCGACAGGATCATAAAGAAAGCTGCAAAAAACCAGGCGGCAACGGCCGAATCTATCCGATCCTTACCCATCTGCCAGTTATGGTAAATTCTGAGCCCGCCTAACAGGCCGAATAAACAGGCGAGGACTAAACAAAAATCAACGGCAGAAAAAAAGGATGATGATAGGTCTTGTTTAGCCTGCTGCATCTCGGCGATGCCGGGTTGAGCGAATGCCGCTGCATTGAAAAAACAGCAACATGCCAACAGGAAAAATTTCATTCATTAGAAGCTAACGGATTTGATGTACTCGACCGATTCCTCTCGGGCGAGATTGAAAAGCTGTTTAAGGCTCACACCACCAGAAAAAGCAATAGAAGATTCCTTACCGGAACCTGTTATTTCTTCCACAAGTGATTTCACAGGGAGGATATCCTCGACAAAAGTAAGTTCATGTTTATCAATGGCGGTTCCACCGCGGTTTGTACGCAGAAAATCCCAGCATATCAGGGCTGCGTAATAGCTGGTATAGATGCCAAGCACCCAAAGAGTGAATTTAATCCAGGTCATAGTGTTGTATTTTGTAAGTATTGTTTAATGATGTTTTTGAGTTCGGGATTGGACTCAAACAGGTATTTAACCGCGAATGCGACAAATTTGGTAATATCAGTACCCGTAGCCATTTTAAACTTATTCAGCAGATCCACTGTCTGTGGATCAAACCGAACGTGCACCATTTGGGTATGGTTACTGTTATCATAGGCGTACAGCGATCTGGCTACCGTATTATGTTTGAGAACCGTACCTGTCCCACTTTTTTTTTCTATAGCCGGTTCAACAGGGGAAGGCTGATCACTTGCAGGCAGCTCTTCGTTCGGTTTCGCCGCCGGTTGCTTTTGTCGGCTGTGATCACAAAGGAGGACTATGGTGTAATAGGCAGCATAGGTACAAAACAATCCGAGTAAAAATTTCAATCGTGTCATAAGTATGATTTTTGAATAAATTGTTTAATGATCGTTTTTAATTCGGGGTGCGCCCCGATAAACTGCCTGACGGCATAGGCAACGAATTTGGTAGCGTCTACACCAGTTGCTATTTTAAACTGGTTCAGGAAATCTACCGTTTGCTGATCAAACCGAAAATGTACCATTGTTTTATGGTCGCTATTATCGTATTCGGTCAGCACCTGATGTATTGGCGCACCCTCCGTATTTTTCTTGTGCTGCTTTTCAGTTTTGACAGCTTTTTTCCCGGTACTGTTCGGTTTACTGCTTTCTTGTTTTGCACCGGGCTTAACCATTTGCTCACGCAACTGGTCGGCTAATGATTTCATTTTTTCCATAGGCGATCAGCAAATATGTCTTCAAAAACAGGGGTGATAATCCCATAGAGGGACAGCGGTGTCTGGAAGGTGGTAATCCTTTGAAAATCGATCCGGTCCGGAATAGGCGTGGTGATCTTGCCGAATTTGGAAAGCTGTTCGTTCACCTCGCTCATAATCTCAAACTTTACATTTGCTTTGATGCGGTTTGGAATAAACACCACCTCTACATTGGGATTAACCTTTTTTAGGACGACTGAGAAAAGCACTGTTGACTCAAAGGTGAACTCATCATAAGCAAAGGGGCAGATGACCAGATCAGCGGATTTAAAAACCGGTATCAGGCCGTCATCGTCCAGCTTGCCGGGCAGATCTATTAAAATTGCGTCCTTTTTATTTTTCGTCAGAACAGGAATTAAAGGGGGAAAGCTTTCCAGGTTGGCCGGTAACACATCATACGGCTCCTCGTTTTCCAATACTTTTGCCTTTTCAAATTTCTGAGATATGGATTGTTGATAGTCCATATCGATAATAGTAACCGGCCAGTCTTTAGCCAGGCTCAGGTAGTTTCCTGATAAAACAGTGAGCGTACTTTTTCCTACGCCGCCTTTTTGGTTGCCGAATAAACAAATCATAAGTTTTCAATGGAGTAATAATTTTAATGGTCTAACCGCTTAACGTGTATTAGTCCGGGCCTTCTTTTGTCTCCGGCGCTTCATGCCAAGCACTTGCTGATCGTCTACATCGCCAGCAATCATAATAGGCTGGATGTGAATCGGCTCCGGGGAATATTCAGAATAATAGGTTATGACATTCTCGTTTAAATAATCATGCAGGTCAATTGTAGGCGGATGATTTAATTGTTCGATGTTAATTTTCTCGTCCAACAACATTTTAAGAGGGAGTATTTCACTGCCTTTAAAAACCTGTTTGGTACTATGGTCGATGACCGTATAGCCGTAGGGCGTTTTTCCTTCAGATGAGTGAAATACAAGATCAATCCCATAAAGCGATTTCATCTGCCCGACAAAGTCAGTGTTACTTTTGTGATTAATAAACAATGCTTTGAGGTCCGCTATTCTTGCTTTGTCGGGCTTATAGGTTTGTATGCGCTTTTGAAGTTTTTGCTCGTCCAGGTAGTCCCGGCCAAGAAAGCCCTGATTTTCCAGGATCAGATAGAATTGAGCTTTAGTACTGAACCGGTATTGCATTGCAAAGTCGTAGCCCAGTACCTTGTTGATATTCCGGACAGCCCGTATCTGTTCGTAATCCCGGTCGATCTGTTTTCCGTCCTTACCCACGCGCGAACTGACTAGATGAACGTGGTTATTATCTGTGTCTTTATGAAAGACAATAAGATATGGCTGGTCACCGTATTTCATTTCTTTCATCCACATGACCGCGACTTTTGTGAGTTCCTGTTTATTGTAATTACTGCCGGCAGCCGAAATGACGGCATGGAACTGCGTATTTTTGATGCCTTTATTTTGTGCTGAAACCATCAGCAGATAGTTTACCAGGTCCTGAGGGCGTGGATTATGGAGTGCCTGGGTTGCGCCAAAGTTGGCGATCAGCATCAGCTCGCCTGTATTCCGATCAACTTTATTTGTGTTGTACTTAACACCGGCAAATGTCCTGGAAGGTTTTTCAAGAATGTGCGCTATCATGGATTATGGTACAATAAAAATCTACCTACCGATCCTCTTACCTGCCAATCAGCAGATCGTTAGAGTTATTAATCAGGGAATCCTGGTAGCGGGTGATCCCGATAGCTACCGATCCGCATCTACTTAGATCGACTAATCCAATAATCCAGGAATCTAAAAATCTACCGATCTCCTAATCACCAAATCTTGCGATCAAGCGATCTCACGAGCAGGTAATCTTACAATCTCCTAATCTGCTAATCCACCGATCTCATGATCTGCTAATACTGCGATCTCCCTATCAATCAAGTCAACAATTCTTTTACCGTTGGGATGGCAAGGGTCAAAGGCCCATTGCCCTGATTATTTGCCGAAGTGAAACCTCAAATTTCTGCTGAATGTGGATGTACTCGTCAAACAGTTGATTGAATTGGGTAATGATCTCCGGATCTAATGCACCTTGCAATCTAAGTGTGTTCGCATGTTTGGCCAACTGGTTAATATTATTACCAATCCGGGCCATTTCGGCACCGGCGCTATCAATATATTTGATAAGCTCCCTGGAATTGATTACGATTTTCTTCGCATCGGATAAAATACGCATCCTGATCAGGTCTGCTTTAGAAAGGGCCAGTGCTTTTTCAAGATCAGCTATTTCCTTGTACTCTTCTTCTGTAAACCTTACGTTAATGAACTTAGTTCGATTCCCCCCCTTTAATTTCGGTCGCCCATTAAGCTTCTTTAAGTCAGCCATAGAAAAAACGAGTTGCGAAGTTTTTTTATCTCCTCCCTGGAAGGGCAAGAGACTTTTTGTGAAACAAAAAGACATCTTGCCGTTGCAAAAGCAACGGAAATCCTGATTATCAATTCGGGGTTTTACCCGTTAAAAAAGAAGTTTAGTGGCAGCTCCGCCACTATCCGCTTCCTGGCAATTTTACGAAATCTAAGGGTTTCACCTTTTGATGAAAGGCACCGTCATCTTTCTCTATACCGATAAATTTTCTGGCCTCCCGAATAGCGGCTATCAAAAAAATAACCCAACCGCAAGCATTGTCCAGCACCACGGCTCCTGGTATGGTAAATGTGCGGATGAGATATCAGCCAAGATCAACCGGCTTTTGTGTCGGGTGAAAAGGGTCTTGTTTCTTCACGCTCACAGCTCTTGCATAAAACCAATTGTCGGGTTCTTCCTCGTCAAAAAACAAAATATCGACCGGATAACGATTCCCAAGGCTAACGGCCTGAGAAGGAGTATACCATTGCCACAGGCCTACCTTACAAAGGGAACCCGGACATTAGCAAAGAAATTCGTTTTAGTTTCCTGCTCCGGTGCGACAGTTTTTAACTGCGCTTTCAGCTTATCATTATAATCATTAAAGCTTTCGTAAACTGCTGACCGGTCAGTCGCGTAGGGTAAAGCTTTTATAAAATCCCTGCTGGCTGCTTTTCCCGCCTTATCACGGTCAAAGTAAATGTCCAGTGAGGAATAGGCCTTTGCCTTATTGATGGCTTGGTGCAGTAAGGTTAAGGTATTCAAAACGATGATGGTGTGGTCGGCTTCTGGGTTATCATATCGCCAGCTCAAAAAGTCAAGGAAGCCTTCAAATAAAGCTGCTTTTTTTGGATGCCCGGGAATCATGGTAATTCCTTTGTGCCCCATACAGCCTTTAAAATAACGGTTACGGACCTCCCAGGAATTATGCTCGTTAAGCCAACCGGCAGCGAAATAGTGTTTGCGGACATCGTTTTCATCCTCTACAAAGTAGTAGACTTCACTGAGATAAAATTTGGCGACATCAAATACGCCCCGGCTTTTCAGGTAATCAGTAATGGCCGGGTGGGCACCTAATGGCCTTACCTTTTCAACAACATGCTGGACCTTTACTGGTTTTCGTGGCCGCTGGACCCTGGGTTCCGCCATTTCGATGGCGCAAACGTCCTGGATCTTCTTTACAACTTCGTTAAAGCCTAAATGCTTCCAATACGCTAGTCCGAAATCAATAATATTCCCCCCTTTACCAGCGCCATGGTCGAACCACACACCGAGATCATCATTCACACTAAAGGAAGGGTTAGTATCATTATCCCGAAGCATACTGAAATACATTTTCTCGCGACCGCGTTTAGGGACGGGCTGATACCCCAACCGGCTTAAAAGGTCTACCAGAGAGGCCTGTTCTTTCAGCTCCCTGGCGTTTAATAATTTATTCATAAATAAAGGATTTGAGTTAAACAGTAGCCGGTTAACGGCAAAAAATAAAAAGCAGCGCATTAAAGAATTACAGCGCAGTAGCTATCGTAAGCTAAGTGTACCGGCAGCGGGTATCGAACCCATAATTTCGGTTCTGCCGGTATATATTATTCGGGATTACTCACGTCAGATCCTACGATCCGGGCTATTCACCTGCCTTCGCGCTTTCAGATATTGCGGCTTTACGCTCACCTTCGCGAAATTTCCGGCTTCCCGCCGGATAATGCTTTATCCCCCAATGTCAAATAACGCTAGTTTTGATAATCAGCCGGGCTGATTGATCGATTACCGATGTGGTAAACATGGTAGCAAAGCAAGCGGATATGAGTATGCACAACCAGTGAAAGGGGGTGAAACAAAGTTTTCACCCCCTGTGTCAGGCAGTAATTTACAAATCGGTAAGATATTTTAATTAGCTGATAAATAGGGCATTACTTCAGTTCATCGGCATCCATCAATTCGGCCAAAGATATTTCGAGACCTTTACATAATGCTGATAAAGTACTGATGGAGGCATCAGTCTGGCCCAACTCAACATAAGATACCTGGCGGTAATCAATGTCCGATAATTCGGCAAGTCTTTCCATAGATAGCTTTTTTTGCAGTCTTAGGTTTCTGACCCTTTGGCCAAGTGCGTTAATAAGGTGTTGGTTACGGACGTTCTTCACGCAGCGAATGTGCGATACTAATACGTAGTTTAGTATGAAGTATATTTCATATCCATGTTTTTTGTTTTTAGGTTTGTATCTTAATCCTCAATTTTGATATATTCAAACTGTAAATTAATTTCCAACCATGGTAAAAGCAAGTAAGCTTAATTGTTCCTTTTCAACTCTTGGGGTAGGGAATCAATTTGTTCAGCAAGCAGAGCGGCTGGGATTACACAATCTTGGGGATATGATGAAAGTGAATCTCGTAAAACTTAAAAAACACAAGGAATTCACTTTTATGTGGTACGCTGACATGCTTGATTTGCTCAAGGAACAAGGTTTGCTTAGACAGTTCCAGGAAAACCAGCTATCGTGATCAGATCAGTTATAGTTCGATAAGTTAAAATTAGAGTTTAGCCAATTTAACATACCGATAAGTTGCCCTTTCATTTTTTGGGCAGTCGAAAATTCCACATCTGTTGACTTTTTTTGAAGACTGTCCGCGGACATAAATAGTGTATGGGGTGTAAAGAAATGCTGCGCAAAAAAGCTGAATAGATCGCCGACATTTTCCTTTGGTAATAGCCCTTTTTCGATTTGCATCCTGATAAAAAGCCCAAATTGAGGAACCGGCAAGTTCATTAAAAACCGAATACCGGCTTTCGCTTTTTCCTTATCCATGATAGCTTCTCTTCTGACACGCAGCAGGCTCTTTACATAAACATTCTTTTCCGTAAGAAAATGATTCAAGTCTTTATAGAGCCCCGATGAAGGTCCCGGCATTTTTAAGCCCTTTTTTATATGTAAATTATATAACAGGTCTTTTTCCGTGATCAGCATTTCCTGCTGCTCATGAAGGCCGGGTATTTCAAACAAATGATTGCGCCAGTAATTAACACAATAATGAAAAAATTCAGGAAGGTTGAAATCGTTGATTATTAATATATCCATCAGATGCCGGGTGTTTAATTCCTTTTCATTTAAAATAAGATTAGATAAATTAATGAGGTAATCCTGGTCAATAGGTCGTATGTTCCTTTGAAGCATGAGCTGATTAAGCCCGGCTAATACGACTTCCTTAAACTCCTCATCAATATTGGTAAGGTAAAGATATTCGGTTACTGACTTTATTTTTTGTTTTAGCCCCATTTTTACCTGCGCAAGGCTATAATTTGAAATCTTTACCAAGACCCTAATCTTATCGAAAGATGTGGCAAGTAGGGCAATCACTTCTTCGAAAGCGTTTAAGGTAAAAACGTAATTTGATCTGATCTGAATTGCCTGGGGATGGCTTTTCCAAAGCGGATAAAGCTTGGTAAGGTAACTGTTAATCGTATTACTTAAATCAACAATTTGATTTATATAGGTAACGATCAGCAATTTGTTCGCCTTGCTTTTCGGATCAGGAAAGGAACTTGAGGAGTACCGTATTGCGGTAATTTCTTTTTTTAAAAAGTCTTGCCATTTTTCAAACTCTAAATTTGAAAATTGGTGTTCAGCGAATTTTTGCGGATTTAACGAATCGCTCACAAAAAGCTGAAGCTGATTTGATAATAAATTCATAGTTGACTTCGGATAGATTTTTCATTAGTATAAATACTTGTGGGGCGGGTCCATTTGCTTAGTTTGAAATAAATAAGGTTTAATGACTAATAATGTAGGATTGTTTTCTGTTGTATGTTCTAAGGTAATTTTTATTGGGCTGATGATTTGGTAACATCTCACATGCAGAACGAACAAATTACTTAGGAACCTCAGAAAATCTATTAGAGATAGACAATTGTTTGTCCACCTCGTCAAAAGCATGCAGCACTTTGTCCAAATGCTCTCTCGTATGGGTGGCCATTACGTTCATTCTAATCCTTGCATTTTTTTTGGAAACGGCTGGGTACATAATCGGATTCGTGTAAACACCTAACTTTAATAATAAGCGACCCGCTTCCAGTGTCTTCATAATATCACCCACCTTGACAGGTATTACAGCCGACGCGGTGGTTCCGACATCAAATCCCAAATTGATCAGCCCATTTTTAAGATATTCTATATTATCCCAAAGGCGCATTTTCCATTGCGGCTCTTCGTCAATGAGATCAATGGCTTTAAGAATGCCCATTACTGCAGGTGTCGCAGTTGTAGAAAACAGGTGCTGTTTAGATTGGTATTTCAAATAGGTTATGATTTCAGGGCTTGCGATAACGTAGCCGCCAATATTTCCCAGTGCCTTACTAAAAGTGCCGGTAATGATGTCGACCTGATCAAACGCATTGTGTAATTCAATAACGCCTCTGCCGGTTTCTCCAACTACGCCGATGCCGTGCGCATCATCAACGACCAAGTAAGCCCCATAACGATGGGTTATCTCTGCTATTTTAGCAATAGGTGCGACGTCGCCGTCCTGGCTATAGACGCCATCAATAATCACCATTATAGTCCTGTAATTGTTCTGGGCATGTTTGAGCACATGTTCCAACATAATTAAATCGTTATGGAGGAAGGTTTTTACCGTTGTGGTTAATACCCCTTCATAAACACTGGCGTGAACATTCATATCCAGAATAGCCAGGTCATTCACTGATGGGTCTTTATTACGGTCATCTTTGTGCAGGAGGCATTGAAGCGTAGCACTATTGGCAGTATAACCGGTTGTATATAAAATGGCATCTGTTCGCTTATAGAATGCTGCAATTTTCTTTTCAAGCCGTTGATGATAGACAAAATGCCCTCCGATTGCGGGTGATGCGCCCGAGCCGGTCCCAAACTGTTCTACACCTTTTATGACTGCTGCTTTCACTAAGGGATGCTGGCTAAACCCGAGGTAATCATTAGAAACCAAACATACACACCAGGTTGGGTGTGTATCGCCTGGCAATAACAGGTTCATTTCTGGGCCAACCGGTGATAACGATTCTATCCTATAATTGAGATGCCCGTTGTCTTTTAAAAAATTAAGGTAAGTTTCAAACTCCTTAGCGGTTGTGTAAATGTTTTGAACCGGTATATTTTCAAAATCCTTAAAGCTTGCCTTTTCAAAATTATCTCTCTTCATATGTTTAAACTATTGATGCAGAGCTAAAAATAAGTCTCATAAAACGTAAAAGCTGGGACATGCGCATTTTTTTTATGCTTCAGTTAACCAATAGGAAATATATTTCCATGTCCCACTTTTTAACGTTTCGACGATATATTTTTGCAACCTTTCTTTCAAAAGCCCATTTAACGCGCTAATGATATGATTTTATGAGAAGTTGAACCGTAAATCGTCTGTAATATGAATACAGAAAAACTAATAAAATTTATTTATGCTCATGCTGAGCTTTCGCCGGAGTTAATGACCGACCTGGAAAGCAGGCTGAAAGAGGAATATTACAAAACGCACCAGATCCTGCATGCAGCCGGACAACTGGAAAACCGCATTTATTTCTTAGAAAAAGGGCTAATTCGGAATTACTATTATGATCACCATGGCAATGAGCATACAGTACGATTTTGGGAGGCAAATGATATACTTTTCTCTTACCAGGGATACTATGCCGTGCCATCGTATTTCTATACAGAAATAATTGAAGCATCTACCTTAATTACCTTAAGTTATACGTCATTGCATGAACTGAATGCGAAATATCCTCCAATATCGAGTCTGATTAAAAATCTCCTGTTGCGTTTTCAAAAGGAAGAATATGAAATACAAAAACTAATAGCCTTGCCTCCGGAAGAAAGATTCATTACGCTTCGCACGAAAAGACCAAACCTTTTTAAAAAAGTGCCGGCAAGAATCATAGCCTCATATCTCCATCTCACGAGGGAAACCCTAACCCGATACATTGCGCGTAACTGAATTGCAATAAAACGACTTTCTATTGTGATCGTAATCACATTTGAAAATGAAAATCTCATTCAAAACAGCAAGAAATCAACTTGTAAATAGCGATTTAAATCACATGGGCAAACTTCTCATCTCCGTAATTTTACTAAGCATTTACCTGACACATGAAAAGGAAAACCGTCATTGATATTATTTCATTTTTACTTATCCTGTTATTCATTTATACAGCGATGAGCAAGATTTTAAATTTTAATCAATTTAAAGGCCAGATGTATAATCAAACTTTGTCACATGGCTTAGCTACCCTTTTAATCTGGACGCTTCCAGGAATCGAGATTTTAACAGGACTACTATTACTATTTGAAAAAACCAAGCCGTACGGTTTTTACATCTCCATTTTACTTATGACGGTGTTTACTGGCTATATTATATTGGTGCTTTTAAATTACTTCGGCCGAGTACCATGTTCCTGTGGCGGGGTCATCAAAGCCATGGGATGGAAATTACATCTCCTATTCAATCTCTTTTTCTTGCTGTTAAGTACCTGCGCGATATTCATCATAAACAGAGAAAGGAGGCTTGTTGGCAAAGAGAAATAGCTTAGAAACGCTTTCACAAGCGGCGGTGCCGCATACGAAACCACGGGAGGAGCCGAAAACCCGATAATAGAGTAGGCAGCAATAATTTAAAAACCAAAGTTTTTCCGGATGTTTTTTGATGTAATAAAGCGTCCTTCAAAATGAAAAAATATCTTTTAGGCGCAACCGCTATCGTATTAGCAATAGGCGCAAGTGCTTTTACCACTAATAACGCGAACACTTTGTATAAATTTAACGGCAATTCATCAACCATGCACGATGCTTCTGCATACCAAGTGGTTACTACTCCGCCGGCCGGCTGCGGCGGTTCCGCATTGCCTTGTTACGTTTCCATAACTGGGGACCTGCAAAGCTGGCTGGATGCCCGGACTGACGCACAAATAGTTGCGGACGCCCCTGCCAGAAAGAACTAGCAGAATTTTCTGTTGAGCAAAAAGGGGACCGAATGGTCCCCTTTTTTGCTGCTTTATAAGCTATTTTATCGCGGGTTTTGTTGTAAGCCAGATAAATTAATAAGGTCTTCGGGCAGAGCAATAGCGTAACGAAGATCATTGGGCTGTAGCGTGTAAAGTTTTCCGCCGATAGACTTGGTCAGCATGATATTTGCACCTTCCTGGTTCAGCCGTTTCAGGTCAAGCCAGCGCAACCCGCGCATCAGCAATTCTTTCCTGCGCTCCGCTAAAATGATTTTTAAAGCTGTATCCTTATCCGGTGCGGTAATTGGCACATATTTGCCGGTAACCCATCTCTTGACAAGCAAAAGATTCAAGTCATCCAGCGCCTCGTTGACCTGGCCGGTCCGAGCGCTGGCTTCCGCTCTTATCAGGTAAATTTCGTCTGTGGCAATGCCGCCAAACAGACTGCTGCCACCTTCGTAACTGCCGCGAAAGGCAAAGCTTTTGTCTGCGTTTAATTTAAAGAAAAGGGTTTTACGCAGATCGTCGTTCGCGTAACTGCGGTATAAATTCGTGTCGATCCGCGCCCGTGTATTGCTGATGGGTTGGAGCGCGGGCATGAGGCTTTCGAAAACCACTTCAACATTGGTTTTTATGACCGGGTAGGTCGCCGTCGTGTTCAGGGTATTGAAGTCCAGTAGTTCAGGTGTCAGCTGAAGGCAGGAATCCGCATAGGCCCTGGCCTTCGCAAACTGATGCAGATACAGGTAGGTACTGGCCAGCATTCCGTAGGCCGCAGGCCTGGACGCCCGGTAAACTGCAAGGGGTTTTACCGGTAACAAGGCAGCTGCCTGTTTCAGGTCGGAAATAATCTTGTCAAACGTTTCCTTATTACTGGATCTGACAGACGGCGCATTGAAATCGGAATTCAGCCGCAGAACAATACCGGCGTCCCGGGTCGCAGTGCTTTCATCGTAAGCCGGGGCAAACAGCACGGCTAACTGAAAAAAAGCTTTAGCACGGATAAATAAAGCCTGCCCCTGAACATTTTTTAAATCAGTATTGGTTTGATCAGCGGCTTTAGCCATGGTCTCCAGCACCGTATTGCAGGAAAATACGTTGCGATAAGGATAAAACCAGTCGTTGTTGTTATCATTGGCATATACAAAGTCCTTTTGCCAGGTATACAATCTTCGGTAGTTTTCCTGCGAAAGCGCCATAAAGGTGGCATCGGTCAGATAGTAATCGTCAGAACTGACCTCACCACCTGAAGGGTCATTATTATTGATGACGGAATAGTTATCCAATAGCGCCTGTGCATCTGCAACCGACGAGGGGACCTGCAGCTTGGCATCCGGTTTTTCATCGAGGTATTTATTACATCCGCTTGCGATCGCGCCCAGGGCGCAAATAAAAAGTAGTTGATAAGTTTTTAACATGATAATGGTATTTAAAAATTAATTCTCAGGCCCAGTGCATAGGTCTTTGGCTGCGGGATCGCGTTAACGGAAGCATACTCCGGGTCGATGCCATGTTTATTCGCCCGCCATAGAATGCCGAGGTTATTCGCGTTAAGATACACCTGCATGCTTTTGAACGGCATGGCATGCCAGTTTTCCCTGAACAGCGTCCAGGTCGCGGTCACATATTGCAGCCGGATATGGTCTGCCTTGTCGATCAGGTCTGCCGAGGAATTATAAAAAACATCCCGGTTGCTGTCCAATGGGTAAACCGCCGAGGGTACAATGGTCGTGCTTTCATCACCGGGCTTCTGCCAGCGCAAGGCATAATCGGAATGTCCGCTGCCCGCTTCATAAAGGCTCCGGTAACTGATGGATGGCCGCCTGAAATAGTACCCGAATTTATAAGCGATCCTTGCGCTGAGCGACCATTGTTTCCAGCTGACCGTATTGCCTAATGATCCGTAACTGGTTGGCAGCGCAGAGCCTTCAAAGATCAGGGAGGTATAGTCACTGACCAGGATGGCGCTGTAATCCTTGCTTGGTACCCCATTTAGATATCCGCGTGGATCGCCGTTTTCTGGGTCCAGCCCCGCGGAACGAAAGCCAAACAGGGAATAAACCGGCTTGCCGACCACGCTGGAAATACCGCCGCCAACCAGGCTGACACTTTGCGGGGATGGCAGGTAATATTTGGTTACCTTATCTTTATAATAAGAATAATTCAGGTCGGTCGTCCATTTGACCGCCCCGGTGGTATTGACGCTGTGCAGGGCGATATCCATCCCGTTACCGGTCATCGAGGCCTCGTTTTTAACGATGGTTGCGCCGACACCGGAAGTGTAATCGATCTGCGTCCGGCCATAAAGGTCCCTGCCGTTTTTACGGAAGTATTCGATACTGCCGCTGATGCGGTTATTGTTCAAAGCGAAATCTAATCCAATGTTGGTGATGCCCGCCGTTTCCCATTTCAGGTCCGGGTTGGCATAATTGGCGAAATTCGCGTAAGGGCTTTGGGTATAAGGGGAATTTTCCTGGTAAAGAATGGTGGTAACCGCTGTCCTGCCCTGATCAACATTACCGCTGAAACCGTAGGTGGCCCTTAGCTTTAAGGCCGAGAGCCAGTCCGCTTTGATGAACGTTTCTTTGAGAATATTCCAACTCAGGCCTGCCGACCAGAGCGGGGTCCAGCGGTCATTGGTGCGTACTCCGAAAAGGTTCGATGCGTCCCTGCGGCCGCTGGCGGATACCGTGTATTTCCCGTCATAGGTATAGGCCGCATTGGCATAGACCGACTCGTAGCGGTTGTCCGTTGACGAAATATCTTGCTGGTTTTGGATGTTAAAAGGATAGCCGCTGGTATACAGTGTGTAAGTGGTAAGGTAATCGACCGAGCCAAAGGTGAGATTGTCCGGATTGTAGCCGAAAAAGCGGTTACTGTGGCCTTCATTCCGGATGTTCCTCACCTCTGCACCGGCAATGATATTCAGTTCGCTTTTCCCCCAGGAATTCGCGTAGTTGAGCTGGCCGCGGGCATTATGCGATTGCAGCAGCTGATCCGAAAAATCAAGAATGTCGCCTTTCGGTATGGCATAGCTCAAGGCGCCGGCGGCCGGATCAACCTGGGTAAAGATATTAATCAGTTCGCGCGTGGAGTAACTCCCGATGTCCATTAGATTGCGCCCGTTGCTTTGCTGCCGTTCGTATTGGTATTTCAGGTCGGCGGTCAGTCCTTTGATCAGCCTGACATTTAACCCGGCATTGGCGATCAGGTTTTGCGTACCCAGCGAATTATGGATATGCCGGTAATCCTGCAAGGGGTAATAAAGCGGGTCAAGGATCTTGGAGTTGGCCGGGCTTGCCGCCCAGGAGGTGCTGTAATCTTTTGCGATAGGCAGGGCGTTGCCCTGCCTATCGGCAAACTGCGCGTATGGATAAAGCCCGCCGCTGTATTGCACGATGCTGCCATAGCCGGGCCGGCCGGTCGCGGTTTTGCTTTGGGTATAATAAAGCCCGCCGCTTAAATTGATACGGTCGTTGATTCTAACCGAATTCTGGTAGCGCAGGTTCAGGCGGTTATAACCGGCGGCCAGATTACTGATATCCTTGTCGAAGCCCCCGGACAGTGACCAGGCGTTGCTCGCCGATCCCCCGCGGATATTCAGGGCATACTGCTGGTTGACCGATGGACGGTACAGGTATTTGTCAAAATCATTGCGCACATCGAGCGCGCGGAAGCTGTTGATCCTGGAATCGGCATCTGCCTGAGTGATCCGACCATTGCGTGCGGCATTCAAGAGTTCGACAACCGGTGTCTGCGCCACATAGGGAGAATAGTTGAGGTAGTCATCGTAAAAACCGTTTGCAAACAGGGAACGCTCTACATCGATGAAATCGGACGAAGACATCTGTTTGATATAGTATAGGTCCGGCTTTTCGCCGATAGTGACATTGCTATTTAGTTCTATGGACAAGGGCTGGTTAAAACGACCTTTCTTGGTTGTGATAACAATAACACCGTTGCCTGCTCTTGATCCCCAGATTGACGCGGCTGCGGCATCTTTCAGAACGGTAATGCTTTCCACATCATTGGGGTTGATGTTGTTAGGATCTCCTTCATAAGGAAAGTTATCGAGCACAATCAGCGGTTGTGAAGGACCGTTAATGGTACTTAAGCCGCGGATCAGGATGCGTCCGGCCTTAGAGGTGGAACGATCTATCGTAACGCC
>NZ_CAXVWK010000053.1:0-12581 GCF_964263795.1 Mucilaginibacter sp.
GTTACCTGCGTGTTTCCTGGAATAAAAAAGGCTTCACGAATTTTCGTAAAGCCTTGATTATCAATCGTGGAGAATATCGGAGTCGAACCGATGACCTCTTGCATGCCATGCAAGCGCTCTAGCCAGCTGAGCTAATCCCCCTTGTTGGGATGGCAAAAGTAGCAATTTTTGTTAAATGCCAAACCCTTGTTATAAATTTTAATATTTTGGTTTACAAAATCTTTTAAAAAAGTAAAGCCCCTGATGGGCAGGGGCCTTTACTAACCAATTATAAACCTAAATTATGAGAAGACTTGTTTGTTATTTTTAATAGTGTAAAAGTAACACTATCTTTTTAATTGCAAAGAATTTATTTATAATTATTTTGTAACTTTCTAATTGATACAACATTAAATTTATTGCTTTTGCAATTATATGCTTTAAACGTTAATAGGTTTTAAATTAAATGTGAACTTAATATTACCATTTGTTAATTTTTATTAAACATTTTTGCAAATATCTTATCAAATGAGCGTTGCAACACATAAACCCGAACTAACCAACATTACCCTTTGGGTAATGACACTCACTACCGGCCTTGTTGTGGCTAACTTATATTATAATCAGCCATTGCTTAATGATATGGCCACTACCTTTTATGTAAGCAATGGCAAAGTTGGCCAGGTATCTATGCTTACCCAAATTGGTTATGCGGTTGGGATGCTTTTCGTAGTCCCTATGGCCGATATGGTAAAACGGAAACGCCTTATGCTTATAGATTTTGCATTTATTGTTGCTGCTTTACTGTTAACCGCAATGGCACCCAATGTATATATGTTAATACTGTCGGGTTTTTTACTGGGTGCCGCATCCATTATTCCGCAGTTGCTGGTGCCCATGGCGGCGCACCTGGCAAAGCCCGATGAACGCGGCAACAAGATCGGATTTATCATGAGCGGCCTTCTAATAGGCATATTGTTATCGCGCACGTTAAGCGGCTTTGTAGGCGCGCATTTTGGATGGCGTGCCATGTTTTACATTGCTGCCGCCATAATGCTGTTGATGTGGGCACTCATTTACTTTTTATTGCCCGAGGTTGAGCCTGATTACAAAGGAACCTACCGCTCGCTTATGAAATCGCTTGTACGATTAGTCAAGGATGAGCCTAAGTTGCGGCTGGCATCCCTGCGCGGGGCGTTATGCTTTGCCTGCTTCAGCGCTTTTTGGACTACCCTTGTTTTTATGCTGAAACAAAATTTTAATCAGGGAAGCGACGTAGCAGGTGCATTTGGTTTAGCCGGCGCTTTTGGTGCGATAGCCGCCGGACTGATGGGCCGCCTGAGCGATAAAATGGACGCGTTTAAATTGTCAACCTTTACCTTGTCGCTGTTGTTGATTTCGTTTGTCATCTTTTTGTTCTCGGCCCATAGCATTGCCGGGCTTATTATAGGCGTAATTGTAATGGATATGGGTGTGCAGGCCACACATATTTCTAACCAGGCTATAATCTTTTCGTTGGATGCCAGCGCGCGTAACCGTATCAATACGATATATATGGTATCATATTTTGTTGGCGGCGCTTTAGGTACTTTTATGGCCAGCCGCATCTGGGATACTTATCAGTGGACCGGCGTGTGCGCCATCGGTATAATTTTATCGGCAATCGCTCTTATCATACATCTGATAACGCGCAAAACGATGCAACACAGTATTTGAAAACGAACATTACAAACTGCAACTACCGCCCTGCTGACTACCTTTTACCACACGCTGTACAAATTCCTTGTACATTATTTTAATCAATCAGGCTATCCGCACGCCCTGATATGGCTTTTTAAAGGCCTGCCTTGCTATAAATAAAAGAAAACTCCCATCTTGTGAAAACTTTTTTCCGGAAGCCTGATGTTTGGCACTGAATTGGAATATACTTTATCAAACAGAGACAAAATGGTAATCGACAAGAAAACTGAAACATCTGGCGAAGAAAAACAATGGGAAAACCCAGCGGCGCCGGAAGAAACCTCTGACGAAAGAGACAGGGACCAGATAGCAAGGCAATATAAAGAGGCTAAACGCCGCCATGATAACCTTAGCGAAAACCAGGACCAGGCAAACGAAAACGAAACGAAAAACTAAAATTTAAAATATTGATCATGAAAAGTTACCAAAAACCATCAGTTAGCAAATTAGTAGCCCGCTTTGATAAAGAACTTAAAGCAATTTTGCTAAACGACCTAAAAGCGGTAAGGGCCAACGCTCAAGCTTTAAAAGCAGCATAGTACTAACTAAACGTTTACTACTACTCTACATCTACCTATGAAAACTTATACAAAAGCAGCTACCAGCAAATTAGTTAACCGTTTTGATAATGAATTGAAAAAATTATTAATGGGAGATTTAAGATCTTTCAGGGAAAGTAACCAATTCGTCACCAGCAACAAACAGGCACCCGTAAACCAACAGTTAAAAGCTGCCTGATCATCATATATATCTATTCTATTATTTAAACATTCCTTGGAGAAAAATAAGGCCCTGCTAAATAGCAGGGCCTTATTTTTTTGCGGTATATTTTACAATTAGTGCCGCAGTCTTAGCCGATGCACCGGGTGTGCCCATGCGCTCGTCGAGCAGGTCATAATCAGTCAGGATCTGTGCGCGATGGTGTAGGTTGTTGATCAGGTTATTCAGTTCAGTATAAATATTGGCCGGGTTGTAGTCCTGCTGTATCAGCTCTTTTACCACCGGTTTATCCATGATCAAATTCACCAGCGATATAAATCTAATCTTAATGAGCATCCGTGCAATGCCGATAGTTACCGGGTTACCTTTGTAAATTACTACCTGCGGCACGTTAAATAAAGCAGTCTCTAAATTAGCCGTACCCGATGCTACCACAGCAGCCTCTGCAACATTCAGCAGATCATAAGTAGCATTAAATATCACCGGGATATTTGTACCATTAAGCCACTCAATATAATAATCTGCATTAAAAGATGGCGCGCCAGCTACCACAAATTGGTGATAAGGGAACTTTTCCGCTACTGCAATCATATCAGGCAGCAGGCGGCTTATCTCCTGCTTGCGGCTCCCCGGCAGCAGGGCAATGATCTTTTTGCCGGTAAGATCATTTTTTTGCAGAAAATCGCCATCAGGTTTAAAAGCGGCTACGGCATCAAGCAGCGGGTTGCCCACGTAATCGATATCCATCCCCCAGGTTTTATAAAACTCCACCTCGAACGGCAGGATGCAAAAAAGATGGTCCACAATGCGTTTGATCTTCAGTACCCTCTTCTGGTTCCAGGCCCAAACCTTTGGCGATATATAATAGCAAACCAGCAGGCCCTGCGTTTTGGCAAATTCAGCTATCTTTAAATTAAACCCTGGAAAATCTACCAATATCAATACATCGGGCTTATAAGATGCAATATCCTGTTTGCAAAGGCTCAGGTTTTTTAGGATAGTGCGCAAATTAAATACCACCTCTACAAAACCCATGAACGCCATATCGGCGTAATGCTTTACCAGGGTACCACCTTCGGCCTGCATCAGGTCGCCGCCAAAAAAACGAAAATCTGCCTGCCTATCCAGTTCTTTTAAAGCCTTCATGAGGTTGGCCCCATGCAGATCGCCCGAGGCTTCGCCGGCTACCAGATAGTACTTCATCTAACCTGCATTTTAAAAATAAAAATCAATAGCATACAAACAAAGGTAATCATCATTATGCCATTGGATGTTTGATCAAGGTGCTTTTTGGCCGACGTTCGTAACAGAATAAGGTTTGCGCCAATCGCTAAAAGGTACGGAGCAGCGGGTTTGTCCATCAGTATATTTTCATTGTAGAGCACGTAATTAAGCAGCAAATAAACCAGCACCGGGGGCAAAACGCCATAAAGCATACCCAAGGGCAAACTGTTTTTTGTAAACATATTTTCAAAAATACATCATCGATATGCATTTTGCTATTTTAGCGTTCTAATTAATCATCAACTATACATGAAAAGAATATATTTACTTGCCCTGCTTGCATTTTTAAGCGTCAACGCACTGGCACAAAAAGTTAACCCCACCATTCAAAACGGAACGGTACTTAACTACTCTGCCTATATTAAAGCTTTCGACAGGACCTTGCCGGTTACGATAACAGCGACAGAAATTGCTGCGCCGGTACATTTAAAATGGGCAGCCGGTGGTATGGGATCGGGTGTTTTTGAGATCTCGTCGAAAGCGGTAGAGAGCGGTACCAAAATTGGCATTAAGCAGCCAGGATATGACGAAGTTACCAAACTGAAGGATGATGAGACGCTCATCTTCCTGTCGAAAAGCACGTTCAATACCTTAACTACTACTAAAGCTTTCGAACTTAATAAAATGAAATTTAAGGTGATCGATGCTGCAACACCCTTTACCCTGAAAGATAAAGAGGTTGACACTTTTTATGCAGTGAGCGAAAACGGCAAAACTAAAATATGGGTACTCAACAATCCCTCATTTCCGCTAATTTGCAAAGCCGAAGGTGTGCAGGGCGTTGATCTTACCCTTAACAGCCTGCAATAGTTACAAATTAAATTTCCAGCTGTTAAGCACAGGAATAGCATGGTGCGCCGTCATATCAAACTGTACCGGTACTACCGATACATATTTGTGTTTTAATGCCCACACATCGGTATCCTCCCCGTTATCGTTATTCTGAAAAACGCCGGTTAGCCAGTAATAAGGGCGTTTGTAAGGGTCGTGGCGCATATCAAATTCTTCAGCCCATTTAGCGTTGGCCTGGCGGCAAACCTTAATGCCTTTTATATCGTTCCCGGCAGGAAAATTCACATTAAGTACAGTACCTACGGGCAGACCGTTCGCCAAAACCTGCATGGCAAGTTCCTTTACATATTTTATGCAATGCTCAAAATTAGCTTGCGCATTGTAGTCATCTAACGAAAAACCTATTGACGGGATACCTTCAATAGCACCCTCTACCGCTGCCGACATGGTACCGGAGTATAGCACATTAATAGAATTATTTAGCCCATGATTAATGCCGGATACACACAGATCAGGCTTTTGACCTTTCAGCACGGCATTAACCGCCAGCTTTACGCAATCTACCGGTGTACCGCTGCAGCTGTACATTTCGATACCTTCATAAACATCTACCTTATCTAAACGCAACGGTTTACCTATGGTAATGGCATGCCCCATGCCCGATTGCGGACTATCGGGTGCTACAACCACTACCCTGCCCAAATCCTTCATGGCATGCATCAGGGCTTTGATACCTTCGGCAGTTATACCATCGTCATTTACTACCAGTATGGTGGGTTGGGCTTTAATTGTCATACGGCAAAAGTAGCTATTATTGAATTAAGCTGCCTGTATAGTTATATTAAATTATCTTGTTGACACCGGGAATACGGACAATTAACAACCCAAGCCCAAAGCTCCCCGCGACGGCCAGCGGGCCAACGATCAAAAATTTAAGCGCCGGCTCCAGGTCCCATTCGTAAGTCAAAACTGATAAGCCGATAAGCACCAGCGGATGGAAAATGTAAACGGCAAACGCACTGCGCGAAAGCTTGTTTAAAAATGCCAAAGGGCCGTTCCATTTATTTTTGCCGATACAAAGCAAAGCGGTTACGATGCTAAAGCCTAACAACTGTTCCCAAACGGCATACCAAAGCGACGGCCAATGCCCGCCGATGTTATAAGCTTCTACCGGGTACTTAAGCCATGCCCGCACAATAAAAAACAGTGGCATACCTATAAGCACCAGGCCCAGCGCTATGTTGCGCGATTTTTTACCCGTAGCTAAATCTGCGGCGTTTATCCATTTGCTGCGCGATGCAACAAGACCCATTATAAACATGGCTACATATTGCGGAAAGTGTCCTAACTGGAAGCCCAACGGTTTGATTACTATGCCAACCGGGTAAACAATACGCACCCAATAGGTAATAACGCCTATCGCCAGCGCAAAAAACAAGATATTGGAAAGGATTGGCAACGGCTTTGGTTTGATATCGCTTTTAGTAATTACCCGGTATAACGCGTAAAGCAAAGTGAAGATAAGCAACGCCAATACAAACCATAATACACCGAAGTTTATCCATCCATCAAACCCGGCCAGATATTGTGCGTAAGTGATGTGATCACGCCGGCCGGTAAAATTGTAAGGCATAAAACTTAAAAATGGCGACAACACAAATGAGTAAAATACCAATGGCAAACCCAGGCGCAGCAGCCTGTCAGCGATAAACTTGCGCGGTCCTTTTTTATCATAAGACAAAGGCACGAACAGCGCCGAAAGGAAAAAGAAAAATCCCATAAAAAACGACTGGTTAACCGCTACAAAAACAGTCATAGGTGCAATAGCACCTGCCAGCGTAGTTTTCTGTGTCATGTACCAGCCACCGGGAGCGCCGTAAGTAATAGCCGCGTGGTGCAGCACTACCAAAACGGTGAGCACCACCTTTAAATGATCTATAAAATTAATCTTATTTTGGGGCTGTATAAGTGCCGGTTGCTGTACAGGAGCTGACATTGTAATTGATTAGGTTGATATAAAAGTAGGGAAATTTAATCAACCTAAATAAGGTGTCATTCGAACGATGGTGAGAAAATCATAACATTCTGTAAAGCTCGTCAATTTTCAATTTAAGAATATTTCTTATCGATAACGCTTGTTCAAAATGACACGGGTACTATTACTGAAATAAAAGAAGCCCCGCAATGCGGGGCTTCCAGCTTTATAAGCTATTGATCCAGTTGACCAGATCTTCGCGGGTTTTACCTGTTTTTTTTTGCAGGCGGCCCAGCGTTTCATCGTCTTTACCTTCTTCGTGTTTCAAATCGTCGTCGGTAAGGTCGCCATACGCTTGTTTTATCTTTCCTTTCAGCTCATTCCAGCCGCCTTTTAATTCTAACTTGTCCATTGTGTATTCTCCTATAAATTAGATGTAAAAGAAGAACGCTTGAAATTTAAATTGGTTTTCAGTATAATTTGAAACCACAAATTAGGATAACAACATTGCTAATATCTCCTTGTGCTTAATTCTTCTACAAAGCCCCTTCTTTAATTTCATCTACTACTGCCGGGTCAAGCAGGGTGCTGGTATCACCCAAGTTACCGGTATCGCCCTCAGCAATTTTTCTGAGGATCCTGCGCATGATCTTACCTGAACGTGTTTTGGGCAGGCCGGTAACAAACTGGATCTTATCAGGCTTAGCAATCGGGCCGATGATGCGCTGCACGGTCATGATGATATCCTTACGGGTAAGCTCTTCGTTACCGTGCTTATCAGGACTAACCACAAAAGCATAAACACCCTGCCCTTTAATATCATGCGGATAGCCAACTACAGCACTCTCTACTACGCTGCTGTGCATATTAATAGCATTCTCTACCTCGGCAGTACCTATGCGGTGACCGGACACATTCAGCACGTCATCTACACGGCCGGTTATACGGTAATAACCATCCTCGTCGCGCAGGCATCCATCGCCGGTAAAGTACAAATTCTCGTAAGTGGCAAAGTAAGTGGTACGGCAGCGCTCATGGTCGCCGTAGGTAGTGCGTAGCATACCCGGCCACGGAAATTTAATACAAAGGTTACCGCTAATGCCGTTTCCCTGCAATTCGTTACCGTTCTCATCAACCAATATAGGCTGTACCCCCGGCAAAGGCAAAGTTGCATACCCGGGTTTAGTTTTAGTAACGCCAGCTATAGGCGATATCATAAAGCCGCCCGTTTCGGTTTGCCACCAAGTATCAACTATAGGGCAATTACCGTGGCCCACCTTCTCGTCGAACCAGTGCCATGCTTCCTCGTTGATAGGCTCACCTACCGAACCCAGCTTTTTAAGTGAACTCAGGTCCTTGCCGTTCACCTGCTCATCGCCAAAACTCATTAAAGAGCGAATGGCAGTTGGGGCTGTATATAATATATTCACCTTGAATTTATCTACAATATCCCACAAACGGCCTGCATCAGGCCAGGTTGGAACGCCCTCGAACAATACCGATGTTGCCCCTTGCGTAAGCGGCCCA
This sequence comes from Mucilaginibacter sp., assembly GCF_964263795.1. GTDB lineage: Bacteria > Bacteroidota > Bacteroidia > Sphingobacteriales > Sphingobacteriaceae > Mucilaginibacter. The sequence continues at coordinate 8,018 of NZ_CAXVWK010000053.1, forward strand.
TAGCAGATGTAAGAATGGCCGGTTATCCAGCCAATATCTGCCGTACAAAAGTAAACTTCGCCCGGTTGGTATTGAAACGCATTGCTAAAGGTGTATCCTGTATAAACCATATAACCGCCGCAGGTATGCACCACACCCTTGGGTTTGCCGGTAGAGCCTGATGTATACAGGATAAACAGCATATCCTCGGCATCCATTGGTTCGGCTTCGCAATCGGGGTTACCTTGTGTTTCTACTTTCTTAACCTCGTCTTCCCACCAAACATCACGGCCCTTGATCATGGATACCGGTGTGTGGCTGCGGGTAAGCACAATTACCTTTTTGATAGACGGGCATTGCACCAGCGCATCATCAATGACAGATTTTAGTGGCACTTCTTTCGTCCCGCGGAAACTACCATCGGCAGTAATCACAATGTTACACTCCGCATCTTTTATTCTGTCAGCAATTGACTGTGCCGAAAATCCACCAAAAACAACCGAGTGTACCGCGCCTATGCGGGCACATGCCAAAACAGCTATTTCCAGTTCGGGCACCATCGGCATGTAGATACAAATGCGATCACCTTTTTTTGCACCGTTATTTTTTAAGACGTGGGCAAACTGGCAAACTTTTGCATGCAGTTGTTTATACGTTAGTATACGATGATCTTCTGTCGGGTCATTTGGTTCCCAAATAATTGCAGGGGTATCTCCGCTTGTTTCCAGGTGGCGGTCAAGGCAGTTCTCGCTTATATTTAATTTAGCACCCTGAAACCATTTAATGCTGGGCTCTTTAAAGTTCCATTCCAAAACTCTATCCCATTTTTGCTTCCATAGAAAATTGTCGGCTATCTGCGCCCAAAATTCTTCGGGCTGCTCCACACTTTGCTGATATACCTTGTGGTACTCTTCAATTGATTTTATTTGCATAACAGGTTATAAATGGTGGTGTAAATTAGTTATTTTGGTTCGTCGGCGCAACACGTGCAACTCCCTTTTTAAAATATTTTAAAAAGTTATTCTTGAGTAGTATCATATACTATGTTTAAAATATCTGTATCGCTAATTTGTTTATTTTTTTCTTTAAAGGCATATTCACAAATAACCCCGGATAACATAACTGGAAGAGTGAATACCGTGATTTTAAAATACCCAATTGTAAACTCAAGCGATGCTCTCGATACCACCATCATCACTACTAATTATGGCTCAAACGGTGATGCAATTTCGCAAACCATCCGTAAAAATCCGCGCTCATTATCTAAGCTGCAGCCAGGCGCTCCACCGCAAGAATGGAATGTAGACTTTACATATGAATATAATTTACAAGGCACTAAAATTAAAGCAAAGGCCGACAGGCATCGCGGATGGCGTATTTATAACTTCAACAAAAGAGGGTTAATAGCTGAAAATTTTAATTATGACCTGAATGGAGACGTGTCCGAACGAACAAATTATTTTTATGATACAAAGGGCCAGCTTTCCGAACAAAAAATTTATACCGGTAAAGGTGACTACTATATGCGGCAAAGCTACCACTACAACCCGCAGGGCTTACTGGCAGAGAAAACTATTTACAGTATAGGTATATCAGCCTTTAAGCTTACGTACAAATATGTGGCTTTTGACATTCGCGGAAATTGGATAAAACGATTAGAATATAATACCGCTAATACCTGGCCTGCCGTACAACTAAGGGAAATAAAATCCGCCGATTAAGCGTTGTAAATAAAGCTTAAAAAGAATTTGAAAAATATTTAAAATCACTGTTGCCTATTTGCTTTAAAAAGCTGATATTTGCAAACTCTTTTTAGGAGAAGAGCGAAGATTTAAAAAATATTTGTCATGTCAAGAATTTGTGATTTAACAGGAAAAGGCTACATGAACGGTAACAGCGTTTCAAACTCAAACGCTAAAACCAAACGTAAGTTTTATCCAAACTTACAGCTTAAGAAGTTTTATATCCCTGAAGAAGATAAATGGATCACTTTAAAGGTATCTACTTCTGCTGTTAAAACTATCAGCAAACGCGGTATTACTGCTTGTATAAACAAGTTTGTAAAAAAAGGTTCTATTTAATAAGTAATAGTGATGTGTTTATGAGTGATGAGTAATGTCTCAGAACTTAAAACCCAAAACTCAAAACAATATATAAGATGGCTAAGAAAGGTAACAGGGTACAGGTAATATTAGAATGTACAGAGCACAAAACCAGCGGTATGCCGGGTATGTCTCGTTATATTACCACCAAAAACAAAAAGAACACTACAGAAAGACTGGAGATGAAAAAATTCAACCCGGTTTTACGTAAAGTAACCGTTCATAAAGAAATTAAATAATAATTGATTGTAAGTTTATAAGTGATCGGCATTCTTGAGGTCATTAATTTACGCTATCACTAATTCAATAATTAAACAACATGGCAAAGAAAGTAGTTGCAACGCTGAAAGTAGCGGGTAAAGGAAAAGAGTTTTCAAAAGTTATCACAATGGCTAAATCACCTCGTACAGGTGCTTACTCATTCAAAGAAGCTATTGTAGCTAACGATAACGTTAAGGATGCTATTGCAGGTAAACTGTAGTAACTTTTGCTAAAAATATTAAAGCCGTCTTGTTTATCACGAGAGGGCTTTTTTTGTTAAGGTCTGAATCAGAATTTACAGGATGAAAGAATTTGCAGGATAATCAAATTCACCGATACAGTTCTGAGCGTTTTTAATTCAAAGAATTCTAAATTCTGATCACCCATGGGATTATTTGATTTTTTCAAGAAAAAAGAAAGTACGCAGCAGGAACAGCAGGCGCTTGATACCGGGCTGGAAAAAACTAAGGATAACTTCTTTTCGAAGTTAACCAAGGTAGTTGCCGGTAAAAGTACTGTTGACGATGATGTGCTTGACGACCTGGAAGAAGTGCTGGTAACATCAGATGTTGGGGTAAGTACTACACTCAAGATAATTGAGCGCATACAGGCACGTGTGGCTAAGGATAAATACGTGGGCACATCAGAACTGAACGGCTTGTTGAAAGACGAGATCCAGAAACTGCTTGCCGAAAATAACAGTAACGATTTCCGCACTTTTGAATACGGCAGCCAAAAACCCTATGTAATAATGGTAGTTGGCGTTAATGGCGTTGGTAAAACTACCACCATAGGTAAACTAGCCCACAAGCTAAAGCAAGCAGGCAGCCAGATAGTTTTAGGTGCTGCCGACACCTTCCGTGCTGCAGCGGTAGATCAGATAAAACTTTGGGGCGAGCGTGTTGGCGTAAAGGTAGTAGCACAAGCCATGGGTAGCGACCCGGCGTCGGTAGCGTATGATACCCTGCGCTCGGCCGTAGCTAATGGGGATGATGTGGCAATTATTGACACTGCCGGTCGTTTACATAATAAGGTGGGCCTGATGAATGAGCTCACAAAGATTAAAAATGTGATGCAGAAGGTAATTCCCGGTGCACCGCATGAGATACTGCTGGTGCTGGATGCATCTACCGGGCAAAATGCCATTGAGCAGTGCAAGCAATTTACCGAGGCCACCGCAGTTAACGCATTGGCGCTTACTAAACTGGATGGTACTGCAAAGGGTGGTGTAGTGATCGGTATATCAGATCAATTTAAAATACCGGTAAAATATATCGGTGTGGGTGAAGGGATAGAGCATTTACAACTATTCGACAGGAACGAATTTGTGAACAGCTTATTTAAATAGTAGAACTTTCATTGATTGATATTGATTAAACGATTTCACTGATTGAAATGGTGGAATTTGAAAGAGATCAGTTAACGGAGGAATTAAAAATCTGAACTTAATCGGTGAAATCAATTAAATCAGTGTAATCGGTGAAATAAAATAGAATGAAGACAAAAATTATTAGCAAGCCGATACTTAACCTGAAACCCCGTGTTAACGTGGTTACTTTAGGCTGTTCAAAAAATGTATATGATAGTGAGGTGCTGATGGGCCAGCTTAAGGGCAACGCTTATGACGTAGTTCACGAAACGGATAAGCTACGCGATAACGACATCATTGTAATCAATACCTGTGGCTTTATTGATAATGCCAAGCAGGAATCTATCGATACCATTTTACAATACAGTGAACTGAAGGATCAGGGCAAGGTTGGTAAAGTGATTGTGACCGGCTGCCTGAGCGAACGGTACAAACCTGAACTGGAAGCCGAGATCACCAATGTGGACGCTTACTTTGGCACTAACGATCTTCAAAATATCCTTACTAACATTGGTGCAGATTACCGCCATGAACTGATTGGCGAGCGCTTGTTAACTACTCCGTCCCACTTTGCTTATTTTAAAATTGCCGAGGGTTGTAATCGCCCCTGCTCTTTCTGCGCAATCCCGCTAATGCGCGGTAAGCATTTAAGCACGCCAATGGATCAGCTGGTACGTAATGCCGAAAGCCTGGTGAAGAACGGCACTAAAGAACTGATCCTGATTGCACAGGATTTGACCTACTACGGTTTAGACTTATACGGAAAACGCAACCTGGATGAGCTGTTACGCCGCCTAAGCGATGTTGATGGTGTGGAGTGGATAAGGCTGCAATATGCTTACCCGGCAGGTTT
>NZ_CAXVWK010000054.1:0-9775 GCF_964263795.1 Mucilaginibacter sp.
TTCCATTTTTACATTTTGCATAAAGAACCTAGCTTGCCATGCGCCGCTTTTGGCCGGCCGCAAAAAGTGATATGCCCCGCAAACGATCCCGGCTTTGGGAGCCTCCCGCCAGTTACGCTTAAAATACGGGTCGACAGTTAAAAGGCCTTCTGTTGCTTTAATAAATGCAAAGCTGATGCGGATGCTATCTTCATTCATTGCTGCAACCTTGTGCCAGTTTATTTTGCCTTGTGCATATGACACATCTATACCATGTTTTTTATAGCCGGTTGGTATGCGGATATTAAAGCTTTTATAAGTCCGGTAGCTTGGGCTTTCGCCGGCATCTATTATCCACCGCCAGGTAGAGGAAAATGTTTTTAGAACATAGCCGTAATAAAATGGTGAAAGTAAGATAAGCACCAGCACTAATGCAGCAAAGCGCCACCAAAGAAGATTTGTTGCCGGCTTATATTTCTTTTTACGACTGGTTGTACTGATGGTTTTTCTTGTGGTTGATGGTCGTTTCCGGGTTGTGCTCACAGGCTGCAAATATAAGGAAAAGGCACAAGCAAGCGTTGAAACAGATTAGCGGCAATTAAGATTAGATAACGTGATCGTGATTATAATTACTTGCCGGCAATTTTTTTCAGGATATTAAGGGCGGTGCGAAAGATGATTTTAATATCCATCATCACCGACCAGTTTTTGATATATAAGATATCAAATTCCACCTTTTTGTTGATCACGTTAACATCTGTTATGGCACCATGATAACCGTATGACTGCGCTAGGCCTGTTATTCCCGGCTTTACGTAATGCCTGTCGTTATAATAGCTAAACATCTCGTTAAAACGGACATTCTCTACAAGCATGTGCGGCCGCGGGCCAACGATGGACATATCGCCAACGAGAACATTAAAAAATTGCGGAAGTTCGTCGATATGGCTTAATCTTAAAAATTTACCCAATTTGGTTACTCTTAAGTCGTTGATTACAGCTGCAACCTTGTCAGAGTCGTCATTTACAACCATCGTACGAATTTTTATGCAGTTAAAAAGCTCAGCCCCTTGTTTGTTACGTTTTTGAAGGAAAAACACAGGGCCTTTTGAATCAAACAGCACGAGCAGCGCCACTATGGGCAATAGCCATGAAAGAAGGAAAATAATTACAACTAACGAAATGATAATATCTACAAAGCGCTTTAATAACTTATATCGCTTCTTAAACAAGGGTGAAGAAATCAGGGGATCGACCCTCAGATCAGACTTATTGATCCACAACGAAGGAGCTGAATTACCAATACTATTCACATAAGACTGGTTGCTCAAATCGCTGTATTCCAATAAGTTGTTATTTCTTAAGTATTCGTCACCCATACATCTGTCCTTAGATACGAAATTTCATAACAGTTAGTTCCTGTTATTGTTATAAAAATAAACGTAAAACTACACCATAATATTCTTGACAGGAGTTTTATGTTTAGATACAGGAAGTCGTCAACTGCTTAGCTAAATTAAAAACATATGGTTAAATCTACTTTAATTGTTCAATAAATTTCTGGCAGCACTTTTTATCGACATAACTTACTTTTCGTTATTTAATACTCTGTACAATTTGAGATTTACTTTCATGTCAGAATTTTCAAAAATTAAAGCCAATGTTTCCCTTCCAAAATTCCTTAACATAATGATAACATACAAGTAACGTGAAGTTAACTTACTTTTGTGCTTTTACCTCAATCCTTTATGAAGAAATCAGAACGTAAATCCATTGCTAAAACAGCCAAAAAAACATTTGTAAAAAATTTGGAAGTTAGCCTTTTAGCCGCTATTAAATCTACCGCTGCCGATTTAGGTACCGACACCAAGAAAGCCGAAAAGAAAATTATCAAAAGCGCCGGTAAAATTGCCAAAAAAGTAGCTAAGCTGATTAAGCCGGCACATGTTGCGGCACCAGCAGCAGTAACAGTAGTACCTGCTAAAGAAGCATCGGTAAAAGAAACACTGGTTGCAGCGGCTCAGGCAGCACCAAAGAAAACCAAAGCTGTTAAGCAGCCGGTTGTTACCGCGTCATAATACGTTTCAGGCGGATTGCATTTAACACCGGCTGACCTTTTTGCGCTTTAAAGCTGATTTTTATGCCATTGCCATTTTTTACGGTTACAGTAAAACTTTTGCTGACAGCCATTAGTGCGCCGTATTGTTTAGCCAGGTTTAGGTTAGGCAATACGGTTTTGGCGTTCAACAACACATCAAAAACCCGATCCTGAGCGCCTGTTCTTTGTTCGGAGTTTGATAGGTTGTAAGCAAGTTCAACCCCAGGCTTGTCGGCCGTAAGCTCTGCAAAGCACAGGGTTATTTTGTAACTACCATCCGGCACATCAAAACGAAATCCGCTTAAACCTTCCTGCTGCGTTTGATAAATAGGGTCATCAGTTGTTTTTAGGATGTCGCGGTCACTTCCATAACCCTGCCGATTATTGCCGGGCATTTTGTAAGCGTTGCCTTCTAAGTATCCAAAACTTCCTTTTTGATAAGCTTTTGCAGGTATCCATACGTTAGCGTCAGCATCTGTGTAATAACGATTAGCCCCTAAAAGCAGATTTATCTCAACCGAACCTTTTAACAAATTTAAGCTACCTGGTATCACGGTCATGTTTACAACCGATTGGTTTGTAATACTTTTTTCGCCATTAGTACCCGATGCTTTAAGGATGTTATTTCCACTGCGAAAAGGCACCTGCCATGTTACCATCCCCTTTTTCGCTTTTTGAGTACTCATGTTGATACCGTTTAACGTCAAGGTTACATCCGGCATGTTCGTAAAAACCATAAGCGGTTGTGTTAGAGTACTTGTGTTCACACTATCCGCTAATCCGGCACGATGGTTCCAATCAGAAATTTTTAAATACGGTTGTTTAACCAGGTTTGCCTGGTAGAAATAGTAAACATCTTTTGGCTTGCGGTCCTGCGTTAAAATACCTTTCGAGTTGATATGGGGAGTTGTCTCTGCACGCTCCTCTGAACTAAAATCGGCAAGGTTCCATAATATTCCTGCTGCAACAAAGGGTCGCTGGTTAATAGCGTTCAAATATATCTGATGAAAATCTACCGCATAATCAACACTCTTATCAAACCGCTGCGGTTGTGTGGCGCGGATCCGGTCATCAGCGTCTGCACCATACTCCGTAATCAGCATTGGCAGTTTGGGGTAATTTTGATGAAATTTGTCAAGAAACTTGGCAAAATCGGCGGTTTGGCCGCCATACCATCCCTGGTATAAATTCCACCCGATCAGCATTGGCACATCTATAATTCCGGCCTGCTTATAACGGTTATAATCGCCGTGGCATGCAATCATTGTGTACCGGGCTGCATCTTCCCTACGTGCCATACTATCCAGTTGTGCCGCCAGATCGCGCACATGGCCAAAATACTGCTGCTGCCTTGGCTTATCATTACCAAACTTAGGCCTTAACAACACTTCGTTCATATAGGCCCAAATGATGATGCTGGGATGGTTATAATTCTGGCGAATCATCTCTGTAAGCATCTGTTTACAATTTTCGGTAAATCCCGCAGTCTCCGTTATTGCGTTCACCACCGGAATTTCTACCGAAGCAAGGATGCCCAGGCTATCGCAAGCTTCTAACACTTTCCTATCCTGCGGATAATGTGCCACACGTAAAAAATTGCCGCCCATTTGCTTTAACAGCTTAACATCGCGGGTGTGGTAGCTATCCGGCAGTGCGTTACCTATACCTTTAAAATCCTGATGCCGGCTTGCGCCAATAAGTTTTAGCGGCCGTCCATTCAGATAAAATCCTTTTTCAGCATCAAAGTTGTACCAGCGCATCCCCAAAGGGTTTGAAACCTCATCTATGACCCTGCCGGTTATTTTGTTGATTATTTTGCTGATAACCCTGTACAGATAGGGATCATCCGGCGACCATAAATGCGGCTGATTAATTGCCGGCATTACCTGGCCAAGCAGCACATCCCTATCCCCGGTTTTCATATCTGCAGTTAACCGGCTTACCGTTTTACCGGCTTTATCAATTACCGTGGTTAACAACTGCAAATCGCCGGTTGCGCTGCTCTCATTGACTATGTTACTTTTAACCACTACTACCGCCTGCCCTTCCGATACTTGCGAGGTGGTGATGAAAACCCCATTAGCAGCGTTATCAACACTAAAGTGCGTTTGTGGGGCTACCACCAGATCAACATTACGATATATACCCCCAAAAAAAGTAAAGTCGGCAGTAAGCGGTGCAATATCTTCGTTAAAACTATTATCCACTTTAACGGCAATGATGTTCAGTATTCCAGGTTTCACATAGGGGGTTACGTCTATGCAAAAACGCGTATAACCACCAGTATGGCTGCCGGCTTTAGCACCGTTAATGTAAACTTCGGTTTGCTGATTAGCGCCATTAAAATAGATGTAGATCTTTTTTCCTTTACTCCCGTTGGTTAATGTAAAATTTTTACGATACCAGCACGCAGCACGGTAATATCCGGGAGCATCGTCCATTACATCGTTCTTATTCCAGGTGTGCGGCAATGTAACGGCTTGCCATTTTACTTTGGAATCATCAATTCCCGGCTGATAGCTTCCTTTTGTAAATTGCCATTTGTTGTTAAAATTGGTGACTTGCCTCCCCTGCCCATAGGCCATATTGAGCAATAGTAAGGGTACTAATAAAAACGCAAAGGCTAATTTTTTATTCATAAAGGATGTCGCCGGAGGGGTATACGGACTTAAGGTTTATAACGCTGCATATTACAACCAATATCGGGCAATCACTAATAATGCAGCCTGTTTTTTCACGAAAACGTTTTAGTACTTTCAAATTATGCCGTGTCCAATACCAGATCCATCCAGCCTTGTTTGCTATTCTTTTTCCGCACACGCTTTTGCTCGTCCAAAGCTTTTTTAATACGGTTTGAGTAAGCCCAGCAGGTACTTTGCCTGATACCTAATTTCTCCGACAATTGCCGCGACGATATCGTGCCCTTGCTGGCATAAACCAGGTATACCAGGTAAAACGCTTTATTTATAGGGATGCGATTATTTTGAAAAATCGTGTTATGCAGCACCGTTTCCTCGTAGGCACATTTGGTGCAACGGCGACTATATAACGAGCGGCCATTACAGTACGTTGTATTATTACAGCGAATACATTGGTAACCATTCATCCACTTCAAGTCGGCCAGGAGCTTAAAGCACGCTTCCTGATCAGGATACTTTGCGCTGAATTCCTCAAAGCTTAATTCGGTCGATAACGCACGGGCGTCGGTTACCTTTTCGATACTGGTTTTTAGCTGGATGTTATCTTTCTCTAACAGTACATTCATCCGGCTGATCTCTGCTGCCTGCGCTTCTAACTGCAGGTTTTTCACAAGCAGGTTCTCATTTTGCCGCTCAATGATCAATGATTTCTCATGGATCACTTTTGATTTCTCAGTAGCCTCGTGTGTGCGTGCTTTTACCTCATTTTCTAATTCCGAGTTGATAAAATCCTTTAAATCCACATTGATCTGCATCTGCTCCATCACTTCCGCCTGCGCTTTGTCCTTGTCTTTGCGGAATAACCTTACCTGATCACCAATGGCAAACGAGAGGAACACCATCTCGATAATAAAACTGAAGCTTAAGCTATAATGCGCCGGCAAAGCGGGCAACCACCGGGCTAAACCAAGTACGTATACGCCCTTAACAATGAAGCCTGCAAAAAGCACCGCATAGCCTACCACAAAAAAGCGTGCAGGTTTAAACCCGTTGAGCCAGATGCTGATACCTGTATAAAACGCAATTGCCAGTGGCACAAATTCAATAAACTTGTACATAAACAAACTGCGATCAAAGAACAGGCAGTAGGCAAAATACACCGTCCGTACTGCAATGGTCCAGTTAATAACTCTATAAAGGGTGTAATTGCGGGTTTTAACCTGCAGCAACTCCTTTAAAAAGATCAGCGCAAACAGGCTAATCATATATAGGGCTGCGCCGTACATAAAATCATTTAACGATGGGATGTTCGGCCACAAATATTGAAAAGCGATACCATCGGCACTTGCCTCATAAAGCCCGACGCTTAGTATGTAAAAAATGTAAATGAGGTATTGCCTGCGCTTTACAGCCATGTACATCAATAGGTTATGAAAACTAAAGATGAGTATCATCCCGTAAAACATCCCGTAGGTGATGTATTCGGTAAGGGTGTAGTAAACAAAACGGGTAAACGTGCGGTAAACGATGATGACATTCACCCTGTCTTTTGATCGTACTTTGAAATAATAAGTATGCTCGCCTTCGGCGAAATTGTCAATTAAAAACTCGAAGTTTTTATGCTTGTAAAGCCTGTCGGCAAATTTGTGGTTCTCTCCCGTCGAACTTGCGCTAAAGCCTTCTTTACCATCAGGCAGGTAAGCTTCTATCTGGTCGGTAGTTTGATCAAAGAATTCAAACACGCTGTTGTTATGAGGTACAGGGTGATGGAAATTTATTTTTACCCGGTACCAGTAGGATGAGTTATGATCGTAATTTTTGGGGTAGAAATCTTTACTTGGTTTAAATTTGGCCACATAGCCCGGGCTGCTTACATCTTTTATACTTAACGCATCACTTTTATCTTCCAGGCAAAAAACTTCTTTATTGACAAAGATATGCTCAACAGAATCTGCATTGATTACTATCGCTTTTTGCGCAAAACAAACATGCGCAAGCAATAACATTACGGTACAAAAAAACAATCGTTTTAGCATTGTAACGAAGGCAATCAATTAATCAGTTAAACAGGGCGAAAAAGCGGGCCACAATTGGTACTTCAAATATTGTAAAAAAATATTCATTTGTTACGGCGGACATTCATTTAATAATCAATCAGCATGTGTGGCCGGGGCCGCACATGCTGATTGATTAGGTATAGGTAATTTGTTATTGCACAACTTTATCCAACGGCGCAATGTTAGATTCTGAGCCGGCATAACCTTTATTTTGGTTGATGTGACCGTTAATGTTCAGATCTATCTCGCTTTGCGGGATTGGCCATAATACGTGGTAAGGCGATATGGTATAATGGTTACCGGAGTTAGTGATAACGTTAGGATTTTTGTAAAAATCATTCTTGTCCATTACCCTGTCGTAAAAGAAGTTATTGGTAGAGAAGTTGTTAACGTTATAAGTTTTGCCGTTATAAGCTGCAATACCTGTTTGCGCAAATATGTAAGCCATACGGGTAAGCTCCGTTTTACGCGGCTCTTCCCAATATAGTTCACGCTGGCGCTCATCCAGTATGGTACCAATATTTACAGCACTTGGATTGGTAAGCAATTGCGCTTTTGCACGCGCCCTAACCTGGTTAATATCGGCCATTGCGAGGGCGGTTTGCCCCTTCCAAACGTAAGCTTCGGCACGTAGCAATAAGGTTTCGGCTAAACGGAACACATACCAGTCGGTATTGGTACCGCGTGGCGGGCTCCAGTATTTATCAAGCGCTATTGGCCCTGATCCGATAAATACTTTATAGTGCGGCCAGCTAAACCATGCCCTGATCGTATCACGAGGGCCGTTCAAAAATACCTGGTTTACTGTTGCTGCCGTGTATTGCTGCAACTTTTTACCGTACCATGCAGCATCGGTAGTTTTAATAGCGGGATTATTATAAACCAGGTCTGTCATATCCATCCAGTTACCTGGGGCATGCCTTAGATCGGTATTATCCGTCCAGATGTACTTGGTAGCATATGGTGTTCCGCGCATACGGCCAATACCACGGCCATACCATAAAGTAAGCGGGAATTCTTCAGTAATCTTATCAGAGATTCCGGGCTTTTTTGTACCTGGCGTTAAAATGGTACCGTTGTGCCACATCGGCACACAGTTACGCATTACCTGCGAGCCAAATGGTGTAGCACCATCAAGTGTTTCGCGGTCAAGCACAACGTATAAAGCTTCGGTATTGGTAGCAATCGCCTTGTTCTCCGGGCGGTGCAGGTCCCAAATCACATTTTTGGAAGCATCGCTTGCAACAATGCCAAAACGATTGGTCATCAACTTATAAGGACCGTTGATAACAGCAGACGTTGCAGCAATAGCATCATCAAATAGGCCCAAAGCCAAATCAACTTTAGCTAACAGGTGATACGCAGCGCCCTTAGATACGTTACCTTTTTCGTTAGCATCTGCTAATTTAGTTACAGCAAACTCCAGGTCGGCTTTCATTTGTTTCAGGATCACCATACGCTGAGTAGTGAAATAACCAGTATTAACCGTGGTTTCTTCCTTAAGCACCAACGGCACATCGCCAAACTCATGCACCAGGCGGTAGTAACGGTAAGCCCTGTGGAAATACGCTGTAGCCAGTGTAAGATCGCGCTCGGCCGGTGTAGGCCATTGAGCTTTATCTATCCGTGATATAATGACGTTGGCGTCATGTATACCTTGCCACCAGGCGTACCAGTAACGGCCAATCTTATTATAATCGTCGCTATCCAGGTTAGATGTTGGCGTAATACGCAGGTTCAAATCCTGCGCAGGTGTGGTTTTATCAGTAGTTCCATCTACAGCGGCATCTGTGAAAAGCGACTCGGAAAGCAGTGGGGCCGAATCACCAAAGAACTCAAACCGTACACTAATGTTCAGTGTAGCCAAAGCATTACGGAATGCAGCCGGTGACGTTAAGGTAACATCGGGTGTAAATTTTGAGGGTGCTTCCGGTACCAGGTCGCTGCGTTTTGTACATCCGCCGGATGCGAAAACTACAGCTATTGCAAGGCCTGCAATTATATTTTTATTTCTCTTTTTCATATCTGATTATCTCCTAATACTTAAAAAACTATGTTAGCGCCAACTGATAAAAACCTTGGCGTAGGGCCGTTATTTTGCGGATCCCACAGATCCCATCCTGATGCTACGTAAGCATTAGTGGCGTTAACAAACAACTTGGCACTCTGCATTCCTAAGCGTTTGATAATGCTTGGGCTGAAGTTGTAACCTAAAGACACTGTTTGTAGCCTTACAAATGATGCTTTGCGCCAAACGTTAATAGTAGTACCTGATGAGCCTGAATTTAAACGTGCGTAATCATTGATCGGGTTATCAGGGGTCCAGTATGGCAATACGTACGAATTCATACGTGCAAAGCCAACGCTGCCAGGGTTGTTTAAAGCGGCATTATATTGCCTTAACTGACCGACACTTGATACCAGCATGAACGAAAAATCGATGTTCTTAAAGAAATTGAAATCGTTACGTAATGACCAGGTGAACTTTGGATTGGTTGAGCCCAAAAACTGCTTATCATCATTGGTAAACTTAAAGTCGCCGTTCAGATCCTGCAGTTTAAAGTCTCCCGGGCGTGCGCCGTATTTAGCAGCTTCGGTAGCCTCTGGTGTTTGCCATACGCCAAGGATGTTATAATCCCACACGGTGTTGATATCCTGTCCAATAAACCAGCCGTTACCAATGTCGTTGTTTTCAACTGTGCGGGTAGCACCGTTGGCATCGGTTACCTGGTATTCGCCGTACAGGTGAACAATTTTGTTGCGGTTAAGGAATAGTACGCCATTGGCATTCCAGCTAAAGTTTTTGCTTTTAATGATCCGGCCATCCAATGAAAGTTCAAAACCTTTATTGTTTACCTGTCCCAGGTTAGAGAAAAGGCTGGAATTATTTGCACCACCAGGAATAATGTTTAATCCGTTAAGGCCCTGGATTGATAGCAACCGGCGCTCAACGATCATATCAGTTGTTTTGCGGCTGTAAACATCTATCGAACCACTAAGGC
>NZ_CAXVWK010000055.1:0-107254 GCF_964263795.1 Mucilaginibacter sp.
TCTTAGGCCGTAAGTCCCGAAGCTCAACTCACATTCCACCCCAAAGCGTTCACGTTCACTGCCGTGAACACCCGCTTTTCTGCATAAATAACTGTTAATCAAACCATTCCGTTTTGCACTACTGACATACTACTGTCACCACTTCCTTCATTTGCTATAGGTATATTTGGGTATAACCTGCATCCCCATCTATAACTGGCTGCCCTCAGGCTGTACACCTGCGAGTTATTTGAACAGATTTGCTTATCCAAAGATGGTATATAGTATTGATTCGCGTGCTAAATATCGTTGACGTTTCGAACCAGGCAGCGTTGAGTTGTGTGCTTTGGGGCGTGTTCCGGACTGGGAAAGGTGAGTTGCTTTGAGAAGAAGATTTCTCCCTCGCTATCGCTTGGTCGAAATGACAGGGGGTGGTTGTTCGACAGGCTCACCATGACAAGAACGACAGGCTAATCATATGGATTTCGCAGTCCACTAAGAAACCGGTTGATTTAATTGCCTGATATTACGCGGTAAACGATCCAGTCGCGGGTTTCAAAAACCTTGCGGAAATCTATTTGGGGGACGGTGCGCTTTATCTCGACTACGTACTTATTGTTCAGCTGGGTGTAACCGGTAAGGGCGTTTTTAGCAGTAGCGATCACGATGTAGTCTGCATATTTATCCGGCGACTCCAGCGCACTCAAAAAGTTGCCTTCGTAAGGCATTATCAGCGGTTTAATATCGCGGGTAAAGGCTACAATAGGATATGCGGTGGCATCATCTACCAGTATGTGCATATCGCTGGGCAGGCTGCTGATGTAGTTGGCCACGTCCATATTGTCGGTTTGGGTAGCGTCATCGTTCCGTTCAAATAGGATGCTTACAAAATTCTTTTCTTCGGTGATGGATGATGTGGTTAAAAAGTACCCGCCCATATAGATCTGGATGGACACGATGATAGCGATCATCACCTTAAACGCCCCCTGGCTTCTGACGGTGTGCGAGCGGATAACCACGCACAAAAAGCTAAGTACAATAAACAGCATGTAATACTGGTATGCCACAAAAACCTTATCGTACTTAATGTGCAGGAATTCGATAAGCGCAAATGGCGTCAGAATAGTTAACACCTGGTAAGTGCTTTGCCTTAACAGGTACACGGCAACCATTATCATGGGGCAAAATAGCAGCACACGGAACGATAGCAGGATAGAAATTTCAGGAATGCGGTAGGTGATGCCCGTTGTCTGCTCGTCGAAACTGAGCTTATCTATCAGTACGTTCCAAGTGGCATAGGGGCTTTCATTAAAGTAGTTAAGATCGTTAGCGTGGGTAAGGTTAAGCAGCTTGTAGCAAAGCACGGCCACCAGCGGCAGCGCAAATATGATCACGTATAACGAGAAGGTTTTATTGGTAAGCTTACGCCTTAACGACGGGCTGTTAAAACTCTGGAACAGCCGGAAAATAGATTCCTGCTCGCCCAAACTTAAGCTGTGTATGGTGATGGATAGCACCAGCGGTAAAAAGAACAGGGTGAGCCAGATGAATTTATAATCGCAAAAGATAAGTGTTACCAGGCAGATGCTGGCAATAGATACGTGGAATGTGGTGTTGGATTTGTAGAACTTGAACAAGTTAATAAAGAACAAAAAGAAAAAGATGAGGATTATATAAATGTTCTTGCCGGAACAGGCGGTGTACAGTATCCCGGGGTGAAAAAGGAACAGGGCCAGCAGTATCCACAGGTAAAAATCGTCTGCAAGGCGGTTAAGCAGCGTAGTGGCCATCAGGTAAAAGAGCACGGCTGTACCTAATGCCGATGCCAGTACCGGTGCCAGCGTATAACTGATAGGGGTAAAAATAAATGTGGCGTAAAAGGGGATCATGGGCGCTGTTAAGCCCATTACCTTTAGCCGGTTGCCCAACCCGTCGAATACGATCTTAGCCTTTTCAATATAAAACAACGACTCGTTATTGTAATATCCCAGATCATGCAGGTAGATGG
The DNA here is from genome assembly GCF_964263795.1 of Mucilaginibacter sp. Taxonomy (GTDB): domain Bacteria; phylum Bacteroidota; class Bacteroidia; order Sphingobacteriales; family Sphingobacteriaceae; genus Mucilaginibacter. Next base: position 1,988 of record NZ_CAXVWK010000055.1, read on the forward strand.
CGCAAACTAGGTAATATATGACCAATATCACCGTAAGAATAAGCAGGAATACGGGTTTAGAAATTCTCATTTAACAACGTTTGTAGGATTGTTAACCTTACTTAAACCATGGTTTGTTTTTTCCCAGTAAAACGGTTTTACAATTAGCTGGTAAAGGCCTTTGTAAGCCGCTATAGAGTGCATCAGCCAGTAAATGGGGTTGGCTATCGCAAACAATATCAGCTCGTAATAGCGACGCTTAAATACCGCCATCATATTTACATATATCATCAGTATGTTGCCCACCATCAGGTTAAATATCGACATGAACAGCACCCAATCCGGAAACAGCGTACGGATAGATGACAGATCGAATATGACATAGCAGATAAAGAACATAAGCAGCAGCGGGTAAACCAAAAAGGTTATTGGCGTAGCGCCGATAAAGAAACCGAAACCTAAAAAACCTTTCCAACCGATTTTTTTCCAGAGGGCTACCGGATTACGCATATGTACCAGGTAGGTTTGCATATACCCTTTTATCCAGCGCGATCGCTGGCGGATCCAGTTAAAGGGTTCGTTATTGGCTTCTTCGTAAGTGGTAGAATTAATGATGGCTACTTTATGCCCCTTGGCGTATGCACGTACACCTAAATCGGCATCCTCGGTAACATTAAACGGATCCCAGGCGCCAAGGTCAACCAGTTCGGCCAGCTTAAAGTGGTTGCTGGTACCTCCCAGGGGGATAGGGATATCCAGGGTATCCAGCCCGGGCAGCATATAATCAAACCAGTATGAATATTCCAGGGTGAACATCCTGGTCAGGAAGTTCTCGTTACGGTTAAAGTAGTTTAGCGCGCTTTGAATGCAAATGTATTCATCGGGCAATTTGGCAAACAGCGTAACTATCTTTTTGAGCTGATCGGTATCGGGTATGTCCTCGGCATCGTAGATGGTGATGTACTTGCCCCTTGAAAAATGCAGGCCGTAGTTACAAGCCTTGGGCTTGGTTTTAGGCATGTGAAAAGGGACTACGATCACCTCGAAAATGGCCGGGAAATCCAGGTTTTTTACCGCGTTAAGCGTTTTATCGTCGTCTTCTTCAATAAGTAGTTTGATATCGAGCTTTTGGCGGGGGTAATCCAGCGCCTGCAGGTTCCAGATCAGTTTTTTGATCAGCTTATCCTCTTTATAAACAGGCAGCAGTATGGTGTAGTTGGGCAGATCGTCATCTACCACCAGCTTCAATTCGTCTTTAGTAACAGCCTGGTGCAATTCAAACCGCGAGCCTACCAATGCAAGGAATAGTTTAAAGATTATGGCGATCAAAAAGAATGAACTGAGGATAACATTGATGGTGATGGAGGTGTTTTTAAAACTCACCACCATACCAATAGTTACCAGCGCAATAAGCACAAAAATAAATATCAATTGCGGCGATGTGAATGTTACCACTGCCGAGCTGTCCGGGTCACGCTTTAACAGCTCAAAAACTGCAGACTTTACATATTTTTCGCCCAACAGTTTATTGCTCAGCCACACAATTTCCAGATCGGATGCAAGGATAACCTCAGGCTCCATATCATAGGTGAACTTGATGAAATCCAGAAACAGCGTATCATCCGGATTTGCCATAAGCGTGATCACCTTGTTGTTTTCTATCCGTAGGGGCATGGCCACCCTTTCGTAGGCAAACTGCAGGTCAATCTTGCTCAGCACCTCTTTGTCAAATGCCATGTCCCGTATTTCGGCGAAGGTATAACCGGCGTTGGTTAACGAGCGCTCGTAGTTTTTACGCGATACATAGCCATACGTCAGCAAAATTTTAATGAACGAAATGCCCGATTCTGCTGCGAAAATGTCGATCTCCTCCCTTTCCCTCATGGTTACGAAACCGTCGCTTATCAATAATTCGGGGATGGACATGCTCATTAAAAATATTTATAATAGCTAAAGCGTAAGGCAAAGGGCAGCTTAATCGTTAAACAGCTCCTGCGATTTTTGAACTTTTGAGCGTATGTACAAGAATGACAATAAGATCAACACCAGGATACCTAACAATATGTAAAGGTTGTAGTTGTCCCAGAAACGGGTAAGCGCGCTTTTGGTATCAATGTACTCCAGGTTTTCGCTCGATTTATTGATGTTGAACAGGTATTTATTGTTGTTAACATCAGATATACAAACGTTACTTGACAGGGTCGACAGCTGTTCGGTAATTGATTTTGAGGCCGCCAGGAATGCTTCGGCAAGGTGTTTACCTGTTGCCGTGAGCACCAGCGTAGCATTGTTGCTTCGCCCGTAAAAAATCTGTGCCAAACCATTTGACGTAGTGTCGGACAGCGAGTACACCACCGTATTATTGTCAGTATTGTAAAGCCTGAAGTTGCGGTTAAATTTAATAGGCGCATCCGGGAACTCGTTAAGTAACGGATCATCCTTAGTTAAAAGGGCAATGATGTTATTCTTTTTCAACTCAGGCGCCTCAACCGCGTCAGAGTATATAAACTCGGGGAAGTTGTTGGCGTTAATGTTGTTGTTCAGCTCGTAAATGATCTCGCCCATTGCACCGGCAGCATATTTAGCAAACGGTTTTGATACCACAATGCGGGTAGTGCCGCTGTTAAAGGCTTCCGGATACTGATAAAAGCTCAGATCGCTTGTGATGAATGGGTTCTTTGATTCGAGGTAAGATTTATCTACGTCTATCTCTGCAAAGAAATTGGTAAAGCTGTTATTACAGTTACCGTTGGTTGGATAAAAACGGAATTCGGCTTCCAGCGTATTGTATTTATGGTGCTGATAACGGTTAATGGTTACCGCCGTGTTTAACTTGCCGGATGCATCCAGCTTTTCGCTGCTCAGCAGCAGGCCGTTAAGGTAAATGTTAAAGAAACCACGGTCGCCGGGATTAAGGCTGCTGTAATTGGCAATAATCCTGATCTCAACCTCCTTAGGTGTAAAACTAAAATCGGAGTTTTTAAAGTTAAAAGAGCTTTTTAACGACCCGATACCCGACATAAAGTCGCCAACGCCTCCAATTTGTTTCAACGATAATTTTGAGCGGTTCTCATCAATGGTTTTAAAGAAGGTGTTTTGTGCCTTGTTAACCAGCAGGTAGTCGCCAAAGGTTGAGTTGAGGATATTCATGTTACCCAACGCTGTGATGGTTTTTTCGTAACCGGCATCGTCTCCGCCCGATATGAACAGGATCTCTTTAGGTACGGTTTCTAAACCAATGGTTTTTACAGGCAACAGGCGGCCTTTAAAATCTACCAGGGTGGTTATGGTATCAGTTACGCTTATTATTGATTTGTGCAGGTAAAATAAGCCCTGGTTGTTTTGCGGCGTAACCTTTATTAACGGGCGTTGTGCCGCCGGTATAGATGCCAATTTGCCTACCATAATGTAGTTGCGTACACTATCCGGCAGATTTTTGGCTTCAAATACCTTTATTTCGTGTTGGTTGGTTTTTTTTAATCTGGCGTAAGCCCATGCCACTGCCTTTAAATCGTGCAGGGTAGGGTTTGACGGATAAACAATTGCGGTTTTAGAATCGAAACAATTGCTGACGTTTACATTATTAAAAAAGTTTTTGTTGCTTTTAACCAGTGATATGTAAGAGTAATTTTTAACCTTTAACCACATGGCCGGGTTATCCAGATCTTTACACTGATCATTACTGATAGCCAGCAAAGTTTTTACCTGTATCTTCAAAAAATTATCTGCGCTTACATCCGCACGGGTTAAATTAATGGCAATGCGTTGTATCGAATCGCGCGTCAGCTTACCACTGTAAACCGGTTTTGAACCGATAGAAAGGTTGATGAATGATTTTTCACGAATAAGCGCCTGCGAAGGCTCAAAGTAAATAACCAGCTTACTGCCGTTAACCTCGTAATTAGGAGTTATTTTATAATAAAATGATGATGCACCGCTCATGCCGAAGATAGGTTCATCATCATTATGGCCCATTGCTTTAAATGATATAATAGCCTGCGACTGTGCAAAGGTAGCCGAGCTTAATAATATGAAAGCTAAAATGGAAAGTATTCTCTTCATCGGATTTGTAAGTATTAGTTTATTACGTAAAATTCTACCCTAAAGTAATTGCCGTTATCGTCGCTGCGGTACACAATATCGCCGCCCAGCTCTTTGGTCATCAACTTGGCTATTGATAATCCAAGGCCAAGTCTGCTCTCCATAGAGCCGGATGCATCATTAAGCGTTTTTAATTTGTTAAACATCATATCCAGCTCTTCCTGTCCTATGGCAACACCTTCGTCAATAATCTCAAACACGAACCGCTGGCGCTGCAGGCTGGTAACAACCTTAATGTTGTTGTTGGTTTGCGAGAATTTAATGGCATTTGACAGTAGGTTTTGAAAAACCTGACCGGCAAACACCCTGTCAAGCTTAACATTTAGCGGCAGTTTCAAAATATTATCAACCAGGTGTATGTTCTTCATCTGCGCGGTTTCCTGCAGGCCTCTAAATACGTGAGACACCTCCTGGTTAATGTCGAAGATCTCCATATTAAATTTCATTTCCGGCGATTCGATCTCTTTCACATCCATCAGCTTGTTAAGCATGTACTGCATTTTTTCTGCAGACTCGGATATATAACCGGCATACTCTTTTTGGTCGGCGCTTAGGCGGTAATCTTCCTCTTTGAGCATGTTATTACTCATAATTACCTGGCCAATCAGGTTCTTTAAATCGTGGCCGGCAATGTTGATAAAACTGTTCTTTTGATCGTCCAGTTTTCGCAGCTGCTCATATTGCCTGTCGATAATGTTATTCTTTTCGTTGATGTCGCGGTTCTGATCTTTCAGCTGATCGTTAGATTTTTCGATCAGGATCTGTGAGCGTACTTCACGCGCGATAACTTTGTAGCGGGCGTTGGGTATCAAACAGGATATAAAGGCAATGATGAAAAAGAACTGGCCGCCGTTGCTCACCACCAAATCTAAAGTGTACTCGCTTAGCGTGTTATAAAATATCGCCAGCAGTAAAATAGCTACCAGGGTTTGTACAATAGAGTTGATAGGTTCCCAAAAAACCTGCAGGTTAAAAAACAGCAGGATGGCCGCGTATATTAAATAATAGATATTTTGCTGCTGTATGTTTACTACGTTACAAAGTATGGCCGATGTAACTGAGAGCAGGAAAAAACAGATGTGCAGCAAGGTGCGGTAATTATACCGGCGGGTTTGAAAAAGGTTGTACAAACCTAATATCACCAGCACTGTTATGATCCTGATGATCAGGAACTGTAACCAGATGCTGTTAGCGTAAATAAAATCAACAATGCTGAATATCGGGTAAAGAAATATGATTGTCCAAATGATATTATTTGTTTGGTACCAAGCTTTTTTTGATATTTCTTTTTGATATTCTTCTTTCGAGATCTGAACAAACATTCGCTGTTACTTAGTTTTATAGTGTCAGTATTAAATTCGGTTAAAATAAGTGAAAAATAAATTCGGCACTAACATTTTCTTAAAGCTGCTGGTTATAATCGTAACGATAACCATGCATGGTATTGTTGCAAAAAGCCAACCAATAAGGTTAGCAGAAAGGCAATTAGCATTTAAGCGTGCAAAGAGCCTTGATAATGGTGTAAGCGTATCGGGCCTCGAACAAACCTGGAACAAAGCGCTTTTAAGCGAAAGTATTCTAAAACCTGCCGATTTTAAGCTTATTAAACAGTTAGGTTTTAAGAGCATCAGGCTACCTGTCGCCTTTAACTATTTCGATACTACAGGTACACCTGTTGAGAAAGTATTTACTCATATTGATGATGTTTTGAAACAATGTAAGGTATACGGTATAAAATTAATAATAGATTACCATTACGGTAATTTAAATGATAACAACTATTTAACGGAAACGCCAAGATTAATTGCCCAATGGTTAACCATTACCAGGAGATATATACGGGAAAGCCCCGAAAATGTTTTTTTTGAATTGTACAATGAACCGCCCCACATGAACCCCGCTGTTTGGAAAGACGCTGTTTATAATTTAGTTACGGCCATCCGCAGGGTAGACAAAAAAAAGACATTAATTGTTGGCGCATCGAACTTCAACAGCATTTACGAATTGAGCCGAATGGACCGGCTTGCCGACGAGAATATCATTTATACCTTTCATTTTTACGAACCTTTTTTGTTTACCCACCAGGGAGCAGCATGGGTGGGCAACCAGGTATCCACAACCGGGATCCCGTTTCCATACCGGGCAGATAAATACCCCCCGCTAAATCCCAAAACCAAAGGTACATGGGGCGAAACCAACTATTACCAGTATAAAACAGACGGTAACGAAGTGTCGGTAAAAGATAAGCTGCAGATAGTTAAAAACTGGGCGAATAAATTTGCGGTACCGGTGCTGTGCGGCGAATATGGTGTGTACGATAAATATGCCGATGCCGAAAGCCGGTGCCGGTATATTAAAGCGGTACGCCGCAATTTAAAACTGTTGGATATCCCGGGTATTTTGTGGGATTATAATACTAATTTTTCTATTTTTAACGGCCCCCCTTCAATTGGTAATTTGTCTGATTGTATGAAAGATGCTATTGATTACAAACCATCAAACTGAAATCATATTTAATCGTTAACTTTGTACACTAACATAGTACTATGAAATTTTTCGAAGAAAAACGCAAAGAGGTAATGGGGCATATTGAAACGTTCATGCTGGAAAAGATGAACGAATATCTTAAGCCCATAGATACTATTTGGCAGCCGTCAGATTTTTTGCCCGATGCTTCAAGAAGCACATTTTTTAGCGAAATAAAAGAATTACAGGAAAGCGCCAAAGGCTTGTCTTATGATCTGGTAGCCGTTTTAATTGGCGATACCATTACCGAAGAGGCACTGCCTACCTACGAATCATGGTTGACCATGGTTGAAGGGGTGTCTGACAACGAAGAAGGTGGCTGGATGAAATGGACCCGCCACTGGACTGCAGAAGAGAACCGCCACGGCGACCTGCTTAATAAATACCTTTACCTGAGTGGCCGCGTTAACATGCGGATGATGGAGGTGAGTACCCAATACCTTATTGCTGATGGCTTTGACATTGGTACCGGGCACGATCCTTACCGTAACTTTATTTACACATCTTTCCAGGAATTGGCCACAAATGTATCGCACCGTCGTGTGGCCTCGCAGGCTAAAAAGGATGGTGACGCCTTATTGTCAAAAATGTGCGGCGTAATTGCAAGTGATGAAGCCCGCCATGCTAAGGCCTATAAGTACTTTATAGAGAAAATATTTGAGGTCGACCCCAACGAAGCGATGCTTGCGTTTGAGGATATGATGCGTAAAAAGATTGTGATGCCTGCCCACTTCCTGCGCGAAATAGGCCTGAAGATAGGCCAGACATTCGGCCATTTTACCGATGCAGCAGAGCGTTTAGGTATCTATACCGCTATAGACTATGTAGATATTTTAAAAGAGTTAATTGAAGACTGGCATATCGAAAGCGTTGTCGACCTGAAGGAAGACGGAGAAAAGGCACGTGATTATATCATGAACCTGCCAAACCGCCTGATCCGCGTTGCCGAACGAATGAAAAACCCGATGCTGGAATACAAGTTTAGCTGGATAAACGGATAGACAACATAAGGGCATTAACAAAAATCCCGCTTTGCTTTGCATAGCGGGATTTTTGTTTTTTATATTGTTGTCAGTCTGAGCTTGTCGAAGACTTATACGCCCGGCAAAGTAATGCAGCTAATGGTTCGACAGGCTCACCACGAAATTCCCGGGTTAGGGAAAACTATCCCTCCTGCACCAGATCCGTACCTTGCCCGTCGGATACATCATCAAACAGACTATTTAATATCGATTCTATGGTGATGGAGTTCACATCATCCACGTAATGCTCACTGCGGGTTATCCATAGCTCATCGTCCTGCACGGCAATGGTGAATAATGCGCCTTCGTAAAGTTCAGGCTGGCTTATCTCAATACCGGCCGGTGTGTTAGTGATGGTGAAGGTAATGGTGCTTTGGCGCTGCTCTCTAAAAAGGGGGTTCAGCCGCTGGTTAATGTGCTGATAAAGTTCGTCGATGCTAACCGGTTTATGCAGGGTGATGATCTTCATGATGATGTGTTTGTTATATTTACAATTGCCTTTGGTTATTGTTTACCGTGCATTTTTATTTAAACGGATAAAACAGGAAGTTTGCTAATAACGTTGCATTAAAAAATATCGCTATGAAATATAAATTGCTGGGCCGGTCGGGCCTTAAGGTTTCTGAACTTTGCCTGGGCACAATGGGCTTTGGTACCGAAGGTGGCTGGGGTGCAGATGCTGCCACAAGCTTCGAAATTTTGGATGCTTACGCCAACGCCGGCGGCAACTTTTTAGATACAGCTAACATTTACAAACTGGGCACCAGCGAAAAAATAATTGGCGATTATGTGGCCAATCATGATCGCGACTACTTTGTACTGGCTACCAAGTACAGCCTTAAGGATAACACCACCAACCCAAACTCAAGCGGCAATAACCGCAAAAATATGATGCGCAGCGTAGAGGATAGTTTAAAGCGCCTGAAAACGGATTTTATTGATGTGCTTTACCTGCACATTTGGGATAATATCACCCCGATAGATGAAGTGATGCGCGCTCTCGACGATCTTATTAGACAAGGTAAGGTAACCTATGCCGCCATCAGCGATACCCCGGCCTGGGTGGTAGCCAAAGGGAATACCCTTGCCGAGTTGATGGGCTGGAGCCAGTTTATAGCCCTGCAGGTAGAGTACAGCCTGCTGGCCCGCACGCCCGAACGTGAACTGATCCCGATGGCGCAGCACTTCGGGATGACGGTTACGCCGTGGGCACCATTGGCCGGCGGGGCTTTAACCGGCAAGTATTTAAAAGGGGATAAAGGCCGCATTAAACCCGAAAGCAACCGCCTGAATGAGCGCGCCGAAAAAATTACCCGCGTGGTAATGGAAGTAGCGCAAGAACTGGGTGTATCTGAAAGCCATGTGGCCCTGCAATGGACCATGAGCAAAGGTTTTAGCTGCATCCCGATTGTGGGTGCAACCAAGATCGATCAACTGAAGGACAACCTAAAAACCATAGACGTTACCCTAACGGCCAACCATATCCAGAAACTGGACGAAGCCAGCAAAATTGAGTTAGGTTTTCCCGGCGATTTCTTTAACGAGGACGCTGTGAAGATGAATACGTTTGGTGGGTTTTACGATAGGGTAGAGAAGCGGTAACAAATCATGGTTGAGAAAACCAACAATCCATTTGTTAATTAAATAAATAGGCGTATCTTTGCAGTCCCGTAAATACGGGGTAAAGAATACGTTTAATAAATTTAATTTAAAGCAAGTGAATACGTTAAGTTACAAAACTGTCTCAGCCAACAAGAAAACCGTCAATAAAGAATGGGTTGTTGTTGATGCAAACAATGAGATTTTGGGGCGCTTGTGTACTAAGATCGCAATGATGATCAGAGGTAAGCACAAGCCAGGGTTCACCCCACACGTAGACTGCGGCGATAATGTAATTGTTATCAATGCAGACAAGGTTAAACTGACCGGAAACAAATTCAGCGAAAAGCAGTATGTTTCTTACACCGGTTACCCGGGTGGTCAGCGTTTCATTTCTCCAAAAGAGTTAATGGCCAAACATCCTGAGCGTGTGATTGAAAAAGCCGTACGCGGTATGTTGCCTAAAAATCGTTTAGGCCGTGCTATCTACGGTAACCTGCATGTTTACGCAGGTGCAGAGCACCCTCACGCAGCTCAAAATCCAACAACCATTTAATTAACAGGAGAAAAGAAAAATGCCAACAACTAACACTTCAGGCAGAAGAAAAACAGCAGTTGCCCGCATCTACTTAAATGATGGATCTGGCACCATTACCGTTAACGGTAAAGATTACAAAGAGTACTTCCCTACCTTACCTTTACAATACATTGTTATGCAAAGCACAGAAGTATCTGGCAGCGCAGGTAAATTCGATGTTAAAGTAAACGTAGCAGGTGGTGGTGTAAAAGGACAAGCAGAAGCCGTTCGTTTAGCTATCGCGAAAGCTATTGTTGAACTGGATCCGGAGAAAAAACCGTCACTGCGCGCTAAAGGTTTAATGACACGTGATGACCGTATGGTTGAGCGTAAGAAACCAGGTCGCAAAAAAGCACGTAAGAAATTCCAATTCAGTAAACGATAATTTTAAGGAGGACACAAACAATGGCAAGAACAACATATCAGGATTTACTGGATGCAGGTGTACACTTTGGTCACCTTACCCGCAAATGGGACCCGAAAATGTCACAATACATTTTCATGGAGCGCAACGGTATCCACATTATTGATTTAAATAAAACCTTATCTAAGGTTGAAGAAGCTGCTGCAGCTATCAAACAAATTGTAAAATCAGGTCGTAAAATATTATTCGTAGCAACAAAGAAACAAGCGAAAGATATCGTAGCTGAATATGCAAAAGGCGTAAACATGCCTTATATCACCGAGCGTTGGTTGGGTGGTATGTTAACCAACTTTGCTACCGTACGTAAGTCGATCAAAAAGATGTCAAACATCGATAAATTGACTAAAGACGGTACTTACAGCAACCTGTCTAAAAAAGAGCGTTTGATGATACAGCGCGAGCGTATCAAATTAGAAACTTTGTTAGGTGGTATTGCGGATCTTAACCGTTTACCGGCTGCATTGTTCCTTATCGACGTTAAGAAAGAGCACATCGCGGTATCTGAAGCTTTAAAGCTTAACATACCAACATTTGCAATGGTTGATACCAACTCTGATCCGTCTAACATCGATTTCCCAATCCCGGCGAATGACGATGCTACCAAATCAATTTCATTGATCACCGGTATTATCATCAAAGCTATTGAAGAAGGTTTAGATGAGCGCAAACGCGAAAAAGAAGATGAAACTGAAAAAGAAGCAGCTGCTGCAAAAGCAAAAGCTGATGCCCCTGAAGTAGCAGACCGCTCTGAAGGTGGTAAAAGAAAAAGGACTGCAGATGTAACAGCTGATGCTGATACCGAAACAGCTCCTGCTGCCGATTCGACAGAGGAATAATAATTTAAGTGAGTGGTGATTAGTGAATAGTGAGTTGTTAAAACTTACCGTTTACCATTCACCACTTATTCATTAATGAAATTTAGTGTTTGGAATGATAAGTAAAACAACTACGCGCCACTCACTAGTCACTATTTAACCAAAACAAAATGTCTACAGTACAAATTTCTGCATCAGATGTAAACAGACTGCGCCAGCAAACAGGTGCAGGTATGATGGATTGCAAAAAAGCTTTAACAGAAACCAATGGCGATTTTGAAGCTGCTATTGATTTTTTAAGGAAAAAAGGTGCTAAGGTTGCTGCAAGCCGCCAGGACCGCGAAAGTAACGAAGGTGTTGTTATAGCACGTACTTCAGAAGATTTTAAAACCGGTGTTGTTATTACCCTTAACTGCGAAACCGACTTTGTTGCCAAAAATGCTGAATTTGTTGCATTTGCCAATGAAATTGCAAACGCTACTGTTGAGAACAAGCCTGCTTCTATAGAAGCCTTATATGATTTAACTATCGACGTTGAAAACGTACGTGTTAAAATTGCTGATGCCATTATTGACAAAACCGGTAAAATCGGCGAGAAGATCGGCGTTTCTAAATACGAAGTTATCGAAGGCGAAAAAGTTGTTGCTTACATTCACGGTAACTACCGTTTAGGTGTACTGGTAGGTTTAAGCAAAGCTGTTGAAGGTGCCGACGAAGCCGGTAAAGATGTTGCAATGCAAATTGCTGCCATGAACCCGGTTGCTATTGACAAAGACGGTGTTGACGCTACTACTATTGAGCGTGAAATGGAAATTGCAAAAGATGTTATCCGTGCAGAAGGTAAACCAGAAGCAATGGTTGAAAAAATTGCTGCCGGTAAGCTGAATAAATTTTATAAAGATTCAACTTTATTAAACCAGGAGTTTGTTAAAGACTCATCTAAATCTGTTGCACAGTTTTTAGATACGGTTGATAAGGGCCTTACCGTTACCGCCTTTAAGCGGGTAGCTTTAGGAGCTTAACTATATTATCCCCCTCGTTATTAACGAGGGGGATTTTTTTTGCCCTTTTATTTTGTTATCCTCCGCTTTGCCGAAGGGTAGCATTCGTGAAATACTTAACATCATAATCGCGACGCTATGATAACAGCACTTCATAATCTCCAACTTATCACTAACGGTACCATTGCTACAGGTAAAGCCGTTTTAATTGAAGGCAGCCAAATAACAGCCGTTATAGATGAAGCCGACATTCCGGGTGACGCCTTGAAAAAAGACCTTAACGGCAGTTACCTTGCACCTGGGCTGATAGATTTGCAGATATATGGCAGTGGGGGCAAATTGTTTGCCGGTACTCCCGAAGTCGCAGCCCTGCAACGGATGGAAGACGACCTGCTAAACCAGGGGACAACCGGCTTCTTTGCCACAATAGGCACTAACACTAATGAAATTGTAGAAGAAGGTATTGCAGCTGCAAAGGCTTACCGCGCAAATGCGCGTGGTAACTGCTGGGGGCTGCACCTGGAAGGCCCGTATCTAAACCCGGCGAAAAAAGGCGCCCATCCTGATAGATACATCAAGAAAGCGACTTTTGCGGAAGTTAAAGGTTGGGTTGAGCAGGCAGAAGGCACCATTAGTATGATGACCATCGCACCGGAGTTACAGGACCAGGAAGTGATAGATTACCTTCATGCGCAGGGCATCATCCTTTCATCCGGCCATAGTAATGCTACTTACCAGCAGGGCAAAGGATTTTTAAATAAGCCCATTCCGGCCGTTACACATTTGTTTAATGCCATGCCGCAAATGCATCACCGCGAGCCCGGTTACATTCCTGCCATATTTGAAGAAAAACCTTATACCAGCATCGTTGCCGACGGCATTCACGTTGATTTTGCGATGATCCGGCTGGCTAAACGCGAATTGGGCGATAAGCTTTTTTTAATTACCGATGCCGTTACTGCTGCAACGGTTGGTACATACCAGCATCAGTTTACAGGCGACAGGTACGTAATGCCTGATGGCACGCTATCAGGATCATGTCTTACCATGCTCAAGGCTGTGCAAAATTGTGTGGAGCATGTGGGTATAGATTTGGCAGAAGCTGTGAATATGGCCACACTGTACCCGGCACAATTGGCTAAGAAGAACAAGGGGCAAATTGCAGCCGGTTTTGATGCAGATCTGGTAGTTTTTAACAGCGCCTATGAAGTTGAGCACACCATACTTACTGGTAATTTTTCAACGAAGACGACTTAAAATTTTAACAATACCAATTAATACCTATTTTTGATAAATCCTCTGATAAATGAAGTACAAAAGAATTTTACTGAAGCTAAGTGGCGAATCCCTGATGGGGCAAAGGCAATATGGTATTGACAATAACCAGGTTTTACAATACGCGCAAGACATCAAGGCAGTAGCCGATCAGGGTATTGAGATTGCTGTTGTAGTTGGGGGCGGCAATATATTCAGGGGGTTAAGTGCCGAGAAAAGCGGTATGGAACGCGCCCAGGCCGATTATATGGGTATGCTGGCTACAGTGATCAACTGTATGGCAATGCAAAACGCTTTAGAAACCATTGGTGTAGAAACCCGCTTACAATCGGCCATTAAAATGGAGCAGATCTGTGAGCCGTACATTCGCCGCCGTGCTATGCACCACCTGGAGTGTGGTAAAATTGTGATCTTTGGTGCAGGTACAGGTAACCCATACTTTACTACAGATACGGCAGCATCTTTGCGCGCTATCGAGATCAAAGCCGATGTGGTGTTGAAAGGTACCCGTGTTGACGGCATTTACACCGCCGACCCGGAAAAAGACCCATCTGCAACACGTTATGATGAGATATCTTTTCAGGAAGTGTATGACAAAGGCCTTAATGTAATGGATATGACCGCCATTACCCTTTGTCAGGAAAATAAACTGCCGATAATTGTGTTTGACATGAACAAACCCGGTAACTTCATGAAAATTGCTGAAGGCGAAGCCATCGGTACTTTGGTTAGATAAAAGAGCTTAAGATAATTAACAAAGCCCTGCTGAGTTTCAGCGGGGCTTTGTTATGTAATGCGTAATCGATTCGTATGTTGCAATTAAACGCGCAATGAAAACAGGTTGGAGATTATTCTCGTCCGTACGTTTTCCTCGAAAAGGACATATAAGGATTACCTTAAATTTCTACCACATCCTTTTCACCTATTTGCTGTCTCCACATGGCGTAATACAGTCCTTTCTGATCTATTAGGTCCAGATGTTTGCCCGATTCAATTATGTGGCCCTTCTCCAGCACGAAGATCCTGTCGGCGTGCATAATGGTTGACAGGCGGTGGGCGATAAGTATGGTGATATGGTCTTCCAGTTCAGATACATCACGGATAGTACCGGTGATCTCCTCTTCAGTTATCGAATCAAGAGAGGATGTTGCTTCGTCAAATACCAGGATATCCGGCTTACGCAACAACGCGCGGGCGATAGACAGGCGCTGCTTTTCACCACCTGAAACTTTTACGCCACCCTCGCCAATTACCGTATCTAAACCTTTATCGGCACGGGCCAGCAACGTTTGGCACGCCGCACGCCGCAGCACATCCATACACTCTTCGTCTGTAGCGCCCGGGCGCACAAACAGCAAGTTTTCGCGGATAGTGCCGGAGAATAACTGCGTATCCTGCGTTACAAATCCTATTTTTTCACGCAGCTGATCAAGGTCTATTTCGTTGCTTGGGATGTCATTGTAGCTTACTTCGCCCTGGTAAGGTTGATATAAACCAACCAGTAATTTTACCAACGTGCTTTTGCCTGAACCGGACGGCCCCACAAAGGCAATAGTTTGGCCGGCTATAGTTTCAAAGCCGATGTTGTTTAAGGCATTCCTGTTGGCTGTTAAATGCTTAAAGCTTACATCCTCAAAGGTAAGTTTGCTTATTTTTTCTAACAATACCGGTTTTTCGGGCTTTTTGTCAATCGGCACACTTAATATACCTTTAAAATTATTTAACGATACCTCTGCTTCCCGCCAGCTTAATATCACATTACCCAGTTCCTGCAGGGGATTAAATAAAAAGAAAGAATAGAACAGTAGGCTAAGATATTGGCCGGGGCTGATAGTCTGCTCAAATATCAGCAATAATAAAACCACCACCATAGTACTGCGCACCAGGTTAACGGTAGTGCCTTGCACAAAACTCATGCTGCGTACATACTTAACTTTTTTCAGCTCCAGATCAAGGATCTTGTAGGTAGTATTATTTAAACGCTCAATTTCCTGTTTAGCCAGCCCAAGGCTTTTAACCAATTCAATGTTGCGCAACGATTCTGTTGTAGATCCTGCCAGCGCGGTGGTTTCGCCAACAATTTTTTTCTGGATCACTTTTATTTTTCGGCTCAGCACCATGCTCACAAAAGCAATAACCGGGATTGCGGCAAGGTAAACCAACGTTACTTTATAGCTGATGCTCAGTGAATAAAAAATAACGAACAGCATACCCGTTAAGCTCACAAACAAGATACTGATGAACGACGTGATGAATTTTTCACAGTCTAACCGTACCTTTTGCAGTATGCCCAAAGTTTCGCCGCTGCGCTGATCTTCAAATACCTGGTAAGGCAGCTCAAGCGAGTGTTTTAAACCGTCGGCGTACATTTTGGCACCAACCTTTTGGGTAATAATACTGGTATAGTAATCCTGAAAGTTTTTGGCAATACGCGATACCATGGCCACACCAATAGCTGCACCAACAAAAGTTAAAGCGGCAACTAAATAGTTGTGATAAGTATAACTGTTGCGGTTGCCGATAACCTTATCGAGAATGCGGCCGCTAATGTAAGGATCAAGTAAAGAAAAGCCGATGTTGACGCCCGCAAGCAGTAGTGCCAGCACTACAACGCCGCGGTAATTTTTTAAATAAGAAAGAAGAATTTTCATTGCCGCAAAACTAAAAAAAGGGAACGGCTATGTTGCTCATTCCCTTTAATTTGACAATAAGGTTAATTACTTGCCAAATGGTTTCCCGGATTATTGTAATGGCAACTCCATTTGGATATTGCAGCGCTCGTAGGGCGAGGCTGTGCCTGTAATTTTCTTGAACCCTAATTTATGATATAGTGCAATGGCCGGCTCAAGGATGGAATTGCTCTCCAGGTACAATTTATCAGCACCCATTTCTCTTGCCTGATCAATACAGTGGCTACCCAACAAGTAACCGATGCCCTTACCTTTGGCTTTAGGCGATACGGCCATCTTAGCCAACTCGAACATGTTATTATCCATTTTAATTAGCGCGCAGGCACCAACAGGTTCATTATGATTCAGTGCGATGTAAATGTGCCCGCCTTTGCTTAAGATATAATCGTCCGGATGATCTAAGCTTTTATGATCGTTTGTTTCCATTTTAAACCAGGTGGTTATCCATTCCTGGTTTAGCCGTTTAAAGTCGGGTTGGTATTTTGGTTCGTAGTTAACGATCTGTACAGCGTTGTTTTCCTGTTCCATATCAAGTTGCTCATAAAAAAGGGATGGACCATTGGCCATCCCCTGCTTTAAATTAATTACAGACTGATTAAACAGTCATGATATCTTTTTCCTTAGCGTCGGATAGTTGATCAACCTTTACAATATACGTATCGGTTAATTTTTGCACTTCGCCTTCGCCAACTTTGATCTCATCTTCAGAAACACCTTCCGATTTTAATTTTTTGATCTTCTCGTTAGCGTCTTTACGGATGTTACGGATAGCGATTTTGCCTGTTTCAGCCTCGCCCTTAGCTTTTTTAGCCAGTTCGCGGCGGCGTTCTTCTGTCAACGGTGGTACGTTGATACGGATAATTACACCATCGTTTTGCGGATTAACGCCAAGGTTGGCTTCTTTAATAGCCTTTTCTATAGCGCCCAAAAGGTTTTTTTCCCACGGTTGTACAACTATGGTTCGTGCATCCGGAGTGTTCACACTACCTACCTGGCTTAACGGTGTTGGAGAACCGTAGTAATCAACCATTATATCATCCAGCATAGATGGACTGGCTTTACCTGCACGGATCTTATTTAATTCACTATCTGCGTGAGCAATCGCTTTGTCCATTAAAGCTTTTGCATCATTTACTTGTTTTTTAATGAGTTCGCTCATTGTGTATGGATTTTTGACAAAAATAATAAAAAGTATCAAAGCCCCTCACTTCCTGTGGGATTGATTGGCATTTTTTACCAGTGGCTTTGTTTTTAATCTGTATAACAACTGCTTAGCTGCCGCTATGTTTTTGCGAGGTGAGTTTTTCTACCGGGTAACTCATAGCCTTGTATTTGGCAATTAACATATCATAAGTTTTTTTATCGATACCGGGTTTGCGGCTCATGATAAACAGAAACTGGTGTTCCGTATGGCCAACAACCACGTATGAATAATCGGGGGCAAGGTAACGCAGGAGGATACGATACAAAATGTCGTATACGAAAAAGCACGCTGACAAGTTAATGAAAGCGTGTACAACAGTAGTTAAAGCAAAACGCTATGGTGAAAGCGTTTTGCTTTAATAGGTTAACAGATTACCAACGGCTACCGCCGCCGCCGCCGCCGCCTCTGTTGTTATCTTTTGAGTAGCCGCCACCGCCGCCACCTCTGCTGTCTCTTGAGTAGCCACCGCCACCGCCACCGCGATTGCCGCCACCAAAACCACCGCCACCGCCACTGCTTCTGCGGTCGCCTGGTTTTTTATCTTCTGCCTGGCTAACTGCGATTGAACGGCCGCTAACTTCTGATCCATTTAAGCCAGAAATTGCTTTTTGAGCAGCTTCGTCATCTGACATTTCAACAAATCCAAAGCCTTTGCTTCTGCCAGACTCTCTGTCAATAATAATTTTAACGGTGCTTACTTCACCATACGCTTCAAAAAGCTCTTGCAAATCTGCTTCCTGTAATGAATAAGGAAGGCTTCCTACGAAAATGTTCATTAAAAATTTTGTTTAGTTCTGGCAGTTGCCCGCCATTTTACGTTTTGTTTACACCAAATATAGAATAGATATTAATCACTTGTACATTAATTTGTTAAACTATGTTTTTTATTTTTTGATTTTAGGCGGTTTTGCGTCATTTTTTAGCCAATTGACTGTATTTGATACCCTTTTCCGTTTAAAATAAATTCATCGCCAGCCTGTAAACCTTTCATTTTTATTCCAATCGGCGATTCTGGCGATACAGCATGATAGCTTTTGCCGGCTAACTGCAGCGTCCCGGCGCTTATTGCCAGGTAAAAGTTGCCGTTATCAGTAATAACCAGGCTACCTGGCTCTGCTTTAATTGCCGTGCCTTTTACGCTTAGCTGATTTAATGCTACCATTAATTTATTGGCTTCATTCAATTGCGCAAAATTGCGGTTAGTTTCCTGCTGGGCCATTTCGCGGCCGGTTTCATACTTATCGCCGGCGCTGCTTTTGGTATCATCATTTTGTGCCTGCTGCGCTTCGGCAATAGCTTGTCCGGCAGCCTGCATGCGGCTTTGCACATACGCTACGCACAATTTATATAGCTGCTCTTTAATTTCGCTCATTTTTATTTAATAAAAAAACGAATATGGATAAATGGGAGGAGAAGTTGCAACAGGCATAAATAAAAGCCCCAGGCACTCGCTGCCCGGGGACTTTCAACCTAAACCTTATCACAATGTAAGTGCAGATGCGCTTACAGAAACATAAACGAAATTTTGCCGCTATGGATATGTGACTGATTTGAAATTGACCTGAAAATGATAATTGGGTACTGAGTAAAACAAACCGTATGGATGTTGGTTAAAGTGTAAATCATTTAACAACAACAGCTTATTAAAACGATATGAATTTAAAACGTACTTTTGGCGCTATCCTAACTGTGTTAGGTATTATTGGCCTGATCTATACAGGTGTACAGATCATTCAGCACACCGGTGCTGCTACAACTTTAATTGTTATAGGCCTTATTTCAATAATTTTCTTCTTTACCGGCATTAGCCTGGTGCGTAATACTAAAGACGAAGCTTAATTTGCCCTAACCGGCGTTAGGCGGCCATCTGCGGCGATAATTAATCCGGGCTGCTCAAAATCTGACGTGGTTAAAAACCGGATACGGTTTGCTGCGGCATTACTGCTATCGGGCAGTAAGCCCCTGTCGTGCGATTGCTTGTAAGATATGATACGGCCACTTAAAAAGTGGCCGTTTTTATTTAAGGTAACCTTTAATAAGGGTGCCAGGCCGCAAACACCTTGTACGCTTACACTTTTGTAAGTGCAAAAATTACCCAAGCTGTAGGCAATCAGCCTGTTCTTATAAACTTCCATCGCCCTGCTTACATGCGGGCCGCTACCCAAAACAATATCCGCCCCTGCGTCTATAGCATCATGGGCAAAGGCATTTACGTTGCCGCGGTTCTCGCCTAAATAATGCTCCGTTATACCGAACACATGTTCAAACGGGACGCCTTCTCCACCGCCATGGAACGACACGATCACGATAGCGCATTGCTGTTTAAGTGAATTGATAGTTGCGTTTACATAGGCCTTATCAAGCAATGGGGCAGTTTGGCTGTTTGGCGAAAATGCACAAAAGCCGATCTTGATACCTTTAACGGTAAATGTTGTAGCAGGACGTACACGCAAGCCGGCATAATTTATTGCAAGACTATCCAGGATCTTCCTGGTGCTTTTGCGGCCGGCGCTGCTAAAATCATCTACATGATTATTGGCCAGGCTAATGAGATTAAAGCCGGCCCTTTTAAGCACTCCGCCGTAGTAGGTAGGCATCCGGAAAAAGTAACCTTTACTTTTATGGCGCAGTTTGTAACCAACCGCAGCGCCTGTATCTAATAAAGTACCTTCTAAATTGCCAAAGGTGATGTCCGCATTTTTTAGTTCATGTAAAGCGTGCCTGAAACTCTGGCGGCCGCTATCCGGTGGCAGGCCCCTTTCATCCGGATAGGATGTACCCAGCATGATATCGCCAACGGCAGCAATAGTAAGCGTGGTATCGTTATCAACTTCAAGGCTTGTCGTGTCGGCAGGCTGTGCAACAGGTTTGGAAGTGATAACAACAGGAGGTGCTTTTTCAGGCGCATTCCGGCAGGCAGTTACTATCAGCATTAGAAAGGTAGCTATAACTAAGTGTGAACGTTGAATCATAGGCATAAAAAAACCTCTCATGAACATGAGAGGCTTAATTAATTTATCAGGTTTATAGTTAGTTAGCGTCTTGGTCGGCAGTATTATTTGATGCCGAAAGTTCGTTTTTAAATGACTCCAGCATGCGGCCGCCTTTGTAAAAGAAACGGCTGTAATAAGCGTCATCAAGGCTTGATATAGCAACACCTTTAGATGATGCATGTGCAAACCTGTTATTGCCCAGATAAATACCAACGTGTGATATGCTGCGGCTGTGTATTTTAAAGAAAACCAGGTCGCCTTCTTTCAGGTCGTCTTTACCAACAGGGCTAACCATGCTGAAGATATCGCGTGAACTACGGCGGATAGTGGTGTTGAATACTTCGCTGTAAAGTTGCTTAGTGAATGCTGAACAATCAATTCCTTTTCTTGAACTGCCACCAAAACGGTAAGGAGTACCTATCCAATCGTAAACAAAATGAAAAAGTTTCATGTTAGATGTAGCCGACATAGCGACACCCATTATCTGTGATAAGTAATCTTTAGCTAAGCTCTCTTGTTCTGAGTTATCAGCAACCTGAGTTGGAATAGTTTTTGTTTGTGCCTGAGCTGCTAATACGCTCAGGAATAATGCAATAGCAAGAGTAATTTTCTTCATTTAATCTCTTTAATTGTTGTAATCAGGACAACAAATGTATATTAAATTGGACGTTGTGTCTATTGTTGAATACAAATCTATATATTATTTCTAATCCACCAAATTAAACATGAATTTTTTTTCATGTTCGTTGCGATTAATTTTATTAACCGTTGTTAATTAAACTATCGAATAACTAAATCTTCATCGTAAAAATTTCTGAAACTGCATATAAATTTTCGCAGGGCGATGCTTGGACAACTAGTTAGCATGGATTACTAGTCTATGTGATTACGAAAGGTAGTAGAATCCATGTTTTAATAAGTGGATGCAAGTAGAGGATTTTTAACATCATAATTCAGAGTCAGCATTGCGGTTAAATTAGATAGATTATTGCGGGTAAATAACATTTTCAGCAATTTAAAATGCCTGTGGGATTACTGCTCCAAATGAAATTCGGACTTTGAAAAAATGTAGGCATTGTGCCTAAAAAGCGCTATTTTCAGCCCGGAATAATCTTTACAACAAATTCGTTGCAGTTTCGGTTATTTGCAGGATATAATTAGATTTGCACTTTCTCTTAGAATTGTTTTTAATAAATGAGTTCAATCGAAATAACTAAAGACACCTACCTGATGTGGTATGAGTCTATGCTTTTAATGCGGAAGTTTGAAGAAAAAACCGGCCAGTTATATGGCCAGCAAAAGATCCGCGGATTTTGTCACCTTTATATAGGTCAGGAAGCTGTTTTAGCTGGTGCTATGTCTGTAATAAGGCATGAAGACAGCCTGATAACAGCATACCGTGATCATGCCCATGCTTTAGCTAAAGGGACAAGCCCTAACGCCGTAATGGCCGAGATGTATGGCAAGGCTACCGGTTGCTCAAAAGGCAAAGGCGGTTCTATGCACATGTTTGATAAGGAAAACCATTTTTATGGTGGCCATGGTATTGTAGGCGGCCAGGTACCTATGGGTGCGGGTATAGCCTTTGCCGAACAATATAAAGGTACAGACAATGTTAACATTGCCTACATGGGTGATGGTGCCGTACGTCAGGGTGCTTTAACAGAAACCTTTAACATGGCCGCTTTGTGGAAACTGCCGGTAATCTTTGTTTGTGAGAACAATGGTTATGCAATGGGTACATCTGTATCGCGTACTACCATCCAGCCGGATATTTACAAATTAGGTTTACCTTATGGTATCCCTTCATCACCGGTTGATGGGATGGATCCTGTTGCGGTACATAACGCTATGGACGAAGCCGTTTCACGCGCACGCCGCGGCGAAGGCCCAACCTTTTTAGAAATGCGTACTTACCGTTACAAAGGCCACTCGATGAGCGACCCGCAAAAGTATCGTACCAAAGAGGAACTGGAAAGCTACAAAGCTAAAGACCCGATAGAAGTGGTTAAAGGTGCTATTCAGAAAAATGGTTACGCTGACGACAAATGGTTTGAAGAGATAGATGCGAAGATAAAAGCGCAGGTTGAGGAATCGGTTAAGTTTGCCGAGGAGTCGCCGTGGCCCGAAGCATCTGAACTGTACACTGATGTTTACATACAGGAAGATTATCCTTACATCCGCGACTAATATTCTTATATTTTATAAATATTAACAAAATTCATCACATTTATATATGGCTGAAGTAGTTAAAATGCCTAAGATGAGCGATACCATGACCGAAGGGGTATTGGCTAAATGGCATAAAAAAGTTGGCGACAAGGTTAAATCGGGCGATGTACTGGCCGAGATAGAAACCGATAAAGCCACTATGGATTTTGAATCGTACCAGGACGGCACCGTGCTTTATATTGGTGTTGAAGAAGGCAACGCCGTACCTATTGATGCTGTAATTGCTGTTCTAGGTAAAGAGGGCGAAGACTACAAAGCACTGTTAGATGGCGGCGGCGATGCTGCACCTGCAAAAACAGAAGACAAGCCTGCCGAAGCCGCAAAACCTGCTGAAGAACCAAAACCCGCTGCTGATGCTAAACCGGCTGCACCTGTTGCCGAAAAATCTGCAACGGCCAAACCTAAGGTTGATACATCAAACATCCCGGCGACAGTTATCCGTATGCCGTTACTAAGCGATACCATGACAGAAGGCACCATTGAAAAATGGAACTTTAAGGTAGGCGATAAAGTTAAGGCAGATGACTCACTGGCCGACGTAGCAACCGATAAAGCTACTATGGAAGTTGTGGGTTATGAAGAAGGTACACTACTATACATTGGTGTAAAAGAAGGCGAAGCTGCACAGGTTAACGGTATCATTGCCATTGTTGGTAAAGAGGGTACCGATATACAACCGTTGCTGGATAATGCTGACGGCACCGGCGGTGAAGCTACTGAAGCTGCTGCATCAGAAGGCGCCGGCGAGGCTACACCTGCTGCATCGAATGACCAGGCACCTGCTGCTGCACAGTCATCGGGATCAACTGCAGACGATAGCCGCGTAAAAGCATCGCCTTTGGCACGTAAGATTGCTAAAGACAAAGGCATAAACCTGAATGATGTTAAAGGCAGCGCAGAAGGCGGCCGCATCATCAAAAAAGATATTGAGAATTTAACAGCATCGGCACAGCCTGCTACTGCAAGTGCACCTGCTGCGCCGGCACAAGAGGCTGCCGCTAAACCGGCCGAGGCTGCTGCTCCGGCTGCAAAAGCACCTGTTGTATTGCCAACCTATACCGGCGAAGAGAAATTTACCGAGCGTAACGTTACGCAAATGCGTAAGGCTATCAGCCGCAGGTTATCTGAAAGCTTATTTACCGCACCACACTTCTACGTTACCATGTCGATAGATATGGACCAGGCAATTGCTGCCCGTAATAAAATGAACGATGTGGCACCGGTTAAAATATCTTTTAATGATTTTGTAGTTAAGGCTGTAGCCGTTTCATTGAAACAGCACCCTGCCATTAACTCATCGTTCCTGGGTGATAAGATCCGTACCAACGAGCATGTACACATCGGTGTAGCCGTAGCGGTAGACGAAGGTTTGCTGGTACCGGTAATTAAATTTGCCGATGGTAAATCGTTAAGCCATATCTCGCAGGAAGTAAAAGAGTTTGCCGGTAAAGCGAAAGGTAAAAAACTGCAGCCTGCCGAAATGGAAGGTTCAACCTTTACTATATCGAATTTAGGTATGTTTGGTGTTGACGAGTTTACCGCTATCATTAATACACCCAACGCTTGTATCCTTGCCGTTAGCGGTATAGCACAGGTGCCCGTGGTTAAAAATGGCGCTGTAGTACCGGGCAACGTGATGAAGGTAACCCTAAGTGCCGACCACCGCGTGGTTGATGGTGCAATGGCTGCCGCATTCCTGCAAACATTAAAATCATTACTGGAAGAACCGGTTAGAATGATGATATAGTCTTTGCGACTTTAACAAAGGACAAAGATAAAAGACGAGAGCGATGGTTTTATACCATCGCTCTTTTTTGTTTTGGAGCGTTTAATTCAATCTACTATATTAGGTGAACCTTAATAATTTAAACAAAATGCCTGATTGTAGAAATTGTAACGCAGTGGTAGCCGGTAAATATTGCCATGATTGCGGGCAACCATCAATACTCAAACGGATTGACGGCCATTACATAAGGCATGAAATTGAACACATTTTGCATTTCGAGCGGGGTATTTTTTACACCGTAAAGGGGCTTTTTTTAAAGCCAGGGCAAACCGTCAGATATTTTATGACTGAGGACAGGAGCCGGCTGGTAAAGCCAGTTATCTTCCTCATTATCACTTCTCTTATTTATTCGGTAATAAACCACTTCTTTCATATCGAGGAAGGGTACGTAAATTATCAGGAAACTAAAAAGTCGGTCAACGGCTACATTTTTGAGTGGGTAGAATCACATTATGGTTATTCAAATATTATAATGGGTGTTTTTATCGCAATGTGGCTAAAGCTGTTTTTCAAAAAATACCAGTACAACTTTTTCGAAATACTCATTTTGCTGTGCTTTGTAATGGGCATGGCCATGCTCATTTTTACAGTTTTTGCACTTGTACAGGGTATATCACATTTTAAATTGTTAGAAATTGGCGGCTATGCAGGCGTTTTATATTGTTCATGGGCAATCGGACAGTTCTTTTCTCAAAAGCAGATCGGTAGTTATGTTAAAGCGCTGGCTGCGTATTTGCTGGGTATGGCCACATTTACCTTGCTGATCCTTGCTATTGGTTCGGTAGCTGACCTGATTCTAAAACACTGATCGTTAACACGCCTGCAAAACACAAATACGGCGTTAATGTTATCCTTATCTATGTTGATATTCGTTTTCGTTGCTATCGCTATCATATCCTTCTTCATATTCAACAAAAAAAATAAACCTGTTGCGCAATGGGACATGCCTTTATTAAAGCAGTTGCTAAGCCAGCATGTCGAGTTTTACAATAACCTCAGCAATGCTGATAAATTGATGTTTGAACAACGCATCCAAACCTTTTTAAGCGACGTTCGCATTGAAGGGGTAGGGCTGGAGGTCGATGATACCGACCGTGTGATGGTTGCCTCCAGTGCCGTGATCCCCATCTTCGGGTTTAAGGAGTGGACCTACCGCAATGTTACCAACGTGCTCTTGTACCCGGACACTTTCGATAAAGAGTTTCAATATGAAGGCAATGCAGGTGAAGACCGTAATATTATGGGGATGGTAGGCAGCGGTTATATGAACGGGCAGATGATCTTGTCGCGAAGTGCACTTACTAAAGGGTTTTCTAAAAACGGCGGAAAGGAGAATACCGGCATCCATGAATTTGTGCACCTGCTTGATAAAACCGATGGCGCCACCGATGGTGTGCCCGACAATTTTTTGCCGCATGAGTACACCAAACCCTGGCTAAGTATGATGCACCAGGAGATTAGACGAATAGCGGACGGGCACTCGGACATTAACCCTTACGCCACCACTAACGAGGCGGAATTTTTTGCAGTGGCTGCTGAATATTTTTTTGAGAAGCCGGATCAGTTTAAAACCAAACATCCTCAGCTTTACGATATGCTGAGCAAAATCTTTAGTCAAAACCCGGCGCAATAAATTCACCTACATGACATTCGCCGATAAGGTAATAGCATTTAATAAACAGCTGGAATATACCGGTCCGCCTCTGCCGGCCAATATCCGTATCATGAACCCGTTTAAGGAAGCGGATCAGGCATTAACTATTTCGGAACAATTTTATCGTAAATATTACAGCGATGATAACCAACGCCATTTAATACTGGGCATTAATCCGGGCCGGTTTGGCGGCGGTTTAACGGGCATCCCTTTTACAGATCCTAAACGCTTAATAGCCGATTGCCACATACCTTACACAGGTAAACTAACGCATGAAACATCATCAGCATTTATATATGAAATGATCAATGCATATGGCGGCCCGCATGTATTTTACCGCGACCTGTACATCAACTCCCTGTTCCCATTGGGGTTCACAACCCGGGATGAAAAAGGGCGTGAAAAAAATTATAACTACTACGATAGTAAAGAGCTAAGTAACGCCGTTACCCCTGCTATTATAGAAAACATTAAAAAGCAAATAGCGATCGGTTGCTATACCAATACCTGCTTTTGTTTTGGTACAGGGCAAAATGAAAAGTTCATTAAAAAGCTCAATGATGAGCATGGCTTTTTTAATAGGATAGTTGCGCTGGAGCACCCACGGTTTATTATGCAATATAAAAGCAAAAGCAAACAAGCCTATATAGATAAATACCTGGAGGCGTTTAGCGAGGCAATTACCGGCACGGGTTAAAGGACAATTACTCAAACGTTACGTAACGCCTGTTAAACTGGTTAAATGCCTCGTTAGTGATCCTGATACCGGTTTGTGCGGATAGAGGTGGCTAATTAAAGGGTGTTGCAGAAACATTTCTATAAACGGCTTAAAAGACATATTTGCGGGTATAGACATAATGAAATTCTTTTTCCGATCAGCTAAACCCGAAGATGATGCAGATGATGTGCTGGTGGCCAGCTACAGCAACACGGGCAATATAGCGGTACTCGGTAAGCTTTATGAGCGCTATATGCCATTAGTTTACGGGGTATGTTTAAAATATCTGGCTGATGAGGAGAAGGCGAAAGATGCGGTTATGGGCATATTTGAAGAATTAGTGACCAAGGTTAAGCAACATGATGTTAAACAGTTTAGGCCGTGGCTATATGTTGTAGCCCGAAATTATTGCCTGATGCAGCTGCGTGCCGCTAAAAAGCTGGATGTAGTAGCTTTAGACGATTTTATGGAATTTGCACCTGTTTTGCATCCCGATACCGATGACAGGGAGCTAAGCCTGAAAGCCTTAGAACTATGCATGTCCAAACTAAGTATGGCGCAAAAGCAAAGTATAGATCTGTTTTATCTGCAGGAAAAATGTTATAAAGAAATTGTCGGGCTTACAGGCTTCAGTTTAAATGAAGTGAAAAGCTATATACAAAACGGAAAGCGCAACCTTAAAATTTGCCTTGAGAAAACCAGTGAACAATAAACGGACAGAAATATCGCAAATACAGAAGTACCTTAAAGGGGAGCTTGATACCGATGCCATGCACCGCCTTGAGCGCGAGGCGCAGCACGATCCATTATTGATGGATGCAATGGATGGGTATGAACAGGCCGGGCGTGATCAGCAAGATAGTCTTGATAACTTACAGGGCCGCTTGCAACAACGGGTAGCGGGTAAACAGGCGCGCGTTATGCCTATGTGGTACTGGGCTGCAGCGGCTTCCGTTTTACTGGTGGTTGGTATAGGTACCTACTTGTACCGCAATCATGTAGATTCACAGCCGGTTTTGACAGCTCAGGCCGATAAAACCATTGTAAAACCGGTCACCCCCACTGCGCCGTTTAAAGCCGCGAAAACTGATACAAATATTATTGCGCTTCAGCAGCCCAAGTTATCGCATCATGATCCCGGCAAATCCCCGCTGTTAGCTCGAAATAAAAAGGCCGTATTTGTTTCTCCCTTGAATGAATACGATATCCCAGGCGAACTACCTGTACGCTGGACGGTAGTGCAACCACAGGTAATAGCGGCGAGCCCGGCTAAATTAACGGCTAAAGCAGACAAGGCTGATACTGCCACAGATCTGAGTGACGTAATAATGGCCGGCCTTGCCTCAGAAAAAGTTGCGATAGATACCGGCAATAAGTACCAGGTAACGTTGAATAGCCGGGTTAAAGGCGTACAAACTAACCCTAACTATAACGCGCTCAAACAACCGGTTATAGTGCAGGGTGTGATCATCGGCAAAGATGACGGCTTGCCTATCCCGGGCGTTAATATCAGGGTTTTAGGTACCACAACTGGTACCGTTACCGATGTAAATGGTAAATTTGCACTCAGCGCGGCTAAAGACAAAACGGTTTCAGTTGCATCATTAGGCTACGAATCAAAACAGGTTAATTTTAAGGGGAAAGATTCTGTAAGGATTGCACTTAAACCGAGCAGCAGCGCATTAAACGAAGTAGTAGTTGCCAATAGCGGTAACCTAAACAGGGCTTTACCGCAACATAACGCCCGCCCGCAAACGGGTTGGAAAGATTATAAAAAGTACCTGGTTGCAAACAGCATTGTTACTGATGGCCAGGAAGGGACAGTAAAATTGCAATTTACAGTTAGCCAGTACGGGCAGATAAGTGACATCAGGATAATTAAAAGCCTCGACGCAGCATCGGATACGAAGGCAGTTGAACTGATTAAAAACGGGCCGGGCTGGCAGGGCAACACCAATAAAAAGCCCGAAGTTGTGAAGATCAAAGTCGAATTTAAAAAGCAACATAGCGATTAGTGAATACCATCGCTATGTTGATAAAGGGTTTACCTTTTGTTTTTATCGTAGAAGGAGAATACCTTTTGCAGTAACGGCGTAGTCCGCGCCGATAAATTCTGCCGAATGTTCAACTCTTCCTGCGCAATCTCCACAAATAATCCGTCAATTGCTTTTTGGGTTACATAATCGCTTATATCAGGGTTTACCTTACCAACAAGCGGTACCCGGTTGTAAGCAGCAGCTGCGTCGCTGTAGTATTTGGTTGCTCCAACCTTATTGAGGCTGGTTTGCACTACCGGTTTAAAGCTGGCCGCTAATTGCAAAGTAGTAGTACGTTTAAAATATTGTGTTGCCGCATCCTGATTGCCTAAAAGAATATTGGTAACATCCTGCAGGGTCATTTGCTTAATCGCATTCACAAATATAGGTTTCGCCTTGCCTGCAGCATCCTCGGCAGCACGGTTAAGGGACAATATCACGTTATCGGCAAGTTTACCCAAGCCAAGTGTGCGCAGGGTGCGTTCCACCTTCTGCGCTTCGGGCGGGAAAAGGATCTTAACGGCCGCATTGGAAAAGAAGCCGTTTACGGTTGATAGCTGATCTGAACTTTTGTTAGTGCCCAGCTCCAGCGCCTGTTTAAGGCCGTTGCCGATTTCGAGGCTTGACGGGTTGGTACTGTATTGATTAGCAGTTGTTCTGGCAACCTGGCTAAGCGTATCGCAACCGGAGAAAATAATTAAGATTAACGGAATAAAGAATAAGGTTTTTTTCATAACTCCTTCACAGCAAATTCGCTGCCAAGTTAGTTAAAAGTGACGCGCGAGCACGAACACAGCCCCCGCCAACAATGCCGAAATAGGAATTGTGATGATCCAGGCCCATACCAGGTTAATAGTAACGCCCCAGCGCACTGCTGATACCCGTTTTGTTAAACCAACACCAATGATAGAACCGGTTATAGTATGTGTAGTTGATACAGGGATACCAAAGTTTTCAGTAATAAATAACGTGATAGCACCGGCGCTCTCTGCAGCAACACCCTCAAGCGGTGTAACCTTTGTTATTTTGGTACCCATTGTTTTAACGATTTTCCAACCGCCAGACATGGTGCCTAATGCAATGGCGCTATAGCAACAAATAGGGATCCAGTTAGGCATTGGTGTGCCTGCTGTAATAACCTGTTGTGAAACCAATGCCACATAAATAATGCCCATTACCTTTTGCGCATCATTACCACCGTGGGCAAAGCTTAAAGCTGCTGAAGATACTAATTGCCCTAATTTAAACCATCTTTCTGCCTTGGCTGGTTTGGCCCTTTTGCATAAATGCAGAATAAGGATGGTAACCAAATAGGCTATGAACAATCCAATAAACGGAGCCAGGAAAATATATGCTACGGTTTTTAATACGACCGCTGTGTTTACTGCCGAAAACGCATTGGCGCCAAGAAATAACGCGTTGGTCATCCCTGCGCCGGCAAAACCTCCTATCAGCGTATGCGACGAGCTGGACGGAATGCCAAACCACCACGTAATCAGGTTCCATATGATGGCCGCTACCAGGCCGGCCAACACCACCTGGATGGTAATGAATTTCATGAGTACGGTTTTGGCCACTGTATTTGCTACCTCAAAATTGCCACCGTGGAAACCCCAGTAACGTACGGCAACGTACGCCAAAAAGTTAAAAAACGCGGCCCAAAGTACCGCCTGGAATGGTGTTAATACCTTTGTTGATACAATGGTAGCAATAGAGTTTGCTGCATCATGAAAACCGTTGATGAAATCAAAAATTATAGCAAGAGCAACAGTAGCAACAAGTAGCGTAGTAACCATTAATAGTAGTTGACTTAAGCGTTTTTAACTAAAATAGATTCCATTACGTTGGCAGCATCTTCGCACATATCGGTAGCTGTTTCAAGGGCAGCCAAAATCTCTTTGTATTTAATGAGGCGGATAGCATCAGTTTCATACAGAAACAGGTCGGCAACGGCACGGTCAAAAACGTAATCGGCCTGGTTTTCTACACTGTTTATACGGATGCATGAATCGGCAATGGCACGCACGTTACGCAGGTCTTTCAATTCTCTTACAGCCTTTTCCAAATCGGTACCTGCTTGTAAGATCAATTCAGATAATTTGCGGATATGTTCGTTAAAATCGTCAATTTTATACAGGTTCATGCGGTTTGCAGCGCCATGTATATAATCGGCAACATCATCAATGGCAGTAGCTAATGAGTGGATGTCTTCCCTGTCGAACGGAGTGATAAAATTTTTACCCAACTCCAGGTAGATCTGGTGGGTAAGCTCGTCGCCTTTATTTTCCAGCTTATCAATTTGTCTAAACAGTTCTTCGCGGGTTGCAGGGTTAACAGAATTAACGGCTTCTACCAAAATAGTAGCCATGCTTACTACGTTGCTTGCTGCCTGCTCAAATAAAGGGAAGAACGTTTTTTTGTCTTTAGGGACAAAATATTGAAAAATACTGTTAAGTGACATGCCTAAATTATTTAGCGGTAAAGGTACGTTCTCAATGTTAAGTTAGTGTTAACTTTTAAGTACCGGAATGTTTGGGAATGGTAAACTTTGCTTAGCTTTTTGCAGCGTAAAGCCAAAGGTCGAGCCTAATCCTTCGGTACTGCGCACGTTGATTGTTTGCTGATGGGCCTCAATAATATGCTTAACGATTGCTAAACCCAACCCCGAGCCGCCAATCTGACGCGAACGGCTGGTATCGGTACGGTAAAAACGCTCGAATAGCCTCGGCAGGTTCTTCTCCTCGATGCCTACGCCGTCGTCCGTCACTTCAACCAGTATCTGTTCATGCAGGGCAAAAATGCTAACGGCGGTACTGCCGCCTTCTTTGCCGTATTTAAAGGAATTATCTATCAGGTTTACCAGCACCTGGCGAATCTTTTCGCGGTCGGCGTTTACATACAGCCCCTCATCATATTTTTGCTTAAATACCTGGGTTATTTTATGCTGGGCCGCTTTAAGTTCAAGTGATTCAAAAACTTCCCGCACCAGGTCGTTGATCTTGAATTTGGTATAATTGATAGGGATCTCGCCTGATTCCAGTTTAGAGATCTCATCCAGGTCCTGGATAAGATAGCTCAGCCTGTCCACATTTTTAGATGCCTTGTTTAGAAACTGCATGGCCATTTCTTTGTCCTCCAGTTCATCATCCTGCAGGGCTTCGATATACCCCTGGATGGCAAAAAGTGGTGTTTTAAATTCATGCGAAATGTTGGATAAGAAATCCCTGCGAAATTTTTCCTGTTTTTTTAGGTCATCTACCTCTATCTTTTTGAGGCGTGCCCACTCTTTAACCTCCTGCTCTACATCGTTGATGGGATCAACGCTTACGTGTTCGCCAAGGGCATCACGCAGGTCGCGGCCCAGTTTAAGGTTATGAATGAGTTTATAGATCAGCTTTATTTTTGAATAAATGTACTTTTCTATCAGGTAGTAAAAAACGATATAACTGCTGATGAGCGTCACCAGGAAGGTGACCATCATATCATACCATTTATGCTGAAAGTAGTAGTTAACCGCCGATAAGCTAATGGCTACTGCAACGGAGTTAATAAAAACCAGTACACGCAAATTCATATCATAAAGTTAAGGTTTATAAATAATTAATGCCCGGCTTAGTGGGCATTAACAATTAAAATATGGTTATTAAATTGCTTAAAGCAAATAAAGCGTTATTGCGCTGCGTCGGCTTCTACAAAGATGGTTACCTCGTCGCCAAGGGTCATGCTGTTGCCGCCAACACCAAAATCGCGGCGGTTAATTTTGAAAGTTCCTTTAAACTGATCAACATTACCGGCTTTGGTGTAGGTAAAAGGTACATCAATCAATTTGGTTTTATCTTTTATAGTGATATTAAACTGGCCAGCATACTCATTTCCACTTTTCTTTTTAAACGATACTGACGACATGGTAATGCTCGGGTACTTTGCTACATCAAAGTAATCTTCGTTCTTAAGGTGTTTATCACGCATATTATTATCCGTGTTAATAGTGGTTACATCAGCAACGGCTGTAATTTTACTGGTGGCCAATTTAGCCGGATCGAATTGGATATCGGCTACCATCTTCTCGATAACGCCTCCGGTTTTTATCCCCAGGTTTTTGATCTCAAACCTGATAGTGCCCCTGCTAACGTTATTTTTGATTTGCGCAAAAGTAGCGGTTGCGGCCGTTAGCATTAAAAGTACGATGCAGAGCTTTTTCATATACCTGGTATGACAGTGGTTAGAATAAATGGTTTAAGTAATGGCTTGCGGTTAAAACTCAACGTGTGCCCGCAGCGAAAACACATTTACAGGCCCGCGGTCTTTATTGTAGGCCGGGTTAGCGATGAACTGATAATCGGGCGTTAGCCACAATTTTTTTTGATAAGCATTCACTTTGTAATAAAGTTCTGCTATCAGTTCATGCGCGTAATTGAGTCTGCCATCGCCGATAATAAAGCCGTAACCGCCTGCTGCCAAATAATCGCGGTGCGGGGCAGATATGCCGTTGCCAACAAAAGCTAAGCCTAATTCATCATCGGCACGTTTCCAATTGCCACCTTTTAAAACCGCGCCCAGGCTTAAAGACCGGTCTATCTCGGTAAACGCCCAGGTTTGGGTGCGCCCGTCGTTGTAACTTAATTTAGCAAACACACCGAAGTTTTTTGAAAGATACTGGTCGGCACTTATGCCAAAACCGTATTTGTGTTTACCATAGGTAAGATTATCATCTACATTTGGCTGCGAGGGGTTTGCGGCTATGGCTTGCCTGTAATTTCCCATCTTGCCGTTGTTGCTAAAACCCAATACACGCACCGTTCCGTTTTGGCCGTTTAGTTTGTAGCGCTTCTCATATTCCAGGGTAAGGGTGTTGGCATGGGCAAGGCGCTCGTCCCAGATGGCACCGTTTGCCGATGTTGTCGTCATAGTAAAGGCAAAGCGCAGTGCCCAATCCGGCTGACCTAACTCGGCCATTGCACCCATTACGTATCCCCTTGTATTAGCCGGGTAATCCCAGGCGGCATTATCCATCAAACTCCAGTTCATGAATTGCGATCGCGCATCATGGCTAAATTCATTGCCGTCAAAAAAATCGGCCATGCCAAATTTACCAACGGTAAAACGCAGGTAACGTTTACTGATGGTGCCTGCTAACTGGTTAGCATCGTCACTTAAGGTATCACGCTCATTACCCCATTCAAAATTCTGGGTAAAATAAAGGCGGGCTATGTATATTTTGGGTTCGGCCCCGCCTACCCTAAAGGTTTCGCCGTTAGGGAAACCCGCAATCCCGAGTGTTTTACTTAAGCCGGAACCACCAGACATCTCGGGGTTAAAGTACGCCGAAGCACCTTTCCATAAACGCGCTCCGCCAAAAAAAGTGGTGGTTAATGATGTTTGCGTCTCTTTGCCGGTAAGTAAACTGTTATCGCCGGTGTATGCCGCGCTGAATGCCGGCTTAAACTGCGTAATAACGGTTTGCTGGAAATGAAAATTAAACCGCTGCTGTTTTAAAGTGTCTTGTGCTGCGGCAGTTTTGGCAATGCCGGCCAACGCAATCATGGTAAGTAAAAATTTGTTCATTGTAGGGGGCTTTTTGGGTTGATATTATTGCACTTCCAGGTAAAATTGCGTTAAAAAGGCTTCCATAAAGGTGTGCCTTTGCTGCGCCATGGCTTTACCCGTAGGTGTGTTCATTTTATCTATAAGTAACAGTAATTTTTCGTAAAAGTGGTTGATGGTTGGAGCGGTTGTATTTTTGTACTGCTCCTTAGTCATAGTCAAATTAGGTGGGATGTTAGGGTTGTAGATCTCCCTGTCTTTAAAGCCGCCATAGGTAAACGCACGGGCTATGCCAATGGCGCCAATGGCATCAAGGCGGTCGGCATCCTGCACGACAGCCAATTCTGTTGAGTGGAAAGAAGCCTTGTCAAAGCTTGCTTTGAATGACATGTGCCTGATGATCTGTTGCACATGCACAACAATCACATCATCAATGTTAATGCTTTTTAAAAAGTTACCGGCGGTTGCCGGGCCTATTTCCTCATCGCCATTATGAAATTTACTATCGGCAATGTCATGCAACAGGGCTGCCAGTTCAACTACCAGCCGGTCGCATTCCTCAGCAGGTGCTATAAGTTTGGCATTGGTCCAAACGCGTTGAATGTGCCACCAATCGTGGCCACCTTCTGCATCTTTTAACGTTTGCTGCACAAAGGCTGCTGTTTTTTCAATTATATCTGCATCGCTTAATGTAGCCATCATGCTGCAAATATATCATACTGCTTAATATTAATTAAGCGGCTTCAGCACTTTCGGTATTTATCAATTCTACCAAATCAGTTTCTAATACTTCGGCTATCTGGAAAAGGCGTTCAACGGTTATTTTGGTGTAACCTAATTCAATTTTACTATATGCGTTTTGCGATATGCTAAGTTTAGCTGCAAGGTATTCCTGAGTATAATTTAATTCTTCACGTTTGCCGCGGATATTAGCTGCAACAGCCTTTATCCTCATGTTTAACAAATTCTTCATTAATGATTGAGGTTATAACTGATATATAAACGAGAATAAGAAATGAGCGGATTTAACATTTTTTATTTTTTCAGTTAAAAAATTTATCAACCATTATTGTCAGCAATATATAAGGAACGCAGGCGCGCGAATAAACGGCCAGAGCAACCGGTATATTGCCATTTGCACAACAACTATCGGAATGATTTAACGTAGTACCATAAGCGACGATTCATATTCACCGCTCCGAACCGAAAACTTATTCTCTAACAACAAAGCCGGCTGATGCCGGCTCTGTTGTTATTTGATATCGTATTGTACGGTCACCGTAGGCAACAGCGTTGCAGAATTGAGTGGGATTTGATCTTTGGAGACAATTGGCTTGCGGGTGCGGTAAAAGGCATAAGCTGCTTTTTGTACTTCGGCTACGCCGGTTGTTGGTTTATTAAAGCCGATGGAAAAGGGGATAATAAAATCGTGGAATTTCTCTTTATTGGGTATGATCCATTTTTTAGATGAATTTTTAAGTGCCTCTATAACCGGCAGTGTTAACAGGTAATCATCAGCGTAATAGATCACTATTTTTGAAATGTTGCCGTTAACATCTGCAGTGAATTTAAATACCGCCATACCCGCAGCTTTTTTGGAAATGATCTCCGGGCTAACCTTTAATGTATCTTTAAAAAAGCGCTCCATTACCGGGCTGCCACCTTGAAACGGGAAGGCAAGATCTTCCTGCGCACGGCAGTAAACAGCAGATGTAAGTAAAAGAGCAATTATGATCAGTTTTTTCATTATTCAGTTGGTTTAGGTTCGCGTTTGGTGCCCTCGTAAAGTTCATACTCAAACAAGCGGCAATCTAACTTACCATTATAAAATTCAATACGGCGGCTTGGGCGTAAACCTATTTTTTTAGCCAGGTCGGGGTTCCCTGTAAAAACGTAACCCCTATAGCCTAAGCATTGCTTTTTTAAGTAATCGCCAATGCGCGCGTAAGTTATTTCGAGTTTGGTGTGCACACCCAGTCGCTCACCATATTCTGGATTGAACATTACAATGCCCGGCTCAGCAGGTACTTCTGTGTCCGCAAAATCACAAACAGCAAAATCTATCAAATGTTCTACTCCTGCTGTGTTGGCATTTTTACGTGCAATATCAATGGCGTCGTCAGAAATATCGGTAGCGATAATCTTAAAGTTAACCGCCTTTTTTGCTTTATCCTTTAGTTTACGGCGCTCTACAAAAAACACCTGCTCATCATAACCCATAATGTGCATAAAGCCATAATTCATGCGGAACAAACCCGGATGCTTATCAGTAGCCAGTAGTGCAGCCTCTATAGCTAATGTGCCGGATCCACACATCGGGTTAATGAAGGTACTGTTACGGTCCCAGCCGGTAGCCATAATAGTTGATGTTGCCAGTGCCTCCAGCATTGGCGCCTTGCCCGGTATTTTGCGGTAGCTGTGTTTTGCTAGTGTTTCGCCGGATGTATCCAGGTAAATATCGGCCTTATCGTCCTGCCAGTAAAGGTTAATAACTGTTTTGTTGGAGTCGGCTCCCGAATTGGGGCGGATACCTTTTTGTGCCTTGATCCGGTCTACAACAGCATCTTTTACTTTAACATTAGCAAAAAGCGGTGTTAAGATATGCTCGTTATTAACGTTCGAGGTAACAGAAAAATAGCCCGAAAAGTCGATGAGGTTTTCCCACTCTATCTTCACCAATTCGTCGTAAAGTTCGTTAGGGTTTTCGGCAGTAAAGCTTTTAAGTAAATAGAGCACCTGGCTTGCGCAACGCAGGTTAAGGTTTAAGGCAATAGTATCGGTAACTGTACCCATTAACTCAACCCCTGTTTGGAAAACGCGTGTAGGCTTGTAGCCCAGCGCTTCAACTTCCTGCTGTAAATAAGGCGATAACCTTTTATTGCATGTAATAACGATCTTACTCTCGGTGTGGAAAACTTGCATAATATTTCTGCGAATTTATGAATTAAATACGCCCGTTTTAAATTGATACTATTAACTTTACATTTTAAATATTCTGATATATGGAAATTAAAGGTAAGGTATACGAAGTATCGGCAACACAACAGGTTACCGAGTCATTAAAGAAACGCGAATTAATCATTGAATATATAGAGAACCCGCAATACCCGGAGTATTTGAAGTTCGAAGCAATACAAGATCGCACCAACCTGATGGACAACGTTAAGGTGGGTGATGATGTTGAAGTTTTCTTTAACCTTAAGGGCCGTAAATGGACCGACAAAATGGGTAAAGTGGTTTACTTTAATACGCTGCAATTATGGAAAATTAACGTATTGGGTGGCGCCGGTTCATCTGCAGCACCTGAGTATGCAGCTCCTGCCGATATCAGCTCAGCACCTGACGACGACGATCTGCCGTTTTAATAAGCATTCAGTAGACGGTTAGCATTACAGAGCTGCCGTTAACTATAACAAAAGAGGCCTTCCGGATTTCCGGAAGGCCTCTTTTGTTATACAAACTGAAATTTGCAGATAACTTAATCTTCTTTAATTATCTGTTTGGTTATTGAATTGGTGCCTTGTTTAACAGTAAGCATATAAATACCGTTAAGTGGCAGGCTGATCTTTTTACTAAAACTGCCTGCAACCGCTTTGTCATTCAATATCACTTTTTGCTGGCTATCAGTAATTTTTACTGATGCGGTAGTTTTAGCAGGCAGGTTAAAATTTAATAACGTCTTACCTGTCGAAAATTCGGGGCTCAGGCTTAAGTCGTTCAGTGTTAACCCCTTTTTAGTCACTTCGCCATTTTCGGGCATGGCATCTGTGACCCTGAAACTAATGCGGGTGCTGATGCCGTTATTGTCGGTATTTACAAAATCGAAATTTTGCACGTTGCGCTCATTAAAACGCATCCGCATCGGGCGGTTATTTGGCCTCACGTTGCGTTCGATCCGTAGCCGCATAGGCTGTTCGTTATCCCTATTAAACTGACGTGGTGCCGATGGCCTTGCAGCAGGCTCATCAATGCGAACTTCGTCGCCCGGCATAATACGGCGCAGCCTTATCCTTGACTTGTTAGCCTCAAGTGCATCATTGTTAGAATAAAAATCAGTTTTATATGGGCTTGATGCCGGGTTTTCATTGCCGTTCATGCGGGGCTGGTTGCCCGGTGCCGGCTGGCCGTCGCGTAACAGGTTATCACCACGCAATTCTTTTCTGCGGCGCACAATTATATCGGCCTCACCATCCTTACCCATATGCCTGAAGGTGATGTTGCCCATTTGGTTAAGTTCCTGCATGGCATCGGCGCGCTCCTGTGTGCTTAGTTTTTTAATGTCTTTACCGTTGATGGTGGTATCGCCGTTGACGATCTTGATCTCAAAATCTTTTTGGTTTTGGGCCATAACGATAGGCGGCAGGCAAAGTATGGCGAACAGGCTCAACGAGAAGATGACCTCGAAGCCGGGTTTAGATGTTATTTTTTTCATTTTTAATGACGATTTAAGTTTATAACAACAAAATTAGAAAACGGTTAGCAATCAACCTGTTAAATATGACTGCGCAATTTGTTAAAAATTGTTAAATGCCGTTTGGATAAGCTTAATTAAAATATTTTTGTGATTGCATGAAAAAACGGAGCATCGGTATTTTAATTGGCTTAATGGGCATTGCACTTTTAGGTGTGGTGGTTATGCAGTTATACTTTTTGCGCCAGAGCTACCTGATGCAGTCAGATCTGTTTAGCAACACTGTTAATGAGGCCCTTAATACCGTAGTGTCAAAAGTAGCCAAGCAGGACGCCAACAATTTTTTAAATGCCAAGCTTAAAAAGATCACCCCTTATAATAGCAATGTAACTGAGCGTAAAACCCGCATTAGCATAAATGGCAGCATAGCCAGTTTTGACGATTCTATCCAATCAAAAAAATCACAGACCAAGCGCCAGCGTAAACTCGCCATTTTGCGTGATAGTTTAAGGCGGCTGATCCTCCACAAAAAACTGGACGATGAAGAAGCGGCCCTGGCCCGGAAAGGATCGCTTGATCTGCGCATCCGTGTAGAGGAAGTGATAGACGAGTTTGGCGTGGTACACGGGCGTTTTATCCCTGAAATTGTTAAGACCCCGCCGCCCGTTAAAAAACGGCTGACCAAGTATGATACCATCCGCGCTACCTACATCGATCCGCAATTTGGCAAACAGGTAATATCTGCCATAAATATTAATCCCGAGTGGCAGCGCCACCAGCTTAAGCTGCAAAAAGAGCGGCAGCTAAAGCAGATCAAAAAACTGTTAGAAGTAGATTCTTTGGAGAATGTACCACAGGATAAAAAGAAGTCGCTGGTATTAGAGAACCTGGCTATTGAGTATGGTAAAACTAACGAGCCGTTAAAGAACAGATTAAATAGTTTCTGGATAGATTCGCTGCTGCGTTTTGAGTTGCATAACCGCGGTATTTTTTTACCGTTTAGTTATGAGGTATCAACCGCTAACAGCGATTCGCTCATCTTTTCGAGCGCTATGGACGTAGAGGGGCGCAAACCGCAATTTATTGCTGCAAATACGTATCAAAAAGCCATCTTTAGCAACGAGCTGGTGAACGATCCGGGGATGATCAAGATCTCGTTCCCGCAAAAAAGTTCATTTATCTTAGGGAACATGACGGCTACTATAGGTACTACCGGCGGACTGCTGTTTATCCTGATATTTTGCTTTGGGTTTACCATCTTCTCTATCCTTAAGCAAAAGAAGATCTCTGAAATGAAGATAGATTTCATCAACAACATGACGCATGAGTTTAAAACCCCGGTATCAACCATCATGATAGCGAGCGAGGCTTTAAAAGATGAGGAGATTGCCGAAGATAAAACCCGCGTTGCCCGGTTAGCTAATGTTATTTACGAAGAGAATGTACGCCTGGGCAGCCATATCGAAAGAGTGCTCAATATTGCCCGGATAGAAAAGAACGACTTTAAGCTGGATAAAAAGCCGGTGGATGTGAATGAATCGATTACCCTTGTGCTGGATAGCATGGCGCTTAAGCTGCAAAAGGTGGATGCGGTTACCAACCTGCAGCTGGATGCCGAAAACGCTACGATCATTGGCGACGAGCTGCACTTTAGCAACGTACTTTATAACCTTATAGATAATGCCATCAAATACAGCAATAACCCGCCGGATATTAAGATCAGCACAATAAACAAAAATGGCCACGTTTGTATAAAAGTGACCGATAAAGGCATAGGCATGAACCGCGACCAGCAGGCAAAAATATTTGAACAGTTTTACCGCATACCAACCGGCAACCTGCACGATGTTAAAGGTTTTGGCTTAGGGTTAAGCTATGTGAACACTATTGTGAAAAGGCTTGATGGCACCATTAGCGTTAAGTCTGAAAAAGATAAAGGATCGGAGTTTGAGCTGAAATTCCCGGTTGCTTAGTATAGAGTCGGAAAGTAAGTGTGTTAAATATAGTTTTTAAACCTTTCGGACTTGCCGGCATACGGAATCCGGACTAAACAATCACCCGTCATGAAAAAAATACTACTTGTTGAAGATGACCCGAACCTGGGCCTGCTGTTACAGGACTATCTGCAGCTTAAAGGGAAATTCGACGTAGTGTTGTGTAAAGATGGCGAGGAGGGGCTGCGTTCCTTCACCAAACAGAATTACGATCTGCTGATACTTGACGTGATGATGCCCAAAAAGGATGGGTTTACCCTGGGTAAGGAGGTCAGGAAAATAAACCCGCAAGTGCCTATTATTTTTGCGACGGCCAAAGCGATGATAGAAGATAAAACGCAAGCCTTTAACCTGGGCGGTGACGATTACATTACCAAACCCTTCCGGATAGAAGAATTATTGCTGCGCATCAACGCCCTTTTAAAACGGACAGAAAAGCCCGGGAAACAAGGCGACGATAATCCCACGCAGTTTAAATTAGGTAGTTATACATTTGATTATACATCGCAAACCATAAGCCACGGTACTGGTATGCAAAAGCTATCTACCAAAGAGGCAGAACTTTTACGCCTGCTGTGCCTGAAAAAAAATGAGGTGCTTACCCGAGAGGAAGCACTGCTGAACATCTGGCATGACGACAATTACTTTAATGGCCGCAGTATGGATGTGTTTTTGAGCAAGATCCGCAAGTATTTAAAGGACGACCCATCTGTAGAGATCATTAATGTGCATGGCAGGGGTTACAAGCTATTGATCAATTAGATACCCATTTAAAGTAATTTACTAAAGTTTATTTTCACCTCCCAAAAAACAATAACCTGTAACAGCTTTGTTAAATCTGGCCGCACCGTATCCCCGATATTTTTAAATATGTTTGTTACAGATTAACTAACTGATTAATATGAAATTAAAACTACTTTACACCTGTTTAGCACTTACGGGTATAACAGCTTCAGCTTTAGCGCAGGAAACTGTTGACCAGGCCGCTGTTCAGAAAATTCGCGAAGAGGGGTTAAACCACTCTAAGGTAATGGAAACCGCCTTTTACTTAACCGATGTTGCCGGGCCGCGCCTGGCTGGTTCACCGGGCTTAAAACGTGCGCAGGACTGGGCCGTTAAAACCCTTGCATCATGGGGAATGGTAAATTCAAAACTGGAGCCTTGGGGTAAATTCGGTAAAGGCTGGGAAGTTCAAAAGAATTACGCCGCTATCACCGTTCCTTACTACCACGCCATTATTGCTATCCCTAAAGCCTGGACACCGGGTACCAACGGGCTGATCAAAGGAGATGTTGTGTTGGTAAAAGCTGATACCACTACCGACCTGGACCAATATAAAGGCAAGCTTGCAGGCAAGATAGTTATTATGGATACCCAGGCTAAGCTAACCCGCAGCAAAAACCCTGATCTATCCCGTTATACCGATGAGGAGCTGACAAAAATGTCGGCTGCTACTATGGCACCTGCCGGTGGCCCGCGGCGTGCGTTTGACCCTAACAGCCCGCAAATGGCAGCGCGCCGCAAAGCCCTGGCTATGCGTATTGCTCTTAACAAATTTTTGTTAGACGAAAAAGTTGGTTTAATACTGGCACAAGGCCGCGGTACCGATGGTACAACATTTACTACCAACGGCGCATCATATGCCGATACTGCAAAGACCGTTGCGCCGGAGTTAGAAACCAGCGGCGAGGATTATCTGCGTATTTTACGTTTGGTAAAAGCAGGCCAAAAGGTTTCTATGGAAGCCGATATCAAAACGGAATTTTTTGCTAATGACCTGCAAGGCTACAACGTTGTTGCCGAAATACCGGGTACTGATAAAAAGTTAAAAGAGCAGGTAATTATGATAGGCGGCCACTTAGATTCATGGCATGGTGCAACCGGCGCCACAGATAACGCTGCCGGCAGCGCCGTGATGATGGAGGCTATGCGCATCTTAAAAACCATCGGTTACAAACCAAAACGTACTATCCGTATTGCTTTATGGAGCAGTGAGGAGCAGGGCTTATTCGGCTCGCGCGGTTACGTGGCGGCACACTTTGGCGATCCGCGCACTATGCAGCTTAAACCGGAGCAGGCAAAATTAGATGCCTATTATAACCTTGACAATGGTACCGGTAAAATACGGGGTATCTACCTACAGGGCGATAGCGCAGCTGGTCCGATTTTTAAAGCTTGGTTAGCCCCATTTGCTGACCTGGGTGCTACAACCGTTACCGTTAGCAACACCGGTGGTACAGATCACCAGAGTTTTGACGCGGTAGGTTTACCGGGTTTCCAGTTTATTCAGGATGGCATGGATTACAATACCCGTACCCACCACAGCAACCAGGATACTTACGACCGCTTAAGCGAAGATGATCTGAAACAGGCGGCAACTATCGTGGCATCGTTTGTTTACCATACATCTGAGCGTAAGGATATGATCCCGCGTAAAGCATTGCCAACGCCGCCACCGGCAGCACCCGCAAGATAATTTAACCCCATAACCCGCTGAAGCGGACGGAATAAAAAGGCGATGAGCATAAGCTCATCGCCTTTTTTTGTAGCTGCCTGATTCCTTTATAACAGAGATTCAAAACGAGCAGTGATCTTTTGGCAAGGTGCAAAACCTTCAAAAAGATTAGGTTCTAAATTTCCTGTAATTCAGATTGCGCTTTTTTATGCTTAAGGGCAAGCATCCGGTTGGCCTGTATCCTGTCGTACTCGCGTACATAATCAGGGTGCTCCGTACCCATCAACCTATCCCAAATGCGGAAGTAAAGGCCGTAATTACCCTTAAATTTACTGTGGTGAACGTTATGATGAACCGATGTGTTGATTATTTCAAACAGCGGCGTGTTTCTAAGCCATAACGGTGCTACTTCGAAGCCTAAGTGGCCGTAAACGTTTATAACAAATCCTACCAGGATAAATAGTCCTATGGCAAGGGCGTTCATCGGCAGTAATATGGTCACTATCAGCAGTATCAGCCCTTCTGTAAAGGCCTCAAAAAAATGAAAGGAATACGAGCTCCAGGGTGAGGGATTGGTAGAACGATGGTGTAGCACGTGCGAATGCTTAAATAACCTGGGATGATGAAGCAAACGGTGCATCCAGTAAAAATAAGTATCGTGAATGATAAGGCTCAAAGGAAGGCTAAGCGCAATCCACCAAAGTGGCATTGTGGTGCCGTCTGGCGGTATCTGGGTTATTTGCCTGACAGGTGTAAGAAATATGATGCAAGCGATAACACCGAATATTACCGCGGTTTGCATAGAGTGGAAAATATCCCTGATAAAAT
Organism: Mucilaginibacter sp.; assembly: GCF_964263795.1. Lineage (GTDB taxonomy): Bacteria > Bacteroidota > Bacteroidia > Sphingobacteriales > Sphingobacteriaceae > Mucilaginibacter. Next base: position 45,852 of record NZ_CAXVWK010000055.1, read on the forward strand.
CGGCCTTAGATGCGTTCTTTGACTGTATTTTAAGAGATACTGCCTTGCTACTGAATGATTTATAGAAAGTAAAAAATGCTGCACCCGCAATTATAAAATAACGTAATATGGTAACAGCGAGCACTGTAATAAAAAAATTCGCTACTGGATTCATATTTTGTTGATTAGTTTAACTAAACAAAAATATTACATCTGTGACGGTAAAAAATTAACAAAAGATAATTAAGCTATCTTACTGATCGTGCTGTGCGCCTGCGGATCCGGCTAAGTGATACCGGCGTAATACCCAGGAGCGTTGCAAGATGTTTATCGGGGACACGATTATATAAACCAGGGAGTTCGGCCATTAATTTTAAGTATCGTTCTTCTGCAGATAGTAGTATAAAGTCTTCTACACGTGCCATAGCCTCACCCAGCATATGCAGTAAAAGTGAGTGGCGCATTACAGATAGCGCGATGTTCTTGTCGATGATCTGCTCCGCTTTCCGGTAATCCATTTCCAGTAATGAAGTATTTTCAACAGCCTGGTAGGTAAACCGGTTGGGGCGCTGATATAAGATCTGATCAATTGAAGCAAAGATCTGGTTTTCCCATCTTACCATTAGGGTGAGGTCATCTCCATTGGGTTTAAGGTAGTATACACGTATCAGGCCCTGCTTTATAAAAGCCAGCTTAGGCGATTCGGATCCTGCTGCAATGTAAACTTCGCCGGCAGCCAACTGCCGTGTGCGAGTGATGCCCACCAGCGCAGCAATATCTGCAGGCTCCAGATGGGTAAATAACCGCATGTAAAAGTGGGCAGCTTCCTGGTCAGACATGTAAAATTATTATGAAACGATGATTTACCGCTGATATTTGTTATGAGGCAATTGTATGCTTATTGCACTTAATATCCAGGCTTTTTACAGTTGCGGCAATACCGGCGGCATCATAACCGCATTCGGCCCAAAGCTCAGGCTGTTCGCCGTGTTCAATGATCTGATCGGGGATACCCAGGCGGATAACGTTCGCATTGTATTTGTTATCGGCCATAAATTCTAATACCGCGGTACCGGCCCCACCTTCCAGGCAGCCATCTTCAACCGTAATTACACAGCCGAATTTCTGGAACACTTCGTGTAGCATTGCTTCGTCTAACGGTTTTACAAAACGCAGATCGTAATGTGCGGGGTAAAAACCTTCGTTATTTAGTTGGGCTGTAGCCTTAATTACTTCATTTCCAATGGTACCGATAGATAATATCGCCACTTCTTCACCATCGCAAATTTTGCGGCCTTTACCAACAGGTATAGCTTTTAACGGGCGGCGCCAGTCTACCATAACACCATTACCACGCGGGTAGCGTATCACAAACGGGCCCATATCGTCATGCTGGGCAGTGTACATCAGGTTGCGCAATTCTTCCTCGTTCATGGGCGCAGATACCGTCATGTTAGGGATGCAGCGCATGTAGGCTAAATCGTAAGCACCGTGGTGGGTTGGCCCGTCGCTGCCTGCAATGCCAGCACGGTCAAGGCAAAAAATCACATTAAGCTTTTGTATAGCAACGTCATGTATCACCTGGTCATAAGCACGCTGCATAAAGCTGGAGTAGATGTTACAAAAAGGGATAAGCCCTTGTGTAGCCATGCCGGCACTAAACGTTACGGCATGCTGCTCGGCAATACCAACGTCAAAGGCGCGGTTAGGCATGGCCTTCATCATCAGGTTTAAAGAGCAACCTGAAGGCATGGCGGGCGTTACACCCATAATTTTAGGGTTTGCCTCGGCCAGTTCGATAATGGTATGGCCAAAAACGTCCTGGTATTTGGGCGGCTGTGGTTTATCGTAAGTAACCTTTTTGATCTCGCCGGTGATCTTATCGAACAAGCCGGGCGCATGCCATTTGGTTTGGTCCTTTTCTGCCAGGGCATATCCTTTGCCTTTTGTGGTAACGCAATGTAAAATTTTTGGTCCCGGAATGTCACGCAGATCGCGCAGCAATTTTACCAGGTGTTTTACATCATGGCCGTCTACAGGGCCAAAATATCTGAATTTAAGCGCCTCGAAAAAGTTGCTGCGCTTAAGCAGGGTGCCTTTAATGCTCTTCTCCAGCTTTTGGGCTATTTTAAAAGCATCCGGGCCTATTGATGACAGCTTGGTAAGTACACCTGCAATATCATCCCTAAACCTGTTGTAGGGTTTAGAGGTGGTAATATCCGTTAAATATTCTTTAAGCGCACCAACGTTAGGGTCAATGGCCATATTGTTATCATTCAGTATAACCAGCAGGTTAGAGTTTTCTATACCGGCGTGGTTAAGTGCTTCAAAGGCCATCCCGGCCGTCATGCTGCCATCGCCTATAACGGCTACGTGCTGCCGGTCGGTTTCGCCCTTGTATTGCGAAGCTACAGCCATACCCAATGCTGCCGAAATAGAAGTGGATGAGTGGCCTACGCCAAAAGTATCGTAAATGCTTTCGCTCCGCTTAGGGAAGCCGCTAATGCCACCGTGCAGGCGGTTGGTATGAAAATCGTCCCGGCGGCCGGTAAGTATCTTATGCCCGTAAGCCTGGTGGCCAACATCCCATACCAATTGATCGTAAGGGGTGTTTAACACATATTGTAAAGCAACGGTAAGCTCAACAACGCCCAGGCTCGCTGCAAAGTGGCCCCCATTTACCGATACCACATCGATGATATACTGGCGCAGTTCTTTACATACCTGTTCCAGATCATCTTCTTTAACTTTCTTTAAATCAGAGGGATAATTGATGTTTTTTAATAGATCACCGGCGGGTACCTGCATTTACTTATCTGGTATATTTTAACTTACAAAAGTAGGCTATTTAAATGGAATATCTTAAAGGTAAATATTGTTTTGTAATTAGCAACAGATATTTTTTTATAGGTTTTTTAGCTGTAGTTTTGGTTATGACCGATGATGCTTTCGCGATAAGGTTACCACAGTTTGAAGGTCCGTTTGACTTGTTGCTTTTCTTTATAGAGCGCGACGAACTTGACATTCATGATATACCTATTGCCCGCATTACCAACGATTTCCTGAATTACATTCACCAGATGACGGTGCTGAACATGGAACTGGCCAGTGAATTTATTTTTGTGGCGGCCACCCTCATGCGCATTAAGGCTAAAATGCTGCTGCCGCGGCACAATACCGGCGAGGAAGAGAACGAGATGGACACCAAAGAGGGGTTGATCCGTAAGCTGATTGAATATAAAAAGTTTAAAGAACTGTGCGACAAGCTGCGCCCGTTTGAAGACGAGCGGTTTAAGCAGGAGCGCCGGGGCAACATCAAGGCCGACCTGGAGCAGGTTGAAAAAGTGACGGTACCCGGTGAGGAGTTGTCGGAAATAAACCTTTATAAATTAATGACCGTTTACAACCGGGTAATGCGGCAGTTTTTTACCCGTACAGAAGAAGTTACCCATACCGTTACCCAATACCCTTACACCATTGAAAAGCAAAAGGCCGTGATTACCGACCTGCTGCTCATAAACAGCAGGCTTGATTTTAGCAGCATAAAGGGAAGCTCTGAAAACAAGGTGCATTTTATCTATAACTTTTTAGCCGTACTGGAAATGCTGCAACAGGAGCTGGTAGATATCACCATAGGTTTAGGCTATAATAATTTTTGGATAGCGCCGAGGGAAATGGAAGGCTAAAGTCACGCCATCGTCGGCGTCAGGCTTGTGGCCGCGGCAGTAAATCACAGGGCAAAAACTCTACCTTGTCCGGGCTAACTTGACCGGCAAATTCATGTTAACCCACCTTTTTCACAAGTAATTGATTGCCAGTTAATTAACTTGTTTATTTGCAAAAAAGTGTAAACCTTTGTTAACCTTTGTTACGTTTTTTAAGTGGTTAAATGTTGGTCACTATCTAACAGTTGCGCTTTAAATCTTAATTGCAAAATTGCTGTATTTAAAAGGATATTGTTTTTGTCTCAAATCTCAATACCGGTATCTCAAATCTAATATTATAGCTAACTTAGCGCGCATTACACACAACAATGAAAAGAGACAAATTAATATTTAAGCTGTTAGATGAAGAGCAGCTGCGCCAGGAAGAGGGTATTGAACTGATAGCCTCTGAAAATTTTGTTAGCAAGCAGGTTATGGAAGCAGCAGGTTCTGTTGCTACTAATAAATATGCCGAAGGCTTACCGGGCAAACGCTATTACGGCGGTTGCGAGGTGGTTGATGAGATAGAAACCATAGCTATTGATCGCGCAAAACAGCTTTTCAATGCCGAATGGGCCAACGTGCAGCCACACTCCGGCGCGCAGGCCAACGCAGCAGTAATGCTTGCGGTATTGCAGCCAGGCGATAAAATATTAGGTTTTGATCTTTCGCACGGTGGCCACTTAACCCATGGCTCGCCGGTTAACTTTTCCGGCAAACTGTATGAGCCGCATTTTTATGGTGTAGTTAAAGAAACCGGCTTGATTGATTATGAACAATTAGAGCGGGTTGCCTTAGAGCAAAAACCCAAATTGATCATCTGCGGTGCTTCGGCCTATTCACGCGATTGGGATTATGAGTTTATCCGTAAGGTGGCCGATAAAGTTGGCGCCTTGGTACTGGCAGATATTTCGCATCCGGCAGGCATGATAGCCCGCGGCTTGCTTACAGATCCGCTTCCGCATGTGCATATTGTTACTACTACTACACATAAAACCCTACGCGGCCCCCGCGGCGGACTAATCCTTTTAGGTAAGGATTTTCCTAACCCGTTTGGCTTAAAAAACCCTAAAGGCGAAGTAAGGATGATGTCGGCATTATTAGATATGGCGGTGTTCCCCGGCACACAGGGAGGCCCGTTAGAGCATATCATTGCAGCAAAGGCCATTGCCTTTGGCGAAGCCTTGTCTGACAGTTACATGAAGTACATTTTACAGGTGAAACTGAATGCTGCCGCTATGGCTAAGGCCTTTGTTGACAGAGGGTACGAGATCATATCCGGCGGTACAGATAACCACCTGATGCTGATAGACCTGCGCAATAAAAATATTACCGGTAAAGCTGCTGAGAATGCTTTGGTAACTGCCGATATCACCATCAACAAAAATATGGTGCCTTATGATGATAAATCGCCGTTTGTAACATCGGGTATCCGCGTGGGTACAGCAGCAATAACTACCCGCGGTTTAAAAGAAAAACATATGGACCTTATAGTTGAACTTATCGACGAGGTGCTGATGGATCCGGAAAATGAAACTTCATTGAAAAAAGTACGTAAAAAGGTACACAAGTTGATGCATGATCATCCGTTATACAGAGACAAGGATTTAGATTAAAGAATGACTGAGCAGCATCCCCTTCAAGGTAGTGAGCAGGACCGCCTGGCGGCCCTTAACTCTTACGGTATTATGGATACCCTACCGGAGCAGGAGTATGATGCAATTACACGCCTGGCATCCTATATATGCCAGGCACCCATTGCCTTTATATCTTTTATTGACGACACAAGGCAATGGGTTAAATCGCAGGTAGGGTTGGCTATCGATCAGGTCCCGATCGAAGACTCGTATTGCCAGTTCACCATTAAGCAAGAGAATTTAGTTGAAGTTTCTGACGCAACGGGCGATCCGTTTCTTAAAGAACAGGAGATGGTTACCGGGCAGTTCGGCCTGCGTTTTTATGCCAGCGCGCCCCTTATCGACCCGGATGGTTACCGCATAGGCACCCTGTGCGTGCTGGACCAGAAAGTACGCAACCTAACCGACGAACAGCGCGACGCGATGCGCATCCTGGCGAGCGAGGTCATGTCGCACCTTATCTTGCGCAAGCAAAAAAAAGCGCTGGAAAAAAGCCTGGAAGTACATAAGGAGTTTTACACGCTTTTTAACAGCTCATCAGAAATTCACTTCATCGCCAATGCCGATTCCAGGATTGAGCTGATCAATAATGCTGTTAATGATATATTGGGGTACACGCCAGATCAGGCTATTGGATTATCACTATGGGATTTTGTCGTCGGCAAAAACCGTGAGCTGTATGTTCCGCTGATAGAAAAGGCCGTTGCATCCCAGCAACCCATTGAACTGGAAACCCAAACCGTTACCCGCGATAAGCAGGTAAAATGGCTAAGTTGGACAGCTGTAAATAAGGGCGGCAAGTGGTATGCCAGTGGCCGCGATATCACCTTTCAAAAACGGCTGGTGCTCGAAACCGAGCAGCTATCATTAGTGGCCAGCAAGATCAAGAACGGTGTAGTAATTAGCAATGCCAATGATGAGGTGGTTTGGGTAAATGATGCCTTTAAAAACATAACCGGCTATGACCTGGCAGATGTAGAACACCAATTCCTGGGCGCCGTGCTTAAGGGCAAACCACGTGATGCCAGAGCCGAAAAAGAACTTATAGAATCCCGGGAATCCAACAGGTCATACGAGGTTGAATTATCGATGACCACCAAGGATGGCAAACCTATCTGGATCTCGGTTACAAATTCAACCATTTATGCCGGCAATGGCGATATTGAAAAGTACATCCGCATCATCATCGATATTACCGCCCGAAAAAGCGCTGAGCATGATGTAGAGATCCTGTCGTTCGCGGCACGCAAATCGCCAAGCGGGATCATGATCCGCGATGCTGAAGGGAAGATCATCTGGATGAATGAATGTATGGAAAGCATTATCGGCTATTCGCTTGATGAGCTGAAAGGCCATAGCGTCGGCCGCGACCTCATTGGCGAGGAAACCGACATGACTGTCTTTGAAAGTGCCGTACAGGCGGTTGAAGAAAACCGACCATATGAGATAGAACTGAAGATATATAAAAAGGACGGCTCAGCCACCTGGGTGTTTATATCAAACAGCCCTTTGTTTAATGAGGAGGGTGGTGTAGAGCGGCAGATAGGCGTAATGGTTGATATCACCGCCCGCAAAAAATCGGAAGAGCAATTAACTATGCTATCACTGGTGGCCAGTAAAACTACCAGTGGTGTGGTAATTAACGATAGTGAGGGTTGTGTTGAATGGGTGAACGACGCATTTGAACATATTACCGGATATACGCTTGCTGATGTAAAAGACAAACACCTGGGCGACTCACTTAAAGGGGAACTGACAGATGTATCGATCATCACCCGGTCGCGCGAGTTATCGCAGCTTAAGCAATCTTTCGAGGTTGACCTGTTGATTTACCGTAAAGACGGCCAGCCGCTATGGATCTCGGTGATCAATTCGGTGATAATGGCGGATAACGGCAAGGTAGATAAGTATATTGAAGTGATCATTGACATCACGGCCAAGAAAAAGGCCGAGCAGGAACTGATTGCCGCTAAAGAAGAAGCGCTTCAGCTTAATCGGGCCAAAGACATGTTTATAGGTGTTATGAGCCATGAAATCCGTACCCCGCTCAACGCGGTTATCGGCATGTCGCATTTGTTGCTCGATGATAACCCATTGCCTTCCCAAACAGAAAATCTAAGCATCCTAAAGTTCTCTGCCGAGAACCTGATGACCTTGATAAACGATGTGCTTGATTTTACAAAAATAGAGACTGGTAACATTGAACTGGAAGAAGCCCGGCTTGATCTGCGTGATACGGTGAACAGCATTACCGCATCTATGCAATACAAAGCTGTGGAACATGATATTTACTTAAAACAGCATGTAGACCCGGCAATACCCGCATTTGTTATTGGCGACCGGGCCAGACTTACGCAGATTTTACTAAATTTGGTGAGTAATTCGGTTAAGTTTACAGCTAGTGGCGGGGTAACTATTGATCTTAAGCTGATTGAAGATAATCAAAGTGCGGTTAGGATAAGATTTGCCATAACTGATACCGGGATAGGTATCGCTAAAGACAAATTTAACACCATATTTGAATCTTTTAAACAAGCCGAGGCTGATACTACCCGCAATTACGGCGGTACCGGATTAGGGCTGGCGATCAGTAAACGCCTTATCGAGCTTCACGATTCACGCATAAACGTGGATAGTGTTTTAGGCGAAGGATCGACGTTTTGGTTTGCCATTACATTTAAAAAGTTAGATAACGACACTACTAATAACGATAACAAAGTGGAAGCAGGACTAAATATTAACGTACTTGTTGTTGATGATAATCAGATAAACAGATTACTAATAAATAAAGTATTAAAAAAATGGGGCGCCAGTGCCGACTTTGCCGAAAACGGCCAGGAAGCGATTGACAAACTTGAACTGCACAAAAATTTTGATGTTGTGTTAATGGATATCCACATGCCTATTATGGGCGGGTTAGAAGCTGCAGGCGTTATTCGTAGTAAAACAGACTCCTACTTCCAAAATCTGCCGATCATTGCACTTACCGCGTCTATGCTTGGAAGCCAGATGGGCGAGATAGAAGGTGCCGGTATGAATGACTACATCCTGAAACCGTTTGATCCTAAAGCGCTTTACGATAAACTGAGCCGGTATCAAAAACAATAATTGTTAGTTGATCGGGTAAGTGCTTTTGTAAAGTCCATTCCGATATTATCAGCTTGCCGAATCAACTCCCCACAAATCAACCGCATAATCCAGGTTATTCCGCATAAGCTATTGTTGCAATGCTCAAGGTTAATCCCGGTACTTTTAATAATTCAATCCCGCATGCCTCAAGTGTCGATCCGGTGGTGACAATATCATCAACCAGCAATACATGCTTACCGGCAAGGTCATCCGGGCGGGCCACCTCAAAAACCTCCTTCATATTCTCGAACCTTGCAAAGCGCGATTTATGCGTTTGTGTTTTGGTGGCCACGCGGCGTACCAGGTTATCAATATCTACCGTTGCATCAAGTTTTTGCGCAAGGCCTTCGGCAAAGCAGGCGCTTTGATTATAGCCACGCTCCCTTAATCGTTTTTTGTGCAATGGTACCGGTATGATCACATCGGCAGCGTTAAATACAACTGATTGTGAAAGCTGCCTGCCTGCTATTTGCCCAAGTAGGTTACCAATTTTGTGCATTCCGTTGTATTTAAACTGGTGCATCATATTTTGTATATGGCCGCCTTTGTTAAAATAGTATAATGCATAAGCACCATTGATAGATAGCTTGCCCCAAAACTGGCGCGCTACACTATTATCCGGTTGTTGATGGAAATTAGTAAAGGGTAGATTATAAAGGCAATCAGTACAAAGCAAGTCTTCGTTAGCCATCAGGCTGGCGCGGCAGGCAACACAAAGTTGTGGGAAGATCAGCGAAACAAAATCGCCCAGGTAGGTGCGTAAAACTTGCATGCCTGTAATTTAGGCAGAAAATTAAACTACTGCCGCAGTTTCTTTCTCTTTTTCATTAATGGCCAGTTGTCCGCATGCTGCGTCGATATCCTTACCACGGCTGCGGCGCAAGTTGGTGTTTATGCCCTGGCTGCGCAGGTAATCTGCAAACTTTTCTACCTTATCTTCGCCAGCGTTGATATAGGAAGCAAAAGATATCGGGTTATATTCAATGATGTTTACCTTGCACGGCAGGTGTTTGCAAAACTTGGCCAATTCTATAGCATCCTGCAAGGTATCGTTTACACCGTCAAAAATTATGTATTCGTAAGTTACGGCGTTTTTGGTTTTAGCGTAGTAATATTTAAGTGCATCGGCGAGTGACTTTAACGAATTTTGCTCATTGATAGGCATTATGGTATTTCGTTTTTCGTCGTTAGCGGCATGCAGCGATAAAGCCAGATTAAACTTCACCTCGTCGTCGCCCAATTTGCGTATCATCTTGGCAATGCCCGCTGTAGATACCGTTATGCGCTTTGCGGCCATGTTCAATCCGTCTTCGGCAGTAATGCGTTCTATCGATTTTAAAACGTTGGCATAATTCAGCAAAGGCTCGCCCATGCCCATGTAAACAATGTTAGACAAGGGAATGCCATAATTTTCGCGCGCCTGTTTATCTATCAGCACAACCTGGTCGTAAATTTCACCAGGGTTAAGGTTGCGTTTGCGCTCCATGTAGCCGGTAGCGCAAAATTTACAGGTAAGGCTGCATCCAACCTGTGATGATACGCAGGCGGTCATCCTATCGGCTGTAGGAATTAAAACACCCTCAATTAGGTGAGTATCATGTAATATAAAGGAATTTTTTATAGTTTTATCAGCACTAATCTGTGAGGTGTTTATTTTAACATTATTGATGCTGAAATTTTCATTGAGTTTAGTACGTAGTTCTTTTGAAATATTGCTCATTTCATCAAAGGATAAACAAGATTTTTTCCAAAGCCATTCGTAAACCTGTTTTGCGCGGAAGCCCTTCTCGTCCATCGCGAGAAAGTGCTGTTGCAAAGCGTCTAAGCTAAGGCTGCGTATATCTATTTTACCTTTTATGTTGTTCACAATGCAAAAGTAACTATTTTTAAAAAATTCGTTCCTTTTTTAAAGTCATTCTTTTATAACATTAAAAACAATAACTAAAGGTTAATTGTTGCTTTATCTGAATGGATTTAAAAGTTTTTTAGAAGATGCTAAGTTATATTTCATGAAAAGTTTTAAAGCCGATTACGTTTTCCCTGTTTATGCCGATCCAATAAAGAATGGAATTGTTACTATAGATGATTTTGGAAAGATCCTCTCCGTTTCAGACACTCCTAATCCCGAATATGATCAAATCCCGATAGAAACCCTTTCGGGCATCATCACCCCCGGGTTTATCAATACACACTGCCACGTTGAATTATCGCACCTTAAAGATAAAGTAAAACCCGGTGGCGGCCTTATCAATTTTATTCAGGATATACAGTCGGTGCGCAATGCCGACGCAAGTGAGATACGCGACGCTGCTCTGCAGGCCGACCAGCAAATGTACGACAATGGCATTGTTGCAGTAGGCGATACAGCTAACAGTAACGCTACCGTTAGGCTGAAAGAACAAAGCAAGCTTTACTACCACACCTTTGTTGAAATATTTGGTTTTTTGCCCGACCGTGCTGATGAGCTGTTTGAAAAGGCCGAGCAATTGGCAAATGAATTTCGCCCACAGGCTGTGTCTATCACTGCTCATGCGCCGTATTCAGTTTCAAAAGAATTATTTAAATTAATAAAGCGCTACACCGACGAGAATAAAAATTTGCTAAGCATCCACAACCAGGAATGCGAGGACGAGAATAAATTTTATCGTTATAAACTGGGCGGCTTTGTTGATATGTACAAGCATTTTGGTATCAACATCGATTATTTCCGGCCGCAGGCCCGTAATTCTTTGCAGTCGGTTATACCGTTATTAAGTAACCGCCAAAAAATATTGATGGTGCATAACACCTGCACCAATCTTAAAGATATTTATTTCATCAAACGGTTCGACCGGAAAATCAACTGGTGCTTTTGCCCTAATGCTAATATCTATATTGAAAAGCGCCTGCCAAAAGTTGAGCTTTTTGTAAACCAGGGGCTCAATATAACCCTTGGCACAGATAGCCTTGCCTCTAACAGCGGGCTAAGCATACTAAGCGAGATGCAGACCATCGATCAAAAGTTCCCGTCATTAGGTTTAGAAACATTGTTACAATGGGCCACCCGCAACGGTGCCGAATTTTTGGATATTGCCGAAACTAAAGGCACTATTGAACCTGGTAAAACCCCCGGCTTAAACTTGCTTACCAGTGTCGACGGCACAAAACTTACTCCCGAAACCAAAGTGAGAAAGCTTATTTAATAACCTTATTTGACGATTTGAAATTAATATGTGTTGCTTATTTAATTAAATAGGCAGTAATTTGGTGTGATTGGCTTCCCCCGGATGAATCAACAATCTTCAGATTAAATATTTTAAAATTGAAAAAGCATATAAATATTACGGTTAAAGGTAAAGTGCAGGGCGTTTTCTTTAGGGCGGGTGCCAAAGCCGTTGCCGACCAGTTAGGCGTTAAGGGCTTTGTAAAGAATGAGCCTAATGGCGACGTTTACATTGAAGCCGAAGCTGATGACACCTTTATGGAAATGTTTTTGGACTGGTGCCACGAAGGGGCAGAACATGCTGTAGTAACTGCTGTTGAAACCCATGAGGGCGAATTAAAAAACTATCGTAATTTTGAGGTTGTAAAAAAGAGTTTATAAGTACACTTAACTTTCTTTAATTGTCAACCGCTAAAAAATTCGCCGGGCAAACAGCTATATATGGTTTAAGTACTATAGCAGGCAGGGTGTTAAGCTTTTTCCTTACACCGGTATATACAAGGGCTTACTCCGCCAAAGTTTACGGTATTTTTGGTAACCTATACAGCTATGCATCTATGCTTAACGCACTCCTTGCATTCGGTATGGAAACCACCTTTTTTAGATACCTTAATAAAAAGCCCGAGAGTAAACAGCTTGTTTATAATAATACATTCGGCGCTATCCTTTGCATATCGGGATTGTTTTTTTTACTCACTTTTCCGTTCGCTAATTTTATCACCGGATTTTTGCGTATCGACTCCAGCACCCCATTTGCCGAATATGTGTTGTACACAAAATACTTCATAGGCATTTTAATTGTAGATGCTTTATGCGTTATCCCTTTTGCAAAGATCCGCGCTGATGGCCGGCCAGGTCGGTACAGCCTGGTTAAATTTTTAAATGTAGTAATTTTTGTAAGCTTAAACCTGTTTTTTATTTACGGGCTGCCTTTTTACATTAAGCATAATTTGCCTGGTACAGTGTGGGTAAACAGCTGGTATATCAAAGGCTGGTTAGGCTATGTGTTCATGTCTAACTTAATTACAAGTGTAATAACCCTGCTCATGCTCATGCCGGAGTTTATGAAACTGAGGCCCAATTTTAGTAAAGCCTTGTTTATGGAAATGCTGGTTTACAGTTGGCCTGTACTTGTTGCCAATTTTTCGTACCTCATAAATGAAAATCTTGATAAGATATTATTAGGAAAACTGCTGCCGGTAAATGAAAGTGCTACGCAGGTGGGCATTTATACCGCATGTGCAAAAATTTCTATTTTCCTCAGCATTTTTGTCAATGCATTCCGGTTGGGGGCCGAGCCTTTCTTTTTTAGTCATGCTAAAAATAAAAATGCTACGCAAACCTACGCCCGTATCATGAATTATTTTGTAATCGCTGTATGCCTGATCTTTGTAGCGCTTGTGGCTAATATTGAAATACTGAAGTATTTTATAAAGGGTAAAAATGCTGCACAAGCAGCTATATATTGGTCGGGTATTAATGTAATCCCTGTATTGTTGTTCGGGTATGTAAGTTTAGGAATCTACATGAATTTATCGGTATGGTATAAACTTACCGATCAAACTAAATACGGGTTATATATTTCTGGAGCGGGTGCCTTAGTTACCATAGTGCTTAATGTTATTTTTATTCCTCATTACGGCTACATCGCCTCCGCATGGATCTCATTGATCGCTTACTCCAGCATGATGGTGTTATCATACATCTGGGGACAAAAAAACTATCCCATCCCTTATAACATTAAAAAGAACAGCGCTTATATTATTATTTCGGTTGTGCTCGTTTATTTATCATTCAGCATATTTAAGCGCAATATTTTTATAGGGAATGGCCTGCTGATTTTATTTGGGTTAGGCGCATTGTATAGTGAACGGGTAGAACTCAGAGCGCTGTTAAAACGATAGTAATTATAGGCGCTTACTTTTCGCAGATACCATATATATGAAACGTATAGCACTAACATTTATAGGATTGAGTGTGTCACTTGCCGGCTTTGCCCAAAGCAAACCAGGTAAGGATAATGCTGCTATTGTTATTGCAGCCAGGCCGCTTACTTATGCCGATAGCGGATTGGTTAGGCAGCTGTTCTTTTCGGCCCTGCGCGAAAAAACTGTAGATAATTACAAATTAGCCACTGAATTTTTTAACCGGGTGCTGCAGATAGACCCTGCCAATGATGCTTCGATGTTTGAGCTGGCTAATCTGGAAAAAGCGCAGAATAACCCAAAAGCTTCACGCGTTTTGCTGGAACGGGCTGTTACCGTAAACCCCGATAACGAATGGTACTGGGTAGCACTTGCCGATAGCTACGAGAAAACGAATGATATTGCCAAGCTGGAGAATGTTTTTACCGAGTTGATTCAGATCAACCCAAATAAACCTGATTACTATTACGATAAGGCAAACGCTTACGCTATCCAGAAAAGATATGACGAAGCGCTTAAACTTTTTGACAAAGTGGAAGATTTGGCCGGCCCAAGCGACGACCTGCTTAGCAACCGTCAAAAAATTTATCTTAAACAGGGTGATATAAAAAAAGCAGCCGCTGATTTAGAGAAAGCTATCGCGAGCAACCCCGATCAGTTGCGTTATTACCTGATGCTAGCGGATATCTATAATTCAAATAATCTGAATGATAAAGCTACCGCTGTTTTAGAGCGTGCAAAAAAACTCGACCCTAATAACGGGACGCTGCACCTGGCCCTTGCCGATATGTATCGCGAGAAAAAAAATTATGAGGCTAGTTTTAATGAACTGAAAATTGCATTTGCTGTCCCCGATATTGATATCGAGCAAAAGATCAAGATCATAATGGGTTATTCGCCGCAATTTCCTGACCCTAACGCAAGACTGAGCGCACTGGAATTAGGTAAGATCATCGCGGCTACGCATCCAACAAATAATAAAGCGTTTGCCATTTACGGCGATATGCTGCTGCAAAACGAAAAATTTAAAGAAGCTAAAGAGGCTTATAAAAAATCAATTTATTTGAACAGCCAGGCTTACATTGTGCACGAGCAACTGGTAAGGTTAGAGTTGGGCGATAACGATTTTGAAAGTGCCATCCGCGATGGAGAGAACGCCCTTTCTTACTTTCCTAACCAGGCATGGATGAATTACCTGGTTGGTGTTGCCTGGATGCAAAAGAAAAATTTTAGCAAAGCGGTTGGATATCTTAAAAATGCGTCATCACTGGAGGTGCAGGACAATGAGTTGTTGTCGCAAACTTATTCTGCTTTGGGCGATAGCTATCATTCCCTGAATGATAACAAAAATTCGGACGTAGCTTATGACAAGGCGTTGAGCTATAATCCGGATAACGCATTTACACTCAACAATTACGCTTATTATTTGTCGTTAAGGAACGAGCAACTGGATAAAGCCGCCCGAATGTCTAAGCATAGTAACGATTTACTGCCTAACACCGCATCGTTTGAAGATACTTATGCGTGGATCCTGTTTAAACAAAAGGATTACGCGGGCGCTAAACTTTGGATAGAAAAATCGCTCTTACATGATAAAGAAGCCAGCGCTGTTAAAACAGAGCATTATGGCGATATCATGTACTTACTTGGCAACGCGGATGCTGCGCTTAAACAATGGACCAAGGCAAAAGCACAAGGTGGCGCATCGGCTGTTTTAGAACGAAAGATCAATGAGAAGAAATATTTGGAATAAAATTGCATGCATCGGATTGCTCATTATCGCATCCGGTTGCGCATCAAAAAAACTAATGGTAGTAAAGCGCCCAACGGCCGATTCTGCAGCGGTTGTTAAAACTAATGATTTGGCTGCCAGGGTAGCGGCCATCCGTTCAAAGCAAGTAAGCTTTAATACCTTCTCCGGCAAGGCCAAAGCAAAGCTGGTAGTTAATGGCAATGATAATGATGTTACGCTAAATATCCGCATCAACCGGGATCAAAAAATATGGATCTCTATTACTGCTATAGCTGGTATTGAGGTAGCGCGCGCGCAGATCACGCCGGATAGCTTATTGGTAGTAAACCGGCTGCAAAGCGTTTATCTTAAAAAGCCGTTCAGCTATATTTACGGTTACGCCAGCAAGCAGGTTAATTTTAAAACTGTACAGTCTTTGTTGGTAGGTAATGCCATTGGCGAGTTGGTTAACGAGAACGCCACTTACACACCAGAAGGTAACAATACGGCGGTTACCGGCAATTTGCAGGGTTTACTTTATAAGCTGCTTTTAGGTGCCGATTTAAAGGTTACCCAAACCAATCTATCCAACAACGCCGGCCGGCAATCATTACAGGTTGCTAATAACGTGTTTATACAGGCTACGAACCGGGTGATACCTTCACAAATAGATATTTTATCTACAGCAGGCAACAATAAGATACAGGCTAACTTACGTTATACCAAAGCCGATTTCGACTTGCCTTTAGAATATCCTTTTAGTATCCCAAAAAGTTACGAGCCCGCTAATTAAAAAATTATATTTTTGGTGGATGAAATTTTTTAGAACCGCCTTCTTTCTATTCTGCGTATTTGCGGCTACAGGTGTATTTGCACAAAGCAGCTCGGAGTTAAAACGCAGGCGCGATAAATATACAGAAGAGCTGGAGCAGCTTAACCGTGAATATCAGGAAACGGCCAGCAATAAAAAGGTTTCATTAAAGCAATTAAACATTCTAAAGGCGCAGATCAACCTTAGGGAAGAGAAGATAGCCAACATCAACTCCGAGGTACGTAATCTCGATAACCAGATCTCGCAAAGCAATAATACCGTACGTACCTTACAAAGCCAGTTAGACCAGCTTAAAAAAGAATATGCAGGTATGGTGCTGTTTGCCTATCGCAACCAAAGTGCCTACAACAAGCTGATGTTTATTTTTGCAGCAAAGGATTTTAACCAGGCCTACCGCCGTTTAAAATACCTGCAGCAATTTGGTACCTATCGCGAGCGCCAGGCAGGTTATATTCAGGGTACGCAAAAGGACCTGAACAATAAGATTGTTGAGCTCGACAGGAATAAAAAGCAAAAGAATAATCTGCTTACCGAGCAGGAAAAGGAAAAAGAAACGCTAGGTAAAGAGAAAACCAACCAGGTGAAGGTGATTGTAGACCTGTCTAAACATCAGGGCGAGATTAAAAAGCAACAGCGTGATGTGCAAAAACGGATAGCGCAAACCAGGCGCCAGATAGATATTGCCATCCGTAAAGAAATTGAGGATGCCCGGCGCGAGGCCGAAGCAAGGGCAGCTGCCGCGGCAAGAGCAGCGGCGGCAGCTGCCGCAAAAGCAAAGGCCGAGAACAAAGAAGTTGTTGGTCCGTCGGTCAGTAAGAAAACAATAACCAAAGCATCAACAAACAGCGAAGTGCTTAATGCAACGCCAGAGGCTACACGTCTTTCTAACGACTTTTTGGGTAACCGCGGCCGTTTACCATGGCCGGTAGCCAATGGCCAACTGGTGCATGGTTTTGGCACTTACACCGATAGCGAGGGCATCCGTAATGATAACCCGGGTTATGAAATAAGAACGGCTAACGGTGCCGCCGTAAGGGCCGTTTTTGAAGGCGAGGTGGTTAAAGTGATGGATGTGAGCGGTACTTATCTTATCATCATAAAACATGGCGAGTACTTTACTGCATACTCCAACCTACGGTCGGTAAATGTGGCTAAGGGGCAAAAGGTATCAACCAAGCAAAGTATCGGCACGGTTGCTACAGACCCAAGCAGCGGCGAGGCCGAGGTGATCTTTGCGCTTTATCAGGGTAAAACTGTTGTCAATCCTAAGCTTTGGCTGGCAGACAATTAGTAGAACTTTATAGCGTTGTAATTGTATATATTTGTAACTTTAATTATTACCGGAATGTTAGGTACAGTTTTTTTATTTTTGAATATAGGTGGCGGCGAAATGATATTGATCGTGTTTGCTGCACTGATGCTGTTTGGGGGCGAAAAACTTCCGGAACTTGCGCGTGGGTTAGGTAAGGGCATCCGTGATTTTAAGGATGCATCTGAAGATGTTAAGCGCGAGATCAACAACCAGATCAACAACTACGAGGAAAAGAAAACTGAACCGCAAAAAAGCTTAGAAGAAGAAAAGTTACAGGGATACGAACCGGTTGCCGGTACATTGCCTGCTTTTGAAGGCCATTCCGCCACAGATGCTATTGAGGAGACCGAGTTGCAAAATCCGGAAGCGCCTGAGACTTATGAGGACACACAATTAAAGCACCCGGTAACAGGCCATTATGATAGCCCGGCTGCGGAGCAGGTTACACAGGAAAAGCCGGAACAAAAAACCACCATTGAGCAATACAAGTAGTCATAAAATATTAACATAACATAAAATTTAAATCATCATGGGTGGATTAGGCGCACCAGAAATTATTCTGATCATCGTTGCAATATTAATTATGTTCGGCGGTAAAAAAATTCCTGAACTAATGAAAGGTTTGGGCAAAGGTGTAAAAGAATTCAAAGACGCGCAAAACGGTGAAACCAACACCGCCAGCACTACAACGTCTGCAGAAGATAAACCTAAGGTTTAGTCTTTACAATATTAATGCGGTCATAATGGCCGTATAGCTTATAAACTTATCTGTTGAAATATTTATGCTTCAACGGATAAGTTTTTTATTTTTAGCCCATGTCTATACATTATTCCTCTTATAGCGAGATTAAGAGCGGACTGCAAAATGGGGAGATCACGGCTGAAACCCTGGTACAGGGTTACCTGCAGCAAATTACAACACATACACGGTTAAATGTATTTAACGAAGTTTTTGATCAGGAAGCCACCGCCGCCGCAAAAGCTGTAGATGCTAAAATAAAAGCCGGTACCGCGGGTAAACTGGCGGGGATGGTTATCGCTATAAAAGATAACATCTGTTATAAAGATCATAAGGTTACAGCATCTTCAAAGATCCTGGAGAACTTTACTTCTATCTATTCATCAACAATAGTTGAGCGTTTACTTGCAGAAGATGCCATAATTATAGGCCGTTGTAATTGCGATGAATTTGCGATGGGTGCCGCTAACGAAAATTCGTATTTTGGTGCTGTTAAGAATTTTGCGGATGAAACAAGGGTATCGGGTGGCTCATCGGGCGGCTCGGCAGTGGCGGTACAGGCGCGTATGTGCCATGCAGCCATTGGTACAGATACCGGCGGCTCCGTTAGGCAGCCGGCAGCCTTTTGCGGCGTTGTAGGGCTTAAACCTACTTACGGGCGTATTTCCAGGTATGGTATAATCTCATACGCTTCCTCTTTTGATCAGGTGGGCACACTTACTCATTCAGTAGAAGATGCAGCCCTGCTTTTACAAGTAATGGCGGGTGCCGATGAATTCGACAGCACATTATCTCATCAGCCGGTTCCGGAATTCACAGTCGACGGTAAACAGCCAAGCAAAAAGAAAATTGCTTATCTGCAAAAGGCCTTGTCCAGCCCGGGAGTTGACGCTGAGGTGAAAAGCGGCCTTGTCGAAGCCATTGAAAAATTACGGGCAGATGGCCACGAGGTAAAACCGATCTCTTTCGATTATCTGGATTACCTGGTCCCTACTTATTACATTCTTGCAATGGCCGAGGCATCGTCAAATCTGGCACGTTATGATGGCGTACATTATGGCTATCGCAGCCCTAATGCAACTGATTTAGAGTCGACTTATAAGCTTTCCCGGTCAGAGGGGTTTGGTAAGGAAGTGAAGCGCCGGATTATGCTTGGTACCTTTGTGCTTAGCGCCGGCTATTACGATGCTTATTACGCCAAGGCCCAAAAGGTACGCCGTTTAATCCGTAATAAAACCAACGAGCTGTTAGAAGAGTTTGATTTTATACTAACCCCAACCGCTCCTGAGCCGGCGTTCAGTATCGGTAAAGAGGAGAAAGACCCGGTTGTTACTTACCTATACGATATTTTTACAGTGCAGGCGTCGCTGGCAGGTTTGCCGGCAATTTCTTTACCGGTAGGCAATAACAGCAAAGGTTTGCCGTTAGGTTTGCAGTTATTATCCAAAGCCTTTTCCGAAACCGAACTGTTAAATTTTTCAGAATATTTCCTGAAGCTATAGCAAATCAGTATTTTAGCGTAACCTATTGCCTCCTCGAAATTATTTTTTTGACGTAAAGTATGAAGAGACTGTTTACTTTTATTATTTGTATTCTTTTACTGCAAATAGTTAAAGCCAATGCTGCCACCACGTTTCAAAACGCAAAACCGCTGATCGACCTTGCCGATACTACAGTATTGTTACCTGTTGCACAGGTGCCGGTATCCATTTACCAGAACGTGATCTTTAAACGGCGGTTAGATTCTATCCAAAAGGATGTCCCTTTAGACTATAATGAGTTTGTACAGGGTTACATTGATAACTACATGGGCCGGCGTGACGAGATGAGCCGCATCCTGGGACTGACTAAATATTACTTCCCCATTTATGAAAAGGCGTTCCGCGAGGTTGGTATCCCTGACGAAATAAAGTATCTTTCGATAGTGGAATCGGCTTTAAACCCTAATGCTGTTTCAAGAGTTGGCGCTGCCGGCCCATGGCAATTTATGAGCGAAACAGCTAAGATCTACGGGCTTAAAATGAACGATTATGTGGATGAGCGCCGTGATCCGGTACAGGCAAGCTACGCTGCAGCGGCCTATTTAAAAGATGCTTACCAGCAATTTGGCGACTGGCTGTTAGCAATCGCCTCATATAATTGTGGTAAAAGCAATGTCGAAAAAGCGTTGGAACGCACAGGTGCGCACGATTACTGGTCTATCCGGCAGTACCTTCCTGCAGAGACTCGGGGCTATGTGCCAGCATACATCGCAGTAAGCTATGTAATGAATTATTATAAAAGACATAACCTGACAACCTACGCAAGCAGCATAAGCACCCAAACGGATACCGTTACGGTAAAAAAATATGTGCCGATGAGTAAAATTGCTCAGGCATTGGGCATCAGCCTTAAAGATATCAGCGTTTTAAACCCTTCTTACCGCATGTCCGTCATAAATGGCACTGATAAAGCGCCGCGTAAGTTGGTCATTCCCCAAACTATTAAAGAGCGTTACGCTGCACTTAATACTGTTTTAAATAATCCGGAAGGGCCGGTACCGGTAGTCAATGTTCCGGTTTACACTGCGTCTGTTCAGCAAAGGCAAATTGTTGCATCAGGGCAGGCTAATGGCGTTGGTTACACGCAGGGCAACCCAGCGGTACCCGGCGCGCCGCATTTTGTTCCAGCCTATCATACCACGCAAAAAGGCGATACATTTACCTCTATTGCAGCAAAGTATGGCGTTAATGTAGATGAACTGCTAAAACTAAATGTAGAATTTGGTAACAGCAAAACAGTTCACCTGCAACCCGGCCTAACAGTGAAAGTAACAAAGGGTTAAAGAGATATTTTACTAAGCCCGGTTTTGATGTAATTCGAAGCCGGGCTTTTTTATTGCCCGGTTTCGTAAAAAGTAATGTAATTTTGGGCGCTTGAATTTGAGAGAACCATGAATAAAACCAATCGTAAACAGGAAGCCTTAAATTACCACTCAAAAGGCCGCCCCGGTAAAATACAGGTAGTGCCAACCAAACCTACCAATTCACAACGCGATCTTACAATGGCTTACTCGCCTGGTGTGGCCGAGCCCTGCCTGCGTATAGCAGAAAATGTAGACGACGTGTATAAATATACTGCTAAGGGAAACTTAGTTGCAGTGATAAGTAATGGTACTGCGGTGTTGGGCCTGGGCAACATTGGCCCCGAGGCCAGTAAGCCGGTAATGGAAGGTAAAGGCCTGCTGTTTAAGATCTACGCGGATATTGATGTGTTCGATTTGGAGGTGAATGCTAAATCGGTAGATGAGTTTGTTAACATAGTTAAAGCGCTTGAGCCAACTTTTGGCGGCGTTAACCTGGAGGATATATCTGCACCAACCTGTTTCGAAATCGAGCGCAGGCTAAAGGCGGAGATGAAGATTCCCGTAATGCATGATGATCAGCATGGTACGGCTATAATATCCGGCGCTGCGCTGATGAACGCCTGCGAAATTCAGGGTAAAAAGCTGGACAAAATAAAAATGGTAGTGAACGGTGCAGGTGCTGCAGCTGTGTCATGTACTAAAATGTACCTTTCATTAGGGGTAAAAAAAGAGAACCTGGTAATGTTTGATATAAACGGCCTGCTTACACCAGACCGTACCGATCTTGACGAAATGCGCCTGCAATTTGCAACACATCGTACAGATATTACCACTTTGGCTGATGCCATGAAAAACGCCGATGTATTTGTTGGCCTGTCGGCAGGTAATGTGGTTACACCGGCAATGCTGGTAAGCATGGCTAAAAATCCAATTGTTTTTGCCATGGCTAATCCCGAGCCAGAGATCAACTACGACATTGCCATCGCTGCCCGTAAGGATATCATCATGGCAACCGGCCGTTCTGATTTCCCTAACCAGGTAAACAACGTTTTGGGTTTCCCGTACATATTCCGTGGTGCTCTGGATGTTAGGGCGACTGCAATTAACGAAGAGATGAAGATCGCAGCGGTACATGCCATCGCCGAAATGGCCAAAAGGCCTGTCCCAGAAGCTGTGAACATGGCTTACAACATCACCAACCTTAAATTTGGCCGCGATTACATCATCCCTAAACCGATGGATCAGCGGTTGATAACAGAAGTGTCATCGGCTGTGGCAAGGGCGGCAATGGAATCGGGCGTGGCGCGTAAAGCCATTACAGATTGGGATGCATATAACGAAGAACTTTTGTCGCGCTTGGGCAATAACAATAAGTTAATGCGCGATATTACCAATAAAGCCAAGCAGGAGCCAAAACGTGTGGTTTTTGCCGAGGCAGATACCTATAAGATATTGCGTGCCGCGCAGATTGTTAAAGATGAAGGCATCGCTATTCCTATTCTTTTAGGAAATATCCAAAAAATTAAACAGATCATCAAGGATAATGAATTGGAGCTTGATGATGTGGAAATGATTGATACCCGCGACGATTGCGAACGGTCGCATGAATTTGCAGAGTTTTTATTTAAAAAGCGCCAGCGCCGTGGTATTACCATGCTTGAGGCAAAAAAGCTCATCATTGACCGTAATTATTACGGCGCATGCATGGTTCAGTTTGGCGAAGCTGATGCACTGATCTCCGGCCTGACAAAAAATTATGTATCGACCATTAAACCTGCACTTCAGATCATCGGTACTGAAGAAGGCGTAAGCAGAGTGGCGGGTATGTATTTAATGATAACTGAAAAAGGCCCGGTATTTTTTGGAGATACCACCGTGAACGTAAACCCAACAACGCAGGAACTGGTAGATATAACCGTATTGGTGGAGCGTTCGGTTACCCGCTTCAATATTAAACCAAGGGTAGCGTTACTCTCATATTCTAATTTTGGTTCTAACGAAGGCGAGATCCCTGAAAAGACGCGCGAAGCAGTACGGATCTTACATGATAAATATCCTAATATGGTAGTAGATGGCGAGATGCAGGCAAACTTTGCTTTAAACTCATCATTACTGAAAGAGAATTTTGAATTCTCAACATTAAATGGCAGCCCGGCCAACACTTTGATTTTCCCTACGCTCGAGGCCGGTAACATTGCTTATAAGCTGTTGCAGGAAATTGGCGGTGCCGAGGCAGTTGGCCCTATCCTGTTAGGTTTAAAGAAACCGGTACATGTACTTCAATTAGGCAGTTCGGTACGCGAAATTGTAAACATGGTGACTATCGCCGTTATTGATGCGCAGGCCAAAGCCCGTGACGCGCAGGCAAAAACTAAAAAGAAATAAATCTTATATACATGTACGATTATATTGATGGTAAATTAGCATTTAAAAGCCCCGCCCATGTTGTTATAGATGCGGGTGGGGTTGGTTATTACATTAATATATCGCTTAACACCTACTCCCAAATAGCTGAGGGCGAGCACTGTAAGCTTTTTGTTTGGCTGCATGTGAAAGAGGATGCACACACCCTTTATGGTTTTGCTACAGAGGGCGAGCGCAGGCTTTTTCAGCATTTGATCTCCATATCCGGTATTGGCCCCAATACCGGCCGCATGATGCTCTCATCTATCACCCCTGCCGAGATCCAGGCGGCAATTGTACAGGGCAATGTTGCGCTTATTCAGCGCATAAAAGGCATTGGCCCTAAGTCGGCACAACGGATAATTTTAGAATTGCAGGATAAGCTCCGCAAAGAAGGCCCGGATACCCTTACCGTGATGCCTGCATCTGCGACTGTTAAGGACGAAGCATTAGCAGCACTGGTTATGTTGGGCTTTGTGCGCAACAATGCAGAGAAAGTTCTGGATCAGGAAATTGCAAAATATAGCGGCGTTTTAACCGTTGAACAGTTAATTAAGTTCGCGTTAAAAAGCTTATAATTACCTACAATTTTTTGCCCCTTGATTAGACTCTCTACTTATAGTATATGTATAGGTATTTTATTTATTGCTGCATTTTGCGGGGTAGGGAAGGTGTATGCACAACAAACGCCGGTTACCGGTACGTCCCCGGCAAACAAGCCAGGGCAAACTACGCAGCAACCGCTAAATAGTACACCGGGCAACAGATCGCTGCCGGGGATACGACCTGCCCTTACAAAGCAAGCCGCTGCGCCCGCAACATCAACGGTAAAACCGCAATCGGCGCGGGATACCCTGCCTCCTGTAAAAGCAACGCCTAAACTATCCAAAACAAAAAATCAGCAGATACGGGAAGGTAACTTTCTGTTCGACCCACCAGGGTTGATCCGAACGGTAGAATATGATCCGCTTACCAATATGTACATTTTGTATGAACGTGTAGGTAACTTATTATATCGTGCGCCGCAGTATTTAACATTTATGCAGTACCTGGAATTGCAGCAAAAAGGGTTAAAGCGCGATTATTTTAAACAACTGGCAGATAATTATGCGTATGATTCGCAGCAGGAAGGTTTTATTCCGCAGTTTAAGGTGCGCAGCAAAACGTTCGAGCAGATCTTCGGTAGCTCGGTGATCGATATCCGCCCGCAAGGCTCGGCAGAGGTGATTTTAGCCGGGCAGGTAAATAGCAATCAAAACCCGCTTTTTAATACCCGTCAGCGCAAACAGTTTAATTTTAATTTCGATCAGCGTATCCAGCTTAATGTAACAGGTAACATTGGCGATAAATTAAAAATCTCTACCAACTACAATACCGAAGCCCAATTCCAATTCGAGAACCAGATTAAACTGGACTATACCGGTCATCCGGACGAGATCATCCAGAAAATTGAGGCAGGTACGGTTAGTTTGCCGCTCAATACCACATTAATAAGCGGCAGCCAGGCACTATTTGGTGTAAAAACCAAATTGAAATTTGGCAAGCTGGATGTAACAAGTATATTTTCGCAGCAACGGTCACAGTCAAAAAATATTACCATTACAAATGGCTCGCAGCAGGGATACATCAATCTCACGCCGGCGGACTACGAATCTAACAAGCATTATTTTTTGTCGCAGTATTTCCGCAACAATTACAATCGGGCGCTGGCTAACATTCCTATTATAAGCTCCAATATCAATATTACTAAAATTGAAGTATGGACGACCAACCGTACCAATGTTACTACTGATTCGCGCGATATCATCGCATTTCTTGATCTCGGGGAAAACCGTCCTTATAATGGCACTTTGATACAGGGTGGTGCAGGCTTCAGCGGCTTACCCGCAGGTTTCCGGGGGCCAGGTTTTGTGCAGCAATCTAACTCGCTGCTACAAAATTTACCACCGGGAGCACGTGTGACAAATTCAAATGATGTGGCCAATTATTTCAGGGCAACAGGGGCAACAGACAACTATTCTAAATTAACCTACGCCCGCAAATTGGTGCAGGGTAAGGAGTACAATTTATCGCCACAGTTGGGATACATCTCGCTGAACTATCCGTTAAATAATGATGAAGTGCTGGCAGTGGCTTATCAGTACTCCTACAACGGGCAAACCTTCCAGGTTGGTGAGTTTAGCAGCGATGTTGCGGTTGACCCTGCAACACCAAAAGCGTTGTTTGTAAAATTGCTGAAGAATGAATTACTAAAAACCAATCTGCCCACCTGGGACCTGATGATGAAAAACATTTACACCACAGGTGCATTCCAGATCAGCCCGACTAATTTTAAGCTGAACATTAGCCGGCTGGATGATAAATCGGGGATCGAAAAAACGATAATGGACGAGGGGCAGAACACCAAAAGCAAGCGCTGGCTACAACTTACGGGGTTGGATAACCTGGATCAGCAAAATGCGAAAAATCCTGATGGTTATTTCGACTTTTTGGAAGGTATTACCATCGATTCGCAAAACGGGCGTATTATGTTCCCGGTGCTGGAGCCTTTTGGTAGCGATCTTGCCCGGCAGTTTACCACAGGCGAGGCAGACCTTGCTAATCGTTACGTGTATCAGCCCTTGTATGATTCTACAAAGACCATCGCCCAGCAATTTTTTCCTAAGCTTAACCGATACCTAATCAAAGGCACTTATACCTCGCAAGGTGGGTCAGAGTATCAGTTAAATGCCGTTAATATTCCGCAAGGCTCTGTTGTGGTAACTGCCGGTACGCTAAAACTACAGGAAGGTACCGATTATACTATCGATTACAGCGCCGGCCGTATCCGTGTGCTTAATCAGGCGTTGTTACAATCCGGGCAGCCCATCAACATCAAGCTGGAAAATAATGAGTTGTTCGGAGTGCAGCAAAAATCATTCTACGGCTCCAGGTTTGATTATCGGGTGAACCCCAAACTGGCACTTGGCGCAACTATCATGCACCTTACCGAACAACCCATCACCCAAAACGAAATTGTTGGCGAAGAGTCTATCTCCAATACCATCTGGGGGGCTGATGTCAATTACAGTTCCGAGTCGCGTTTCTTAACCAAATTGGTTGACAAAATCCCATTTATTAACACTAAAGCACCATCAACCGTAAACTTTAGCGGCGAGTTTGCCAAATTGATGCCGGGCAGCCCGGGTGCGCTCAACTTTGCCGGTTCAAAAAACGGAACCTCTTATTTAGATGATTTTGAAAACAGCCGATCTATCATCGATATCAAAAGCGCCATAAACTGGCAAATTGCTGGTACGCCGCAAATGTTCCCGGAGGCACAGTCTTTTAATGATCTGAGCTATGGCTTTAACCGCGCCCGTCTGGCTTTTTACAACATCGACCCTATTTTCTACACCAGCTCAAACTCTATTGGTATTAATCGCGCTGAACTATCTAACCATTACGTACGGCAAATTATTGAGCAGGAAGTGTTTCCATACAAGCAATCGGTTACCGGGCAGCCATTAAGCCTTCCTACATTAAACCTTGCTTTTTATCCAACCATACGCGGCCAGTATAACTATGCTACCACCGGTATAAATAGCGATGGTACACTGCAAAACCCGCGTAACCGCTGGGGAGGTATCTTCCGAAAATTAGAGACTAATGACTTTGAATCGCTAAATGTAGGCTACATCGAATTCTGGATGATGGATCCGTTCATTTACAAACCTGCATCCGCCGGAGGTGATCTGTATTTTAACCTTGGTAGTGTGTCTGAAGATATTTTGAAGGACGGGCGCAAAAGCCTGGAGAACAGCCTGCCGGTTGATGGCAGCACTGATAAAACAGATGAAACCGTTTGGGGCCGGGTATCCAAGCTGCAGCCGGTGATCAATGCTTTCGACAACAACCCGGATGCCCGCAGGCTGCAGGATGTAGGCTTGGATGGCTTAAACGATGTAGGTGAGAACACTAAATTCTCGGCCTTTGTAGCGCAGGCCAAAGCGGTACTAAGTCCATCGGCCGCTAGTACGCTTACAACCGATCCTTCGTCTGATAATTACCAGTATTACCAGGGTCCTGATCTGGATGCCTCCCGTGCGGGGATCCTTGACCGTTACGGCAGGTACAACGGTACCGAAGGCAACTCTAAAACGGCCGAGCAATCGCAGGCGGAGTTGGGGCTGCAAACCTCCGCATCAACATCACTGCCGGATGGCGAAGATATTAACCGCGACAACAACATGAGCCAAACGGACGAGTATTACCAATATCGCGTATCGGTGCGGCCGCAGGATATGGTTATCGGCCAAAATTTTATCAGCGATAAGGTAACATCGCAAGTTAAGCTCGCAAATGGCACCACCCAGGCTGTTACGTGGTACCAGTTCCGCATACCTATTAATGATTATCAGAGTAAAGTGGGCAACATCCAGGACTTTAAGGCTATCCGGTTTATGCGGATGTTTATGACCAATTTTGCCGATACATCGGTATTACGCTTTGCAACCCTGCAGTTAGTACGGAGCGAGTGGCGAACGTTTAACGCCGAAAATAACCCGGCTAACATAATAGTTGATCCGGCCATTGCCAACCCGGTTATAGATAACTCAAACCTGGATGTGCAGGCCGTAAATATTGAGGAGAATGGTAACCGTACGCCGATACCGTACGTGGTGCCACCAGGCATAAACCGCCAGCGTAACTACAATAACCTGCAAACCGATACCCGCTTAAACGAGCAATCTTTGTCGCTCAATGTAACCCAGCTGCGCGATGGATATTCGAGGGCTGCATTCCGTACTTTTTATAACGACCTGCGGTCATACAAAAAGATCCAGATGTTTATCCATGCTGAGGGTGACCAGTTGAGGGATAATGATTTAAATGCTTTTGTGCGTTTGGGGGTAGATTATCAGGATAACTATTACGAATACGAGGTTCCATTAAGTATTACCCAGCCCGGCACCCGCGACCCGGATGCCATTTGGCCCGCAAACAACGAGCTTAACCTTACACTATCCATTTTAACAGATGCCAAGCTGGCCCGTAACAATGCAAAACTCAACGGCCAGCCATGGCCCTTTACCGTACCTTTTACTTACACCGACGGCCAAAACAAAGTAACTATAAAGGGCCAGCCCGATTTAAGCCGCCTGCGTGCCATTATGCTGGGTGTGCGTAACCCATACCGCCCTAACCGGCCGGGCGATGATGGCTTAGATAAGTCTGGTACTGTTTGGTTTGATGAATTGCGCCTTACAGATTTTGACCAGCGCGGCGGATGGGCGGCAACGGCCAGGTTTGACGCCGCCCTGGCCGATTTTGGTAACGTAACCGTTGCCGGCAGTAAAAGTACTATTGGTTTTGGTACAATAGACTCAAGGGTAAGCGACCGCAGCCGCAGCGATAATCAGGTTATTGACGTAAGCGGTAGTTTAGAACTGGGTAAGTTTTTCCCGGAAAAGAGCGGTATCCGCATCCCGGCTTACGTAAATTATTCTACACAAAAAAGTACGCCCCAATATGATCCCGGCTCACCGGATGTTGAACTAAAAAAATCTTTAGCGGCAGCGCCCACCACCAAGGCTCGCGATTCAATTAAGAATGTTACGGTAGATTATACCGTGCGTAAAAGCATCAATTTTACCAACGTACATAAAGAGCGTACCAATCCTACAGCCAATAATCATATTTGGGACGTAGAAAATTTTAGCGCTACCTACGCCTATACGGAATATCAGCACCATGATTTTATTGTTGAAAATGATTTTTCGAAAACATATCGGGTAGCGCTGGCTTACAACTATGCTAATCAGCCTAAGTATTACACCCCTTTAGCCAAACGCATCAAGAGCAACTTATTAGCATTGGCACGTGATTTTAATTACAGCCTGCTGCCATCGCGCTTAAATTTCAGCATCAACTTTGATCGTTTTTATTCAGAAAATACCCTTCGCAATAACGATCCCAACAACTTTATACCTATACCAACCAGTTTTAACAAAAACTTTAATATTACCCGTGTTTATGGTATCGGCTGGAATTTATCCAAATCGCTGCAGATGGATATAGATGCCACCAACCTTTCAGTAGTGGATGAGCCGGCCGGCCGTATCAATGGCTTAAAGCGCGATACCCTTTGGGACAACTTAAAAAGGCTTGGCCGCACTACCAACTACAACCACACTATTAACTTTAACTATACTACTCCGATCAACAAGATACCCGGGCTGGATTGGACAGCACTATTGGCACGTTACAGCACCCACTTTAACTGGCAAACACAGCCTGAATTCGCCATTAATAATCCTGCGTATGATATAGGTAACAGCATCCAGAACTCGCGCAGTATACAGCTTAACCCAACACTTAATTTTAACGGCCTGTACAACAAATTCAGGGGATTGCGCAAAAACAGTAATACCGACCAGGGCGGCATAGGTAAATTTTTCTTGAGGATACTTACCGGTATAAAAAATATAAATGGTACCTATACCCGTACCGAAGGGACGTTTTTACCCGGCTATCTGCCGCAATCTAACCTGTTTGGGCAGGATCTTACGTATGATGCGCCCGGTATCGGTTTCTTGTTAGGCAGTCAGGCCGATCTGCGCAACAAGGCTATTGCCAATGGTTGGATAACTACCGATACGTTGCAAAATCAATTGTACGTTAAAACCTTTAATGAAGATATCCGGCTGCGCAGTATAATTGAACCCTTCAGGGACCTGCGGATAGAACTGATAGGCTTTCGTGCACAAGACAAAAATTACCAAACCAATTTTAAATACCTGTCCACAACTAACTCTATTGAAAACTCAAGCCCGGTTACATCTGGTACGTACAGCGTTTCCATACTATCTATTGCTACGGCCTTTTCAAAAAATACAGGCATTAATAATTCATCAGATGTTTTCCGTCAATTTTTAGCTAACAGGCAGGTTATTTCACAAAAACTCGGTCAAACCAATCCAAATTCAGGCGGGACAAACAGCGGTTATGCCGATGGGTACGGCCCTAATGCGCAAAATGTGCTGGTACCGGCTTTCCTGGCGGCGTACACCGGTAAAAGTGCGTCGTCATCCAGTTTAAATCAGTTTCCAAATATACCTATCCCCAACTGGCAGATCACTTATAACGGCCTCAGTAAGCTGCCATTTTTTAATGACCTGTTCGATTCTTTTGATGTAAAGCATGGCTACAGATCGTCCTACAATGTTAACAGCTACACTACATTGCTGCAGTATCAGGAAAACGCCGGTAAGGTAAGTTCAAGAGATATAAATAACGACTTTCTGCCGTTTTACCAATTTTCGCAAGTAAGCATCTTTGAGCAGTTTGTGCCGTTATTTGGTGCCGATGTGCGCTTTAAAAACAGCATGACGGCCAATTTTGAATACCGCAAAACCCGTGCGTTGAGCCTGAGTTTGCTTAACAGCCAACTGGCGCAGCAAAATGAAAATATTTTGGTGTTTGGATTTGGTTACCGGCCAAAAAACTTCCGGATGCCGTTTGGCTTATTTGGTACAGGGGCACGTACCAATAACGATGTGAATTTTAAACTGGATGTTGCTGTGCGGGATAACAAGACCCTTATATACCGGGCAGATATCGAAGCTGCCGAAATCTCATCCGGCGCTAAGAATATTACACTAAGGCCGGCTATAGATTATGTGATAAACCAGCGGTTTAATCTTAATTTGTTTTACGATAGCAATATCACTAAGCCTTACACCTCACAAACATTTAATACAGCGTTCACAAACTTTGGTATCAATTTAAAATTGCTGTTACAGTAATTTATCAACCATTCGGGTCGGACAATTTTTGACGTTGCTTGGCCATTTTTTTGTGTTTGCGGTTAGCTTGTCGTTCGGTACGTTTTTTTTGCCGGGCCACCTTCTCCACCTTTTTGCGGCTTTTCTTCAACTCCTGATCGGACATCTTTTTGATCACCTCTTTTTTCTTAGCTTTTCCCACCCCAACACAAGGCTTAATGCCGCTCAATAGCGCCTGCCATACCGTTTTAAAAAATGGATAGTTATAGGGGCGTGTGTAAACCACTGCCGACGACCGCGGGAATGTGCCGGGCTTATCAGGGTTGTTATGTTTTATCACCATCGAATTGGCAAAAAACGATGCGATTGTTTTTTTAGAAAACCCTTTTTTAGCAGTGTCGGCCCGCAGCAGATTTATATTTAAGTCGTTATAAAGCAAATTAACTGTGCCGCGGGTAACCTTGTTTGTAGCATGAAGATTGAAATCAAGGCTGTTTACGGTGCCCGATGTGATTTTAACCATAGCCAGCGGCATAGTAGCTTTGTTAATGCGGCCCAGATCAAAACTGCCCAGGTGGCCTTTGTAGCTATAACTGTTGGCCGCGTCGGTAAGATTAAATGTAAAGGCAAGATCAAGCCGGCCGCGTTCCATAAATAACGTGGTGAGGTTAACCTTTGCAACCGGATGCGATTTTAAAGAATCCTTATTGTTTGTGATGTTGTAAAACTTACCCCTGGTATTGTTAAAAGTAAGTACTCCTGTTTTACGGGAATTTTTGTTGAATTCATTATAAATGACATTTAGCTGCCTGATGGTGAGCGTGTCTATATTAAAAGCCGTTTTAACCGCTTTGATAGCCACATGCGGGAAAGTGATTACCCTGTCATCAGTCTTGGGTTTGGCATTTGGGTTACTGTAAACAGCTAAAACACCCTTGCTCAATAATACATTGGCAGCATTAAAGCTCCTGTATTTATGATAGCTAAGAAAATCGAAATTGTTGATCTGAAAGGTATCCAGCCGGAAGGTGAACCTATCTGCTTTGCTGTTATCAAAAAATGCAGCAGGTTTTACAGGTTGCAGAACTAAACCTTTTACACTTAGTTGTGATGCCTTGGTAGATAACTTTGCCGATTTAACCGTATAAGTATACAGGCCATTAGCTGACCGGCCGGTATAGTTATACAACT
Source organism: Mucilaginibacter sp. (assembly GCF_964263795.1). Taxonomy (GTDB): domain Bacteria; phylum Bacteroidota; class Bacteroidia; order Sphingobacteriales; family Sphingobacteriaceae; genus Mucilaginibacter. Next base: position 78,248 of record NZ_CAXVWK010000055.1, read on the forward strand.
CGGTAGTGATATCGCTGCAATAAAGTAACCGGCTGCGATCGGTTTGGGTAGCCGAGTCTATAAGCAGATCAGTTGCCTTAAGGTTCATTTCTTTTAACTCTGAAACTGCCAGCTTTGGCCCCGAATAATCTTTGTACTTAAGCTTCACATCGTTCAAATAGATCTCGTCTACATGGATCAGCTTCAGTGTTTTAGAAATCTTTTGCCATAAGTTGCGGCTATCCTTTGCAACGGTATCTTTAGTATGATTTATCTGATAGCTTACCTGTAGGTCAGGCGCGCTTAGCGTAATGCGGCCGATATGCAGTTTCTTTTTAAAATAGAGGGTAAAGGGGTGGATGTTGGATAATACCAGCTTTTTAACATTTAGCTCGTACAAATTATTAGGGGCTAATCCCAGATTCTTTTTATTGCGGTATACAGTTGTATCCGGCCGCAGTTTAATATCGTAGAGTACTATTTTGCCTTGCAGTATATGTAGCTCGGCATTTGTAAAATCAACTTTGTAAAGGCCGTCTGTACTTTTGGTGAGTTCGGTTTTTACCTTGTCTGCCAATATGGGTGACCAATATCTGTTAAGCAGAAATGCCGGTATCAGCACCAATATAAACAGTGATAATAAAACTATAAATGAAATTTTTTGCCACTTGTGCTTTAGAAACTTTAACGGCATTCTATATTTTTTGGTTTGGATCCTTGACGCATCTGTTCCTGATTTACAACTTTTAAAAGTTATAACCACAAAAGACTCTTTTTGTTAAACGCTGACAAACTGTCATCCAATATATAAAAAATATGTATTTTTGCGATTCAATTTTTAGATGACTATGGATTTGCTTATTCAGGATAAAGTGCACGACGAAAGCAGGCAGGGTGAAGCTTTGGTGTTAGACCCGGTTATTGGTAAAAATAGCGGGCGAAAGCTTTATATAGAAAGTTACGGCTGCGCAATGAATTTTAGCGATAGCGAGATTGTAGCGTCAATTTTATCAGAACAAGGTTTTGAAACCACATCTGATTTCAGAAACGCCGACGTGGTGTTCATCAATACATGCTCTATCCGTGAGAATGCCGAAACCAGGGTACGCAACCGGTTAAAGGAATTTGCCGGCGCCAAGTTTAAAAATCCGGGTATGGTAGTTGGCGTACTGGGCTGTATGGCCGAGCGCTTAAAAGCGAAATTTTTAGAAGAAGAAAAACTGGTAGATGTTGTTGTAGGCCCTGATGCTTACCGCGACCTGCCAAACCTGATAGACAAGGTGGATGGCGGGCAACGGGCTGTAAACGTGTTATTAAGCCGCGAAGAAACCTATGCAGACATCAGCCCGGTAAGGTTGAACAGCAATGGTATTAACGCGTTTGTATCAATTATGCGTGGCTGCGATAATATGTGCTCATTTTGTGTGGTGCCGTTTACCCGTGGCCGTGAGCGGAGCCGGGATGCTTATTCGGTAGTTGCCGAATGTCAGGATCTTTTTGATAAAGGCTATCGTGAGGTTACTTTGCTGGGCCAGAATGTAGATTCTTACAAGTGGAGCCCTATCCAATCTACCCTGGCAGAGGCGAATTTAGAAGAAGCTCGCGTTTCCTCTACCGGCGTGAATGTAGAAGGGTCTGGTACAGTTAATTTTGCAAAATTACTGGAAATGGTTGCACTGGTTAGTCCTGATTTGCGGGTACGTTTTTCCACTTCACATCCAAAGGACATTACCGACGAGGTTTTGTACACCATTGCCAAATATGATAATATTTGCAACTATATACACCTGCCGGTACAAAGTGGTAACAGCCGCGTACTGGAGATGATGAACCGCACTTATGACCGTGAGTGGTATATGAACAGGATAGATGCCATCCGCAGCATTATCCCTGATTGCGCGGTATCTACAGATGTGATCACCGGGTTTTGCACAGAGACTGATGAAGAGCATAACGATACCGTAACCATGATGGATTACGTAAAGTATGACTATGCCTACATGTTTAAATATAGCGAGAGGCCGGGCACTTTAGCAGCCAAACGCTATGCCGATGATATACCCGAAGAAGTAAAGCAAAGCCGCTTGTCGCAAATAGTGGCTAAGCAACAGGAGTATTCGTTTTACCGGATGCAGGCACGTATCGGGAAGGTTGAGAAAGTGCTAATAGAAGGATTCTCAAAAAAATCAAACAGCGATTATTGCGGCCGCAGCGACCAAAACGCGATGGTAATTTTCCCGGTAAGCGATAAATACAAGCCGGGGCAGTATGTTCATGTTTTGGTAGAGCGCACAACCTCTGCAACGCTTATAGGAAGAATAATTGCTTAATTTGAGGATTTGAAGATTTGAAAATCCCTAAATTCTCAAATTTTCAAATTGCCAAATTTTCAAATTGAACAAATGGAAGTACAAGAAATCAAACAGCGCTTTGGCATCATTGGTAATTCACCGTTGCTTAACAGGGCTATAAATATTGCCAACCAGGTATCGCCAACAGACATTTCGGTATTGATAACCGGCGAGAGCGGTAGTGGTAAAGAGGTGTTTTCGCACATTATCCATCAAATGAGTCCGCGGAAACACGGGCCGTTCATCGCGGTAAACTGTGGTGCCATACCCGAGGGCACTATTGATTCCGAGCTTTTTGGGCACGAGAAAGGTGCCTATACCGGCGCCGTTGGCGAACGTAAAGGCTACTTTGAAACCGTTAATGGCGGCACCATATTTTTAGATGAGATTGCCGAAATGCCTTTGGGCACCCAGGCCCGCTTATTAAGGGTGCTGGAGTCCGGGCAGTATATCAGGGTGGGTTCATCTAAAGTAGAAAAAACTAACGTACGTGTAATTGCCGCAACCAATGTTGATGTTTATGACGCGGTTAAGGCAGGCCGTTTCCGGGAGGACCTTTACTATCGTTTGAACACCGTACCATTACGTATCCCACCGCTACGTGACAGGAAGGAAGATATTTTCCTGTTGTTTCGCAAATTTACATCAGATTTTACCGACAAATACCGTACTCCGCCCATCCAGCTGGACGACGAGGCGCAGCAGGTATTGATCAATTACTCGTGGCCGGGTAATGTACGGCAGCTGAAAAATATGGCAGAGCAGTTGGCCGTACTGGAACGCGACAGGGTGATAACCGCACCTACACTTTTAACGTATATACCGCACGAGGCCAGCCGCAGCAATTTACCTATGCGATTAGACAATCAGCCCAAAGAAGACTTTTCTGAAAGGGATATACTTTACAAGGTGCTGTTTGATATGAAGCGCGATATGGTAGAGCTTAAAAAGTTAGTGGCCGATATTATTGAGCATGGCGGCGTAAGTACAAATTATCCAAGCCAATCGCAGTTAACGCAGCTTTACAGAGATATAGAACTGCCGGTAACTAACAATCATACCGAGCCGCAATTCACCCTGCAGCAACCCGTTACAAATAACGTTAACAATGGTGATTACAACATCACTCACGAAGCCGAGGAGGTAGAAGAATCATTGTCGCTGGTAGAAAAGGAGTCGGACCTGATCCGCAAAGCACTAAAAAAGCACAAAGGCAAACGTAAGCTAGCTGCTAATGAACTGGGCATATCGGAAAGGACTTTATATCGTAAAATAAAAGAATTAGATTTATAACCATACATGGGCAAAAAGCTTTTAGTTAATATAGGAATGTTGGGCTTGGTAATTATGCTTTTCGCATCATGTACCTACAAGCTTACTCAAAGCGGCGCTTCTATCCCGTTGGGGCTCAAAACAATCGATATTCAGTATTTTGAAAATAATTCCCAGTTGGTGGTAAGTACGCTGAGCCAGCAATTTACCGAAGCGCTTAAAGACCGTATCCGTACACAAACCAGTTTGAGCATTGTGCGTGGCGAAAGCGCGGATGCAACTATGTCTGGCGCAATCACCAATTATACAATTGCACCGGTATCTATCCAGGCAACCAATTCTAATACAGCGCCTATTGCGGGAGCCAGCAGGCTTACAATTACTGTTACAGTAAAATATGTTTACAGTAAAGATAAAAAGTTTAATTTTGAAGAGTCGTTTACTAAATACAGGGAGTTTACGGGCGATTTGTCGACACAGGAGCCGGCCCTTATAAGGGATATCAATAAACAATTAACCGACGATATTTTTAACCGTGCCTTTGCAAATTGGTAAGCAATTGATAGTTTTATAACCAGTGGATCAATACATAGATAACAGGCATAAAGAAATTTTATACGATTTGCTGGCCAACCCGGCAGATACAGGCCGGTTACATGTAGCTACCCTGGAGCGAATGGTGCACGATAACCCGCAAAGCGGATTGCTGCAGGTTTTACTTGCCCGCGCCGGTGAAAACGACGATGTTAAAAAAGCGGCCGCTTACTTTAAGCCCGGCACCCTGCACAAGCTGCTTTACAATGCCGACAACCTGCCATTTGTGGCGCCGGGAAGGATTATTAACGCCGGTAGCAACCTTTCGCAAAGTTATTTTAGTGCTGCTCCGGTTGCCGAACAAGCAGAGCCTGCAAATGCAGATCAAGAACAAGACACCCCAGCAGCTGCCGACTCATACGATCCGGATACTGTTATTGTACCTCAGGACGATGAACAGCAACCTGCCTGGGTTGATCAACATCTATCAGAAGTTGATATACCTACCCTGGAGCAGGAAGAATTCGTAGCGAAAGCCGATCAGGAGGAAGAAATAGTTACAAGCGAAATCGAGCCGGCGACAGCTACTGAAATAGACGAAGAGGTACATGAAGAAATTCAAAGTGCCGATCATATAATACCTGAGCTTTATGCTTCATACAAAGAGCAGTTAGTACAGGCAGCGGCAGAACCCATACCTGCAGATGAACAATCTGCAGAAGAACCGGGTATTATTATTCCTGAACTTTACAATTCATATCAAGAACAGCTGGCGCACCCGGAGGCAGAACAAACCGCCACAGTGGAAGAACAACTTGCTGAACAGCCGGATACCATTGTGCCTGAGTTATACAATTCATACCAGGAGCAGATTGCCATTACGGACGAGGCAAAACAGGATGAAGTAGAGGGTGCTTTTTATGAAACCACACCTGCAGTTCATGCCCCGGTAAAGCAAGAGCCAGCGCCACGTGGTGAGGATATTGATGAGGAAGTTTACGACGAGATAGTGGGCATAGATGATATCGGCTTTACATCAACGGTAAATGTGCTGCATGAGTCTGAAGAACTGCAACCGCAGGATGCTGACACGGAGGGACAAACCTGGGAAAATACTTTCTCTGATGAGGATGATTACCCGGAGGATGAAGAAGAGGAAGACGAAAGGCCTTTGCAGCTATCTAAAGGTTTAACGGACAGAGATATTGCTATCGACGAAGAAAAACTGATCTTAGGGAATATTGTAAGCGCCGACTATTTGATGTTTGATAAAAAGCTGGATGAGTTGCGCAATTCCGAACCGGCAAATGATCAAGCTCAGGAGCAAGAGCCGGATGCTGCACAAACAGCGACGGCGCCAGAGCCTGTGAAAGAACAAGAAGTATTATCACGCTATAATGATGATACCATGCCATATAGCTTTATGTGGTGGCTGGATAAAACACGTAAGGAACATGCCGGCACTTTCCAGCCGTATGTGGCTAACCCGGTTCCTAAACAAGTAAACATACAGATTGACTCTGCCGTTCAGCCCGAACATCAGCGGGTAAAGCCGGTTAAACGCAAAGCGCCGGACGAATTGCAGCAGCAGTATTTCGAGAATATTTTTAGCCTGACATCGGTAAGCGGAATTGAACGCGACGATGAAGAAAAAGGTATTGCGTTTGATCATAACAGAAAAGAGGATGTGATCATCGAGCGGTTTATTCATAACGAGCCCCAGATCCGCGCGCCCGCCGCCGACAGGCTGGACAACGAGAATAAGGCAAAACGGAGTTCGGAAGACCAGGATGTAATGGTGACAGAGACACTGGCCCGCATCTATACCGACCAGATGTTATATCATAAAGCCATAGCCACTTATAAAAAATTGGTATTGAAATTCCCGGAAAAAAAGCTTTACTTTGCAGCCCAGATTGAACAGTTAGAAAAGAAAACCAATTGATATTATAAAGAAATGTATTTAGTAATAATGATCATCACAATTATCGCCTGTGTGCTTTTAGGCTTAATTGTATTAATTCAAAATCCCAAAGGCGGTGGTTTATCGTCAAATTTTTCGGGCTCTTCACAATTGATGGGCGTACAAAAAACCGGCGATTTTCTTGAAAAAGGTACCTGGGTATTAGCTATAAGCATCATGGTATTATCACTGATTATGAATGTTACCTTAAAGGGTGGCGCACAAAGATCTGATGATCCGCAACTGATGGAGCAAATCAAAAAGGCATCTAAGCCAACCGCTGCACCATCATCGGCACCGCTTAGCGTACCTGCTGCTCCGGCTCCTGCACCTAAAAAATAAGTATTTAATTAGCGATATTAAAAAGGCTTTGGATAACCATCCAAAGCCTTTTTTATGCTCCAGTATAACTGACACGATGACACCCGATGGTTAACTTAATATTTGCAGGCTGTTAACGCATGACTAAAAGGTGACAATAAAACAGTAAACATGCCAATTGTAATAATTTGTAGTGCTTGGCATAATTGATGTAAAAGCAAACTCGAAAACTAAAATTATAAATTCAAAATAGTATTACTATGTCATTAAACATTAATCCCCTTGCGGACAGGGTGGTTGTTGAAGCCGCTGCTGCCGAAACGAAAACTGCTTCCGGAATTTACATCCCTGAAACAGCACAGGAAAAACCACAAAAAGGAACTATAGTGGCTGTTGGCCCGGGTAAGTTTGCTGATGTATCTGGCGCCCTTATTCCAATGACCGTTAAGGTTGGCGACTCCGTTCTGTACGGTAAATATGCAGGTACCGAGATCAACGTTGACGGTAAAGAATACCTGATCATGCGCGAATCTGATATCTACGCTGTACTTTAATTATCTCTGAAATGTTGAATGACGGGATATACACCCGTGCAATCAGTAGTTCACACAAACATTAATTCAATAATTAAATATAAAATTTGAGCGGGTGGAAATCACCAACTTAATAATCAATAAATAAATCATGGCAAAACAAGTTAAATACAATGTTGAGGCACGTGACGCTTTAAAGCGCGGTGTTGATATTTTAGCTAATGCAGTTAAAGTAACATTAGGCCCCAAAGGCCGTCACGTAATTATCGATAAAAAATTCGGTTCGCCTGCGGTAACCAAAGATGGTGTTACAGTAGCAAAAGAAATTGAACTGAAAGATCCTATCGAAAACATGGGCGCACAAATGGTTAAAGAGGTTGCATCAAAAACTGCTGATATTGCAGGTGATGGTACTACCACTGCTACTGTTTTGGCACAAGCTATTGTTACAGCAGGTATTAAGAACGTTGCAGCCGGCGCTAACCCAATGGACCTTAAACGTGGTATCGATAAAGCGGTTACTGCAGTTGTTGCTAACCTTAAATCGCAATCACAAACAGTTGGCGAAGACAACAATAAGATCAAACAAGTAGCATCTATTTCTGCTAACAATGACGAGGTTATCGGTTCGTTAATTGCAGAGGCTATGGAAAAAGTTGGTACAAGCGGTGTTATCACTGTTGAAGAAGCAAAAGGTACCGAAACTGAAGTTAAAACAGTTGAAGGTATGCAGTTTGACCGTGGTTACCTGTCTCCGTACTTTGTAACCAACTCAGATAAAATGGAAGTGGAATTAGAAAACCCTTACATTTTGATCTATGATAAAAAGATCTCTTCAATGAAAGAGTTGTTGCCTATCCTTGAAAAACAGGTACAAACCGGCAAACCTTTACTAATCATTGCTGAAGATTTAGATGGTGAAGCTTTGGCTACTTTAGTAGTTAACAAGATCCGTGGTTCACTGAAAGTTGCTGCTGTTAAAGCACCAGGTTTTGGCGATCGCCGTAAAGCAATGTTAGAGGATATCGCAGTTTTAACTGGCGGTACTGTAATATCTGAAGAGCGTGGTTACAAACTAGAAAGCGCTGACCTATCTATGTTAGGCCAGGCAGAAAAGATCACTATCGATAAAGATAACACTACACTGGTTAACGGTGCTGGTGATGCTGATTTGATTAAAGGCCGTGTTGGTGAGATCCGCGCGCAGATCGAAACTACCACATCTGATTATGATAAAGAAAAATTACAGGAGCGTTTAGCTAAATTATCTGGCGGTGTTGCTGTTCTTTACATCGGTGCAGCTTCTGAAGTTGAGATGAAAGAGAAGAAAGACCGTGTTGACGATGCTTTACATGCAACCCGTGCAGCTGTTGAAGAAGGTATTGTTGCAGGTGGTGGTGTTGCCTTCATTCGTGCGGTAGCTGCTTTAGCTGACCTTAAAGGCGCTAACGAAGATGAGAACACTGGTATCCAGATCATCCGTCGTGCTATCGAAGAGCCATTGCGTCAAATTTGCGATAACGCAGGTATTGAAGGTTCGATAGTTGTGCAAAAAGTTAAAGAAGGCTCTGCCGACTTTGGTTACAATGCACGTACCGACAAATACGAAAATTTAATTGGTGCTGGTGTTATCGACCCTACTAAAGTAGGCCGTGTAGCATTAGAGAACGCAGCTTCTATCGCAGCGATGTTATTAACCACTGAGTGTGTGTTAGCTGACGAGCCGGATGACGATAAAGGTGGTGCGGGTATGCCTCCTATGGGTGGCGGCGGTATGGGCGGCATGATGTAATTATCGCTCTTGCATCGGTTACCCCCGGTAATTATAAACAAACCCTCTGTATATTTTTGTATACAGAGGGTTTTGTGTTTCGAGTGTGTTTGACCTAAGAAGGCAATGTTTAAAGCCTATTTAACAGTTGTTTAACACTATTACCACATCTATGATAAATGATTGTGCATAATTGGTAATATAAACGTTAACAGCCGTTTTAGGCACAGCGTTTGAACAGGTTATTATATGAAGCACATCAGAAATAAGAAACAAATACACAGCCGCCTGGTTGAGTGGGTCCTATTTAAAGGCCCCGAGTTATTTGTGACATTATACAGTTAAATAAAAAGTCGTTAATTTTGGCTTTCATATGGAGCTAAAAGAATTCTATCATAAATTTCATGTTTGGGCGGTAGATAAAGGGCCTAATTTCTTATTCGGTATATTACTGCTGCTTGCCGGGATCTGGTTCATTCGTTTTTTAAGATCGCGCCTGCGATTGCGGATGACCAAACGCAACGTACATTCTTCATTACAGCCCTTTGTATTAAGCCTTACCATTACCAGCTTATACGTTTTGCTGATCATTATGGTAATGAATATTGTCGGGCTGGAGCTTACCATATTCACAACTATAATTGGGGCGTTTAGCGTTGCAGCAGGTTTGGCGCTATCGGGTACTTTTCAGAATTTTGCCGGTGGTGTACTCATTTTACTTTTGAAACCTTTTGACATAGATGACAGCATAGTTGCCCAGGGCCAGAGTGGCAAGGTAACCTCCATCCAGATCTTTTATACCGTTTTAGTAACCGTGGATAACAAAACAGTAATTATTCCAAATGGCAAGCTTTTTAACGAGGTAATCGTAAACGAAACAAGGGAAGGCAAGCGCCGCCTGGATTTTGAATTAAAATTGGGCTACGCGATAGATGTAGACCAGGTAAAAGAAGTGATCACCAAAGCTATACTTGCTACCCCTAACCTGTTAAAAGAGCCTGCAACCCGCGTAGGTGTAGTGGCTTTGGAATTGGATGGTATCCGCTTTATAGTTAACGTTTGGGTAGATCCAGGTAATTTTTTAGTGGCTAAGATCGCATTGCAAGAGCGGATTATTAAAGACCTTGCAGCTGCTGGGGTAAAACTGCCGGGAATGTGATACACTAAGAGTAACATCATCACACTGAAAAAGCGCTATAGCGAGCAGCGCGGCTAAACTGATTACTGGCTTATTTCTGCAATCCAACTACTATCCGTAATTTTAGCCCATGCAACGGGAGCAAATATCTGTATTCGATATGTTTAAAATAGGGATAGGCCCGTCAAGCTCTCATACACTTGGGCCCTGGCGTGCGGCACAGCAATTTGTGCACTATTTGGAGCAAAAAGAAGTACTGCCCATGGTTGTGCAGATAAAAATATTACTGTACGGTTCGCTTGCTAAAACAGGTAAGGGGCACGGAACTGATATTGCCATCTTGCTGGGTCTTAGCGGAGATGACCCGGTGACATTCGCGGTCGATCAGATCGATACTAAAATCGACTACATCACAACCGGTCAAAAATTATGGCTGGGCGGTAAACATCAGATCAGTTTTTCTCCCGATGAGGATATGCTATTCCTGTTTACCGAGAGCTTGCCTTTTCATCCCAACGCGGTAACTTTCCAGGCATTATTAAATAACGAAACTGCGGTTTCGGGTACTTTTTATTCTATTGGTGGTGGTTTTGTGGTAAAAGAAGGCGAGCAAACGCAACAAAAAGCGGAAGTTGACCTGCCATTTCCCATCGACACCGCTAACGACCTATTACATTGGTGCCGCAAAACCGGGCTCAAAATATCTGAGGTTGTAATGGAGAATGAATTGGCCTGGCGCCCCGAGCAGAACACCCGGGAAGGGGTGCTAAATATTTATAAGGTAATGCAGGAATGTATGTATCGGGGCTGCCATACTGCAGGCTATTTGCCGGGCGGTTTAAATGTGGCCCGTCGTGCATCAGCATTAAATAAACGCCTTGTGAAGGGGCAAAGCTACAGCAATTATAATGAATGGTTGCTCACTATGCGCCAAACAGGCAGTAGTTTCCAAAATATTTTAGATTGGGTAAGCTGCTTTGCCCTTGCAATTAACGAAGAGAACGCATCTTTTGGCAGGGTGGTAACGGCGCCAACCAACGGCGCGGCGGGTGTGATACCGGCCGTACTCCAGTATTTTATTAGCTTTTGCGATGGCTTTGATGAGGAGCGAATTATCCAATTTTTGCTTACCGCATCAGAGGTAGGCAGTATATTTAAAAAAGGGGCCACTATATCCGCGGCTATGGGCGGTTGCCAGGCCGAGATAGGTGTATCATCGGCAATGGCTGCAGCTGCACTTACAGAGGTGTTAGGGGGCAGCCAGCGGCAGGTATTAATGGCCGCCGAAATTGCCATGGAGCATCACCTGGGTATGACCTGCGATCCCATAGGTGGCCTTGTGCAGGTGCCTTGCATCGAACGGAATACGATGGGTGCAATAAAGGCCATAACCGCAAGTCAATTAGCTTTGCAAAGTAACCCGGATAAAGCGAAGGTAAGTTTGGATGCGGTAGTGAAAACTATGTGGCAAACCGCGCTGGACATGAATTCCAAGTACAAGGAAACATCCGATGGTGGTCTGGCCATTAATATTCCGATTAGTTTGCCGGAGTGTTAACGTTGCGTTAATAGCTTTTGACTAAGCCATGGTTCGTACAAGAAGAGGAAGTCTGGAAAAATCCTTCGCAGCTGTTCTCCAACTGCAGCTAAGCATCATGGTAACGACTATTTCAAATTCGGGTTAACTACCGGAGCTAACGCTTTAACCCAAAGCCCATACATTTTTGCAGAAGGGTGCAAACCGTCATCCGCAGTTAAGGACGCATCATTGGTAGCTTGTTTTGAAATCGGAGTGATATCGACATAGTTTATTCCCGCCTTCTCTGTTTCAAGGCGATTGATGAGGTTAAAGTCCGCTATTTCCCTCGCAATTTGTGCCTTATCGCGCCCTGCTGCAAACGGAGTAACACCCCAGTCAGGTATTGAGAGTACAAATACATGTTTTTTGTTACCGCCGGCAAATTTTACAGCCGTATCCAGGAGTTGTATAAACTCTTGCCGGTAAGTATCCGGGCTTTGCCCGCGATATTGATTATTTACCCCAATTAGCAAAGTAACGATATCATACTGTTTACTCCTAAGATCGCTGTTGTTAATAGCTTCGATCAGTTCTCCGGTTGTCCACCCGGTTGTTGCAATAATTTTTGGCTCAGTAACGTCTGTTCCGCTTGCGGTTAGTTGGGCAGCAAGTTGATATGGAAATGAACTTTTTAAAGGAACCGCTTCCCCTATTGTGTAACTATCGCCAAGGGCAAGGTAGGTATATGCAGGCTTTTTAACACTGTTTGATATCATGATAGTTGTACAGCCACTAAAGGCCAGAAACCCGGCCAGCAATAGCATATTTAATTTGTTCATTCCACTATCTCCATACCAAAAAGTACGGAAATGTGATGTATAAGGATCTGCTTTACTTCATGGATATCAACCGTTCGGCCCAGTTCCTGTTGCATCGATGTAACTGCTTTATCATCAATACCGCAAGGCACAATGTTTTTAAAATAATCCAGATCAGGATTTACGTTAAAAGCTAAACCATGCATAGTTACCCAGCGGCTACAGCGCACACCCATGGCACAAATTTTACGGGCATTCTCGTTATCGGCATCAAACCATACGCCGGTATAACCAGGATAACGCCCGGCAGTTAAACCATAATGAGCAAGTGTTATTATCACTGCTTCTTCAAGCGTGCGCAGGTATAAGTGGATATCTGTAAAAAAGTTGTCCAGATCAAGTATGGGGTAGCTTACAATTTGTCCGGGGCCATGATAAGTAATATCCCCCCCGCGATTGATGGGGTAATAATCAGCCTGCTTTGCCTCCAATCCTGCATCGTCTAAAAGCAAATGTTCGGCTTTACCGCTTTTACCCAGCGTATATACGTGGGGGTGTTCGCAAAATATCAGGTAATTTGGGGTGATAATTTGCTCTTCAGGCTCTTCAGCACCAGCCAAAACGGCTACCTGCTGGTTGCGGATATGCGTTTTAAGCCTAACGGTTTCGGCAAAAAGGCTCTCCTGCCTGTCCCAGGCTTCTTTATAATCTGTAAGTCCCCAATCTTGTATAATTACTTTCTTGTTCTTCATACTATGCCTTCACGTACCCTATCATGTAATCTTCGTACTTAAGGTAACCTACAGTAAAGTTAAAGTTAATAGTACCGTTATCCAAAGTGGCGCGCAGATCCCCGCCGGGTTGATAGGCAAATGGTTGTAAAAATATATCATCGGCAAATGATACCTCTTTTTGTCCGTAACATTTGTAAACCGCCTCTTTGGCACACCAGCAAACGTACAAGTGGTCTATTTTATTTTGCTGATCTATAAACGCAAGTTCTTCGGGCCTTAAAAATTTGTGGGCAATCCGCTCAACCTTTTCCTTAACCTGTTCAATATCTATCCCTACCGGTCCGCTTTTGCTTATCATTACAGCGGCATAATCAAATGAGTGGCTTAAAGATATATGATAGGGAAGGGTAACCAGGTAAGGCTTGCCGTGTGCATCAACTTTGCAATCAATATATTCATCAGTACGCAGCATTTTGCGCAGCAATACGCGCGTGCCCAGCCAGTGCAGGTAACGTTTATTCTTACTCAGCTGTTTAGTATAGGCTTTCTCGTTGTCGTCCAGTTGCAGTTGGCTATACAATTCATCGGCAGTTTCTTCGATCTTCCAGAGGGCAAACTCTGTATCATCATCAACCTGTTGTCTGTACGCTATAGCCATAAGGGTAAAATTGCAAAAAGGATAGCAAAATAGTATCAGTTAAATTTAATATTAACAAAGTTATTTAGGTTGTAACACTTTGGGTGTAACTTACGTCAATACATTAATAATACCGAACCCAGCATTACGATTACGATGAAAAGGATTTACATAGCCGCAGCCATTTTAATAGCCGTTGCTTTAACAGAAAGCTGCATGAAACAGCGCCTGGTTGAGAAAGGGCCTGTTCGAAATAATATAAAGGCGTAACGCCTTTTAACAATACATCCAAAGCGGTGAGAATGTGAGTGGATGTAACTGCCTTTATGGTGGTTTAATTTGTGCCGCCGGTGTGTAAGCGCCGGCGGTTTTTTTATGCACCTGTTTTGTTAACGCTTGTTTACAAACTGCCGTTGGGTGTTATGCCAATTAATGATAATTTAGGCCTCCCGTAATAAAAGGCAATGATATTATCAGACAAACGCATACTTGAAGAAATAGATAAAGGATCCATTATAATTGAGCCGTTTAAGCGGGAATGCCTTGGGACAAACTCTTACGACGTACATTTGGGTAAGCACCTGGCCACCTATAAAGATCGCGTGCTTGATGCCAAATTACATAACGAGATCATTGGCTTTGAAATACCCAAAGATGGTTTCATACTACAACCTAACACACTTTACCTGGGTGTAACTGTTGAATATACGGAAACACACCAGCATGTGCCTTTTCTGGAGGGCAAATCAAGCACCGGAAGGTTAGGGATTGATATTCATGCTACTGCCGGCAAAGGCGATGTTGGCTTTTGTAATACATGGACACTGGAGATTTCCTGCGCGCAGCCTGTAAAAATTTACGCAGGTATGCCCATAGGCCAACTTATTTATTTTGTGGTTGAGGGCGATATCGAAACGCGTTACAACACTAAAAATAACGCCAAATACAACAACAAAACCACCCGCCCCGTTGAGAGTATGATGTGGAAGAACAAATTTTAGTGATTTGTAGTTGTATATATAAGTGATGCAGGCAATTAAGGTTGTTTACTGCACCGCTTGCATTCGCCATGGTTTACAAACGTGTACTTTTCGGATTAATAGCAGCAATGGCTTTAAGCGGCCTGTCGGGCTTTGCTGTTTACGATGATCCTATCGATAAATTAATACAGCAATTAAATAAATGGGCCGCAACACAGCCGGTAGAAAAGGTTTATATTCATCTGGATAAACCTTATTACGCTGCCGGTGATGATATCTGGTTTAAGGCTTACGTAACCGGCGGAGCTGAAAATAAGTTGACTACCATAAGCAGTGTAGTAAATGTAGACCTATTGGATTTGAATGGAACCATCAAACAATCTGTTAAACTACAGTTAAGGGATGGCGTTGCCGCCGGCGATTTTGCCTTACCTGATACTCTGACCGGCGGTAATTACCGCATCCGGGCTTATACTAATTACATGCGTAACGCCGGTAGCGAATATTTTTTTGACAGGCCGGTTAGTATCATTAATAACATCTTAACCAACAGGGGCAACAATGGTTCGCCTGTTGCGCCTACGGCCAGTATTGTCACTAATAGAACTGATAAAACAGATGTTCAATTTTTTCCGGAAAGCGGTAGCCTGGTAGCCGGCATTCCTACTAAAGTTGCGTTTAAAGCAGTTGGCACCGACGGACTTGGTGTTGATGTTAAAGGATTGATTATTAATAACGCCGGTAGGCAGGTGGCCCAGTTTGCAAGTAGCCATTTAGGTATGGGGATCTTTGAACTGACGCCTGTTCAAGGCGTTAGCTATTCGGCAAAAATTACAACTGCCGATGGTATGGTGCAAACCGTTGCTTTACCGCAGGTAGCCGACAAAGGGTATGTTTTAAGCGTATCTAACAGCGACGATCAGAATCTGCAGATAAAAATTGCCGGGCGTAGTCAAACTGATAATCTGTTGCTGGTAGCGCAAAACAGTGGTAAAGTTTATTACAGTAATAAAATACGGGTGGGAGTAACTAACATAGATAAAAAATTTATTCCTGCGGGCATATTACAGTTAACGTTATTCTCAGCAGCCGGCACGCCTGTCAATGAGCGGCTGGTATTTGTCCATCATCCCGAAAATTTAAAATTAGGCATAACCGGTAATATGCAAACATCAGCACCACGCCAGAAAGTACAGTTTACTATAAGTGCTGATAACGGCAAGCCAACAACAGGTAATTTCTCTGTAGCGGTGATAGACGAAAATAAAGTACCTTTTAACGATGATGACGATAATAACATCATGTCGTCCCTGTTGCTTACTTCGGATATAAAAGGGTATGTAGAGCAACCCGCTTATTACTTTAACAACATCAATGATAAAACACGTGCAGATTTGGATGTGCTTATGCTTACACAGGGCTATCGCCGTTTTGAATGGAACGAAATATTAAATGATCGCTTTACGCCAACAATTTACCAGGCGGAAAAATCCTTACAGGTAACCGGATCAGTAAAGACAGCCGGAGGAAAGCCTGTTGCAAACGGCAAAGTTAAGTTGATCGACTTAGACAATATCGACTACACCATGGATACTGTTACCGACGCACGCGGGCGATTTGCCTTTACTAACATGACGTTTCAGGACAGCCTTCGATTTATTATACAGGCACGTACTGATAAAAATAAACGTGATGTAGAGGTGCAGATCGATTCCATCGGCCCTCCAAACGGTCATTTAAGATACGCAATCAGCGCCCGGCGGCAAGACTTATCAGTTTATGCCAGGAGCAGTAAAGACCTTTACCAGGCGCAAATGCGCTTCGGGGTGGGCAACCACGTGATTCCCTTAAGCGAGGTGATCATTCGGGAAAAGAAACAGGCGCTGAAATATTCTGCTAATCTTAACGGCCCGGGCAATGCCGACCAGGTGATTTTAGCACGCGACCTGCAGTTTGGGTGCATCCGAATTGCAGATTGTTTGCAGGGCAGGCTGGTAGGGGTAACGTTCCGTAATGGTGTACCTTACTCCACAAGATCGTTCAACAGACCTATGCAGATAATATTGGATGGCGTTTACGTAGAGCCGGGATTTATAAACAGCATCAACTATAACGATATCCAGGCGATAGAAGTGCTGCGCAATGCAGGGTCAACCAGTATTTATGGTGGCCGTGGCGGAGCGGGCGTAATGCTTATAACTACTAAAAGGGGCGGTGATAATGAACCATATGACGGCCCGGTAAGTGGCCGCGGTATTAAAGTTATCTACCCTAAAGGATATTTACAGGCACGTACATTCTATTCGCCTCGTTATGATAATCCTAAAGAAAATAAACAACTGGCTGATCTGCGCAGTACAATTTTTTGGAAACCAGATGTTGTGACCGGTGCCGATGGTAAGGCCACCTTCGAATACTTTAATGCTGGCACCAAAGGAAATTACAAGATGATTATCGAAGGCATCGATAGTCAGGGGAATATTGGCAGGCAGGTGCTTAAATACCAGGTGGAATAGATTAGCCTTTGCAAAAACTTCAATGTAATTATATCCCTGTTTTTAAGTATTTTTGCCCATATTATGCCAACCGAAGTACAGGAAGAAACGCTCACGCTTGAAGAGATACTGGCCGGGCTTAAAGAAATGCACCGCCTTATCTTATGGAACGATGACCATAACACGTTTGAACATGTGATCCACTGCATGATGAAGTACCTGGATTATACCGAATCGCAAGGAGAGAAGATAGCATGGAAGGTGCATAATGAAGGGAAATGCGCTGTTCTGGAAGGCTCTTTCACCGAAATGGAGGTTTACCGGAAAATACTTCAGCAAGAAGGTTTAACAGTTACTGTTGAATAGCTACTACCGTTAGCTAAGTTGCTGGGTTGACAGTGCTTTCAAGTATTTAGAATTTCCAGAACTGCTGTACTGCCCAATCATAGTTAACATTCAATCAGCATGCTCATTTTTTGTAGCAGGCTTCAGACGTTGCTTAACAAGAGTAAATCATAAGGGCATGAGCTATTGTTTTAAACCCCAGTGCGACACAATGTGGAATATATTATTAGCCTGCCCCTTGTAATCTTTCTCGCTGCAGGAGGCTTTTAATACATAATAGCTTGTGCCTCTATGCACTCCCGTAAATCTGCTAATTACCTTTTCTCCGTTACCAATTGTTTTAGATGTTAATACATCAACATTTTTTTGCCCGTCAGGATAGGTTATAGGGCTTTGGTTCAAAACGGTTTCGCCCGTTATGCGGATTTTATTTAAAAGCCATTCAACAGGGTTTTGGTTTGATTTTAAATTTTCATAAGCAACCCAAACCTCAATATAGGGAAGAGATTTATCAATAGTGTTATAAACGCCAATGTTAGTAAGGCCAACCTTTTCCAATTTTTGCGGCTCTATCTGGGTAGGCTTTATAGTATTTGGTAATATCACCCAATAAGCATTTTCAGGGCCGGCAGAGTTGTAATTACACTTCCAAAATGTGGCTTTAAGGTATTGATCAGTAAATCCGGTTTGCATCGGGAAAGGCATTTTGGATTGTGCCGGTTCGCTATTATTTGCAGCCGAAATATTTGTAGTATCCTTATCGTTACTCATCTCTTTTGTTGGTTTTCCATTTGATTGGCAGCTTGCAAAAGCTATAAGCAATAATCCTAATAATTTAATTTTCATGACTGTGTTATCTAGATTCTTTTTTGTACCACACCCTTAGACCATTAATGCTGAGCCCAAGAACCGAACGACAATCGCTTAAGATATCCTGTTTTAAATAAAAATTAATCGGGTGCCTGTACGCAGCAATTCCCTAAGTTAACTAAGTTTGTTTAGATAGGTTACCTTATTGAGGTGGTATTTGTTTTTAAGCGCATTTCGGAAATGTTTTCAGTCTCGGAAAAACTCGTCGTTGTGAGCGGATTCGTGATTTAATAGTATTTCATAAAATCGCCCTAAAACCTCATGGTTTAATCATCAACCCGTTTGAGTTGCTAAAATCTGTAACACATTGCACGCACTTGAAGGTAAAGAAAGTTAAGAGAAACAAAAAGCCTCTTAGATTATCTCTAAGAGGCTTTTATTAAGTGGGAGTTACTGGGTTCGAACCAGTGACCCTCTGCTTGTAAGGCAATGGATTATTGGTTTCATATGGTTTGATGTAGTTATCTACTAGCTTATTTTCAGCTTATTATAATTAAACAGCTACGTTAAAGTCCATATTAATTCAGTTTTCTTGTGCAAATCTTGTGCAAATTATTTGTACCTTTAATCATGATGAATACTAATATTGTTATCTCGCTTGACGAACGCCGCGAAAAAAAGGATGGCTCTTATCCTTTGGTAATGCGACTTGGCCATAATAAACGAACGACAGCTATTCCGTTAGATATAAGCCTTCAAAAAAAAGACTGGGATAATGAAGCGCGAATTGTGAAAAAGTCCTATCAAGGAACCAATTCGGTTACCCGGTTGAACAACTTGATACAGAAAGCCAAATCCGAGGCAATGGATATTATCTTGACGCTGAACGAAACAGGGCGTTTGCAAAGCTTAACTATCGTTGAAATCAGAAATTTGCTTGTCAAAAAGAATACATCTACTTCATTCTACGAATACACTAATCAACAAATACAGGAACTAATATCGGCAAACCGAATAGGTACAGCACGATCTTACAAAGGTGTGGTTGCTGTTCTAAAAACTTTCACAAAAGATAAGGAACTTTATTTCAAAGATGTTACTTATGGCTTTTTGAAAAAATTTGAAATTGCTCACTTGGGCAAGGGTAATTCTTATAACGGACTGTCGGTATATGTGCGCGCTATCAGAGCCATTTTTAACAAGGCAATTAAAGACGGGATTATCGAGAAAGAGAGTTACCCGTTTTCTGATTATAAGATTAAATCAGTACCAACAGAGAAGCGTGCACTAGATATAACCCTGCTGCAAGTTATTATCAATAAACAGATAGAAAAGGATCACATTTGCTTTAATGCTCGTAATTATTTTGTTGCCAGCTATATGATGTATGGGATGAATTTTACGGATATGGCTTTTTTAAAGAAATCCAATATCGTTGACGGTCGTATCCAATACCGGCGCAGAAAAACCAGCAAATTGTATGATATTAAGATCGTGCCGAATTTGAATACAATCTTGCAGTACTACATCTCTTTAGATAAGGAATCGCCATATGTGTTTCCTATTATAAAACGAGATAGCGCATTCCTCATGGATAAGGATATTCAATGGGCAAGGAAACGCTATAACGCAAAATTGAAAGAGCTGGCAAAGCTATGCGATATTGAGCAAAATCTAACCAGTTATGTGAGCAGACATTCTTTTGCCACCCAGGCGATGTTGCAACAGGTACCATTAAATGCGATTAGTGCCATGCTAGGTCATTCAAGTCTAAAGACAACGGAGGTTTATTTGAAAAGTCTGCCAAGCAATATTTTAGATGATTATAACGCTAAATTAATGCAATAATTCATTGCAATGATAGAGAGTGAATTTAAATTATCAAGCGAACCTCTGACGTGTAGAACCTCTTTATATCTAATAACTTTGCTGATGCTGGAAGAGATTTTTAAACTTTTCAAGCGTTAAAAGTTCGCAGATGTGTTATTTTTTCAATAAACAATCGAGTTAATCCAATAGTCTCCGATCTATTCTACAGCTAATGATTTACGAAGCGACATTAAGTGTCTATGCATACATAATATTTGTATTACAATTAGTAGGGTGATATATACCTAGCTTTACTTTCTGAGTAATAATTTTTTATTAAAAAAATATTACAATGGTTTTTTTGAATGATATTATTTATATATTAGACATTAAAATATCACTAACCTGACTTTATCATGAAAATCTTCTTTGCAAGCTTATTGAGCTTGTTTTTACTTGTGTCGGCTGCTCGTGCCCAAGATACTCTTCTTGTAAAAAAAAATTATTCCACAGGTGTTATTATGAAGGTTGCAGATGTATCATCTGTAATTAATTTGACAGTCGAGCGAAAACTCCAGTTTGCTGCTTTTTTCGATAAGGAGAATAATCTTCTTCAGGCCGCGTCCGCAAATGAGGAATCCAGTAAGAATGTGGCGGCTCTTAAAGATCGGCTGTTCGCGGAGTTTGCATCGCTTTTGTCTGCCACTGAGCTTAATGTCTATTCGACGAAAAAAAAGGGATCAACTTATGCCAGACCGGCCACTGCTGTTACCAGTAGTCCTGTCACCTCGCGCCCTTAAAATACACCGTACTTTTAACTTATAACCTTATTTCATGAAACACCTTTACCTTACATTTATTTTAAGCTGCTTTGTGTGCAGTGTGTTTGCCCAAATTCCGACGCTGCAACAGGTTACTAACGCGGGAAATGTCACTAATGCCGACCTTGTTGTCACTGGTAATTTAAAAATATCTCCAACGAACGGGACAAATGGATTTGAGACTGGAAATGCAGATAATGCGACGTACACCGGAAATAATTTCTATATGCGCGGATGGTACGGAATGGGCATGCGGTCGTACGATAATGCAGTCAATGGTTTTTATAATTTCAGGACCGGAACATGGGATGTAAAAAATGGTTACTGGATCAATGGTGGGCAATCTGCACTTTATTCTGATGCGACAAACACGACATTATATGCGACTACTGGCGCAGGGCTTCTTTTTGCTACAGACGGCAACCAGAAGATGATGATTAAAAAGACAGGGGAAGTTGGTATTGGTACATCTACTCCAAATGCCAGATTAGAAGTTGCTCCACCATCAAGCGGTGCTAACGCGGGTCTTTTTCATCTAACAGGCGGGCAGGCCTGGGGCCATGTGGTGACTCTGGCAACAGACAACCCTACCGGTGATGATGCGCGTTTGCTGTTATCTTATCGTGGCGGGAATAAAAAATGGGCCATCGGCGGCTTTGCGAACACCAATTCGACCAACGCAAGATTCAGCATTTGGGAAGATGCAGGAGACGGCAACTATGGTACGGGCTTCGGAGACGAACGTTTTACAGTAATGCCAGGCGGAAACGTAGGTATAGGGACGGGAACCCCCGGGACGTTCAAGCTGGCTGTAAACGGAACCATCAGGGCTAAAGAAATAAAAGTAGAAACAGGTTGGTCTGACTATGTTTTTTACAAAAACTATAACCTATTGCCACTATCTAAAGTCTCCTCGTTTATCAATGCAAACAAGCATCTGCCGGATGTTCCATCAGCAGCAGAAGTGGAAGCAAACGGGATTGATCTTGGAAAGACGAACGCTTTACTTTTGAAAAAAATCGAAGAGTTGACCCTGTACCTTATTGACCAAAATAAGGAGCTTGCTAATCTCAAAAAACGAATGGCGTCCCAAGAACGGCTTAATAAGCGTCTGTTCAAAAAAATAGCAAGGCCTTAATTGGGCAATATGTAGTTTCTCACGGCCTTAAATATTGTGCCCATTGATAGGCTATATTCAATATATGAATCTCACAAAATTCCTAGAATAATATTAATTCCACCGCTACTAAGTTGCTAACTAAACATTCACATGTAGTGGTTATTATATGCTAATTTTATATTGAAATGAAATTAAAATATTTCTTGCTTATAACTGCACTTATATTTTCAAACTATATCAAAGCTCAATCGCCAGCCCTTCAAAGCTATGTGCCACTTTCCCCTAATGCGTCCGGCCTAGGGGTGTATGGAAATATTCCTGTAAGCCTATACACAGGGACACCGAACATCTCAGTTCCGATATATGACATGAAAAGCAAAGACTTGGATTTTCCAATCTCACTTAATTATCATGCTGACGGTCTTAAAATCTTAGGCGAGGCGACATTTGTTGGATTAGATTGGACATTGAGTAATACAGGAGTCATTACACGATCAGTGAATTTCTTAGATGATTTTTCAGATGTTGGATTTTTTCGCCATCCACCATCCGATAAAAAGGCCGGGAATGGAATTGATGCTGCACCAGATATTTTTTGCTATAATTTCAATGGTCGCACAGGAAAATTTATAATCGATTATCCTGGCACGATCAGATTTTTAAGGAAAGAAGATGACATTCGAATAGCTTTGGATGCCAACGGGAACTTCTTAGTAACAATGGAGGATGGCGCCATATATTCTTTTCAAAAACGAGAAAATCAAGTCCAAACGATTGTTATAAATTCTATAAGCGGAACTCAGACTGTTAATAGAAATTACGTGACGGCATGGTACCTTTCGTCAATAACCTCAGCGAGAGGTGAGGTTGCAACTTTTAATTATGCTTCGTTCATTCCGAAAGTTATTCAAGATCTCACGACGTCTACCGGATCAAAATCGACTTCTTTATCTTTTTATCCGCAGACACAATGTTTCATGCAGAATTACTACCAAGTCTATAATCAATATTATCAGCAATATAATAATACGACCACGGTAAATACACACGTTGTTACGGAAGAAGTACTTCTAGACAATATTGTTTATACAGGAGGTAGAGTACAGTTTAATTATAATGATAGAATTGACCTTCAAAATGACCTTTCAGGTGGGAATATTTTATCAAAAAAGCTTACTGAAATTATTATTTTCAATAGTCGAAGCGACCAGGTAAAAAAGCTTGTTTTCTCATACGATTACTTTGATGCTTTGAATGGCATGCCAGATTATAAAGCCAAACGATTGCGCCTACAAGGAATTAAGGAAATTAATTATACAGGCACATTAACGACTAATCCATATTCTTTCGTATACAATCTTGACGAAAACTCCGTGTTCCCGCCAAAAGTGGATAATGTGGAAGCTTACGGTTATTATTCCAACGACCCAACTATTGGCATGCTGTCAAAAATAAAATATCCTACAGCGGGTTCGACAACATTTTTTTATGAAAAACATGATCTTAACGGAGTATATGGTGCCAGAATTCAAAAAACTGAAACCAGGGATTCACATGATGAACTCCTTTCGGTAAAAAAGTACGATTATACGATGCTGAATGAAAACGGCCAAATCGTATCTAGTGGAAAAGCCATGGGGAATCGAATTTATTCTATTAATACGGTAGGAGGTGGAATTTACACTTGCACAAATTCCGGGGAAAGCTGGTCATCTAATACAAACATTACCGTCAACTATAAATTATTCAGTAGTCAGAATTTTCTTCCACTTGGAAATTCCGCGACTGGATCTCCATATGGATACGATCAAGTTTCCGTACTTGACGGATTAAACGGCGAAAACGGCAAGTCGACTTATTATTATTACAATGTTCCAGATCTAACTGCGGGTGATATAAATATACCCAGTACGCATGATCAAAATGATGGGCTTTTGTTACGAGAGGAGCATTATTTGAACACAGGGAGTTCAACTTTTTCCCTTCAGAAAAAAGTTGTATATACGTTACTTACTAGAGATCAAGTATCAATTTCAGCAGCTGCATGGTCTACACTAAACCGATTACAATACGCCATATATAATATTTTTACACAAAATATTGTAAATACTAAAGAGGAAACTTGGATATATGAAGGAAATGGCACGTTGAGTAATATTGTAAATTACACCTATAATTCCGGCTATCTTCAGCCCACGTCCAAAGAAATCATTTCTAGCGAAGGAAAATCGTTAAAAACGATCAAGCGATTTGCATATGATATGGTGGCTCTTGGACAGACGACGCCATATCAAAATATGGTTTCGAAAAATATGCTTAATCAAATCATTGAAGAAGAAAACCAAGTTAATGGAGTAAAAGTATCAAAGACAGTAAATGAATATAGTCAAAATTGGTCGAATCCTAGCCTAATATTGCCTAAATATATTAAAACTCAAAAGTACGCTGGGCCTTTGGAAACGCGCGTTCAGTACGTTTATTATGATTACTTTGGAAATCCTATAACCCTTTCATTTTTCGGAGGACCGTTGATCGGCTACCGATGGGGCTACAATAACACATATGCCATTGCGCAATGTAAAAACGCTGGCGGTGATGAGTTTTACTATGAAGGGTTTGAAGAAAGCTCGCTGCCAGGCGTTACAATAGGGACATTTGTGGGTGGCTCTGGCTCTGGACCGCACACGGGACGGTTCTACATGAGTCAGCCTTTTACTATCTCTTGGTCTCCTCCTACTAACAGAAATTTTGTTCTGAGTTATTGGTACAAAAGTAGTGGTAGCAATTGGACGTACTCTGGTGAGCTTCCTTATACTGGTAATAGTTTCGCGCTTCCAAATGGTATTAATTATGATGATATCAGAATTTATCCTAAAGATTCCGAAATGAGTACGTTTACCTACCAACAAGGGGTCGGTCTGTCAAGCTCAACAGACAGTAAGGGCAAAACTGCATATTTTGAATACGACGACTTTAAAAGGCTCCTTGCAATCAAAGATCAATACGGCAACATAGTCAAAGCATATCAATATAACCTCATAGATCAATCTCAAATTTGGCAAGACGTTTCAGGCGAAACTAGATGCGCAATAGACGGCTTTGGAAATAGCACCGGAGAACAGTTGCAAAAACAAGTCGATGTAAATCCGGTAAGTGCTACTTACAACAAATTTCAATGGAGGTCGCTTGGAATGACGGGAACGTGTCCAATCACGTTTAAAATGCTTAATAATAGTAATAGCGGTTTTACGGTAACCTTTACGGGCAACGGATCCAATATAAATTTCGCCTTTCCTGCGGGCGCTGACACAAGCGGCTTAATACCACCAGGTACATATAATTTAGTCGTAAGCCCTTCTGGCAATGCTGTAAGTAAAACAATGTATTTAGGTCAGCGAAACGCGGTCACAGCGCCTGGGCAAATCTTTAACAACGTTATCGTTTCAATGGGCAGTACAGACCTATCTCTAAAAATCCAAAACTAACATAAATGAAGAGTAAAAATCGCGGGAAAATTAAGTTCAGCTTATTCCTTGTTTTTGTGATGGTACGTGGTTTAGCGTTTAGTCAAAATTATGTTAGCCAAGGATTGATGACAGGTACACCCGCCTCAGGTGAATATTATCACATTAGCAGCGTCACGATAACACCAACCTTTAACTTCTCTTCCACTCCCGGAAGTTCACTTCATCTTTTTATTGATCCTGGTTGTTACCCCTTGAATCTGAATTTAAGTCAAGGCCAAAACTATGTTTTGACAATGGCATCGAAGGTTCCCGGCGTGTATTCGATTGGTGATTTAATGGCTAAAAATAATACTTGCGAAGTCAGCCAAAAAATTCAATATATGGATGGGTTAGGACGTGAATCTCAATCAATTTTAGTTAGAGGGAGTTCTCTTGGCAACGACGTAATTCAAGCAAATAAATACGACCTTTACGGCAGGCAGCCGGTACAATATTTACCATTCGTTATCAGTGGTTCTGGGGGAAATGACGGCAGTTATAAAATTAATCCTGAAACAGCACTAATAAATTTTTACAATCCAGTCGGAGCAACTGGCGCGCAACTACCAGGCGGCATTGCTCATATTTCTGACCCCATTAAAGGAACCCTTTTTGAGTCGTCTGATTTCGGACGGGTATTGGAGCAAGGTGATGCCGGTTCACCATGGCAGTTATCAACCACTGGAATTTCTGGAAGTGGACATACCGATAAAACTAGTTATGGAGTTAATTCTTCAAACGAAGTACTGCTTTGGAGTGTAAATACTGCAGGCAATGGAGCAAACAATTCAGCCTATTATACTTCAGGGCAGCTTAAATCGACACAGTTTACTGATGAAAATGGCTATATCACTATTGAGTTTAAAAACAAATCCGATCTTTTAATTTGTAGAAAAGTTCAAAACTCTTCGTCTCCGGTTTCTTATCTATCAACATATTATATTTATGATGATTTAAATAACTTAACCTATGTTATTCCGCCTATCCCAACAAGTGAAGCTTACCCAAGTTCCTTTCTTGAGGCGGATCCACTATTCGAGAAATACTTTTTTGGATATCACTTTGATTATCGTAATCGTGTAATTGGTAAAAAAACGCCTGGGCGAGGGTGGGAAAACCTAGTTTATAACAATTTAGATCAGGTTGTCGCAGTCCAGGACGCAAATCAATTTGCTCAAAACCAGTGGCTCTTTAATAAATATGATGCCCAGGGAAGAATTATAATTACTGGATTATGGAATAATGGAGGGGTGAGCATATCTCAAAACAGTTTGCAATCACTTATTAACAACAACTTCAGTACGTATTACTGGGAAAATTATTCTGGCGGGTATAGTAACTTGGCATGGCCTGTTGCCAATGTCGTAACTACGCTATCGATTAATTATTACGACAGCTACGATAATGTTCCTGGCCTTCCTGCCATTTATTCTGCTCCTGTAAATGCCACGTTGAACATGACTAAAGGTTTGCTGGTGGCAAGTAAAAAAAATGTCTTAGGTACAAACAATATGCTTTGGACCATACATTATTACGACGAATTAGGCCATGTTTTACAAACGTATCAGCAACATTATCTAGGCGGTACACTAACTGATTTCAATTATGATTTAACAACCAACACTTATAATTTTGATGAGGCAATTTCTTCAATAGTACGAATTCACTTCGTCAAAGACGGAAGTTTGTCTGCAAGCAAACTGATAGTTAAGACGTCTTTAAACCAATTTTATGATGGTCTTGGTAGGAAAACAAAGACAGTTGAACAGATAAATCAAGAGCCACCGGTAGTATTAAACAGCAGAGTATATAATGAAATTGGACAGCTAATTAAGAAAAAATTGCATTCTATTAACAACGGCTTGTCTTTTCTGCAAACCTTAGATTTTAGATATAACAGTCGGGGATGGCTTACTAACATTAATAACGCTGCACTAATAAATGATAATGGTTTAACTAATGAAGATACCAATGATTTATTTGGTTTAGACGTCAATTACGAAAACGCTGCGAGTAATTTGGCTCAATTCAATGGAAATGTTAGTGGTATAAAGTGGAAGGTCGCTCCAACGACTTCATTTTCTCCACCATTATTAGGTTATGACTTCCGCTACGATTCTATGAATAGACTTAAAGAATCGGTTTCGCTAACTAATGGAGTTAAAGATGGGAATTACAGCGAATTTCTAAACTACGACAATCTGGGCAACGTCCTTTCTATCGGCCGGTATGCACCAACAGCGAGCGGAGCCAAAAATCAGATCGACAGTTTGATTTATAGTTATAACGGTAACCAACAAACTCGAATTGATGACTACACAAATAATTCTCTTGGTTTTAATGATGCAATAAAGACGGGGGCCGAGTATACTTATGATACAAATGGAAATCAAAACAAAGATCTTAATAAAGGTATCAGCAATGTAGGCTATAACCTGCTGAATCTACCTCAGAACATAAACATTGGTGCTGGTGTATTAACTTACGTTTATCAAGCCGACGGAAAAAAACTACGGAAACAGTTTTCTTCAGGTAATTCCTTGTCAGAATATGTTGATGGAATAGAATATCGACAGGGCGTACTCAGTTCAATTGCTACGGAGGAAGGTAGGGCCCGGTATGACGGAAGTAGATACGTTTATGAGTATGATCTTCAGGATAACCAAGGTAATACCCGAGTTACTGTTACCTCTGATCCCGTCGATCCTTACCAACTGACACCTAAAATTATACAAATTGATAGCTATTATCCTTATGGCTTTAACATGCCAAATCAAGGATATGTTTATGGCACGAAAAACAATTATCTATATAATCATAAAGAATTTCAGGATGAGACAAATCTTTATGATTACGGTGCTAGATTTTATGATGCAGCAACAGCTAGGTGGACAACACCGGATCCAATGGCTGATAAAATGCGCAGATGGACTACCTACAATTATGCGTTTGATAATCCTGTTAAATATACCGATCCAGATGGCATGATACCTAGCCCTTTTGCGGTATTATGGGACTGGATGTATCGTAAATTTACATCGAATACAACGTCAAGTTTTATTCAGGCGGCTGCCGCAAATGGAGTATTTCAATCTGGTGGCGGAATTACAAGGGTAGGAAGAATTTATGAAAACGCCGTTTTAAATTCGCTCGCCGAGCCTAAAAACAATACTAAGTTTAATGTGCCAAACCCTGGTCTTGGGCGTAGAAGTGTTATCCCAGACAAGGTTGGGGATAGTGGTTTTAAAGTTGTAACTTTCACTGATGGTGAAAAGGAAAAAGTAATGTTCCCTAATTCCTCATTTACTGAGGTAAAATTTAAAGCAAGTGTGTCTTTGACCGATCCAAACAACCCGGGACAACTTAAAGGTATGATCGATGTTTTAAGTAATATGAAAGGTGGCTATGTGAATGGAAAATGGAATAGCGAAATTAAGGCGTCCGATTATGGTGCTGCAATACTTACGATAGTTACACCCTCAAATTCAAAGATTGGAGCAGACTTGATAGACTATGCAACGTCTAAAAATGTAAAGTTGTATCAACGAACG
>NZ_CAXVWK010000056.1:0-29739 GCF_964263795.1 Mucilaginibacter sp.
GCCCGCCATAACGGGGCCAAATTATAGTTTTTTACATTGCCATAAAAGTTAGTAGTACCGGCAGGTTGTGCATATGCTGCATCGGTAGCAACCGCTAAACCAAACGTGCAAACGATAATGAGAAGTAGGCGCATAAATTGTTTTTTCATTGGTGACCGTTTATTATTCTTTGTAGATGTTAAATTTTTGAAAAGGCACTTTCCCAAAGTTTTTAACCGTTTCTACTTCTGATGTTATCTTACCTGGATTAGTGGCGTCGAAATATTCAGTGCCGTCTTTGTATAAAAACCATTTTTTATCTGCCGGCGAAAATTTAAACGTTACAATACGAGACCAGCGTTGGGCAGCGCCTCCGTAATGCTCAACAGAAAAATAGCCGTTTTTAATAGTAATGTCTGTAAAGGGGTCGCCCATTTGACCGCCGCAGTCTACGCAATAAACCGCGTTATCGCTTCGGGCTGCCAACTTGTAAGTGTTATCCGCCTGGCCTAAAAGCAACAACAAAGGTCTTTTTTCCGGGTGACTGGTTACATCAGAAGTTTTTTCTTCTCCTTTTTTGTAAAGCACCATTACGGCATCAGGGTAAACATCCCGGTTTAAATTGCCTTTAGTTAGGTTAAGGGCTACGTAGCCTTTAGGAATAAACCCTTTAAGATCAGCCGGAACAGCTACGGCTAACTTTGGTGTTTGCGCTTCAACTTGTAAGCAAATACCGGCAAGTGTTACTGCCAATAAGGATTGTAAACGCATCATATAAATAAGCAACTCGATTTGAGTAGTTACAGTCTAAACAGTTAAATAAGCAAAAGTTTCTCCAAACATTTGTAAATGTTGCCAAACCAATGCTTGGTATACGTTGTTGCTGCATTACAACTACTTACCACATGTCTTTAAAATCGATATCACAAACCCGCTGGAAACTGGAACCCCAAAGCGTATCAATATACCCGTATGGCTTATCGTATATCTTAGGTGTAATACTTGCCGTAGGTTTTGGAGTCATAATGTTTTTATATGTTAAGTATCAAAATACCACCATTAGTGAGTCATTGCCGCTGGTTTTGGGCCTCGTGTTAACAGTTATACTATTTTGGGGTTTTGCAGGTACGGCTATAGTGTTTGATAACCGTACAGGCAGTATGCGCAAACTGCTAATGGGCTTTATACCGGTAAACACTATTCCTTTTGCCAAATTGCAAGGGATCAGCCCGGTTTCTAACCTCTATGGCTCTTATAAATACCGCCTGTTCAGGAAAGATAATAAATTCGGAAAAGGCATCCTTGTTTCCTGTGCCTATACAAAAAACGATGACCCGAATGCGGTAGCTTTTATAGATGAAGCCGTTACCACCATCCATGGTTATTTAAACGCATATGATACACCGGCAGATTATGTAGCCGCACCTATCACCGATTACAAGTATTTTGCCGAGCAAGGGGGTAAGTATATTTTGAAAAAGAACAAAGTTGGCAGCACAATATTGGGCCTGGCATTATTTGCTATAGGTATTCATGAGCTTACGCCGGTTGCATGGCTGGGCCATGACTTAGCTATTGGCCGCATATGTATGCTGATATTTGCAATTGTGGGCGGCCCGGCAATTGTTTTGGCAGGCTTTACCAACATTACTCTGGACACGTTAGGACGGACGCTGGAAAGAAAAAGCCCTATCGGATTAGGCAATAAAATTTATTCATTTGATGATTATAACGGCGTACAAACCGTGCGGAAGTCGATGAATTTTATTTATACGGGAACCGAGGTGCGGCTGTATTTCTTAAAACCGGATGGCGAAAAGCAGGATGTGATTGTACTGCAAAGTTTTTATAAAACAAGCAATGTGGAGCGCTTTATACAGGAAGTGCAAAGCATTCTTAAAAGCTCAATACGGCGCTGATTGCTTTAAAGCTTTCTCTTTTTTTGCGATACCATGAGACAGAGCTGTTACATCGGGCCATAACTAAAGGTGATTTCAATTAAGTAGCGTTGCCCGGCAAGCTGGCCTATCCGGTCAATACTTAGGTATTCTCTCGGATCAGGACCACCGAAGTCTATCTCGTCACCAAGCTGGAGAGGTTTGTCGGCATTTTTTTGTGCAGATAATTTTTCTAAACCTTTACTGATCTCTAATGGCGTATGTAATCCTTTATTCACCTCTTTCATCAATATGACCGAAGCATTTTCCCAATAGGTAATATCAGTTGTATCTGCCGCAAAGCGCGCCGTTTCTATTTGAAATTTGAGGGTATAGTACTCACAGCCGGACTGTATAATTTTCACTTTATCGCCTTCAGGTAAAGTGAAAGTTTCTATACCGGTCATGCGGTCTGCCTGAAGATTGAAATGGGCATTCGGAAATACATTGGTTTTTACCACTGATTCAGATGCAGCGCGCGGGCAGTCACTTTGTTGGGTCGTATCTGTGACGGTGGGTTTGGTCGCAGGCAAAGATATCACCGTATCAGACTTTGATTTTTTAACAATCTTCTTCTCCACAGCTGTTTTCCCAGCCTGATCACATCCGCATAAAAGACTCAAAGCCATCAGGTAAGGCCATACCGAAAAGCTTTTAGGAACAGAAAAGGGTTTTGAAAAGCTCATGAAAATTAGTCAATAATTTAATTGTAAAAATAGTTTTTAAGATAAGGTTAAATACCATGCAATATAATGATTTATACTTTTTTTGATTCTTAATACTGCGTTTGCCAATAAAGGCAGTATTGGTCCCGATAACAGCAACGTCAAAACGGGGCCTTACCGAACTTTGCTCTTCAATCACTTTTGCCTAACTTTAAGCACGAGTTGCTTGCGTGAAAAGAAAGCCATCAAATTTAAAAACCCATAGAACACCGCTGCTGCTGATCGTACTTGCGGGAACGGTTATAGCTTCTGCTTTGTTGGGGTTTTATGGCTGCGACAACCGCTCAGGCAAATTACCTCAGGCCACAGTGCGTATAGGTAATGATAGCATTTGGCAAATGCCGTCCGTTAATACCATCCCTAAAGGCGAAAAGGGGCAAATTATCCGTTACGGACGTGAACTGCTAACCCATACAGCTAAATACTTTGGTCCGAAAGGGAGCATTGCCCGCATCACTAACGGGATGAATTGCCAAAACTGTCATTTGGATGCCGGAGGCAAACTATTTGGCAACAATTACGCAAGCTTTATTGCTTCGTATCCCAAAAAGGGGAACCGCAGCGGCCGCTTAGAGACACCTGCAGACCGTATTATACAATGCTTTGAGCGGAGCCTTTCAGGGCAGTCGCCAGATACCGCCGGGCATGAGGTGCAGGCAATGCTGGCTTATCTGAAATGGGCGGGGCAGGGGGTTAAGCCGGGTAAAAAGCTTTTTGGTTCTGCCAGCGGTAAACTCCCTTTTTTGCCCGTAGCTGCCAGTCCTGTTAAAGGTAAGCTGGTATACAGTGCGCAATGCCAGCGCTGCCACGGGGCCGATGGTGCAGGCATCCTTGCTGCCAATGATACTGTCTTTACCTTCCCGCCATTGTGGGGCAAACATAGTTATAACGATGGGGCAGGCATGTACCGCATTGGTAACCTTGCAGCATTTATTAAAAACAATATGCCGCAGGGCATTACTTATAAAAATCCAAAACTTACCAATCAGGAAGCCTGGGATGTAGCCGCTTTCATTATTTCGCAACCGCGTCCGCACCGCGACCAGCGCAGCGACTGGCCCGATTTAAATTTAAAACCAATTGATGCCCCATTTGGCCCTTATATAGATAACTTTACCGCAACACAACATAAATACGGGCCGTTTGGCCCAATTGTGAAAGCGCAGGAAGCCCTGCGCAGAAATGATAAAATCAACAAAATATGAAAACGTATACACTTATCCTGGTGGCCTTAGCATGCCTGGCATTTTCAAAACCAGCCATGGCCCAAACCTCACCTGCAGCATTTACCGGTGCTGCGGCTAAATTGGCCCATTACAATGCCTTATACACGCTTAACGCAGGCGATGATGCTAAGATTAAAACTATTTTCCGCTCGATCAACCATGCGCTGGAAGATCCGCGTTTGAAAGGAAAGCTTCAGATAGAACTGATCGCCTTCTCTGACGGGGTAGCTATTTTCATGAAAAACGGGCCTTATGAAAAACAACTGAAGGAACTGCAGGACAAAGGTGTTATCCTGGCGCAATGCAACAACACTATTGTTGCCCGTAATATTCCCCGTACGGATCTGTTCCCGTTTATCTCTTTTGTACCATCAGGCAATGGGGAGATTATCCTTCGCCAGTATGACGGTTGGGCAGTGGTGAATTTGTAGAAAATTTATGTGGGTTGTGCCGGTTAACGTCTAACTATAAAAATTACAGCGGCAAGCTGAAATAAAAGGTAGATCCCTGCCCTGGTTCGCTTTCCAGCCAGATATTACCGCCATGGCGTTTAATGATCTCTGCGCTTAAGTACAAGCCAATGCCGAAACCTGAAATATGGCGGGTGTTGCTGCTTTCTACCCGGTAGTAACGGTCGAACACCTTTTCCTGATCGGCATGACTTAAACCCATGCCTTCATCTTTGACGCTTACCTGTGCATTGTTGCCTGCCACCTCACACCTTACTTCGATGGATTTGCCGGCAGGGGAATATTTGATGGCATTACTGACAAGGTTACTAATAACTGATCCTATCTTATCCTGATCGGCATCTACCGGCAAATGATCGCCAAGGTGCAATTTGATGTGATGGGTAGATACAATCAGGGCGGTTTCATTAACAATTTCCCCTATCAGCGTATCCAGG
Source organism: Mucilaginibacter sp. (assembly GCF_964263795.1). Classification (GTDB taxonomy): domain Bacteria; phylum Bacteroidota; class Bacteroidia; order Sphingobacteriales; family Sphingobacteriaceae; genus Mucilaginibacter. The sequence continues at coordinate 4,775 of NZ_CAXVWK010000056.1, forward strand.
TTAAATGTTTTTTTATCGATCATCAACTTCGACGATTCTAAACGGGATACGTTCAGGAAACCATTGATCATGCTGCTCATTCGTTTTACCTGTACGTTGGCTTTATCCATTGCACCGGCTAAAAAGGCATCATCACTGTGTTTTAATTTGGCGTTAGCTACCTGGATAATGGCGTTTAGCGAAGTAAGTGGTGTTTTAAGCTCATGGCTTACCATCCCTATAAAATCGTTTTTGCGAATTTCGTCCTGCTTCTTTTCAGTGATCTCGTTAAGTACACCCGTAAAAAAATCTTTACCATCAATGTGCTGCATTTCGCCAATGCCGCGTACCCAGCGCACCTTTCCGTCCCTATGCCCTATAATAGGATATTCCATGTCAAACCGGGTGCCATTGGCAAATGCGGCTTCCACTAAATCAGCTACTTGTTGGCGATAGTCCGGGTGGATCTGATTGATAGCTGCTTCGTAAGGCACATCTTCATCGGGCAAAAAACCAAAAAACTCTTTCAGTTTAGGCGATGCTACAAAAATGCGGTCGGTAGCGTTTATATAGTAAGTTCCTAAACCTGCAGCATCAATAGCCATTCTTAAAATTTCTTCGGCCCGTTCTACCTGCTTAGCAGCCAGGTACTGGTCGGTAATGTCCATCACCACGCCTGTGAAGGCCGAAAATGCGCCCGAAGGATCAGCCTTTAAGTTGCCAATTGCCCGCAGCCAGCGCAGCTTTTGATCGTGCAGGCCGATGACAGGATACGTAACATCATAATCGCCGTTTTGGTAGATGGCTTTCTCCAGCTTTTCAGCCACAAACGCACGATACTCATCTTTTATTTGCGCCAACGCCTGTTCAATGGTGAGGCTTTCATTGGCGTAGTAGCCAAAAAGTTCTTTAAGACGTGCATTGGTAATAAATTCACGCGTAACCGAGTGAATGTACCAGGTGCCAAAATTGGCTGCATCAATTGCCAGCCTTAGCGCCACCTGGCTTTCTTCTATCTTCTGTTGTGCCTCCAGCAGTTTTTTATTTACACGGGCCAGTTCATTATTAGCAGCGGCCAGTTCTTCGTTAGATGCCGACTGCTCTTCGTTCACCGCGGTCATCTCCGCATTAATTTCCCTCAGTTTTTCTGAGCTTTGTGCCAGCGACTCCTCAAACTGCTTGCGCTCAGTTACATCACGGGTGGTACCGGCAACGGCTTCCACCTCGCCACGCGCATCAAATACCGGGGTAAGGATATAATCATAAACTCGCTTACCCAGTGTTGCATGCGGAAATGATACCTCACCGCGAACGGGCTGTTTGGTGGCCCGTACCTGGTCTATCTCACGCTCGTGCATCAGGGCATGCCATTCTTCGTAACCGTTTTCGCGCAGGCCTTTGCCAACAGCGTTATCCCAGGTTTTGCCCCACATATTGAGCAAGGCACTGTTGGCGTAGGTGAATTTGTAACCGAGGTCAAAAACGTACATCAGGTCGGGCGTACCGGCAGTAATGGTTTCGTAAATTCGTTTTTGTTGTTCGGTATTTTCTATGGTCTTGGTCAGGGCTTCCTCTGTAAGTTTGCGGGATGTAATATCCCTTGCAGAACCAAACCATTCAATGATCTCGCCTTTGTCATCCATGATAGGCACCGCGCGAGAAAATGTCCAACCCATGGTTCCGTCAGCCCTGTTTACGCGGTGCTCTAACTCAAATGTGGTTTTTGTACGGATGGCCTCATCAATAGCTGCCGTAACTTTATCCATATCGTCCGGGTGAACGTTTGCCGATTTCCAATCTGTTGTAGGCTCCTGGGCGTCGGGCAAAAATCCCCTTCCATCCAGTTGCTGCATCACCTTCCAATCGGCACTCATGCTGTATACGATATCAGATGTAGCGGCAATTAAGGCACGAAAGCGGGCCTCGTTAGCTTTCAAAGATTGATCGGATAGGGATGAAGGGTTCTGCTGCTGGTTCATAAATTAGCAAAGAAACGGGCAAAATAAAAAATTGTTTTAAGATGCCGTAGGCTTGCTATCGATAGTTATAACGAGTTGCAGGCAAGGCTATAAAAGCCTCGTATATGGTAAATTATGTTCTAACCTGATTAACGAACTTAATGATAGATAATTATTAATTTAACATTTAAATAACATTAAATTAATGTAACTTTAATATTGAAATCAGTGGGAGTTGAAACGTTATATAAAGTTTTTATTTTTTGCGCTGCTATCAGCGATTAGCTTACCTGCATGGAGCCAGGAGCAGGGCAAACGTGTGTGCTTTGAGTTTTACGATAAGGTTTTCAACTTAGAGTTTGATCAGTCAATAATTATCAATGCGCCTGAAGATCTGTCAGGGGAGTCTGTAAAAGTGTTTTATGAAAATATAGATCAAGGCACTTACCAGCCTGTTATCGATTCTTTAACCGCTTACAAACAAAAGCATCAGCTTAACGACTGGCTTTACTATCAGCTGGTACGAAAGGTTGCCGAACAGGTAAGCCCAAAAGCGCAAAACTATAACCGTTATACGTTATACAAATGGTTCTTTATGGCAAAATCCGGTTATGATGCACGGCTGGCGCTTGCCAATAAGCAATTAATCTTTTATATACTGAATGATGAGGATGTATCTGACCTGCCCTATTTTATTATCGACAAAAAACAATACACCACCCTTAATTACCACGACCTTGGGCAGATGGACCTGCACCAAAATCCGCCGGTACCAATTGGGATAACCGTGCCGGGCGCTAACAGGCCATTTTCTTACAAAGTTACCCGCATGCCCGATTTTAATGCCGGGGACTACGTAACAAAAGAATTAAACTTTAAGTACCGCAACAAAAACTACAATTTTAGTGTCAAGCTAAACCCGGATATCGAAAAGCTTTTTACCAATTACCCGATTGTTGATTTTGAAACTTATTTTAATATACCCCTAAGTAAAGAAACGTACAGCTCTGTAATACCATTCTTGAGCAAGAGTGTAAAAGGAATGAGCCAGCAACAAGGCGTGGATTATTTGATGCGCTTTACCCGTTACGCTTTTCTGTATGAAAATGACGAACAAAACTATGGTAAGGAAAAACGCCTCTCGCCCGAGGAAACGCTTTTTGCCGACTACAGTGATTGTGACGATCGCGCGGCATTATTCTTCTATCTTGTTAAAGAGATATACGATTTGCCGATGATAGCGGTGCTTTATGCAACACACATTAATATTGCCGTTCAGTTCAATAAGCCGGTAGGCACTCAGATCATTTACAAGGGTAGGAGCTACTCCACCTGCGAGCCTACTCCACAATTAAAAGACCTCAACATCGGTCAGTTGTCTGCCAGGCTTAAAAATTCACCTTACAAGGTTGTTTACAGTTACGAACCGATAAGCCATTAGTTTAATCAGAAATTTTTGCACGGGTCTTCTACGCATATAGTAGTAAGGGTGGCGCTTTCAAACGTAAGGTTTACAGAGCGGCTGCCGCCGGGGCGTGTGCGGTGCTTTATATTTTTGGGGATGGTAAAGAGCTGGTTTGGCATCAACTCAACGGTACGGTCTTCCAGGTCTATAAAAACTGAGCCTTCGATAATCAGAAAGGTCTCGTCCGAATCAGGATGAAGATGCCAAAAATAATCTTCCGTCATTACGCTCATCCTCACTACATGATCGTTCACCTGCGCAACCGGTATATTAGCATACGTACTGTTATCCGCGGCCTGGCGGGTAATATCAATTAAGGTAAGTTCAGGGATTTCCATTGCAATTTTGAAGGCCAAAATAGGTATATTTTTGCCTGTTTTTTTAGTGCGTGCTTTTTATTGCCCAGTACATGAGCACCGGCTGAAACAATAGCCTTACAAACCTTTTATTATCGGTGTCCAATCCAAAGGCGGGGCGTTTGTGCGTGTACTGCGCCAGGTTGCCCGGAAACACGCCCGCAAAAAATCCAGCGGCTATTTTACCTACTGTTTTCTGATGTTTATTGGGCGTAAACACCAGGGCGCTGCCTAAAGCTATCTCTGCAAAGCCCGAATATACCACCGTATCGTCCACATCTAACGGCACCCAATCAGGTACCTGGGCGCGAAACGGTTTGCGGGCAAACGTAAGGTGGCTTATGCCGGCAAATATTAAGTTGGCCCCTAAAGCTATGCGTGCCGCTTTTTTTATGGTTGATGTTTTCATGTTATAATTATATGATCAGCAGGATGCAAATACTATTCCATGAATTGCCTTAATGTAAAAAGCAAACTAATTGATGTAAACTTTGGCCGCTATACGCTGTTAGCAGTTAATGGATAATGGCCAAAGCAAAAACAATTTCTATGCGGGTACCAGCGGCCTGGTTTTGCCGGTTAAAAATAAAAGTCTTTACCCGCCGCAATATCAGGACAAAAGCCGCTTAACCTACTACGGATCATTGTTTAACAGTATTGAGATCAACAGTTCGTTTTATAAACTGCCACTGGCCTCTACCGTAACTAAGTGGGCGGGAGAGGTACCGGACGGATTTAAATTTACCTTTAAGCTTTGGCGAGAAATTACGCATAACAAAGGGGTGGCCTTTAATCCTGATAATGTTACACGTTTTATGCAGGTGATAAATGGTGCCGCTAATAAAAAGGGGAGCCTGCTGATCCAGTTTCCGCCCAGCGTTGGGGTAGAGAACGCCAGGCAACTGGAAGCAATACTGATCAACATCCGTGATAACGACCCGCAGCAAACCTGGGATATAGCGGTAGAATTCAGGAACCGCAGCTGGTATCAGGACGAGGTTTACGCTATGTTAGATAATTATAGCGCCGGTATGGTGATACAGGATATGCCGGCATCGCTCACCCCCATGATAGATCAGCCAACAGAGTTTGTTTACCTGCGCTTCCACGGGCCAAACGGCGGGTACCGTGGCACTTATGAAGATGATTTTTTGTATGAATACGCTCAATATATCAGCGACTGGCAACAGGATGGCAAAAGCGTATATGCTTACTTTAATAATACCATGGGCGAGGCTATCCAAAACCTGATAACGCTGAACCGGTTTGTGAAGGAGTTGTAATAGGTGAGCGTAATTACGTGTTAAGCAAGATTTAGCTTTTAAATTATCTTAACGGTTTAATTAGATCAAGCATTTGATGTATTTATACGCAATGATGTATAATTACAATTTATTCTGGTAAATTGTAATTTATAACAACAATCCCCCTTGTTATTAATCCATTTTATGATGACTAAGAAAAACGAGATTAGCGGTCCGAAAACACAAGGGGAGGAGCTGATTTATCAGCATAAGGAAAATGAGAAACGCACGGCCGAGCTGCTCATAGCCAAAAAAGAAATTGATTTTCAGGAAGAAGAAAGGGGCAGGCGCGCCGCCGAATTGGTAATTGCCAATAAAGAACTGATTTTTCAGAATGAAGAAAAGGAAAAACGGGCGTCTGAGTTGATCGTTGCTAACCAGGAGCTTGTTTTTCAAAATCACGAGAAAGAAAAACGCGCAGTCGAACTGATTGTAGCAAACCGCGAGCTTGTTTATCAAAATCACGAAAAAGAGCAGCGTGCTGCCGAACTCCGCATTGCTAACAATGAATTGGCATATCAAAATAAAGAAAAAGAGGCGCGGGCTGCCGAGCTGGTCATAGCCAACCAGGAACTACTCTATCAAAACAACGAGAAAGAAAAACGTGCTGCCGAGCTTATTATAGCCAATAAGGAACTGGAGTACCTGGCGGAGGAAAAGGAGCGCCGTGCGGTTGAACTTACCGAAGCTTATGATAAGATCAAACAAACAGAAGGTTACCTGAAAGAGTATATCACCGGGTTAGAAGAAATGATGTTTTTAACCCATCATAAAGTAAGGCAGCCGGTAGCTAATATTTTAGGACTTGCCAATACATTAGAATTGTATTTAACCACCCCCGCAACATTACGCAAGCTGGTAGCTTTCATGCAAACATCTGCTACAGACCTGGATACTTTTACCAAAGAACTTACCGCCTTTATTGAAGATCTGGAGCGCAAGGCGCGGTAAAATTTACAGATTAAGCAGCTTATCCAGGCTCAGATGTCTTTAAAGGACTATCCAAACACATCATCCTTACGCCAAACATGGTGTACAGCAGCCATCATTAGGGATGATGTGTCCGTTATGACAATATTCCCTAACCCTACAATTAAACCATACGGGCAATTCTTGTGTCATACCATCAAATTAATTTAAACAGAAAATGAAAAAATTATTGTTAATGATAATGTTGCTGGCAGGTATAAACATGTTTGCCCAGGCACAGACTAAGGTGCATAAGACACCACAACAAAAAGCACAGCATTTTACCAAAGTGCTTCAAAAGAAATTAGCGTTATCGGCAGATCAGTCGGCTAAAGTGAACACCATTTTACTAAAGCGCGCTACGCAGATGGACAGCCTAAAAGCTAACAAAGCTACCGGCGACCGCAAGCTAAACAAAATGGCTCGCCGCAAGATTTTGTCAGGGGCTGATGCAGAAGTAAAAGCTGTATTAACAGCCGATCAGCAAAAAACATATGCTGACCTGAAGGCCGGTATGAAAGAAAAGATGAAAGCTAGAAGGGCCGCGAAAGCACCTGTAGCAGGATAATTGAGTTAGGTTTTGAGTTTTGTGGAAAGCGGGCGCCCTTTGGGCGACCCGCTTTTTTCGTTGTTATTGGTCGCAAAATGACTGCAACAAGTCGTTATCACACAGTTCAACGTAATTTACAGATGCTAAATTTGTACCATTACTAACAAACACCAGTTACATGTCATTCCAGGGATATTTAAAAACCATCAAAGAAAAAACAGGTAAAAGCCCGGCCGATTTCAGGCAGCTGGCCGAAGAAAAGGGTTTCACTTCAGGCGGCGAACTCCAAGCCAAAGCAGGTGACATCACTAACTGGCTTAAGGCCGATTACGACCTGGGGCATGGCCACGCCATGGCCATCTATGCGCTGCTTAAGGGTATCAAAAACGAAGACAGCGTTTAGTGTATGTCACTTTAGTGAAATAAAGCGGCGCGGTAACAGGCAGCACTTGTTACTAACGTCCGTTAGCCCGTATCTTCATGGTACATTTATAACATCACTATGAAATACAGAAATTTAGGCAAAACAGGCGTGCAGCTTTCGGCAGTTGGCCTGGGCTGCATGGGCATGAGCCACGCTTACGGCGAACCTGATGATGCAGAGTCAATCGCTACCCTTAATAAAGCCATTGAGCTGGGGATAAACTTTTGGGATACTGCCGACGTTTACGGCAACGGCCAAAACGAAAAACTGATAGCGCAAGTGCTTAAGCCCAACCGCGACAAGATCTTTATCGCTACTAAGTTTGGGTTTAGGGCTGCCGCCGATGGTAAGCTGAGCACCTTTGATGGATCGCCGGCATACTTGAAAGCTGCTGTCGAAGAAAGCCTTAAACGTTTACAAACGGACGTGATCGATTTGTACTATGCGCACCGGATAGATCCTGATGTGCCTGTTGAAGAAATGGTCGGCGCAATGGCCGATCTGGTTAAAGAAGGTAAGGTAAAATACCTGGGCCTTTCTGAAGCATCGGCAAACAGTATCCGCAGGGCGAATGCCGTGCACCCCATAGCCGCATTGCAAAGCGAATACTCACTACTCACCCGTGATGTGGAAGCCGAAATTTTGCCGTTATGCAAAGAGCTGGGCATTTCATTTGTACCATTCAGTCCGCTGGCGCGCGGGCTGGTTACCAATACGCTCAACTTATCCGAGTTGAAAGAAGGAGACTTCCGCAAAACCTTACCACGATACCAGGAGGATCACGCAGTTAACAACAATCAGCTGGCGCAGGGCTTTGCCCAAATAGCCACCCTGGTTGGCTGCTCGCCTGCGCAACTGGCCATAGCCTGGGTGTTAGAGCAGGGCGATAATATCATACCCATCCCCGGTACAAAAAAACGCAAATATTTACTGGAAAATGCCGGCAGTGTAGATGTGGAACTAACGGCAGATACCTTACAGCAAATAGAAGACCTGCTTAACAAATACCCGGATACCGGCGACAGGTACAACGAGGGTAACTGGAAATTTGTAGACAGGAATTAAGTAACTGCGTAGAACTACGTAGTTGAAAAATGCGTAGTTCTACGTATTGCCGGCAATGTTTTTACGCTCTATATTTATAAAGCGTAAACCTTATCAAATTTTTAAGTCAGTTCGCCCGGTACAAGGGGCCTTGTGCCGGGCGAAGGGGGCTGACTTATGAGATTTGTTAATAGTTGAATTTTAAAAAAGGGATCCCAAAAGGGTCCCTTTTTGATTGAATGGTTTTGGCGCGTCCTGCTGCAAACTTTAACTCCAAGCCAATTCTTTATATTAGCCTGGCCTATCGGCCCATATTTATGAAAACTTTTAACCTGATCTTTTGCGTGATCTTATTGTTTTTGCTGCACTGCAATACAATGACCCTGACCCATACATATGGATGCCTATTTATCTTTACAGCTCATTTTTGTGCTATAAGGCATCGCAGAAGCACTTTTACCGGCAAGGCTATATTATTGGCCTGGTAGTTTACGGACTTTATGCCGCGTACTTATTTTTTGACAAAACCGGTGTACTGGATTGGGTACGCGAGCACAATTCCGAAAGCATGGTGCAAACCATGAAGGCTACCAAACCCTGGATAGAGGAGTCACGCGAGTTTTTTGGTTTGGTGATACTGATGGTAATTATCGCCATAAACTGGTTGTATATGAAAAGGGTGCGGCAAAAGGATGATGCCTGATACTAAAGATATATTGACAATACCGCGTTGAAGCCAGCCAGTGGTTTTACTATCTTCGCACCGGTTAAATACATTTTATGAAGAATTACCTCAACATAGCCGGCCTGCTGACCGGCCTTTGCCTGACGATTGTCGCATGTAACAGTGAAAATAATTCTGCAGCTAAAGCTGATTCAACCAGGGTGGATACCACCGCGCAGGCCGTTAAACCGATGGCGGTTGACAGCGGCCATCTGGTAGGCGTGTGGCACGACGAAGCCATTAAATCAGACAAGGGGGACCAAATAGCTTATGAAGTGGTAAGCAGCCTTAACACAAAAAAGATTTATATCCAGGCCATTACATTTACCGGCACCGATCTTAAATTGAACGATACTCCGCCTATTTCATCATCAGCCTCAGAGATCAAACGCGACGGCGACCACTTTGTAAGTGTGGAGCGGCCGGGCGAAACGTACAAGGTAGATAAAAAAGGCAACCTCGTTATATATGACAACGGCGAAATTGTAGCCGTTTGCAAAAAGATCTTATAAATTATTTGTGGTTTTTGTTCCACCCAATCTTCATTTTGCCACCTTCTTCATGGGCGCGTATATGCACTACAATACCCTTAAAGCGCCTCTTTTTCAATTCGGCCTGATCGGTAATTTCTGCATCCTTTTCGGGGTTTCGCAGGGGCACATCAAGGGCTATATCTGTACCATTGTTTAGCCCGTAAACACCGGCCACATCCATATTTATTACGCTGGAACTTAACTCCAGGGGATGGATGATGATGTTATCTCCCTTCAGGTCGAAGTGTGCATCCAGGCTTGGTATCATAATATTCTTAAGATCCCTAAACGGAAATGCGAATTTACCAACACCTGTAATTGGCTTAAAGTTCAGTAATGCGGCGTTTTTAAGGTTCAGGTCAATGTTGCCGTTTATTGATCGCGGTACTATACTGCCGGCATTGGTTATGCCACCGGTGATCTTCGCACGGGCAGAAAGGTAGCCCTTAAGGTTTTCGTACGTAAAGTCCTTTAATCCAAAATTATCAAAGGCGTAAAAAAACTCGCGCATGTTTACATTGCTAACTACCGTGTTAATACCAAAGTTGTTTAGCCCTTTGCCCTGGGTAATGCGCCCGTTGATATTTAACGAACCGCCGGCATGCTGTAAGCTTACGTTTTTAAGGATGATGCCATCCTCTGTAGTTAACAGATCGGCGCGGGTATTGGTGGCTAAAAATTTGTTGTAATGCAGATTGTCAACTTCCAGGTGCATCTCGGCCTTGCCGCGCTCCAGGGCGTTACTTAACTGGCGTACAATATTTGGGCTGTTAGCTGTTGCCGGTTTAGCCGGTGCTGCTTTACGTGCCCCCAAAAAGCCTAAAAATTCGCCCAGGTAAAGCTGCGGGCTTTTAATTTGCCAGGTAAGCAGGATCTTCTCCGGGGCATCGTAATATACATTCAAAAAATTATTTACCCGTCCGTTCATGGTTACCACACTGCGCCCGCTTTGTAAACGGATGTTGCTTAATATCAGGTCATCTTTAACAAAATTGATAGAAAATGATGTCTTTTTAAGTTTAATACCCCGGGGGAAATAATCGATATCAGCCTCCCTGAAATGAATAGCACCCTGCACCTTTGGCTTATTAATCTCATAATCTACTACGTCTGCCCGGTAATTGAGGTTGATATCGGCCCATCCGTTGCTGAATTTGGCTTCGTTATCGTCAAAAAAGTAGTTAAGATCTGCCGCCGGAAAGGTTGATTTAAAGTTACCGGTAGCAATAGGCTTAACCAGGTTTACAATAGTGCCTGTGTCTACTTTAAATGGCAGGTGGTTGTAAGTGCCCGTCAAACCGATCAGTTTGATCACCGAGTTCTCATCGCCCAGCGGCTGGCTTTTGATATAGCTGTTGGTAAAGATCCCGTCGAAGTTACAATTGTCAATAATGCTGCCGGGGATGGTAAGCTTGTTATTCCTGGTTTTAGCGGTAACATATAGCAACGGGTCGCCGCCGCCGCCAAAACTGCCGGATATGCTGGCCGTTACCGCAATGGGCTTGGCCAGGTCAAACCTTTTTAGTGCCTTGTTGATGTTAGGCGCCAGTAGTGCACCTGCATTGCGCCATAGTATTTTATCGGCTGCTACATAGATAGTGAAGCTTGTCGGGGCTTTGGCCGTTTCAAAAACAGCGTTAATATTGAAAGGATCGTCGCCAATGTTCAGCGGCGTTGCCTTGATATTGATGCGGCCTTTATCTTCATTGTACCCGGCCACAAAATCGCCAACAAGGTGTTTGTTTTTTATAAAACTGCCGCGCAGGCTATTAAAGGCCATGCTTTTAGCCATTACATCCAGGTGGAAATCTGCACGCCAGCCGGTATCCGGATAGGTCATGTGGCCGCGCAAGTCGTTAACGCCGAAGCTGAAAAGTTTATGCGCCTTTTCATCATTCAAGGTAAACCCAACATTGTTGAGTGTAAATTTCTTTAACTGGGTTGATGAGCTGCTCTCCGATTTATTGTCCTTTACCTTTTTGTTGTCTTTTTTAAACACTGCGGTATTGCTGTACCCGCTGGTATCGGTATAAAGGTCTATTGCCGCATTACTGATCTCGATATGGTTAACATCTATAGTACCCCTGAACAGGGCGGCTGTGTTGATCGATACGTCAAACTCTTTGGCATCCAGCAAAGTATGTTTATGCCGTGCAAATTGTTTATCGCGGATGGTCACATTCTTTAATGACAGCGAAACATCCGGAAAACCTTTAAAGAACCGGGGCTGCATATCGCCTATTACGAGGGTGCCGTCCACACTTTTGGCCAACTGCTCGTTAACCATTTTAAGTACCTTCGCCTTATTGAACGTTATGTACAGGGACAGACCAACCACAACCAATACAAGAAGCAGTGCCAGCCCGGCTAATATTTTGAGCGACGTTTTTAACCAATTAGGCATTTGAATGATTTTAGGGAATAATACCTAAATACGTGATTTTGTTTTACTTGTAACAGAATGGTTAAGAGCGGTGTGGAATAGTGTAGAAACAGATGTCACGACTATCATCAGGTGTTAGTAAGCGGCTAAATATCGGGCGCAACTAATTGGCTGCCATATATTCCTTTAAACCTTATATTAGCACTGCAAACAATATGAATCTTAAACCCGAACTACGCACCGTTAATGTTACCCGCTATGTAACGCCCCTGCGCGAGGGCGGCTCACTGCCTGCTATTGCCGAGGCTGACGACGGTTTTTTATATGTACTTAAATTTAGAGGCGCGGGACAGGGGCCAAAAGCCCTCATTGCCGAACTGATAGGCGGTGAAATTGCACGGCTGCTGGGGTTCCGCATCCCCGAACTGGTGTTTGTAAATCTTGATGAAGCCTTTGGCCGCACCGAACCAGATGAAGAAATTCAGGACCTGCTAAAATTCAGTGTTGGGCTTAACCTGGCATTGCATTACCTGCAGGGGGCCATTACCTTCGACCCGACTGTTACCCTGGTAGATAGTAAGCTTTCCTCGCAAATTGTATGGCTGGATGCCTTGCTTACCAACGTTGACCGTACCGTACGGAACACCAATATGCTGATGTGGCATAAAGAGTTATGGCTGATAGACCACGGGGCTGCCCTGTACTTTCATCACAGTATGGAAAATTGGGAAGAGCAAAGTGAACGGCCTTTTGTACAAATAAAAGACCATGTTTTGCTTAAAAAAGCGGCTGATCTGCAACTGGTAGACCCGGAATTTAAAGCCATACTAACGCCCCAGCGGATAAACGCAATAGTGGCTATCATCCCGGATGAATGGCTCACCGACCGGTCTTTTGAGACCGCTGATGACCAGCGGCAGGTGTACGCTAAGTTTTTGAACAACCGATTACTCCATTCCGATATTTTTGTAACCGAAGCCCAACATGCAAGATCGTTACTTATTTGAGTACGCCGTTATACGCGTTGTACCAAGGGTAGAGCGTGAAGAATTTATGAACGTTGGGGTTGTGCTTTATTGCAACAGGCAAAAATACCTAAAGATGTTGTACCAGGTTGATGTGCAACGGCTCAACGCTTTATTTACAGAGCTGGATGTGGCAGAACTTGAAGAAAACCTGCAATCTTATCAGCGCATTTGCGCAGGCGATAAAGATGGCGGGCCTATTGCGTTGCTAGATGCCGCTTCGCGTTTCAGGTGGTTAACCGCAACGCGCAGCACAGTTGTGCAGTCATCAAAAGTCCATCCTGGTTTTTGCCTGGATGGTGAGGATACGCTTGTTAAATTGTTTAACCAATTAGTTTTATAACCAAATATAAATGCGCTTAATAACTCCCTTTAAAAGGTTATTAAGTCTAAACCTAAACATATCATGAAGTTAAAATTTTTGTTGATTCCAGCAGTGTTACTAACAGCTTGTAAAGCTCCCGTTAAAGAAACTGAAACCGGTAAGGAAGGCGCCTTGGCACCCATCCAGGGAACCTGGAAGCTGTTTTCGGCAGTTACGGTAACCAAAGGCGACAGCGTGGTCACTTATCCTATTAAAGGTAACAAAGAAGAAATGATCAAGGTTATTAACGGCGATCATTTTGCTTTCTTTAAGCACGACCTGAAAGGCGGTGCGGGCAAACCTATTTTTGATTCTGGCGCCGGTACTTACAAATTTGCGGACGACAAATACACCGAAAATTTGGACTATTGCAACTACCGGGAATGGGAAGGCCATTCTTTCGATTTCAAGGTAACATTTAAGGGCGATACGCTGGTGCAAAAAGGCATTGAAAAGATAGACAGCCTGAATGTTAACCGCGAGATTGTAGAAACCTATGTCAGGATTAAAAAATAATCTTTGCGTTTAAGGCGTACAAGTCATTGAAAGCCGGCGAATACTATTTGGCGGAATTGGCTGATTATCTATTAGTTTGGAAAATGGATGCTTGGGGCTAAAGCGTATCAGTTAGGTTTAATATGCTAATTGTCAGTTATTTGTAATAGTTATTATTGCCATTTTGAAATAAACTTTAATAGATTTGGGAGTTATCAACCATTATGAAAATCTTATGAATGTTATTTCTATTAAAAGAGCCTTTGCCCTTTGTTTTGCTTTGCTATGCTTCGTTAATGTTGTATCAGCGCAAAAATTTAAAGTGATCGCTTTTTATACCGCTAAAGAAGATCAGGCGCATATCAGTTTTGTGCATGAGGCTAATAAGTGGTTTCCGCAGATGGCTAAAAAGTACAATTTTAGCTACGATAGTACCAATAACTGGAGTAACCTTAATGAGGCCTACCTGGCTAAATACAAAGTAGTTTTGTTTTTAGATACCCGCCCCGAAGACCCCGCACAGCGAAAAGCGTTTGAAGCTTACATGAAAGGCGGCGGCGGTTGGATGGGTTTCCATTTTGCGGCGTTTGCGCTGGATAAATCTGCAGTGCCCAATAACTGGGATTGGTACCATGACGAATTTTTGGGATCGGGGCAGTACGGCAGTAATACCTGGCGGCCTACGTCGGCCATTTTGCGGGTAGAAGACCGTAAGCATCCGGCAACTAAAAACCTTCCGGAGACTTTTAAGGCCTCGCCAAATGAATGGTATCGCTGGGAAAAGGACTTGCGGTTAAACCCTGCCATAAAAATCCTGGCAAGTATCGATTCTGCCAGTTTCCCGCTGGGTACCGGTCCTAAGCTGCACGAAATCTGGCACACTGGCTACTACCCTGTGGTGTGGACCAATCAAAACTACAAGATGATCTATCTGAATATGGGCCATAATGATATCGATTATGAACACAAAACCAACAAGGACCTCTCTCATACGCTGGGTAACCCGGTTGAGGATAAATTGATCCTTGATGCAATTATGTGGATGGGCACCGGTAAAAAGGCAGTTGGTAAATAAATTTCTGTATAAAACCGATACATTTGGCATTACAAAAATTCAATCTGCAATAAATGAAAAAAGGATTTCTCATAGCCTGCTCTGTACTGGTATCCGCAGCAGCGTTAGCGCAATCAGCAGCCCAGCCAAAAATGCTGTACTCTGCCCTAAATAAAACGGTTAAGGTATACGTAACCGAAAAAGGATCGAACAAGCGCCTGGCACCAGGCGGTTCGTTAAAGTTTACCGCCAACCCGCAACCACCGGAAACAGAAACCCTGGTTTTTGTTGATCCTGCCAAAAAGTTCCAAACTATGCTGGGAATAGGCGGCGCATTAACAGATGCCGTTGCCGAGACTTTTTATAAATTGCCTAAAGACAAGCAGAAGGAGCTTTTAGCCGCTTATTATGATAAAAACATAGGCATTGGCTTTACCCTTGCCCGCACCAACATCCAAAGCTGCGATTTTAGCAGCGGCAGCTACAGTTACGTTAAAGAAGGTGATGCTGCGTTAAACACGTTCGATATCAGCCACGATAAAAAATACCGTATCCCTTTTATCAAAGAGGCAACGGCCGCGGCTGGTGGCAAATTAACCATGTTTGTATCGCCATGGAGCCCGCCGGCCTTTATGAAAGACAATAACGATGTTTTACACGGTGGTAAGCTAAAACCGGCTTTCGCGCAAAACTGGGCTAACTTTTATGTAAAGTTTATTAACGAATATGAAAAGATAGGTATCCCGATATGGGGCTTATCTGTGCAGAACGAACCAATGGCTACCCAAACCTGGGAAAGTTGCAAGTATACTGCCGAAGAAGAACGCGATTTTGTGAAGAACTTTTTAGGCCCAACGCTGGCAAAAGGCGGCATGGCAGCAAAAAAATTAATTGTTTGGGATCATAACCGTGATCTGTTGTATCAGCGGGCCAGCACTATCCTGGAAGATCCGGCTGCTGCTAAATACATCTGGGGCATCGGCTTCCACTGGTATGAAACCTGGACAGGTGCCGGTCAGAATTTTGATGCGCTGCGCCTGACCCACAACGCATTCCCTGATAAAAATCTGATCTTTACCGAAGGTTGTGTAGAGAAATTTGATTTTAACCGCTTGAACGATTGGGCGCTGGGCGAACGTTACGGCCTGTCGATGATCAATGATTTTAATGCCGGCACTGTAGGGTGGACAGATTGGAACATTCTTTTAGATGAAAAGGGCGGCCCTAATCACGTGGGTAACTTTTGCTTTGCGCCGGTACATGCCGATACCCGCAACGGCAGCCTCATTTATACCAACTCGTATTATTACATGGGCCATTTTTCTAAATTTATTAAGCCGGGTGCTAAGCGTATAGCCAGTGCGGCCAGCAGGGATAAATTGCTTACAACAGCTTACATGAACCCTGATGGTAAAATTGCCGTAGTGGTAATGAACCGTACCGACGAAAAGATCGATTATAATCTTTGGATAAAAGGCTTATCAGCCAAAACCAGCGCCGAGCCGCATTCAATAGCAACGCTGATTGTAGAGTAATTTAAAATACATGAAAAAGGCGCTTTGAAATATTCAAAGCGCCTTTTTTATTAATCACCTATATTTAGCTCTGTATATTGTTGCCTAAACCTACAGGTCTAAACGGACGCCTTTACCTATAATTCAAATTGATTATAGCTGTCACTGTTACAACCCATTTGGTTGTTTAAGTTAAATATTCTAAAATGGAGTTTATTGGCAGCAACCTTTTAGAATAAACGATGTTAAGATGATGTAAACGAAACTTAATCAACCAAATGAAAACAAAATCAATCACTTACGCAGCGCTCTTCTGTATGATGGGGGCCGTAGCCTGCAAAAGCAGCGGTTCAAAAACAACTACAGATAGTACAAGCGTAGATACAACAGTAGTAAACAAAGTAGATACAACTAAAAAAGCCGACGTTAAACCTAAAGGTGCTGCACCGGCTTGGGCACCCGATATTAAACCGGAGATGCAGGCGGTTATCGAAAAACTGGAAAGCTTTGGCGATAAACCCATTCCGCAGTTAACCGCTGCAGAAGCGCGTAAAAATCATACCGCTACAGATGCGGTAATGGGTGTAATGAAAGATTTTAATATCCCTAAGCCTGTATTTAATGTTGATACGATGGGCAAAGATATCCCGGTAGATGGCGGCAGCATCCATGCACGTGTGTATATCCCTAAGACCGGCAAAAGCAACTACCCGGTAATTGTTTACTATCATGGCGGCGGCTTTGTAATAGCCAACCTTGATGTGTATGATGCATCGGCAAATGTACTGGCCGATAAAGTAGGTGCTGTGGTGGTATCTGTAGCGTACCGTTTAGCTCCCGAGCATAAATTCCCTGTTGCACATAATGATGCTTATGCTGCTTACAACTGGGTGGTAGATAATGCAGCTTCTATTCAGGGCGACCCTAAAAAGATTGCCGTAGCAGGCGAAAGTGCCGGCGGTAACCTGGCCGTAAATACAGCCATTAAAGCACGCGATAGCAAAATCATGCTGCCTACTGCTATATTGGCCGTTTACCCCGTAGCCGGATCGGATATGAATACCAAATCGTACGTTAAAAATGCAGCTGCAAAACCATTGGATAAACCTATGATGATGTGGTTTGTAAAAAATTATTTGAACAGCATGGCCGAAGCTAAAGATCCACGAATCAATTTAGTTGCAGCCAACCTGAAGGGCCTGCCGGCAACAACCATTATTACCGCCAGTATTGACCCGCTGCAAAGCGACGGCATGATGCTGACCGATAAATTAAAGGCTGCCGGCGTTACTGTAGACAGTAAAAATTATGACGGTGTAACCCACGAATTTTTTGGAATGGGTGCCGTGGTGCCCCAAGCTAAAGATGCGGAAACTTATGCTGTAGACCAGCTTAAAAAAGCTTTTGGTTTATAATACGGTTTAATATAAATTATCAAACAAACACAAAGGGCACAGAGAGATCTGTGCCCTTTGTTATTACCGGTATATACCTTATGCTCTCTGTAGTTAACCAATAATCAATACCTATATTTGAGTAAACCATTACCTGCACCGACCATGAAAACCGTAACCCGCCTGTTCCTTACGTTGATTTTTTGCTTTGTGGCCTTGCATATATCCGCACAAACCAAACGGCTTACTTATTGCAACCCGCTTAACCTTGATTACGGCTACACACCTTGAAAACTTTGCGGCCTGGGGCAAGCACCGCGCTACTGCCGACCCAACCATGACCTTTTTTAAAGGTAACTACTACCTTTTCAGCACCAACCAGTTTGGCTACTGGTGGAGCGCAGACATGCTTAACTGGAATTTTGTTCACCGCAAATTTGTACGCCCGTATAATGAGGTACAGGGCGATGAGCTTTGCGCACCGGCAACACTGGTGCTGGGCGATACGCTGCTGGTTATCGGATCTACTTACAATAAAGATTTCACCCTTTGGATGAGCACCGACCCTACGCACGATAACTGGAAAGCCGCTAAAGATTACTTTAAGGTAGGCGCCTGGGACCCCGGTATGTTTGCCGATGATGACGGCAGGGTTTACATTTACCACGGCAGCAGCAACACATTGCCGCTTTACGGGCAGGAGATAGACAGGAAAACATTTGAGCCTATCGGCCCGAAAAAGGAGATGATCAAACTAAACTGGGAACAGCATGGCTGGGAGCGTTTTGGCGAAAATAATGACAACGTTTTCCTGACCGGCTTTATGGAGGGCAGCTGGATGAATAAGCACAACGGTAAATATTACCTGCAATACGGGGCGCCCGGCACCGAAGGCAAAGGTTACGGTGATGGCGTTTATGTGGGCGAAAAGCCGCTTGGCCCGTTCAAGTATCAAAGCCACAACCCATTCAGTTATAAGCCGGGCGGTTTTGCTAAAGGTGCGGGGCACGGCGCTACCTGGGCCGATAAATTTGGCAACTACTGGCACATCAGCACCATGGTTATCGATGTGAAAAACAACTTTGAGCGCCGGATAGGCTTTTGGCCGGCAGGGTTTGATAACAACGGTATTCTATACACCAACACTGCCTACGGCGATTACCCGCATTACCTGTCGGCAGGTAAGGAAGACCACCTGAAAAGCAATTTTACCGGCTGGATGCTGTTGAACTATAATAAGCCGGTGCAGGTATCATCAACCCTTGGCGCCTACGTGCCTAACCTGGCTGTAGATGAAGATATCAAAACCTACTGGAGCGCTAAAACCGGTAACAAAGGCGAATGGATGCAGACAGATTTAGGAGAGGTGAGTACGGTAAAGGCCATACAGATCAACTACGCCGATCAGGATGCCGGTTTCATGGGCAAGTCGCAGGGAGTATATCATCAGTATGTGATCACAGCATCCGCAGATGGCAAAACCTGGCGAACACTGGTAGATAAGCGTAACAACAAAAAGGACGTTCCGCATGATTATGTAGAATTAAAAACCCCGGCCAAAGCGCGGTATTTAAAGATCACCAACCTGCATATGCCAACCGGCAAGTTTACCCTGTCGGGCTTTAGGGTATTTGGTAAGGGTGGTGGTATGGCACCCGATACCGTACGTAACCTTATTGTGCTGCGCGGCAAAGAAGAAAACCGTAACTCCTGGCTACGCTGGCGGCAAACCGACGGCGCCGTCGGTTATACAATTTACATGGGCATAGCACCGGATAAGTTATATAATAACATAATGGTTTATAACGTAAACGAGTATTACTTTAACGGGATGGAAAAAAATGTGCCTTACTATTTCCAGATAGAAGCGTTTAACGAGAACGGTATCAGCAAACGCACAAATGTGATAAAGGTAGAATAGGAATGCGGTTTTTTATGGATAAAGGTCCGCCGCGTTTCCCAGTTAATCAGATGCGAAATTCCGGGACGAAAACCGGCAATCTTTGATTATTAAAACGAATTTGGTAGCGGTTTATTATGTGTTAACCCGCTGTTTCTGCAAATCATTGTAGCTTAGTATTTTAAGCTAAATTTTTGCCAAAAAGTGTAAACCTTTGTTAACCTTTTTCCATTTTTTATTGCTCAAGAATATTTTACGACGGCGCAAATTCCCCTTTGTTGACGATTATTTGTTTGGCTTAATAATTGCGCGATACGGTAACTCAACCAGCACTATGTTAAAATACCTGTGTTTAATTGCTATACCTTTTATCACCATTAAGGCAATCGCCCAAACACCAGATAGCCTGTTAAAACCATCACCCATTAAAACGCTTACCGCCCAGCAATACAACGCTTTAATTAATGGTCAGGATCAATACGGGATGGGACTGGTGGCTGAGCTTAACGGCTTCCCATCGCCGGATAAGGCGCTGAAGTTTAAAAAGGAGATAGATCTGAGCCCTATTCAAATTGCCACCCTTACTAAAATGAGCACGGAGTTAAAGCGCAAGAAAATAGAAATGGGCAACTTTATCGTGACCAACGAAACTAAGCTGGAAGCCATGTTTCGCAATAAGAAACTGAACGAAAGCGAGGTGATATTTTACACCAACCGTTATGGCCTTTACCAGGGCGAATTGCGAAACGCTATTTTACAGGCATCGTTAAAAACATGGCAGCTGTTATCGCCGCAGCAGCTTAACAAGCTGTCAACATTCAAGAAATCATAATTAACAATATGCCGTTTGATTTATTTAATTTAGCGGCCAATAAAATTGTATGAAGATTACATTTGATTTTGAAAAACCCCTTGCAGAACTACAGGGACAGATAGAAAAAGTAAGGCAGGTTGAAGAGAAGAACAAGCTGGATATGTCGGCCACCGTTGCCGAATTGGAAGCTAAGCTCGAGACTTCCAAAAACGATATATATTCTAATTTAACAGGCTGGCAAAAAGTGCAGATTTCCCGCCATCCCGAAAGGCCTTACACCTTACAGTACCTGGAGCTGATGTGCGATGACTTTATTGAATTGCATGGCGACCGTACGGTAGGGGATGACAAAGCAATTATAGGCGGCTTTGGCACCATGAACGGCCAAACTGCTATGTTTATCGGGCATCAGAAAGGGCGTAATACCAAGGAGCGCCAATACCGCAACTTTGGTATGGCTAACCCCGAGGGTTACCGTAAAGCGTTGCGTTTAATGAAGATGGCCGAGAAATTTGGCAAGCCGGTTATTACGCTGATAGATACGCCCGGAGCGTTCCCCGGCCTGGAAGCCGAAGAGCGCGGACAAGGCGAGGCAATTGCCCGTAATCTGTTGGAGATGGCTGTATTAAAAGTGCCTGTTATTTGTGTAGTAATTGGCGAGGGTGCATCCGGCGGTGCGTTGGGTATAGGCATAGGCGATAAGGTGCTGATGCTGGACAACTCCTGGTATTCGGTAATTTCCCCAGAGAATTGCTCGACCATTTTATTTAAAACCTGGGAGCAGAAGGAGCGTGCTGCGGAAATGCTGAAGCTTACATCAACAGAGATGTTAAAAAACAAGCTGATAGATGGTGTGATCAAAGAACCTCTTGGCGGTGCCCATCAGGATCCGGTAGCTATGGCAGCCATTCTTAAAAAGCAATTGTTAAAAGATCTTAAAACCCTTGGCGAACGTAACGTAGATGAACTGGTAGCCGAGCGTATAGACAAGTTCTGCAACATGGGCGTGGTGCTGGAAAACTAACACTAACCCTTAAAGTTAAAATAAGAAAAGCGGCCAAAGGCCGCTTTTCTTATTAGTGGCTATTGCACTTGAGGTTTCTTTGGCTGATCAAATGGCTTTCCGTCTAATATAGCCTCCACTGCATCACCAATTTCAAAAATGTTGTTTTGTTTATTGTTGCTCATCAAAATAATAACCCTGCCTTTAGGTTGCTCGCCAACCACCAGGGCCTGGTAAAATACGCTGATCCCGTCATGTTTATGCAAAATAACTTTGTTGCCCTGCATCATACCGCCGCCTAAACCCGCCTGTTTGCCTGGCGCATAGGGTGTCAACAATTCATTTGTGGAAGCCGGGTTTATCAATTTAAATTTTTCGATAACCTTTTCCCATTTGTAAAAATCATCAAGGGCTACGGCCGTCCAACCGGTTATAGGGTAGATCAGGTCGCCGTGTTTGCCGGCGTTGGTATAAGATTTTGCCATAAGCGGAGTATTCTCATCCGGATCTACCACTGCTGTTTTCATCCCTGCCGGTTTCAATATCCGCTCTTCAACAAATTTATTGAAGGTCAAACCCGTTATCTTCTCTATAAGGCGCCGTTGTATAAAAACATTATTGTTGTTATAATTATAATTGGTACCCGGTGTAAAGTTGAGTTGTTGCAAATTCATCAGGTCGGCCAAATTATCGGCGTCACCTTTAATGGTTTTCCATTTCACGTCAGGTATACCGCTTGTGTATTGCAGAAGGTTTCTTACGCTAACACTATCCGCCCATTTCGGCCAATCGGGAAAAAATTTTGATAGACGGTCATCCAAATTAAGCTTACCCTGCTCTTTGAGCATCATAATGCCTACCGCGTTAAATTCCTTAGCGATAGAACCAATGTGAAAGCGGTAGTCGAGGGTTAATTTTTTAGTTTTTGATTCATCTGTAAAACCTAAAGCTTTTTTATAAAGCTCTTTACCATTATCTATTACCAGGATATTGCCGCTAAATAACCCGTCGCTGTTAGCTTTGCTAATCATTGAATCGAGCCTTACCACTTTGTTCTGGCTAAAAGCAGTTAAAGTAGATAGCACTAATATTAGAATCGTAAAAATAGGTTTGTGAAGGTTTTTCATATGCCATCTTTGACAGTTGCCACTACCAATTGTTACGGTGTAAATGACAAAAAGCGGCCAGTAGCCGCTTTTGTCATTATGGGATTTTATCAAATCTTATTGCCCGGGCATAGGCAAGCCGCCAAACTTGTTGATGTAATCTTTTAACTGCGCATCAAACTTGCTATTCAGTTTGGGCTGGTTAAAGTTTTTGGTGATGACAACCAGGTTATTAAGCAGCTGGATGTGGAATTGTACATCCCGGGCATTCACCTCATCGGCACCTTTCTGCAGCATTTGGTTGCTGTAGTTAAGTTGGTCAACAAGGTAGTCGTCCACTTTATTTACAATATCCGTCGCTATAGCCGTTTCGCCGGCACGGAACGCCGTTTGTGCCATAAAAGACTGTTTGTAGGCAATGTCTGATGAATTGACAAGGACAGGCAGTTCGGTTGCGTACTTCTTAACCACCTTTTTCGCTTCATCATTTTTACCTTCGTTTAGCAGGTTTTCACCCAAATTGGTAAACATATCTATAAATACCCTGAAGAATAACGTTAACGACTCATGGTCAAGATTCTTAGCGGTTTTATAATTGCCGTATTTAAATTTGTTCATTACGTTGTTATACATTGACTGCGTATTGGTGTACTCCATTGGTTGCCTGGTCGTATCGGGTGCAAACGGCATCAATCGCAATGCTAAACCTTCATTGTAAAAGTATTTGTCCAGCCCCAGCATGTTTTCATTGCCGGCAGTAACGGTAAAGTAAATAGGGCGTTTCCAGTTGTTATGGGCAATAATGTCCATAATAGCCAGGTTATCTTTGGTAACGTATTTCGCCGGGAATGTAAAATCAATTTCCGGTACTATACGGGCCCTTTCGCTTGCCGGTACAGCGCCTGCTTTAATCACTTCATCAGCGTTTACAGTAAGCTTCAAATTTTTGGTAGGCAGGTAATTGGCAGCATCAACACCTTCATAAAGCTGGGCTTTAGTTTGCGGATCATCCGATGTGATAAAGTCAAACACCTCTTTCAATTCCGTAGGGCCGTTAACTTTAGCATCGTTATAATAGATCACATCACGCACCCCTGTTTTAAACTTGTCATAAGGCATAGTGATAGGCAGCGGCTCAGAATCGTTCATTTTTTGCTTCATCTGGCGAATGTACCAGTCGGTACCGAGCAAGCTTAAGTTTACTATCCGCACATCCGGCCTTACGCCTTCCACTTCCTGGATGTACCAGAGCGGGTAGGTGTCGTTATCGGCAAAGCAAAACAAAATGGCATTAGGCGCACAGGAATTAAGGTAATTGTAAGCCGAATCATGTGGTGTCATTTTAGTGGAGCGGTCATGATCATCCCATTCCTGGCTGGCCATTAGTACAGGAGCGGCCAGCAAACAAACAGATGTAGCTATCATAGCACCCGTGCGGGCATTAAGTTTTTTACTGATGAATTCTGCTATCATCAACACGCCCAAGCCTATCCAGATGGCAAAGGCGTAAAACGAACCTGCATAAGCATAGTCGCGCTCGCGTGGCTGCAGTGGGTCCTGGTTAAGGTAAAGCACAATGGCCAGGCCTGTAAAAAAGAACAGTACCACCACAACACCCGCATCGCGCTGATTGCGTTTGAAGTGGTAAACCAAACCCAGTAAGCCAATGATCAGCGGAAGGAAGTAAAGCCTGTTGTAGGCATTGCTTTCGGTCACCGATTTTGGCAGTGGCTTTTTAGGGTTAATGCCGCTTATCCAGGCACCATCAATGCCGGCGCTGTTTTGCTGGCCGTCCATTTCATTGGTGCGCCCAACAAAATTCCAAAGGAAATAGCGGGTGTACATCTGGTTGATTTGCCAGGTGGTAAAAAAGCCCAGGTTGGTAGCCATGGTTGGGTTTTCCTCTGGCCCCAGGTGCGACCACTCCCTGTAAAACTGCGGATGGTTTGGCTTTTGGCTAAACATACGCGGAAACAGGGTATTGCGATCATAAATCGTATTCAGCTTTTTACCTGCCGATTCATATTTGGTAGCCCCCTTGCGATAAATGGTCGGCCCGTCGTTCTGGTCTATAGGTTTCGAATCAAAGTACTCGCCGTACATCAGCGGAGTATCGCCATATTGGTCGCGGTTAAGATAGCTGTTAAGTGCAAAAGCATCCTGCGGGTTGCTGTTATTTAAGTTGGTGCCAGCTTTAGCGCGGATAACGATCATCACGAATGAACTGTAGCCGAATAAAATAAATACAGCGCAGATAAGCACGCGGTTAACGGCCGCGCGTTTTTCACGCACTTTTAAAACGTACTCAAAGAAGGCTAATGCTGCCGCTGCTCCAATAAGGCCGATTATGCCGGCACTGATACCTAACAGCAATACAAAACAAGCAATAGCAGTTGCAAGTGCCGCGGTAGATGGTTTAATAGTGTAATAAATACCGGCAATTAAGGCGCCGGCAACAAGCAGGAAAAATACGATAGCGCCGCTGCCAAAGCCCATGCCCAGGGTATTCACAAATAACAGATCTGAAAATGCAGCGCACTTAACCGTAAACTGAATAACACCCCACCAGATTATGGCAACGGTGATAACACCTAAAAAAAACGACCA
>NZ_CAXVWK010000057.1:0-204924 GCF_964263795.1 Mucilaginibacter sp.
AATAACATGGTACAACAGGAATCAAGATTGAATGTAGCCGACAACAGTGGCGCTAAAGAAGTTTTAGTGATCCGTGTATTAGGTGGTACCGGTAAAAGATATGCTTCTATTGGCGATAAGATAGTTGTTACCGTAAAAAGCGCTTTACCATCAGGTAACGTAAAAAAAGGTACCGTATCTAAAGCAGTAGTGGTAAGAACCAAAAAAGAAATCCGCAGGAAAGATGGTTCATATATCCGCTTTGACGATAACGCAGCCGTTTTGTTAAACAACCAGGATGAGCCAAGGGGCACACGTATTTTTGGCCCTGTTGCCAGAGAACTACGTGAAAAACAATTTATGAAAATTGTATCATTAGCACCGGAGGTATTGTAATATGGAAAGCAAAAAGAACACAAAACCAGCTAAATTAAAGATCCGTAAGGGCGATTTAGTGAAGGTAATAGCCGGCGATTCTAAAGGAACGCAAGGCAAGGTAACCGAGGTTATCATTGAAAAGAACAGGGTGGTGGTTGAAGGTGCCAACATGGTATCAAAACACACTAAACCAAATGCAGCCAACCCTAACGGCGGGATTGTAAAGCAGGAAGCTGCGATACATATTTCCAACCTGGCGCTGGTTGAGCCTAAGACAGGTAAAACTACCCGCGTTGGCCGTAAATTAAACGATGCCGGCAAATTAGTAAGGGTATCAAAAAAATCAGGGGAGGAAATTAAGTAATGGCTTACGTACCAAGATTAAAATCAAAATATAAAGAGGATATCCGCATCGCACTGAAAGACAAGTTTCAGTACAAAAGCGTAATGCAGGTTCCTAAGTTGCAAAAAATTGCCATTAACCAGGGTGTTGGCGGTGCTACTACCGATAAAAAACTTATCGAGAACACTATCACCGAGTTAACCACCATTACCGGTCAGCAAGCGGTTGCATCTAAATCTAAAAAGGATATCTCTAACTTCAAATTACGTAAAGGTATGCCGATTGGTGTACGTGTTACTTTACGTGATAACACCATGTATGAGTTTTTAGACCGCTTAATTGCTGTTGCCCTTCCACGTATCCGTGATTTTAAAGGCATCAACGACAAAGGTTTTGACGGTAAAGGAAACTATACTTTAGGTATATCAGAGCAGATCATCTTCCCTGAGATCAATATCGATAAGATTAACAAGATCCAGGGTATGGATATTACTTTTGTAACCTCGGCAACCAACGATGTTGAAGCATTGGAGTTACTAAAACAATTTGGTTTACCATTTAAAAATCAAACACCAACTAACAATGGCTAAAGAAGGCGTAAAGGCTCGTGAAGTAAAACGTGCCAAATTAGTAGCAAAATTTGCTGAAAAAAGAGCAGCACTTAAAGCAGCCGGCGATTACCAGGCTTTAGATAAATTACCTAAAGCGGCATCACCGGTAAAATTACACAACCGTTGTAAATTAACCGGCCGCCCACGTGGTTACATGCGCCAGTTTGGTATATCGCGTGTTACATTCCGCGATATGGCATTAGCTGGTAAAATACCGGGTGTTAAAAAAGCAAGCTGGTAATCAAAATATCAGACCCGTACATGAAATTCAAAACATAGTATAATGTTTTGAATTTTTTGTAATTTCGCGGTTCGAATTTACAAACGAATTAACCGGTAGAAGGTCGGCAGGGATGTTACCTGCAGGAAACCACTATCATAAACAACAATAATGAATACAGATCCAATCGCAGATTATCTTACAAGAGTAAGGAATGCTATTAAAGCCAACCACAGGGTTGTTGAAATTCCTGCATCAAATCTGAAAAAGGAAATCACTAAAGTGCTTTTCGAAAAAGGTTACATTGCTAATTACAAGTTTGAGGATAACGGCCCTCAAGGCACTATTAAAGTTGCTTTGAAGTACCACCCTATAACTAAAATCTCTGCTATCCGCAGCATTTCACGTATTAGTAAACCAGGTTTGAGGAAATACGCAGGCATCGATAACTTGCCACGCGTATTAAATGGTTTAGGTATCGCCATCTTATCGACTTCTCACGGTGTAATGACCGATAAAGAAGCTCGTTCACAAAATGTGGGTGGCGAAGTTTTATGCTACGTTTATTAATAGGAGGAAATTAAGCAATGTCAAGAATAGGAAAAGCACCTATTGCGTTAACCAGCGGTGTTACCGTTACGGTATCAGCAGATAATGTTGTTACTGTTAAAGGCCCAAAAGGTGAATTGCAACAGGAAGTTGATAGAGATATCATCATTGAGCAAGAAGGTGGCGAGTTATTAGTAAAACGCCCTTCAGACCAAAAGCGTCACAAAGCGTTACACGGTTTATACCGTTCGCTTATAAATAACATGGTTGTTGGTGTAACTACAGGTTACAAAATTGAGCAGGAATTAGTAGGTGTGGGTTACCGCGCAACTAATACCGGCAACACGTTAGATCTTGTGTTGGGTTACTCTCACCACTACGTGTTCCAACTACCACAAGAAATTAAAGTTTCAACCACTGCTGAGAAGGGTAAGAACCCTACCATCATCCTGGAATCAAACGATAAACAATTGATAGGACAAGTTGCGGCGAAAATCCGTTCGTTACGTACTCCTGAGCCTTATAAAGGTAAAGGTATCAAGTTTGTTGGCGAAATATTGAGAAGAAAAGCAGGTAAATCAGCATCTAAAAAATAATCGTCATGAAATTATCAAGAAGAGACAGGATTAAAAAAGGCATCAGAAAACGCCTTTCAGGATCAACAGCACGCCCACGTTTATCTGTTTTCAGAAGCAACAAAGGCATCTATGCACAAATTATTGACGATGTTACTGGTAAAACTATTGTATCAGCTTCATCATTATCAAAAGATTTTGTTGCAAGTGGTACAACCAAATCAGACCAATCTACCGCTGTAGGTAAATTAGTAGCATCTAAAGCTATTGCCGCAGGTATTGTAGATGTAGTGTTTGACAGGAATGGCTACCTGTATCACGGCCGTATCAAATCATTGGCCGAAGGTGCACGTGAAGGTGGTTTAAACTTTTAATCGAAACAGGAAATGTCAACAATCAACATAAAAAGAGTAAAAACCAGCGAGATCGAATTAAAAGATCGCCTGGTGAGTATACAACGTGTAGCCAAAGTAACCAAAGGTGGCCGTACATTTAGCTTTAGTGCCATTGTGGTAGTAGGCGACGAAAACGGTGTTGTAGGTTATGGTTTGGGTAAAGCGAAAGAGGTTACCGAGGCTATTGCCAAAGGTATTGATGATGCTAAAAAGAACTTGGTAAAAGTTCCAATTATCAACAACACTATCCCTCATGAGCAAATAGGTAAATTCAGCGGTGGTTTCGTATTCTTAAAACCAGCTGCAAACGGTACCGGTGTAATTGCCGGTGGTGCAATGCGCGCTGTATTAGAATCTGCAGGTGTACACAACGTACTTGCAAAATCAAAAGGCTCATCAAACCCGCACAACGTGGTTAAAGCAACCGTATCTGCCTTAGCACAATTGCGTGATGCAGTTACTGTAGCTCAACAACGCGGTATTAGTTTAGGTAAAGTATTTAACGGATAATCAGTCATGTCGAAAATTAAAATAACACAAATTAAAAGCGTTATCGACAGAAGCGAGCGCCAAAAGAAAACCGTTGAGGCCTTAGGCCTTAAGAAAATTAACCACAGCGTGGAAGTTGAAGCCACTGCGGCTATTATAGGTATGGTTAGGAAAGTTAACCACCTGGTAGCAGTAGAAAATATTTAATATCATGAATTTAAGTAATCTTAAACCTGCAGAAGGTTCTACTAAAAATAGGAAAAGAATTGGCCGTGGTACAGGTTCTGGCCGTGGCGGTACATCAACCCGTGGCCACAAAGGTGCCGGCTCACGTTCAGGTACATCTACCAAGGTAGGTTTTGAAGGTGGCCAGATGCCATTGCAACGCCGTGTGCCTAAGGTGGGCTTTAAAAACCCTAACCGTGTTGAGTATACTGGTGTTAACCTTGATGTGTTACAACAACTGGTTGAGAAATTTTCACTGGAAACAGTTGATTTTGAAATCCTGAAAGAGCACGGTTTGGCTTCACGTAATGATTTAGTAAAAATACTTGGTCGTGGCGAATTAAAAGCTAAATTAGAGGTTAAAGCACATGCATTTACTGCTACTGCACAAAAAGCTATTGAAGCAGCTGGCGGAACTATTGTAAAGTTATAATTTCGATGAAGAAATTTTTCACCACATTATCCAATATCTGGAAAATTGAAGATCTAAGAGTGCGTATCATAAACACACTCTTATTTCTTTTGATATATCGTGTTGGTTCGTATATCGTTTTGCCGGGCGTAAAGGCGGCATCGCTTAATGCCACACAAAATAAAGAGGGGCTTGTAGGTTTGTTAAACATGTTTGCCGGAGGATCGTTCTCACGTTCTTCTATTTTGGCATTGGGTGTTATGCCTTATATCTCTGCTTCAATTGTGGTGCAATTATTGGGTATTGCGGTACCATACTTTATTAAATTACAAAAAGAAGGCGAAAGCGGCCGTAACAAAATCAACCAATGGACACGCTATTTAACGATAGCTATAACCGCGGCGCAAGCTATTGGCTATTTGAAGTCGCAGATCCAGCCGGATGCCATGACCATCTCAAACCCGCTATTTACCATCCTGAATACTTGCGTATTAACTGCAGGTACTTTGTTTGTGATGTGGCTGGGTGAGAAGATCACAGATAAAGGTATCGGTAATGGTATTTCCTTGATCATTATGACGGGTATCATTGCTCAGTTGCCAAGTGCGGTTGTGGTAGAGTTTGATTCTCGTACAAACGGTGCAGGTGGTTTAATTACCTTTATAGTTGAGATTGTTGCACTGTTGGGTGTGGTAATGTTTACTATACTTATAGTACAAGGTACACGTAAAATAGCCGTGCAATATGCAAAACGTATTGTGGGTAACAAACAATATGGTGGTGTGCGCCAGTATATACCTTTAAAGGTAAATGCTGCAGGTGTAATGCCTATCATTTTTGCACAGGCATTAATGTTTATCCCGGCAACTATCTCGCAATTTTTCCCTAATGCAAGTGCTAACGGTATGTTGATAGCATTATCAAACTACAACTCGTGGCAGCATAACGTTACGTTTGGTATATTGATCATTTTGTTTACATACTTCTATACTGCTATCACAGTTAACCCTAACCAGATGGCTGATGATATGAAAAAGAACGGTGGTTTTATACCGGGTGTTAAACCGGGTAAATCTACAGCCGATTATATCGACGGGGTTATCTCTAAGATAACATTGCCAGGTTCTATTTTCTTAGCTATCATTGCTATTATACCGGCCCTGGCCAGTTTAGTAGGGGTTAGCAGCATTTTCGCAAGATTCTTCGGCGGCACTTCATTGATCATCCTTGTGGGTGTGGTATTAGATACGTTACAGCAGATTGAGAGCCACTTGTTAATGCGCCATTATGACGGATTAATGAAAACAGGGCGTATCAAAGGCCGTGCAAGTATCCCTACAGCATCAGGTGCTACTCCGCCGGTTATCTAATTTAAAACATGTCAAAGATCATTTATAAGTCTGTCGAGGAGATAGAGCTGATAAGAGAAAGTTCTTTACTTGTATCCAAAACACACGGGGAGATAGCTAAAGTTATAGGCCCTGGTATTACTACTTTAGAATTAAATAAACTTGCCGAGACCTTTATCCGTGACAACGGAGGGGTCCCGGCATTTTTGAACTATAACGGTTTCCCATTCTCGTTATGCATTTCGCTTAACGACGAGGTGGTGCACGGTTTTCCAACAAACAAACCTTTGATTGAGGGTGACCTGGTATCTGTTGATTGTGGTGTTGTGCTCAACAAGTACTACGGCGACTCTGCTTATACTTTTGCTATTGGCGAAGTTGACCAGACCACCCAAAAACTAATGCGCATTACTAAGGAGTGTTTAGCTCTTGGTATTGAGAAAGCAGTTGTAGGTATGCGTGTTGGCGATATAGGCTATGCTGTACAAGAACACGCGGAAAAGAACGGCTTTGGTGTAGTGAAGGAATTGGTTGGCCATGGTGTAGGTACACGCCTGCACGAAAAACCTGAAGTTCCTAACTATGGTAAACGTGGCGCAGGCATTAAATTAGAGGAAGGGATGGTGATTGCCATTGAGCCGATGATTAATGCGGGTCGTGCCGGTGTTAAGTTTTGGGACGATGGATGGACAGTATCAACCGTTGACAAAAAACCTTCGGCACATTACGAGCATACGGTAGCTGTAAAGAGGGGCAAAGCCGATGTTTTATCGACGTTTGATTATATCGATAAAGTTTTAGAAGAAAAAAATAAAAAGTAAATAATTTTTATTAATTTTGCATCCCGGTTTTGGGGTGGATAATTAAGTAATAATCAATAAAATATGGCAAAACAATCCTCGA
Source organism: Mucilaginibacter sp. (assembly GCF_964263795.1). GTDB lineage: Bacteria > Bacteroidota > Bacteroidia > Sphingobacteriales > Sphingobacteriaceae > Mucilaginibacter. Next base: position 6,429 of record NZ_CAXVWK010000057.1, read on the forward strand.
TTGAGCAAGATGGTACAATTCGCGAAGCGTTATCTAACGCGATGTTTAGAGTTGAACTTGAAAATGGCCACGAGATTATTGCACACATATCCGGAAAAATGCGGATGCATTACATCAAAATTTTACCTGGAGACAGAGTAAAATTGGAGATGAGTCCGTATGATTTAACAAAAGGAAGAATAACCTACAGATATAAATAACAAACGAGATGAAAGTTAGAGCATCCATCAAAAAACGCAGTGTTGATTGCAAGATCATCCGCCGTAACGGGAAACTTTATGTGATAAACAAAAAGAACCCTAAGTTTAAGCAGCGTCAGGGATAATTAAAAAGAATTGTGATAGCCGTACAACGGTGGCCCGCCGTTCGGTATCATTTAAAACAGAAAAAACAATATGGCAAGGATCTCAGGTATTGATTTACCAAAAAACAAAAGAGGCGAGATAGGCTTAACCTACATTTACGGTATTGGCCGTACTACCGCCCAAAACATTTTAACTGAAGCTGGTATTGATTTCAATACTAAAGTTCAGGATTGGTCAGATGATCAGTTAACTGCTATTCGTACTATCATTAACGATCAAATTAAGGTTGAAGGTGCTCTGCGTTCAGAAGTTCAGCTTAACATCAAACGTTTAATGGATATTGGTTGCTACCGTGGTACCCGTCATCGTAAAGGTTTACCTCTACGTGGCCAACGTACCAAAAACAACTCACGTACCCGTAAAGGAAAACGTAAAACAGTTGCTAACAAAAAGAAAGCTACTAAATAGTAAGTGATTAATGATTTAAGGATAGAGATTAGTTTCTGTCTTTAAAATCGTTAGGAATAATAAAATTAAAGCGATTAGTGGGTCCGAGTTATAAAATCACTAACTCAGTAATTCACTAAATCAATAATTAAAAACAAAATGGCTAAAAGCAAAAAAGTTACCAAAAAGCGTATTGTTGTTGTTGAGCAAGTTGGCGAGGCACACATCAATGCAACTTTTAACAACATCATTATCACCCTTACCAACAAAAGCGGCCAGGCTATTTCATGGTCTTCAGCCGGTAAAATGGGTTTTAAAGGTTCTAAAAAGAACACCCCTTACGCTGCCGGTCAGGCTGCTGGCGATTGCGGTAAAGTTGCCTATGATTTAGGCTTACGCAAAGTAGAGGTGTTTGTTAAAGGCCCGGGTTCAGGCCGCGAGTCTGCTATCCGTACCCTGCAAACAACAGGTATCGAGGTAACTACTATTAAGGACATTACACCGCTTCCACACAATGGTTGCCGTCCGTCAAAACGTCGTAGAGTTTAATTCACTAAATTTTTAAAGCTAAGATTCGGCAGCTGCGGGCTGTTTGATACTTTAAAACACACAAATAATGGCAAGATATACAGGCCCTAAATCAAAAATTGCGCGTAGGTTCCGCGAGCCGATCTTCGGTCCGGATAAAGCGTTGGAAAGAAAAAACTACGGACCAGGTATGCATGGTGCTTCTAAAAGAAGAGGAAAGCAATCTGAGTACGCCGTACAGTTAATGGAAAAACAAAAAGTTAAATACACTTACGGTGTATTAGAGCGTCAGTTCGAAAACTTGTTCCATACAGCATCAGCTAAAGAAGGCATTACCGGTGAAAACCTGTTGAAATTCTTAGAAGCTCGTTTAGATAACGCAGTTTACCGTTTAGGTATTGCGCCTACACGTTCTGGTGCACGCCAGTTAGTTGGCCACAAACACATTACTGTAAACGGTGGCGTTGTAAACATCGCTTCATACCAGTTAAAAGCTGGCGACGTTATTGCAGTTCGCGAAAAATCAAAATCACTTGAGGCTATCAGCAATTCAGTTGCCGGACGCAAGATCAACAAGTATAGCTGGTTAGAATGGGATGCTGCCGAATTAACAGGCAAATTCCTTAACTATCCAAACCGTGACGAGATTCCGGAAAACATTAAGGAAAACCTTATTGTGGAGTTATACTCAAAATAATAACGATTCTTATCCACCGAATGATTGGCATTTTATGTCAATCATTTTCGTGGTTAATACCAACTCAAATCATTAAACAATAAACAAAAGATATAAATGGCAATTTTAGCATTTCAAAAACCAGACAAGGTTATCATGCAGAAATCAAACGATTTTGATGGCACGTTTGAGTTTCGTCCGTTAGAACCAGGCTTCGGTATAACCATTGGTAATGCTCTGCGTCGTATCTTACTTTCTTCATTAGAAGGTTATGCTATTACATCTGTACGTATATCAGGCGTAATGCATGAGTTTTCAACTATCAAAGGGGTGGTTGAAGATGTAACCGAGATCATTTTGAACTTAAAACAAGTTCGTTTTAAAAAATCAGGTGAATCGGGCGATAATGAGAAAATATTTGTGATCATTAACGGCCAGGACACTTTTAGTGCAGGCGACATCACTAAGTTTTCAAACAACTTTACAGTGTTGAACCCTGATCTGGTTATTTGTAACATGGATTCATCGGTAACGCTTGAAGTTGAGCTTACCGTTGCTAAAGGCCGTGGTTACATCAGTAACGAAGAAAATAAAAATCCTGATGCTAACGTAGGTGTTATTCCGATCGATTCGATTTTTACACCTATTAAAAATGTTAAATACACGTTAGAAAACTACCGTGTTGAGCAAAAAACGGATTATGAAAAATTGATTCTTGATATCTCTACCGATGGTTCTATCCATCCGGAAGATGCTTTGAAACAAGCTGCTAAGATCCTTATCCAACACTTTATGCTGTTCTCTGATGAGAATATGATGCTTGAGGCGCAGGCTAAAGAAGAAACAAAAGAAGTTGACGAAGAGATTTTACACATGCGTAAGATCCTTAAAACTGAATTGGTTGATCTTGACCTTTCTGTACGTGCATTAAATTGCTTAAAAGCTGCTGATATCCGTAGCCTTGCAGACTTGGTATCTTACGATGTTGCTGACATGTTAAAATTCAGAAACTTTGGTAAAAAATCATTAACTGAAATTCAGGACCTGGTTAAATCAAAAGGATTATCTTTTGGTATGAACCTTTCTAAATTCAAGTTAGACGAAGAATAATTTTAAGTTATAAGTATTGAGTTTTGAGAGATAAGTTTTTCTTTAACTCATAACTCATAACTCACTACTCATAACACAACACTAATAATAAGCGAGGGCATAATTCCGCGGGCTTGACTAAATAGCCGCCCAACGGTATGCACGTGCACAAATTAACAAACAAATGAGACACGGAAGAAAAGTAAACCATTTAGGCCGCACAGACAGCCATCGTAAAGCGATGATGTCTAATATGGCATCTTCGCTTATTTTACACAAGCGTATTACAACAACTTTAGCTAAAGCAAAAGCTTTACGCGGTTACGTTGAGCCATTATTAACAAAATCAAAAAACGATACTACGCACTCACGCCGTACCGTATTTAGCTACCTGCAAGACAAGGACACTACGAACATCTTGTTCCGTGAAATTGCTGCAAAAATTGCTAACCGCCCGGGTGGTTACACACGTATTGTTAAGTTAGAGAACCGTTTAGGCGATAACGCCGAAATGGCAATCATTGAATTGGTTGACTACAATACTGTTTACGGTAAAGATGTAGCAGCTAAATCTGAGAAAAAATCAACCCGTCGTCGTGGTGGTGCTGGTAAAGCAAAAACTGCAACAGAAACTGCTGCTCCTGTAGCTGAAGAAACTGTAGCTGATGCGCCGGTTGCTGAAGCAACGCCGGAAGCAGAAACTCCTGCGACTGAAACTCCTGCAACTCCTGAAAAAGAAGAGAATGCAGAAAAAGGCGAATAATTAATTATTCAATTTTAAGAATTAAAAAGCTCCCGATCTATCGGGAGCTTTTTTGTTTTTAGTGCTTTCCGCTCTTCAGTGCCCCCGTCATTGGTTTATCTAATTCATTAATTTTAAAACCCCATGCGGCATATCAGGTTTAAGTAATACAATTACAATAGTATTATGGCAAACATTGCAGACCAGATGGTGGAAATGCTGGTGAACGCGGGCATCAAACGTATATACGCCGTAACCGGCGACAGCTTGAATGAAGTTAATGATGCCGTTAGGCGCGAAGGTACCATTCAATGGATTCATGTTCGGCATGAGGAGGCGGGCGCCTACGCAGCAGGCGCCGAAGCCCAGGTAACCGGCCAGCTGGCTTGTTGTGCAGGCAGCAGCGGCCCCGGCCACGTGCACCTGATCAATGGATTGTACGATGCCCACCGCTCGGCCGCCCCGGTTATTGCAATAGCATCTACAGTTGCCAGCTTTGAGTATGGTACAGAATACTTCCAGGAAACCAACACCATTAAATTATTTGATGATTGCAGCTACTATAACCAGGTAGCTACAACGCCAAAACAGTTCCCGCGGATGATGCAGGCAGGGATACAGGCCGCTTTGCATCGTAAAGGAGTGGCTGTACTTGGTGTACCCGGCGACCTTACCAGTATGGATACCGAGGAGATCATGACCTCGACCATTAACTATAACCCTATCCCGGTTATAAAACCTACTGCCGAAGACCTGTCGAAATTAGCAGATTTGCTCAATCATCATAAAAAGATCACCCTGTTTTGCGGTATCGGTGCTGCCGATGCGCATGACGAGGTTGTGGCTTTATCCAAATTATTAAATGCGCCTGTTGGATACTCGTTCCGCGCTAAGATGGATATCCAGTATGATAACCCTAACGAAGTAGGTATGACGGGGCTGTTAGGGCTTCCATCAGCTTATCACAGCATGCACGAGAGCGACCTGCTGGTTTTGCTCGGCACCGATTTCCCGTATGAGCAGTTTATGCCTACCGAATGCAAGATAGTGCAGGTTGATATCAAACCGGAACGTATTGGCCGCCGCGCAAAGGTTGAGGTTGGCCTTTGCGGAAGCATCAAAGATACCCTTACCGATCTGCTTCCGTTAATTGAGCAGCACCAGGACGACAGCTTTTTAAAGGCGCAGCTTGAATTTTACGGCAACGTAAAGGAAAATATGAAGATCTATGTAGATGATGCCGGTAAAAAGGAGAATATCCACCCAGAGTATGTTGCCAACCTGATAGACCAGTTAGCTACGGATGATGCGATATTTACGGTAGATACAGGTATGTCATGCGTTTGGGGTTCCCGCTATATAAATGCAACCGGCAAACGCAAAATGATCGGGTCTTTCAATCACGGCTCAATGGCTAACGCGATGCCGCAGGCTATCGGCGCGGCGCTGGCCCTACCGGGCAGGCAGGTCATAGCACTTTGTGGCGACGGAGGGCTAAGCATGCTGCTGGGCGATCTGGCCACCATTACGCAATACAAACTGCCCATCAAGATCATTGTGTTTAACAACCGCTCTTTAGGGATGGTTAAGCTGGAGATGGAAGTTGCCGGCCTGCCCGATTGGCAAACCGAAATGCATAACCCGGATTTTGCTATGGTTGCCAAGGCAATGGGTATTAAAGGCTTTACCGTAACCGACCCGGATGACGCGAAACAAGCCCTGCAGGAAGCATTTATGTACAACGGCCCTGCTTTGGTAAATATCTTTACAGACCCTAACGCCCTGGCAATGCCGCCAAAGATAGAGATGGGGCAGGTTAAGGGGATGGCGCTATCCATGACCAAATTAATGCTGAACGGACGGATGGACGAGGTGATTGATACGTTCAAGGCAAATTATAAACACTTAAAAGACCTTATTTAATTAAATGAATATCCGCAGGCAGCACATCATGGTGTTGGTACTGTCCATTATTACTTTGGGGTTTATCGCCCTGTCTATCCTGGTGCATGTGTTCCCGCAGTCGGGGTTAGATGTACGTTTCTCGCGCGAGATCCAGGCACATCAAAACCCGGTTATTGATAAGGTCATGTACTTTATCAGCACCCCCGGTTATGAGCCAGAGGCGCCTGTAATGGTTGTTAGCACCGCATTTATTCTGCTGTTGTTTAAATATAAAAAAGCCGCGCTGTACACAATTGCTACTATGCTTGCCGGGCTGGTAAGTACAGTGATTAAAGCACTCATTAACCGGCCCCGCCCATCAGATACCCTGGTGCGCATAGTTTATAAAACTACCCAGCAAAGCTTTCCCAGCGGGCATGTGCTTTTCTATGTGGTGTTTTTTGGTTTTATGGTGGTGCTGATGTTTCAGCTGGAAGATGTGAACAAAGTTATCCGCTGGATAGTGGGCGGCATTAGCTTGCTGATGATCTTTTCCATACCACTTTCGCGGATCTATCTCGGTGCCCATTGGTTTACCGATGTATTAGGCGGTTTTTTACTTGGCTTGCTATGCCTGTACCTGCTCACGTGGCTTTACCTGCGTAAACGGGCGGATAGGGAAGAAGCGCCTGTTGCCGAAAAACAATAGTTTTTGTGCGGCGGATTTGCTAACTTGAGCGGTAAATCCTTAACCTGCACAAACATGACTGCTGAACAGCCAACCAAACAGCGTATCCAGTCTATCGATATATTGCGCGGAGCAATAATGTTGATCATGGCTATTGACCACACCCGCGAGTATTTTCACAAAGGTGCAATAACCTATAACCCAACCGACCTTGCAACCACATATCCGGCCTTGTTCTTCACCAGATGGATCACCCACTTTTGCGCGCCGATATTTGTTTTCCTAAGCGGCATATCAGCTTACCTTGCCGGCAGCCGCCGTACTAAGGGGCAGCTAAGCGGTTTTTTAATTAAGCGTGGGTTATGGCTGGTATTTGTGGAACTGGTGCTGATAACCTTTGCCTTATCACTAAACCCGTTATATAACGCCTTTGCCTTGCAGGTAATATGGGCAATCGGCGTAAGCATGATTATCTTAGGGATTTTGGTTTGGCTGCCGTTATGGGCTATTGGAACCATCGGGGTAATACTGATTGTAGGGCACGATCTGCTGATGCAAATCAAACTACCGCCAAACAGTTTAGAAGATACACTGCTAAAAGTGTTTTTTACGGCACAGGGATTTGTGGCACCACTTGATAAAAGCCATTTTGTGTTTGTGCTCTATGCCATTTTACCGTGGACGGGTATTATGTTACTGGGTTATACTTTCGGTACGTTGTATAAAACCGGAAGCAACCCAGCAGGCCGGCAAAAGTTTTTATTATACAGTGCAGGCGGCCTTATGCTATTGTTTATTGGCTTAAGGTATTCAAACGCGTACGGCGACCCGGCCCCGTGGGCGGTGCAAAAGGACGGCTTGTTTACCTTAATGTCATTTATAAATGTAAGCAAGTATCCGCCATCGTTATTGTACAGCTGCTTAACCCTATCGGTAGGATTATTTGTGCTGGCGGTAACAGAGAATGCCAGGGGCAAACTCGCTGCATTCTTTAAAGTTTACGGCAGTGTGCCGTTCTTTTATTACGTGCTACACTTTTACCTAATCCGCATACTATCCGTTGTGTTATTTTTTGCGCAAGGGTTTAAGTCATCGCAAATTATTACGCCTAACATGCCCTTCTTGTTTTCACCGCCGGGGATGGGCTTAAATCTGGGGTATACTTACTTGGTATGGCTGGGTATTATCCTGCTGTTGTACTACCCATGCAGGTGGTTCTCTAAATACAAACAGCACCACAAGCAATGGTGGCTAAGTTATTTGTAGAATTAAATATATTGCTCCAAAATACTTTGCAGTTGGCGCGCCTGTACAACACCGCTTTGGCGCCACTTGCTTTCGCCTTTTTGGAAAACCATTAATGTAGGTACGCTTTGCACACGGTAGGCGCTTGCAGCAGCCGGGTTTTTATCGATGTCGATCTTGATGATTGTCACTTTATCGCCAAGTGCATCCTTTACCTGCTTTAAAATAGGCGGCATCATTTTACACGGCCCGCACCACTCCGCAGCAAAATCTACTAATACGGGTTTGTCTGATGCGATGATATCCTGAAAGTTTGCCATAATTTCTTCTCCTTTTTATAACAACGAATAAAGAAGCAATACGTTTTAACGGACGACAATTAAAGGAGCAACAATAGCTAAGTACAACCCGTAATTGACTAATTATGCAACACCTTCTTCCGCTCGGGTTGCGGGATGTGGCTGTCTTCCAGCCAATCGGCCAGGCGCTGTGGCCAGTTGTTAATAGATTTTAGTTTACGGTTGGTACCCATATTGAAGGCATGGTCGCCTTTGGCATACAAATGCATTTCTACCGGTACTTTTGCCTCACGATATTTTTGGAGCAGTTGGATCAATGGCGGCGAACAGCATACATCATCATTGGCAGCTACTAAAAAAGCCGGCGGTGCATCAGCGGGGATAACACCAGGCATAAAACCCGGGCCGGGATAAACCTGGATAATAAAATTCGCCTTTGCACTTGCACGGTCTATCGGGTCGGCGGCTTTAGGGTTACCTTGAAGATTTTTAAAGGCGATCATATCAACCACCTCGCCACCTGCCGAAAAGCCCATCAGGCCGATGCGGTTGGTGTCTATACCAAACTCTGCCGCCCGGCTATGCACCAAACGCATTGCCCGGTAACCATCCGCCTTGGCATGAACGTCAATTCTGTAAGGCGACAAGGTATCCCTACCTAAACGGTATTTTAAAACGAAAACGGTAATGCCCAGATCGTTAAAGAACTTGGCCGGAGCCACGCCTTCAGAATTGTAAACCAACAACCGGTGACCGCCGCCCGGGCAAATCACCACTGCAGCACCGTTAGCTTTGCCGGCTGGCGGTATAAACACGGTAACAGATGGGTTATGGATATTTTTTACCCAGTAATCTTTCGCTTGCTCCGGCTCGTTGCGGCGGTTCTCAAAACCAGGCGCGCCTTTTGGCCAAAGCGGTATAACCGTTTGTGCATTAACTGCAAAGCTGACGGTAAGCAGCGCCAGCAACAAAAAGATCTTGACGAAAGCATTTTTCATGATTTAAGGGCTTTATACAGCCCTAACTCATAAACCTTTTCCACCAGTTAGAATTGTAGGCGGTTATAACATTGGTTGGTTGGCCGGGCTCAGGTAAAAATAACTCAATATTTTTCTGTTTCCCAAATTCAACCAATCTTTCTGCCGGCTCGTACCAGGCGTGTAAGGCCAGGTTAAAAGTGCCCCAGTGGATAGGCATCATGATCTTGCCTTTTAAGGCCAGGTGAGCATTGGATGCATTATCTGGCCCCATGTGAATGTCGGGCCAGTTACTGCCATAAGCGCCTATCTCCAGCATGGTAAGGTCAAACGGACCAAAGGCCTCGCCAATATCTGCAAAACCAGGAAACCAGCCCGAATCTGCTCCGTAGAAAATATTATGCTGTGGGCCTTTAATCACAAATGATGCCCAAAGCGTTTCGTTGCGGTTAAAGATGCCCCTGCCAGAAAAATGCCTTGACGGGGTAGCGGTAATATTGCAATCGCCAATCATTACACTATCGCCCCAATCTACCTCATGAATAAAGTTCTCGGCAATACCGTAACTTTTAATGTATTCGCAAACGCCCAGCGGTGTAATAAACCGGATATCCTGATCTGCAAAGAATTTAATGGTTTGGCTATCCATATGATCGTAATGATCATGTGATACGATGATCACATCGATAGGCGGCAGATCTTTTAGCGGCAACGGGGGCGCAAAAAAACGCTTCGGGCCGAATAGCGAGGTGAATGAAACCCGCTCGCTCCACACTGGATCTGTCAGGATACGGATGCCATCTACCTCTATCAATAAGCTGGAATGGCCTAGCCAGGTAACGCGCAGGCCACCATCCGGCGGGGTTTGGTAAATGCTTTTATCGGTATTGAACGGGCCAAGCTGTTTTTTGGGTGTGCTTTCGGCCTTGTTGTTAATATATTCTTTAAGGATAGGAAAAAACTTATCAAAGCCTGCCTCATCGGTAGGAATAGGGTTTTGGAATTTCTTTCCTTTTTTTACTGCGCCGGCTAAATTCATAGTACTTGCTGATGTTAACACTTTACAATAACGACAAAAGATGCGTTACAGTTGGCGCGATTGACCGTTATTTTTTTAAAAAGTCAATGGCAGCGTCGCAAAATTGCAATAGCGTGTCAGGCAGGATGGTTTTACCGTAAGGATGTGTAGCGTTAAAAACATGATCGGCACCAGCAATCACCTTTAAAACAGCATTGGGCTGAGCCTGATGTAATTGTTCTGCATGGCTTAACGGCACGCTGGTATCTTCGGCACCGTGAACAATGAGCCAGGGTTGGCTTATCTGCATAGCTTTCTGCTGAATATCCAGCCGGTCGGCATTGCGTTCTAGATCGTACAACAAACTAACCTTGTAAGGCATATTTTGCTTGGTGCGGGCGTTAGGCATATACATAACCCCCTGCAGTTTCCACTGTGCCTCGGCCTGTTTTGGCCAAAGATTATAAAAGCTGGATATAGCGGCCATAGTAACCAGTTTACCAACGCGTTTATCTTCGGCGGTTTTAACAATGCTTATTCCGCCGCCCATGCTGTGGCCAATTAGGTATACCTCGCGAACGGCAGGCATATAGGCGCCGCCGCAGGCAAAATCAATAATAGCGTTCAGATCTTCCAGCTCCATACTGAAGGTGTTATCACCAAAGGCGATCAGATCCTCAAAGTCGGTAGGGTTATCAACGGTGGTGCCGTTATGAGAGAAGTTGAATTTAAGGAACCGGGAACCATTGTTAGCAAAATATTCGGCCATCAGGTTATGCGCGCCCCAATCCTTAAACCCTCGGATGCCATGAGCAAAGATTACCAGCGGCGCTTTAGGATTGGTGTCGTGAAAAGTGATATCGGCCAGCATAGCGCGGCCTCTGGCACCCGGTATAGTATAAAATTTCTTGCGGATCATGGGGGTAAAATTACCAGCGCAATGTATGAATTGATTTATATTTTCTTCCCGTTAAAAGTTATTCCATACAGATCCGTACGCCTGTCTTTTAAATTTTGTACGCTGCCATACTCATGCAGGGCGTCCAGTGCAGATAGGTCGACATCGGCAATAACGATCATCTCGCTGTTTGGCGTGGCCTCCGACTGGATCCCGTTTGTTGGGAAACCAAAGTCTGACGGTGTGAACACGGCCGATTGCGCGTAAGAAATACCCATGTTGTTTACATTAGGCAAGTTACCTACGCAGCCGGCAATTGCTACGTAGCACTCATTTTCTACAGCGCGGGCCTGGGCGCAAAATTTAACCCGGTTGTAGCCGTTTTGCGTATCTGTAAGGAATGGTACAAACAGGATCTGCATATCCTGACTGGCCAGAATGCGCGATAGCTCCGGAAACTCCACATCGTAACAGATCAGGATACCGATCTTGCCGGCATCGGTATCAAAGGCAATTACCTCATCTCCGCCGCGCATACCCCATGAACTGATCTCGGAAGGCGTAGGGTGAATTTTGGTGGTCATTTCAATACTGCCGTTACGCCTGAAAAGGTACGATACGTTGTACATCGAATCATCCTCTATTTTAGGCATACTCCCGGCAATTATATTTACGTTGTAGGATACCGCCAGCTTTGTGAAAGCCTCTACAATAGGTTGCGTAAACTGCGCCAGCTCGCGCATGGCTTTGGCAGCATCCATATGGTTATAGTCGGCCATTAACGGCGTATTGAACAACTCCGGGAAAAGCAAAAAGTCCGACTGGTAGTCGCTCACCGCATCCACAAAATATTCGGCATGTTTGAGGAGTTCGCTGATGTTACTGTAGGGGCGCATTTGCCATTGCACCAAGCCAATACGTACCTGCGTTTTATTATTGATAACTGAGCTAACCTCTTCATAGTAAACGTTGTTCCACTCTATCAGCGTAGCAAAACCTTTAGAGCGGCTATCCTCCGGCAGGTAGTTACGCAATATCTTCCGTACGTGGAAATCATTGGCTAACTGAAATGACAAGGTAGGGTCATAGATCTCTTTATACTTTACCTTGTCTATGTATTGTTTTGGCGTAAGATCGTTTTGAAATTTCTGATAATTAGGGATACGGCCGCCGGCAATAATGCTTTTAAGGTTAAGTTTTTCACAGAGTGCCTTACGGGCTTCATAAAGGCGGCGGGCAAGGCGCAAACCGCGATATTTTGGGTGCACGAATATGTCTATTCCGTATAGTACGTCGCCTTTATCGGTGTGGGTTTTAAAGCTACTGTCGCCGGTTATCTGCTTGTAAGTATGAGTATCGCCAAATTTGTCGTAATCAACAATAATTGACAGGGCGCAGCCAACCACAACATTATTAACGGTAACGCATATTTGCCCTTCGGGAAAAAGTTTGATTAGTTTTTTGATAGAAGCGGCATCCCAGTAATCCTCATCCATATCCAGATAAGCCGACTTCATTGATTTTTTTAGTTCCTGGTAGTCTTGTACGTCCAGGTTACGCATTTCAATACTTTGCAGATCCATTTTGCTGAAACGGGCGCAGCGTAGAATTGTTTGATTTTGGGCGTATTGAGTGTTGAGTTATGAGTGATAAGATTTAAATATTGCGTAAAATAAGTACTCCTAACTCACAACTCCTAACTCAAAACTATTTTCTATGCCACCATGCCCATAATATTAACAGCGGTTGAAAAACAACCAGTCGTAGCCAGGCGATAAACGGGGTAACCACCCACTTACCTCCCAACATAAAAGGGGCATCAATAACCATTTGTATATGGACAGGTAAAAAAGCGATAAGCATCAGGACGATCCCGATGGCTGCTATGTTACGGGTTTTCGGGCTGATCATGAGTGAAGCCAACAAGATCTCAAATATGCCAGACAGGGTATTGAGCAGCACCGGCCAAGGTAAATATTTAGGAATAATGTGATAATATGATGCCGGATTATAAAAATGATTTGCGCCGGCTAACAGGTAACCCACAATAAGGACTGTAAGGCTGAATTTTTTTAAATTTTGCATTTTACACGGCTCATATATTTCGAAAAACGATATTTTAGCAAAATAGGTGGATTAATTTAACACTTTCGCCTAATTTATAAACATTCTAAATACTTCTGTTTGACATATCCTTGACATTGCATGCATTAGGGTATATTACTTTTGTTGGGTCGAAAATAAAAACTGCTTTGAAGTATTTAAAGGTAATTGCTTTTACACATAAACAGATTGAGCTGAAGGAATTGGGGAGGTTGGTGATGTGCCAGGAGCATTTAACCGATAAGCTTCATGACGTTAAGGCCCGGTTTGGTATTTCGGAGATCTTTTACTTATCGACATGTAACCGTGTAGAGTTTGTAATGTCGACCCCACAAGTGGTAGATAAAGAGTTTGCACACTCGTTTATGCAGGCTTTAGAAATGGGCCTTTGCTCGCATTCTACCAATACCTTTTTAGATGCAGCTTCTATTTTTGAAGGCCAGGAAGCGATGAACCATTTGCTGCGCACTTCATGCTCGTTAGAAAGCTTGATTGTTGGCGAGAAAGAAATTTTAGCCCAGCTGCGCAAAGCTTATGAAAACTGCAAAGAGGCTGGTCTAACCGGCGACTCGCTGCGTGTAGTGATGAACTGCATTGTTAAGACCGCTAAAGAAGTTTACACCAACACTAACATTTCTAAGAACCCTATTTCTGTTGTATCACTGGCTTATCGCAAACTGCGCGATCTTAAGCTTTGTACCAACGCCCGTATACTGATCATCGGGGCTGGCGAAACCAACAGGAATATCTCTAAATATCTGCAAAAGCACCGCTTTTCAAATTTCTCTGTTTTTAACCGTACGCTTGCCAATGCACAAAAGCTGGCTAATGAGTTAGGCGGCGAAGCTTTTGAACTGGCCGACCTAAAAACTTACAGCAAAGGGTTTGATGCGATTATTACCTGTACATCTGCCATTGAGCCAATAATTACACCGGAGATCTACGCATCTTTGCTAAACGGCGATACGGATAAGAAAACTATTGTTGACCTGGCCATACCTAATGATACTGCCCCTGAAGTTCTGGAGCATTTCGATGTGAATTTCATAGAAGTACATTCGCTGAATGAAATAGCCAAGAAAAACCTGCAGGAACGCTACCAGGAACTGGTACATGCTGAAGCCATTATTGAGCAGAATATAGCCGAGTTTTTGGTAATGCTTAAACAGCGCAAAATTGAACTGGCCATGCGCCAGGTTCCCGAAAAGATTAAAGAAATCCGCAACAATGCCGTTAATACTGTGTTTGCCGAAGAAGTGCAGGGTATGGATAAAGAGTCGCGCGAAATATTGGAAAAGGTAATGAACTACATGGAGAAAAAGTACATCAGTGTACCCATGATCATGGCCAAAGATATCCTGATCAATAGTAACTAATTCCTCAATGCATTCTTCCGATACCTTTAAAGCAGCAGATAACCAATCTCTGCCGGAAGAAACCCGCATTTATAATTCTAAAACAAGGCCCATATCTTTAGCTATCATGCTTTTAATATGGTATTCACTAAAAATATGCTTACTGTTCTTTTACCGCGCCTGTAGTTGCATCTATCAGGTATTCTTTGTTTGGTTTTCCCGGGCCCTGATAAAATGAAACCATGATAGAATTACTTCCTAAAATTTCCATATAGCCACTGTAGGTAACTAAGGTGCCATCAGTTGATTTATCTCCTGCTGCCCTTCCAGTAAGTCTGCAGGCAAAATCAACTTTTCCCTGTAAAAATGTTGGCTTCTCTACGCCATTAACAAGGCGCTGAACCAACACTCTGCTCCAGGTATACGCAGTGTATAATTGATTATTTTCTATAACATCATTGTTGGCGCTTAATTTTGAATTGTACTCTGTAGTGCTGCTAAATCCGGTTAAACCAACAAAGCTGTATGTGGGGTCTTGCCTTACTACATCGTAATCTACAGTAACCTTGTAGGTATTTAAAAACCCTTTACCTTTCCGGGTTGTTGTTAAGGTGTCAAGCACTTTGTAGCCTGCAACATTGCACAAAGAAGTGACCAGTTTATTGCCTAAATAACTAACCGTGGTATCGCCATTTACTACGGTTTGATTAGTGTTGGTTTGTTCTAATACGGTGCCGCAACCAAGGTTGTCCATAATTACGGGCGTTTTTGCGGATGCAACTTTAGCGCTTGGAATAATACCCAGATTACTTGAAAGCCCTCGTGCAATTTTCAAAGCCAGTTCCTTGCTTATACCTGTACTTGCATCGGCTTTAGCAGGCGTAACATTATCTGATTTTTTGCAGGAAGTTTGAAACAACATAACAGCAACTAAGGCTGTAAGCGTAATTTTATAAATGTTTTGCATTGATGATGGTAGCCAGTTTTGCGAATTTGATTTCCAATCGATTTTACAAAAATCAATCCATCGGCCTTTTATAGATAATGCAGTGCAATTATCCTTTATAACGTGGAATCTCTTTCACACAGCTGGGGAATTATATTCATAACATCGATCCAAATTACAAACGTGGATTCGCGCTTTGATCCGTCAGTAAACAAGAAGGAGCAAGATCTAACGGCTTATACCTGCAGATCTTGCTCCCTTAATATTATAATAACCGGCTATTAAATAGCGGTTAGCTCACCTGTTACCAGGTTGATCATGTATGTTTTAGTAGCAGTGCCAACGTTAACAATCATTTTAACCAGGTTGCCCGGCATAAAATCCATTGTACCGTTGTAAACAATAACAGTGCTCTCGGTAGTTGCATCAGCTTCTTTAGCAGTAATGTTGGTAACAAACTGCACACGTCCTGATACGAATGTAGCTTTCTCGGCATCGTTCGGGGTGCGGTTAGCAGTAATGTTATCCCAGGTATAGCCGGTAGCAATTTTGTTAAAAGAGGTAACAGCAGTTCCGCTTACTTTAGAGTTGTATTCGGTTGTGCTGGTAAAGCCGTTAACGCTTACCTTGCTATAATCAGCCTCTAATGATTTAACGTTGTAATTTAAAGCTATGCTGTAAGAGTTGTTAAAGCCGGCACCTTTTTGTGTTTTTGTTAAGGTATCTATCAGGTTGTATGCGTCTAAAGTAACGCCGTCATGAAAGAAACCATCGCATTTATAGGTAAATACCCGTCTGCCTGCATATGAGGTAGTGGTATCGCCGTTAACAGCACTCGTATTGGTAAGGGTTGTTGCTACCTGCCCGCAGGTGTTAGCGTCCATGGTAACCACAGTGCGCGCACCGCTTGTTTTTACGCCGTTACTGCCGGTTGCAGTTACACCGGTGGATAATGAGCGGTAAAGGTTCAGCGCAATTCTTTTGCTGATATCGGCTGTGTTTAATTCTTTAGTTGGCGCAACATTGTCAGATTTTTTACATGACACGTGCAATAATGTTACAGCAATTAACGCTGTGAAAATGATTTTGTAAAAGTGTTTCATTAATAAGCCTATTATATTTTGCGCTAATATATTTATTTGCTTTAAATAGTTATCAAAAAGAATGTCAATACGTTACAAATAATTTATAAGATTAATTATGGGTTAATTATAAAATATATATTAAAGAATAGGCAACTAATTACTGCCTTTTTGGTAGCTATAAAAATTTAAGTTGTCAATAAATTGTTTTAACGTAGGTGAGATCTGTTATATTCATGAAACTTAGTCAGTCTACTTTCATATCCTTAATTAATACTATATTACTGTTCATAAAAAATTAAATTTGCACAGTAAAATTATACCCCTTTGGATAGAAAGATAATAATAGGAACGCGTGGAAGCGAATTAGCTTTATGGCAGGCAAACTTTGTAAAAGACAGCCTGGCCGCCATAAATATTACCGCCGAACTGAAGATCATCAAAACCCAGGGCGACCGTATCCTGAACCTTAGCTTTGATAAGCTGGAGGGTAAGGGTTTTTTTACCAAAGAGCTGGAAGAAGAATTAATTGCAGGCAGCATTGATGTTGCGGTACACTCGCATAAAGATCTGCCTACTGAAAACCCTCCGGGACTCATTATCGCAGCAGTTTCAGAACGGGAAGACCCGGCTGAACTGTTGTTGATCTTGAAAGATGTGGTTGATGTGCGCCAAAAATTGTCGGTTAAGTTTGGCGGTTTGGTGGGTACATCATCTAATCGGCGCAAGGCACAGTTGCTGGCCATTCGCCCGGACCTGGAGATAGATGAACTGCGCGGCAACGTACCAACCCGTATTGGTAAGCTGCGCGATGAAAAATACGATGCCATTATGCTGGCCAAGGCCGGCGTTACCCGTTTGGGTATTGACCTGAGTGAGTTTCATGTGGAAGAACTTACTGCAACTGAATTTATACCTGCACCGGCGCAAGGTGCGCTGGCTATCCAGATCCGCGAAAGCGACCATGCATTGTTTGAAACCCTGCAGGCACTTAACCATCCGGATGTTGCTGAAGAACTGGCGCTGGAACGTGGCGTGCTCAAAATGTTTGGCGGTGGTTGCCATTTGCCTTTGGGCGTTTACTGCCGCCGCGACGATGGTAAATTTCAGGTATTTACCTCAAAGGCCGATGATGGCGAAGGGTTCCCGGACAGGCTGTTTGTTGAATCGGACACGTTAGAGGGCGTGGCCGATAAAATCATCGCCCGATTTGCCAAAGACCGTAAATATCCTAATAAAGTATTCATCTCGCGCGATATATCAGCCGCAAGTTATTTCCGCCGCGCGTTAGAAAAACATAAAATAGAGATTGAAGCCCGTTCGCTGATCCGTACAGTGCCGGTGATCACCAAATTTGATTCGTACATACTACGCAATATGGATTGGGTGTTTTTTACCAGCAAAAACGCCGTAGAATATTTCTTTAAGCTAAACCCGCAGTTTCCTAAAAAAGTAAAGTTTGGGGTAATGGGCGCAGGGAGCGAAGATATGTTGCGACGAAACGGCCACTTTGCCGATTTTGTTGGCGAAAGTAATGATACAGCCGATGTTGCTGCAGATTTTGCAAAGATGGCTAATGGCAGCCATATTTTGTTTCCCGGTGCTGATAATCCGATGAGGAGCATTCAACAGGGTTTATCTGCCGATACGAAAATAATTGATCTGCCTGTTTATGAAACGGTGCTGGAAGAACAGGTTGAGCCAAGCGGAGCAGATGTGCTGGTTTTTACCAGCCCGAGCAATGTAGAAGCTTACTTCGTTGATAACCTGCTTGAGCCCGGTCAAAAGGTAATTGCGATAGGTAAATCTACCGGTAAAAAGTTTGATGAAATGGGTGTAAAATATACCCTGCCTTTCTCGCCCGACGAAGTTGGTTTGGCAGAAGCGGTGTTTGGGATTTAATAGTCTTTATGTCATTGAGTCATTAGGTCATTATAATAATTAAGGCCGGCAATTCAATGACTTAATGGCCTTAATAAAATAGGATGCTACAACGACCAAGAAGAAACCGGAAAAGTGAAGTGATACGCAAGATGGTGCAGGAAACGCATGTTAGTGCTGCTAATTTGATTTTTCCGCTGTTTATTGTAGATGGCGTAAATCAAAAAACCGAAGTGGCTTCTATGCCAGGTATATTTCGATACTCGGTAGATAATTTACTGCGTGAGGTTGAAGAGTGCATGAACCTGGGCTTACACTCATTCGATCTGTTCCCTAACATTCACGATGATTTTAAGGATAAGTATGCTACCGAGAGCCATCGTGAAGAAAGCCTATATCTGCGCGCTATCCGCGAGGTGAAGAAGAACTTTCCGGAATCGTGTATAATTACTGATGTGGCGATGGACCCATATAGCAGCGACGGGCACGATGGGATAGTTGAGAACGGGGAAATTTTGAACGACGAGACTTTAGAAGTTTTAGGTAAAATGGCCCTTGCCCATGCCCGCAGCGGTGCCGATATCATCGCTCCAAGTGATATGATGGATGGCCGTGTTGGCTACATCCGCAAGGTGCTTGATGATAATAAGTTTACCAATGTATCCATTATGTCGTATTCGGCTAAATATGCCAGCGCATTTTATGGGCCGTTTAGGGATGCACTTAACTCGGCGCCAAAGTTTGGTGATAAAAAATCTTACCAGATGAACCCCGCTAATCAGCGTGAAGCTTTAATTGAAGCCCGTTTAGACGAGGTGGAAGGCGCTGATTTTTTAATGGTAAAACCTGCGTTGCCTTATCTGGATGTAATAAAGCTGATAAAGGATAATACGGAATTACCTGTAGCCGCCTACAACGTAAGCGGAGAATACGCGATGATAAAGGCGGCCATACAAAACGGCTGGCTTAACGAGCAGCGCGCCATTACCGAAGTGCTTACCAGTATTCGCCGGGCCGGCGCAACCGCTATATTAACCTATCACGCAAAAGAGGTATTGAAGAATAAGTGGTTGTAGGCCCCACCCAACCCTCCCCGGAAGGGAGGGCATTAGAAAGAATTTAGACATTACGTTAAAGAATATAAAATATAAGTTTCCCCTTCCGGGGGATATTTAGAGGGGGCGAAATGAGCAAACCAGATATCAGCAGAGCTAAATCTGCAGCATTATACGAAAAAGCCAAAACTTATTTCCCGGGTGGGGTAAACTCGCCGGTAAGGGCGTTCAAGTCTGTTTATGGCACCCCGCTTTTTATTGAAAAGGGAGATGGTAGCCACATTTGGGATGCCGACGGCAATGAATTTATAGATTTTTGCTGTTCATGGGGCCCGCTTATCCTTGGCCATAACCATGCTTCGGTGCGTAACAAGGTAATGGAGGTAATGCAAAATGGCATGTCGTTCGGTGCGCCTACAGCGCTGGAAAACGAACTTGCCGAACTGATCCTGACCAACAATAAATTTATAGAGAAGATCCGTTTTGTAAGCTCAGGTACCGAGGCGGTAATGTCGGCCATCAGGCTGGCTCGTGGCTATACCAAGCGCGATAAGATCCTGAAGTTTGAAGGTTGCTATCATGGCCATACCGATGCTTTGCTGGTAAAGGCAGGATCGGGACTGGTAACCTTTGGTGAAACTTCATCTGCAGGGGTACCCAAGGCTTTTGCCGATGAAACAATAGTGGTTGCCCTGAACGATAAAGAAGCGCTGCAAAAGGCCTTTGAAGAGTTTAGCGGACAAATTGCAGCGGTTATCATTGAGCCGGTTCCGGCCAATAACGGACTGCTGCTGCAAACACAGGATTATTTAACCTTTCTGCTGGAGATCTGTACCCGAAACGGCACCATGCTATTGTTTGATGAAGTGATCTCGGGTTTTCGCATAGGTTTTGAAGGTGCTGCAGGTTATTACGGCATCCGCCCTGATATTATCACTTATGGTAAGATCATCGGTGGTGGTTTACCGGTAGGGGCATACGGCGCATCTGCAGAGATCATGGATCATATTTCGCCGGTTGGTTCTGTTTACCAGGCAGGTACCTTATCAGGTAACCCGGTAGCTATGGCCGCCGGTATAGCCCAGTTAACTGAACTGCTGCAACCCGGCTTTTATCAGGAACTGGAAGCAAAAACAACCGGGTTTGTTAATAGCGTCCGCGAATTTGTTGCGCAGCGCGGTTATGCAGTTAAGGTATTCACAATTGGTTCCATTTTCTGGTTTGCTTTTACAGATCAGGATACCATCAGGACAGCAGATGAGATTGACCCGAACAGCATGCTTAAATTTAAAGCAATGCACCGCGAGCTCATCAACAGGGGTATTTACCTGGGCCCGTCTGGTTACGAGGTAGGCTTTATATCTTCCGCCCATACAACAGACGATTTGGATAGAACAAAAACAGCTATCTTTGATAGTCTGGATATTGTATTTGAACTAAACAGCACTATTTAAAATTAATGCAATGAAATTTTTCAAGAAGTCGCTGGTGATTTTTTATGCTATCATTATCTACGCCCTGGCCGAGTTGATGTGGTGGGGCTACATGCTGGTTAAGCTTAACCCGTTGCGTAAAGGCATGATAATGGGCGAAGGATCCATGTTTGTGGTGGTGTTTTTAGTCGGTGCTTACTTTCTGCATAAGTCCCTTGCAAAAGAGCAAAAGTTGCACGAGCAGAAAAAGAATTTCCTGCTGTCGGTAACACACGAATTAAAATCACCCCTGGCATCTATTAAAATTTTATTACAAACCATCCAGAAACGCGACCTAACCAAGGCGCAGGTGCTTAATTTTATTGATAAGTCATTGCTGGATGTAGAACGTTTAGATGATATGGTAGAGAACATGCTGCTGGCATCAAAAATAGATAACCAGTCGTACACATTCCCAAAAGCGCAGTTCAATCTTTCTGTACTGGTAGATAGTATTGTAAACCGCCTGCAGATAAGCAAATGCGATTGTAACCAGCAAATCATCAATGCCGAGATCGAACCGAAGATTGAGATAACCGGTGATAAATTTGCGCTGACATCGGTAGTAACCAATTTGGTAGAAAATGCCGTTAAGTATTCAAGCCCATGCGAAACAGTGAACGTAAAACTATTTGAAAAAGAAGGCAAGATCTACTTCCAGGTGGCAGATCATGGAATAGGCATAGCCGATGAAGAGAAAAGCCGTATTTTTGATAAGTTTTACCGGGTAGGCAGTGAAGATACCCGTAACACAAAAGGTACCGGTTTGGGGTTGTATATAGTTAAAGAAGTATTAGACAAACACCAGGCAAGCATCAAAGTAAAAGATAACCGCCCTGCCGGCAGCGTGTTTGAAGTTGTTTTTGCATAAACCTAAATTAAATATCATGCTCACTAAAAAAAGAATTTTATTAGCCGAAGACGAAGACCATTTGTTAGAGGCCATCAAATTAAACCTGGAGCTGGAAGGTTATAAAGTTTCTACAGCAAATAATGGTAAAAAGGCCCTTCAAATCTTTAAAGAAGAGCGTTTTAACCTGGTTATACTGGATGTGATGATGCCGGAGATTGATGGCTTTGTGGTTGCGGAGACCATCCGCCTGGAAAATTCAGAGGTGCCTATCATGTTCTTAACCGCAAAAAATACTAACGAGGATAAGATCTCTGGTCTTAAAAAAGGTGCTGATGATTACCTTACTAAACCCTTTAACCTGGAAGAGCTGATTTTACGCGTGAACAACCTGGTAAAACGCAGCCTGAAAGGTGATGATCTTAAAGAGTTTAACAGCTACAAAATAGGCGACAAAACTATCCACTTTAATTCCTTTGAACTGGTTAACGAGGATGAAAGCATTACCCCGCTCACCAAAAAGGAAACCATGCTGTTAAAATTACTTATAGAGCGCCGCAATGAGGCCGTATCCCGCGAGCAGATCCTGGAAACGGTATGGAACTATGACGTTTATCCGTCTACCCGTACCATTGATAACTTTATCCTTACTTTCCGCAAGTACTTTGAACCTGATCCTAAAAACCCGGTTTATTTCCATTCTATTCGCGGTGTGGGTTATAAATTTACAGACAACCAGCACTAATAAATGTTCACTAACAGGGCACGCGTTTTAGTTATCGGGCTGTTTGTTATATTGCTGGCTGTTATCGTTAAACTACAGGTTTACGAGCTGGCAGCTGTTGCTGTATTATTTATCGCGTTGCTGATATGGGGTTATTTTAAACAGGGAACCATAGTGCTGGCAGCCAAGGCCTTCCACCAAAAGGATTATGCTAAAGCCGAAGGCCTGTTAAAGCAAATTGCACGGCCCGACTGGCTGAGCAAAAAGCGCCGTGGTTTTTATGAATTTATATACGGCGGTATTTGTTTGCAAAAGCGCGAATATGAACAAGCCGAACAGCATTACGAATTAGCGGCACAATACCCGCTGCGTAATGCAAACGATCACGTAGCTGCGTTGGTGCATGTGGCCAACATTAATGTTCGTAACGGTAACTATGATAAAGCTCGGGCCTACCTCTCGTTAACAGAAAAACATAAGGCGAATATTACCGCTAAAATGAAGGATGTTATAGACAAGGTAGAGCAGGAATTAAAAAAACACTAAGATTTATAAGGTGGATGGATGAAAGAGGAAGGACAAAAATCCTTTTGTCTTTTGTATTAAAGTCCTTCCTTTCCAACAATATGAAAGACTCGTTATTTTTAAAAGCCGCATTTTCAAAGGAAACAGAACGACCACCGGTATGGATGATGCGCCAGGCTGGCCGCTTTATGCCACAGTATTGGGAGATCAAAAACAAGTATTCGTTTTTGGAGATGTGCAAAACGCCGGAAATTGCCGCAGATGTCACTATGCTGCCGGTAGATCTGCTGGATATTGATGCTGCAATCCTTTTCTCGGATATATTGGTAACCGGCGAAGCAATGGGCGGCGACCTGAGTTTTACGCAGGGCATAGGCCCTAAATTTGCTAACCCTGTACGCACACAGGCCGATATCGATAATTTGCAAACTGACGTAGGCGACAATCTGCAATATGTTGCCGATGCCATAAAAGTGATACAGCAGCGCCTCAACGGCCGCATCCCGCTGATAGGTTTTGCAGGTGCACCTTTTACGGTGATGAGCTACCTGGTTGAAGGCGGATCATCCAAAGATTTTAAGCTGACCAAGCTGATGCTGCATAACCATCCGGAAATGGCGCATCAGTTGCTGTCAAAAATTGCCACGGTTACGGCAGATTATCTTAACCTGCAGATTGCAGCCGGGGTAAACGCCGTACAAATTTTTGATAGCTGGGCACAGGCATTATCATGGGATGATTATACCGAATTTTCGCACCGTTATATCGTAGAGATCATCAGCAAGCTGAACAGGACGGATATTCCCGTGATATCGTTCTGTAAAGGCAGCTCGGTTTTTGCACCTTTAATGGCCGAAGCTAAACCGGATATCGTATCAATAGACTGGAATGTTGACCTGTTGGATATCAAAAAACGTTTACCGCAAGGGATGGCAGTACAGGGCAATTTGGATCCGCATATTTTGTATGCCGATAAATCGGTGATCAAAGATCGCATCCACCGCCTTTTTGAACGTATGCGTGGCGAACCGGGCTTTATCTTCAACCTGGGTCACGGTATTATGCCGGATATCCCTTTTGATAATGTTAAGTACGCCGTTGAGGTGATCAAAGAATACCGTTACTAATAACAAAAGTGTCTTTGCGAGGAGCGCAGTGACACAATTGAGTAAGCCATGTACCAATACGTATTAGCCATACATATTATCTTTGTAGTCTGCTGGATGGCGGGGCTGTTTTACATGGTGCGCCTGTTTATTTACCATACCGAGGCGCAAGACAAGCCCGAACCTGCCCGTACTATCCTGTCTGATCAGTTCGAGATTATGGAGCGTAAGCTGTGGTGGGTGATTGCTACACCAAGCATGTACCTTGTTATCATCGCAGGTGCGTTGATGATACACCTGCATAAATGGTATATGATATGGCCAGGTTGGTTAATTATCAAATTGTTATTTGTTGTGGGCCTTATCGTGTACCATGCCGTTTGCCAGCGCAAAATGAACCAGATGGCTAAAGGTATTTACAAATGGACATCTACCCAGTTACGTTTGTGGAACGAACTGGCTACGATCCTGCTGTTTGCTATCGTTTTTTTGGTGGTATTAAAAAGCGCCGTTAACTGGATCTTCGGGGTGATAGGCATTATTGTTTTCAGCCTGGTAATCATGTCGGCAGTGAAAATCTATAAGTTGATAAGGGAGAAGAAGTAATAAGTTAAGGTTTGATGACAATTAGATCGCTGTGCATGGACATATGTGCAAAGTCCCTGTCTTCATGTAGTAGAAGTACATTGTTTTTAATAGCATATGCAGCTATTAAGCAATCGTTTGGTTTTCGTACCGTTATCCCGTTTTTTTTAAACGACCTATATAACTGTGCAGCTTCTATCGCCAATTCATAAGAGTTATTATTTAGCATTAGCAATCCATCAAAATAACTTTTAAGTGATTTATAATCACTGTCAACTAAAACGCCCTGTAATACCTCTTGTAAGATAGTTGGGCATGTAGCTATGATCATTTGCTCCAACTGATTTTCAAGGTATCCGGTTGCCAATGTATCGAACTTTTTGAGGTAGTTTATCCAAACGGATGTGTCGATTAAAACGATATCCATTATTTAGAAACTTCTTCGTCAAATTGGATCTTACCGCGTAAAGCAATTATTTTGGTTTGGTTTTGAAGTCTAAGTAATAACTCCAATCCTTTCTCAACAGCCTCTTTCTTTGTTTTGATATTGGAGTTTTTTAAAACTTTAGCCATTAACGCATCGTTAATTTCTATGTTAGTTCTCATGTGTATTTTTTTATATAAATATACACCTAAATTTTATTTCTGCAAATAAACCACCCCATCTTTCATTACCAATCTAACATCCTTTACCGCTTTAAGAGCTTCAACCGGATTGCCCTCAACCGCCACAAGGTCTGCCAGGTAACCTGCTTTGATATTACCCAGATCTTTTAATTCAAAAACTGCTGCGTTAATTGATGTAGCAGATCGCAGTACGTCGATATTCTTCATTCCGTACTCGGCCATTAACAGCATTTCTTTAGCGTTATCGCCATGTGTAAACACACCCACATCGCCACCCATTAGTATGGTGACGCCGGCTTTAAGCGCGTCGGTAAAAATCTGGTGTTTATGCTTCATCACTTCCGGCTCGGCATCGATGCCTTTTTTCCAGCCTTTGTAAGTACTGATAGATTCGGTTGCTGCAAGGGTTGGGCATAAAGCAATACCTTTCGCCTTCATCAGTTTAAACAATTCAGGTGTGCCGCCATCGCCATGCTCAATAGTGCTAACACCTGCCGTAATAGCGCGGCGCATTCCCTCTTCCGTACCGGAATGTACTACCACTTGTCTGCCGCTGCTGCCGGCAACTGCTACGGCTGTTTTTAATTCATCGACAGTAAAGGTTGGTGCAGCAGTGCCGTTGGCACCCCAGCGGTAATCGGCGTAGAGTTTTATTACATCGGCCCCATAGCCAATTTGAGAGCGGATCACACGCGTTAAGCCCTCATAGCCATCTGCCGCTTCGGCACCGGTTGGTAGCACAGCTTCGGTAACGTTACTTTTGGGCCCGTAACTGCCGGTAGCAACAATCGCCCTGGTGGCTATCAGCATTCGCGGGCCGGGGATAACGCCTTTGTTTATGGCGGCTTTTAGCCCGGCATCGTCATAGCCTGCACCCTCGGTACCCAAATCACGCACTGTAGTAAACCCGGCCATCAGCGTTGCTTTAGCGTGCAGTACGGCACGGGCAGTCCGCTCTGCCCGGCTTTCGGTCAGCACCTGGTCGTTCCAACGGGTTTCATTGTAAGGATGTAGAAAGAGATGCGAGTGGCCCTCTATCATACCCGGCATCAGGGTTGTACCTTTCAGTTCGATGACACTGGTGCCGTTGGGTATTGTTATTGCCGATGGTTCGCCCGCAGTTTCTATACGTTTGCCCTTTACAAGTACCTGCCAGTTAGCGTGCATCTCCTTCCCGTCGAAAACACGGTCTGGTTTAAGCAGAACGTAACCGTTAGCTGGAGTTGTTTGAGCCAGCACGGTAATACACCTGCTGATTAGAAAAATAATTACAAGCTTTACAATTTTCATTACAGTGAAAGATAACTTACTTTATAGCATTAAAGCGGATGAAATTTAGCTAAAATTATTTTGCCAACCATGCAACCATTTATAGGTCCCTGCCATCTTACTGTTAAATGATGTTTTTGGAACCTAAACCTAATATCGACGAACTTGTTAAGCGGTGTAAAGCCGGCCAGCGCAAAGCCCAGGAGATGCTTTATAAGCGACTGGCAGGTAAGATGCTGGGCGTGTGCATGCGTTATTCTATCGATAGGATGGAGGCCGAAGATATGCTGCAAAACGGCTTTATCAAGGTGTTTCAGAAGATGGGAGATTATCGCGGCGAGGGATCATTTGAAGGTTGGGTAAGGCGTATTATGGTACACAGCTCAATTGAGTACTACCGCCGCCATCATAAAATGATGCAGGTGGTTGATATGGACGAGGCCGGTGAAGAACCAACGGTAAATGCAATAGCATCAAGCAGTTTAGAAGCTAAGGATCTGCTGATGTTGATCAAAGGCCTATCGCCGGGTTACCGTATGGTATTTAACATGTACGCTATAGACGGTTACTCGCATAAGGAGATCGCCGAAATGACCGGCATTAGCGAGGGAGCGTCAAAATCGCAGTTATCAAGGGCGAGGGCGATACTGAAGGAACAGATATTAAGCATCGAAAAAAAAAGATATGAGTATGCAGGATAAGGAAATTGATCATTTGTTCCGGTCGGAACTGGCGGAGCTGGAGATACAGCCGTCGCCAATTGTCTGGAAAAATATCGCCCAAAAAATCGATAGCGGCAAGAGACGGAAAAGCTGGCTACCTTATTTAAGCGTTGCAGCAAGTATATTGTTTTTGGTGGCAATAGGGCTGTACTTTATTCCGCAGGTAAAATCCGTCCAGCAAAAACCAATGCAAATAACTGCATACAAAAACAATAAACCGGTTCATGCTATTGTTGCACCGGGGGTTATCAAAAACGCAAGTGCCGCATCGGCGCTAGCTGATCAGCCAGTGGTTGCCAAGGCATCTGTAAAAGGTCATAATTTAAATAAAACGGCTGCCCGGGTACAGTCGAATGTTTTACCTGCTATTGTAACAGAAGAGAAAAATGAGCAAGTGGCACAAAATATGCCACGCAGTGCAGAAATCATTAAACCGGTTGTACCTGGTGCCGAGACACGGTTAACCGCACAGGCAGATATCAGCGAGGCAGATCCGGCTATGTTGCAACAGCCGCTAGATATTAAAAACCCGCCTGGCGAAATAAAGGTTTTGGCC
Source organism: Mucilaginibacter sp. (assembly GCF_964263795.1). Lineage (GTDB taxonomy): Bacteria > Bacteroidota > Bacteroidia > Sphingobacteriales > Sphingobacteriaceae > Mucilaginibacter. The sequence goes on from NZ_CAXVWK010000057.1 coordinate 34,083, forward strand.
GCAAATATTACCAGAAGGCACCGCATTAACAGCCTTGGCGACCTGATAAATGTGGTAGTAAGTAAAGTAGATAAACGTAAAGATAAACTGATAGAGTTCAGTGGTACCGATGATGATGAGTCGACCATTTCAGGAGTAAACCTGGGCTTTGTTAAACTAAAAAAACAGGACTAATTAAATTCTTTGACCATATTCACAATTATTATATGAAACGCGTTATATATACCTTCCTGATAATTTTTATAGCTGCCGGTGCATTTGCCCAAAGCAGTACCGATTCTGTAAAAACAACAACCGATTCCGTAAAGGTAAAACGTAAGCGGATAAGGGTAACCTTTGGGAACGATGTAGCCAAGACAAACAAAAGCGAGCCTGATACGGTGTACCATGCCTCAAAGGCGCCGGGATTTTCATTTGGGTTAACATTTACCAGGTTTGATATTGGCCTTACCGCCCTTAATGATAACGGCAGCTTCACGCTTTCGCCGGTAAACCAGGTGCTTAACTACCGGTCATGGCGCACCAGCTATATCGGGTTTGATGTGTTGCAAATAGGTTACCGTTTTAGCAGTTCGTTCCGCATCTATGCAGCCGGAGGGTTCGACTGGACTAACATTCGGCTTCGCAAAAGCGGCACTTTCCTGCGCGACGCACCGGTGCTAACCTTTGTGCCTGATAACGTCAATTATGATGTAAACCGCCTATCCGCTACGTATATCAGGGTGCCTTTATCATTTGATTTTCGCACACATGATGATGCCGATGGCCGCAGGTTCCACATTGTGGTTGGGCCGGAGTTAGGCGTACTTATCGGTAGCAGGATCAAACAAAAAAGTGGACAGAATGGCGATCTTAAATTAGGCGGCGATTACCATTTCACTAAGTTCCGTTACGGTGCTGTCGCCCGGGTTGGTTACGGTGCCATTGGCCTGTTTGCCAAATACTACGCCAATAACATGTTTGATAACAGCCCCGCACAGGATGGCCTGCGCCAGTTTGCCTTTGGGTTGAGCGTGGGTTGGTAAAACCCGATTCATAAATTAAATAAATTAAGGTTAAGCACTCCTTTTGCAACGCAAATGTGTAATTGGCAAAGCTTTAACTGGTTTAAATCCGGTCAATCCTTAAATCCCGAAATCGTGTGTATCTTTGGCCGCTATGGCAGATGCTTCTTTTTTACAGGCAATTTCAGTTACAAAAACATACCCCGGCGCAACGGCCTCGGGGGTGAAAAATATTAGTTTAGATATTGAGCAGGGCAAGATAACGGCCATTATCGGCTCCAGTGGAAGCGGTAAAAGCACTTTACTGAAGCTGTTGTACGGGCTAATGTCACCCGACGAGGGTGTGGTTAACTTTGAAGGCGAGCGCATTTGGGGGCCGGAAGAAAAGCTGATCCCCGGGCACGATTCGATGAAAATGGTAACCCAGCACACCGACGACCTGAACCTGTTTGCGCGCGTTTGGGACAACGTAGCCGCCATGCTACCGAGTACCAATGTAAAATTTAAAGAAGAGCAAACCGAATTGGTGCTTACCCAATTGAACATGATGAACCTGGCCAAACAACGTGTGGCCGACCTGAGCGGAGGTGAGAAACAACGTGTGGCCATTGCCCGGGCTATAATTACCCAACCCGACGTATTGTTACTTGATGAGCCCTTTAACCAGGTTGATACATCGTTTAGAGAAGGCCTGCAGCACGATATCAGGCAGATAGTACAAGAAACAGGTTTGACAGTGGTAATGGTATCGCATGACCCGGCTGAAGTGCTTTCTATGGCTGATGAATTATTGGTATTACGTGATGGGGAAATTGTTGAAACCGGACATCCAAAATCCATGTATAAAAATCCACAGAGCCTTTATACAGCAGAATTGCTGACCAACTGTAATGTGTTAGACGCCGGCGAAGCATCAATTTGCGGTATGCAAACGGATAAACAATACGTGGTGGTGTACCCGGAATGGATAAGGATTAGCAACGTGCTTAAAACTAATAGCTGGACGGTTAGACAAGTGCTTTTTAAAGGCTTTTACGAAGACCTGATCCTCGAAAACCAGGGCGTTCTGATAAGGGTGGTGAATAACGAACACGATAAATATGCCGAAGGTGATGTAGTTGGCCTGAAAATAAAGAAGTGGCTGGAATATTAACTTGTAATATGTGTTTTACACTTCCTATCAGCTAAAGAGAATGTAATAACGAACATCAAGACCTCATTATCAATTGACATTGGATATTTGATGTTCGTTATTAAATTTTCTGTAACAAAGGGCTGGTAAGTTTATTAGATCTCGAAAGCCGATAATTGTACAAACTCTTGTACACGTGCAGCGATCTCATCCTGCGAAAGATCTTTAATTTTTTCTGTTCCGAATCTCTCTACACAAAAAGATGCCAGCGCCGAGCCGAAAATGATGGCATTTTTCATGTTGTTAAAATTAATGGTTGCTACTTTAGCCATATAGCCAATAAAGCCTCCGGCAAAGGTGTCACCGGCACCGGTTGGGTCAAACACTTCGGCTAACGGCAGGGCAGGGGCCGAGAACACATGGTTTTCATGGAAAAGTAATGCACCGTGCTCACCTTTTTTAATGATCAGGTATTTTGGGCCCATAGTAAGAATTTTGCGGGCAGCCTTAACTAACGAATACTCGCCCGATAACTGGCGTGCCTCGGCATCGTTAATGGTCAATACATCTATCATTTTTATGGTTTGCAGCAAATCGTCCATGGCTATGTCCATCCAAAAATTCATGGTGTCCATCACTATTAGCTTGGGGCGGTTCTTAAGGCGGCCAATCACCGTTTGCTGTACTTGCGGGGTAAGGTTGCCCAGCATCAGGTATTCACAATCCTGGTAAGCCTCAGGAATGATGGGGTCAAAATCTGCCAGGACATTAAGGTCTGTGATCAGGGTATCACGGCTATTCATGTCGTTGTGGTATTTGCCGCTCCAGAAAAACGATTTTTCGCCTTCCTTAACCTGTAGTCCTTCGGTATCGATATGGCGGTTGTTTAAGGCAGCAATTTCCTCTTTCGGAAAGTCGTCGCCAACAACGGCAACAATCTTAACTTTATCATAAAAATAAGATGCAGCCAAACTTGCATAGGTGGCAGCGCCGCCAACAATTTTATCTGTTTTACCAAAAGGCGTTTCAATTGCGTCAAACGCCACAGTACCAATCACTAACAAACTCATGTGAATTTTTTTTAAATTTTTTTTTACAAATATTGTGAAATTACCTCAGAAATCATACTTTTGCACCACTCCAAACCGGAAAACACTCCTGAGTAGCTCAGCTGGTTAGAGCATCTGACTGTTAATCAGAGGGTCCCTGGTTCGAGTCCAGGCTCAGGAGCCTCAAAATCAATGATTTAACCCCACTCTGGCGAGTGGGGTTTTTTTATTTGCATAAAATTTGCATACTTTTTCAATTACTGTATAGTTTGATAGAAATTGATGATTTTGCTAAATCACTCTTAAAAGCACAATTTGCGTTACCTACGCTACAAAACCTTCCCTATTTTATCGTTGGCATTTAACTATTTCCATTCTTTTATATTCATTACTGATGCCGTCGGCAAATTTGACCAACATATTGCCGTTCCGGCCTGAATGCAGGTTTTACCTTTCGTTCTTACCATGCGTTTACATCAATATCACTTTTTCTATAGCGGCAGGCTTTTTGGTTGAAGCGATATAAGGAAGTATGACTCTGTAATTTTTATACAGAAGAAGGCACGTAACATGCAGCGCGTAGTCCATAAATAAAATCTTGGAGGCTTACGGGAAATTTTATCAGCGGGCCAAATATTAAGTATCTTAGGGGCGCAGTTTACCCTCATACTTACTAATCCTGTCTTTATGCTGCGAATATCTATACCTCTATTGGATGGCCAAAAAAATATTAATTATTGAAGACGACCCTGACATCCTGGATATGATGACCTATATCGTTCAGGGCGAAGGCTTCCATGTAATAACGTCGATGGGAACGGTTTCGGTTGCTTATGTGCAGGAGATCAACCCGGCACTGATCCTGCTGGATATCCGGCTGGCCGATGGCTTTGGCCGCGACCTATGCCTTAAACTAAAAAATGATCCGGCTACCCGCCATTTTCCTGTGGTGCTGGTCTCAGCCGTTAATCAGCTGGCCCAGGTAGCCGAAGACAGCAACGCGGATGCTTATCTAAATAAACCTTTCGATGTCGATGAACTGGTACTGCTTGTCCGTAAATTCGCCTGATCAGTGAGCACTAATAAATTAGGTAAGGCTGTCCGTTACAAATTTAGACTTCTGTCGCAACGCTTTTATCGTAATCGCTGCAACAAGGCCGCCCAAGGTATAATAAGCCACAGTTAAAGCTTTAGTCTTATCGGTACGTGTAACCGTGCTATCATTAAGGCCCAATGGTTTGGTCAACTTCAATGCGCCGTAACCGGCAACTGCACCGTAACCGATCCCGCGAATAAGCAGGTTCTTTCGCTTGCCGCCACCGATCAGGCTGTAATAAAAGGCATTGCTGAGCAGATCTGCGGCGAGCGTGCTTAAATACAGGTTTTGACCTGTAGGCGGAACTGCCCCGACGGCCTGCAAGCCTTTAGTGATCGCTTCCTCGCCAACCAGATCCACCCTCGGCGCGTCCTTATCGAAATGTTTAACCGTTTCGTGGAGGATGTTAAGCGCAATGGCATCCGCCAATGATATTTTTGATCAATCTCATTGCATTATTTTTAAGCGGCCAGTTGTTGTTCGACCTTTCTGACCAGGTTATCGATATCGAAGGGTTTGGCAATAAAATCATTAGGCGCGCCCTCCTGACGCAGCGATTGCGCCAGATCGTGTGACGCGGATATCAAGATGACCGGCAGCGTACGGGTTTCGCTTTGATGTTTAAGCTCCTTACAAATTATCCGGCCATCCATATTGCCCAGCATCACGTCCATCAGCACCAGGTCCGGATGGAAATTACCGATGGCCTGAAAAATCTCCTCACCCCCAGAAAGTGTCTCGACCTCGTAACCTTTATCTATTAAAATATACGAAATGACATCCAATATGCCTTCGTCATCGTCCAGTATCAATATTTTCTGCTTCATATTCCTTCTTGCGTCTGTAAGGCAAAAAGCCAGCCAATAACTTATTCTTATTTCATTATAACACAAAACACCATTTTGATGTATTATGATAAACATCTGCATCATGGCTGAACTTCCCGATCTTACCGTTTTCGCTCAAATCCTATATAGGAACTTTAAAGGCAAAGTACTGGACAAGGTCGATGTGACCGTAGCAAAAAAATTAAACGTAAGCGCAGCGCAGCTAAGCGCGGCTTTGGAGGGTCACGAATTGACCGATGTGAAGCGGGAAGGAAAGACGCTGCATTTCCACTTTTCCAGCGGCCAGATCCTGGGGCTGCATTTAATGTTAAGGGGAGAACTCCTTGAACTCGAAAATGATGACACGCCACGTTTTCAGATTATGGCTTTCCGTTTTAAGAACGGAACCGGCTTCGCGGTCATCGATCTGCAAAAACAGGCGACGCCCACATTGCAGCCCAAACCTCTCGAGACACCGGATGCGCTTGGCCTGAACGAAGAATATTTCACCGCATTGCTGGCGAAAAAACGCATGGTGGTTAAGACCTTGCTGATGGATCAGCATTTATTGCGGGGCATTGGTAATTCCTATGCGGATGAAATCCTTTATCATGCTGGCATTTCACCTTTTTCCATCGCAAATACGATCCCCGATAAACAGGTCAGCAAGCTCTTTAAAAGCATCCGCACGGTACTTGAAAAAGCAATAAAAGACATTGCCGAAGCGAACGGCTACGAACTCAAAGGCGAATTAAAGGATTTTATGAAAATCCATAGTCCCAAACTTAAAACCACCGCTAAGGGCGAAACCATCAAAACGGAAAAAATCGGCGGCCGCACGACTTACTATACAGATTCCCAGGAGTTGTTTAACTAGCTTTATATTCAATGCCAGGCTTTTTGCCTGGCATTGGGGTTTAAGGACGCTTCTTAGTTCTGTCTTTTTTCATTTTTCCGGCAGCGCTTTTACTTGATTTGTAACGCATATCCATAGTGCCATCCTTCTTTAAGTGTTTGTTGGCATTATAGCGTTTATCCAGTTTGCCGCTTTCCGTTTTGTGAGTAGTTCCTGCAATACAATTGCGCCGCTGGCCTGTCCGAGTGTTGCTGCGCATAATAGGCATGCGGTTAGCAGTGTGAAAAGTTTTTTCATAAACCACGTTTTATTTCATTGCGGCGAAGAAAACAAGACTTTGGCCGGTTATGAATTACTGCTTTATGATCAGGTTCAAACGGACACGCTGATCAGCCTTCTTGGCAAAACTGGCACAATGGTATTTAAACGTACTAAATCGGTAGACGGCGCTATCGAAATTGATGAAAACGGCAATGAGGTTAAAACCCAAAACAGAGAACTTAAAACTTTCCGTGTCTGGGAGAATAAGCATACGGGATTGTCATACTTCCTATCGGAGGATGGTGAGGAAAAAAAGATAGTTGCCCGCCTTATTGTTATAAAAAGGTCTACACAATTTGGCAAGACTGGTTTCTACCCTATCATTAGATTGGTATAAAGATAAAAAAAGCGAACCCCTGCAATGATGAAAAAAACAAGATCACTCGCCATAATTTGTTTGATTGCTATCTGCGCTATTTTGCCCAGCCTGGCTGCAAAGGCGCAAACGAAAGCAGAACTAAAAGCTGCGAAGAAAATATTCGGGGTAATTGGGTTAATAAAAAAAGCAAACGCCATTTGATTATCTCCTTCGATACAGAGGACTTTGCGACTGTTAATGATTGGGTAGGCAACCGGGAGCATCCGAATGGCAGCATTGACGCTTACAAAGCTTTTATAGAAAAAGGCATTCTGGTTATGCCCGCAGATAATACGGACCTGCGCAGTCCATACTGCGAAATAGTCAGACAAGATAAGTCCCTTTTGTACCGCTGCCGAAGTATGTTTACAAAAGACAAGAAATTTGTTGAGCAGGATTTATTCGTTAGGGAATAAAGCAATTTGAATGTACGCTGCCAGTATAATTTAATGGATTTAGGCTCTTCTCTTTAACAACCAAACCACCACATTATTTGGTTTCGATAAACAAGAGAGAGGATGTGCGCTTCCCGGTAATGGCTGTTAGAGACGCTAAGCTGAAATGCAAGTTGAGTTTATTCTCTCCCTTAAATACAAAATCTAACATCTCACGTCTTATTACTCATTCTTAGCAAGCGGCTGGTATGTTCTTCCATCCAATATCGCCTCAATTGCATCACGAATCTTGTAAACATTATCATGGCGTTGGTTGGTTAGGATGATGATCATCCTGCTTTTAGAAGCGCCGGTCAGCTCTAAAGCCTGATAACGCATAGCGATCCCATCGTGAACATGCGTAAGTAATCGGTTATTTTTCATCGTACCTGATCCCAGCCCGGTTTGATTTTCAGCGCCGAATTGTGTGATAATTTCTAAAGTGGAGCTGGAGCTGCTCAATCTGAACTTGTCCAAGCTTGAAGCCCATAGTTTAAATCTTCAAGGTTCAAACAGGTCCAGCCGGTAATGGGGTAATCAAACGTATCCTGTTTTAGGTTATCGTTAAACGACTGCGCTAGTAGGGGCTCGTTTCCCGCCGAGTCGACTATTGCCGTTTTTGATACCACAAGGCTTAAGCATTTTTTGCTCAATGAATTCTTTTATGTTCAGGCCACTGACCTTTTCTATGATCTTGCGGCGAAGAAAGGTATTGTTGTTATTGTAGGCATAATCGCTTCCCGGTTCAAAATCGAGTTTTTGTATTTTCAGCAGGTCTTTCTAATTGTCCGCATCGCCTCTTACCGTTTTATATTTAATCTCTGGCAGGCCGCTGGTATATTGTAACAGGTTTTTAACGGATATCGTGGCTGCCCAGGCCGGTAATTCGGGGGAATATTTATTTAGCTTATCGTCCAAAGACAGTTTGCCCTGCTCTTTAAGCATCATCAAGCCAACGGCGTCAAACTCTTTCGCAATAGAGCCGATATGAAAACGATCTGCGGTAGTCAGCGCAACCCGCTTCGAAGCGTCCCGGTACCCGATGGCGGCTTTATAAATTACTTTACCGCCTTCAATGACCAGAATATTGCCGTTAAAGAGTCCTGATTCATGGGCCTTGGTCATGGACCAGCCCTCCCCTCAATATTTGCAATAGGTCAAATTTATTTGGCATATCGGTTGGGCTATTTTAGCAAAAAAGGTCAAAATCAAGCCGACAAAGAAGATATTCGAGAACTCACACGTTTGGTGGAAACTGCTAAGAAAGAATTTGATAACGAAAAAGCAAAAATGCTTAGCGACCTTGATGTGTTGAAAGATAGAAAGGTAAAGAATTACAGCCAAGCTCAACAAGCGTTAATCAATTTTTACACCGACTACAATACCTGGGTACAAGAACTGAATAAATTTCGGCCCGTGGGATTTGCCGATGATGATATAAAAAAAATTAATAAATACCACAGTTCAAAAGCAAAAATTTATTATCTTAGTTTACCAATTATATTCTGATGAAACAAATATTAGTGGCTTTGCTGGCTGTTATTATGATAACCGGCTGCAAAAAAGCGGCCCAGCCCGGTACGGACATCACTGCTAAAACCATAACCGGCAGATGGACCGTTTCCAGCATCGTATATCAAAGCTACCGGGACGGCAAAGTGGATAGAGAATCAAGGCTTGAGGCTTACGCCTACGATTTCGAGTTTAAACCCGACGGCACTTTAAACTACTACGAAAAAGATATAACGTCTACAGGGCACTATAGCATCACTTACCAATCGGGTAAATACTATTATACTGTAGGTACGCAGGGCCGCTTCGGAGCGTTGGATGAAGGCAAAGCAGAAATAAAGATGAATAGTAAAAATTCGTTTAACCTTCGGTTTGAAACATCCGACATTTCCGGCTTAAGGTATGTAGTGCTGGAGACGATGGTAAGAAAATAGTGTCAAGAAAGACAAGCAACTAACACTCCGGCAAACTGATCGGGATATTTATAGCCAGTCCCCCAACTGAAGTTTCCTTATATTTTGAATTCATTACCTGGGCGGTTTGCCAAATCGTTTTTGCCACTGCATCCAGGCTTACACTATTTTACGGGTTGGATGTGGAGAGAGAATAGACAATCGGACGTTACTAACTATAAAGAACACCTTTTGGGACTAGATATAGAGGTAAGCCAAGAAAGGAAAGGCCTTGGTGGCATTGAAACTAAAGTTGGCACTTCTCGCTATACACCTTCAGCTTCTTAAAGATATTTGGTTAGATTTAAACACTTAGTACGAAAGCCACCATTATAGAAATGAGTTTTATAGACAACTATAAATTATTAATTGCAGAGTTAGTACCCTTTTTAAAGATGGTTGGGTATCGAAAAAGCGGAGAGAGCTTTTTTCTTGATAAAGAAGGTAATATAGGACTTGTAAACTTTCAAAGGAGCAAAAACAGCAATTCTAGTTCTATCCTTTTTACAATAAATTTAGGGGTTTATTCATCTGCTCTAAAGATGTTTGACTCTTTCGAAGTAAAATCTAAACCGACCTTATCAGATTGTCATTGGCGAAAACGTATAGGTTGTTTAATGCCAGATAGGCAAGACTTTTGGTGGGAAATAGATGATACAATTTCTTCAACAAAACTCGCTGCTGAAATCTTAGATGTATTGAAAGAACGTGCTATTCCGGAAGTTGAAAAATTTATTTCTAATGAAAGCTTAGAAAAAAGTTGAATGAGCGGTGATTCTGAAGGGCTAACAGAGCCGCAGATGTATATCTATTTAATAGCTCTTTTAAAAAGACATAACAGTTCTGCTTTACAGCTGAAAATTACTGAACTTAAGGAAAAATCAAAGGGAAAACCGTTTTATAATAATGTTAAAGAAAATCTTTTAAAGTTAGGAATTACTTATGTGTAAGGAAATTGTAGGTAAATGGACATTAGATCCAACAGATATTAAATCCCGCCAAATTTAAAGTGATATCTCAATTGAATTTACGGAATCTGATGATTTGATTTACACAATACATCTAAATGATAAAGATCCAAAAAACTTTATGAGTTATAAAGTCGAACAAATCTAATATTAACAAACCAATCATCATCACCTAGGGAGGAAAGGCCGAATTTAAATTACTTCCGAATGGTAAACTGGAACTTTATTTTGACAATGTTAAATCAATATATAACAAAGCTACTTAACTAAAGCTTTTATCGTTTTATAATGCAGCTATGTTATTCTGAAAGAAGTCTTTGAACTTTCTTTTGATAACTATGGCATTAGTGATCTTAAAAAACAATAGCTATTCCGAATATCCGGCAAGGCGTTCTAATATATTAATAGCAATATCACGGGTGTTGTACTCAACCTTGTTATAACTGGAATGGGTATGTTCACCTCGGAGGCAAGTTGCTTTTGCAGTCAAATGATCGTTTGTTAGCAATCAAAAGGGGAAGAATACTGGGTTGTCAAGGGATGTGGAGTAAATGGCAATAGGCGTGGAAGGCTGGTGAATTATGCCACGAAAGTCCCTTCACAGCACCCGCCTTGGTGTCTACCGTTGCGGTTAACAGATGGTCAACTTAACGAGGTTAATAACTACCAACCTGCCAAAAAACCAACCTTCCCACGGGCTTGCAAAAACAAAACTAACGTTTATCTTTACCTAGCGAATGTCCTTTATAATTCCTAAAAGCGTGAACCGAAACTCTGAAAACAACTTAAAAAACTACATTAACTAATACGACAATTGCGTCAAGTTCTATGATTTTGTAATTTTAAGGTGCATACAGGCATTAATGGATAATGGGATCTATACCCACAAATTATTTGGTTTATAAGTTATCAATGATGGATAGGCTGCAACAACTGGAAAGCCAATGGCGAGAATTACTTGCTAAACCACGATCAAAAAAAGAGCAAGAGCAAATGTCATTCTTGGCTGAACAGCTTACAATAGAAACTGAAAAAGAGATTACTGGCCTTATTAACGAACTTGAAACAGTTGGAATATTTATTACATCTGTTTGGGACTTGGTAAATGAAAGAAAAAAATATCCGGAGGCTATTGATGTTTTATTAAAGTATCTGCCTTTGGCGACACATGAAAAAAATAAAGAAGGAATTGTTAGAGCGCTGACTGTCAAAGAAGCAAAAGGTAAAGCATCTTCAGTCTTAATTAAAGAGTACGATAGTACGTCTAAAAACAAAGATATGTTACGCTGGATAATTGGCAATGCAATAGCTACGGTTATGACATCTCAAGATATTGATTGGTTAATTTCAACAGTAACAGATAAAACAAATGGGGGTAGTCGCGAGCAACTGGTCAAGGCGTTAGGGACGGTGAAATCACAAGAAGCCATTGATGTTTTAAATAACTTGCTTAATGATCAGGAAGTGGGTTCTACCGCTAAGAACACATTAAAGAAATTAAAAGACAAATTAAGGTAATCTGCTTTATTAGAATTTTAACCAAGCTCCTAGCTGCGGCTTGAAATAAAAGAACCTATGGACTCTATTGAACTAAATGATGGGACACTTGTAGAATGTACATATCTTACGGAAACGCAATTTGTAAAACTGAAATCCAATGTTGTCCAAGGTGCAATTGAGTCGTTTAAAATAAAGTATCAAGCGGAAGTTTACCAATTTCCTGACGGTTCGGTAATTGCAAGCAAAGATGGCATTTACGTACAATTTAATTCGCTTGACGATCTTAAATCGGTACTTGATGATACCAACGAAGACCAAATTGTCACCTCGATACTTCATAACAAAAATCCTTTTGGTGAACTATTTCCTAACCATACGTTTCAATTGATTCGACAGCTTACCGATTCTCTTCAGATGCCTGAAGGAGAGCCCGTGAACGCACAGCTATTAAAAGACATTGACTCAAAAATAAGCGATTTGCCTAATCCGTCGATTTTTAAAAAGAAGTTTTTTATTAACCTCGTTGCAGTAGTTGGAGAGGTTATTTGCAAAGAGCATAACATAAAATGGCGAATGATCCTTAGCGATGATAAGCAAACCTGGCATCCATATTTATACACTCCGAAAAAGCCAATTGAATTCTTTTCATATTTATACGAAGATATTTATGAAAGTAATCGTCAGGGGAGTATTCTTTTTGAAGCTTATCAAACCGCTAATGACATTTATCCTAGATAATGTGCCCCAGGGCTGTTATCATAACTTGCGCATTATGAATCGCATTCTTACGAAATATTTCGTCACCCAGTACTTAGGTATTCATTGAAATTTAGGTATTCGAGATCTTGTTTTCGTCAGTTAGCGAGTAACAGAAAGGATATGAAATGTAAGTAACTTTTATTTTGTAGATGATTCGTTACTTATGGGGTAACGAAAACCATATAACAACCCGTGAACTTGCCAGAGGTCATTTTTTAAAATCTGCCGGTGCAATTGGTGGAGTTGTGCTGGAAAGGCATTCGAACAACTCCGGCGAAAATATGATTTGAAGTTAGTTAAAAGAATCCCAACAATTAAGATTACAATGAACTGTTTAAGAAAAGTGAAATCTATGGTTTTTCGGATTTTCGGTTGGTTCAGTACCTTGGAGGAATCCATTATCTGTTTTGCAAAACAAAAAACAGGTGCCTCTTGCACAGGAAGTTGAGGACTTCACTAATGGTACAGAAAGGGTCATAAAGACAAATTTTAACAGCTGATCTTAAGATTCAGTAATAGGGTAAATACACTGGCTACGCCGGTAGCCTTGCACTGGAAATTCTATAATAGAAGCTTCGTTAATATTAGCAGGATAAAACAATACCGGCAAGGTTGGTGCCGGCATTTGTTTGTTTTTAATTTTATATTATTTGATCACGGCATCTGTAGCGACTTTAGCCGCTTCTTTGGGGACAAAAGTTTTTTGATCAATGAATTCTGCTACCTTGTCACTGATCCCTTCTTTAAATCGCGTGGTAATTCGTTCCCGGTATTCTGCACCTTTATCAGTAAGAAACAGGTAACCTATGCCAATTCCCGCTGCTATACCTACTGCGATACCGACGATCAGGCCGATGTGATCTTCTTTTTCAAATGGATTTTTCATATTGTGTAATTAACTGCAAGCTTTGTTATGTTAAGCCCCTTGTTTAGTGACAACTATTTAGCAGCCCGATTGTTTATCTGATTATCTTTATATCCATTTCTGCCAATCTCAACAAGATCAGGTTTGTCCTTAGCATCAAAAGAACTCGTTATACCTTTACAATAGTTGTGCAGAACTCCTTGTTCATCATGAAGCGGTTAAGATTATTAACAGCAATAAGTTGCTAGAACGCCTGTTGCTTGTACAAAACCAGCATACTGATTTCTCGCTGCTCTTTAGTAAGACCTAAACCCATACCAGCTAAAATATCGAGCAGGCTTTGCGGGTTTTCCGGTTGAAAAGAGAATTTGATATCCAATTTTTCCTTGTTGGCGGTTTCGTCAACAACTAATTTATTGATGCCGTAATCTTCCAGAAACTGAGCAAATTCAGGCATAGTGATCATCTCCTGGTCGATCTCGCCATGCCGGGAATAATAGGTACGATTACCGGAGGCGTTTCTTTTGATGGATCCGAATTTTGCCGGATCGGTGATCCGCAGAACCTGAACTTCTTTAAGGACAGGTTTGATCTTAGCCTGCAGGTCAAAGCGCTTAGACAGCTCCTTTTGTAACGCAGGCAACAGGTCAGTATGGTTTTTCACGATCAGATCCAGGCAGTATACAGGCGCGTTCTTACCGGATTTCGTTTCATTGATGGTGCGGCTGTAAGGGTAGTTGCCGTTAGCCAGCATATACAAGGTCGTTAAAGGCAGATTGATACAGGTGAGCCTGCGGCCGCTGAATGCTTTGTTATCCAGCCAAGTCGTGCTCAGCCCCGGCCCGCCCTTAATTTCTGCCTGCATCATGAAACGGTATTGCACGGTATCTGCAGCGAAGAAATTTTGTTTGATCAGGTCTTCGTGGCTGACCAGGTTGTCCCGCTTTTCCGGTAAGTGCACCTGCTGTTTGTTAAGCAAACTATCGATCACCTTTCCAGTGATAGCTTCAGGACTGGTAACAGCTATCAGTTTGCCGTCCGGGCCGATCAGCACAGAATGCGGAATCAATTGGTGAGGAAACACCTGCGTGATCGTCCGTCCTGTGTCAACGGCGATCCAGAAATTAGCCGGTTTTGTCTTTAAATATAAACTTGCTCGCCTCTCGGTTTCATCAGTTATTGCGATCACTTGCAAAGTTTTAGGATACTTGGCTTGCAACGCTTTCAGATGCGGCATGGCTACCAGGCAGGAGCCGCACCAGGTGGCCCAAAATTCTACCAGCACGATCTTGCCTTTAAGCTGGTTCAGGCGGTAGGACTTAACCGGTGAATTAAGCAGGTTGGCAAAGCTGATATCAGGAACAGCGTTACCATTTTTGAGTTGGCCGAAAGAAGCTTGGGTTGTGCATAGCAATAAGATGATCAGGACTTTTTTCATAGTTTCTTTTTTTTAACAAAAGTAGGATCGTTCGTAACGACCTGACCTTAACGGAGGTTAACTAAAGTTAATTAGTGTTAACGCCGGCTTTTCTTCAAGCGCTTATCTTAATTTTACTTTATGAAAAAGCATATCCTGCTCATCCTGGTTTTAATGTCGTTGTGCGTAACGGGGATCGTGGGATTACAGCTATTTTGGAATTATCAGAATTACCGGACAACGACAAGGACATTCGATCATGATATCAATGAAGCCTTGAACAATGCGGTAGTCAGGGAAACCGACCAGCGCCGGGAGCAGATCGTTACCCGTTTCAAGGGCTGGCTCGCAGATACCTCCCTGATCATCATTACGGCGGATCATAACAACCGCGACAGCGCGACTGTATTTTACACGCAGGATGCGCATCCTAAGTTTAAAGAGGACAAAAAGAGGCGGTCTCAGTTCGGGTTAACTGACTTTAAAGAAAAGTTGGATCACATCACTCCCCGGGCAAAGTCCTTTATGATCAATCATTTCGGGGACCGAATATTGAAGCGCGACCTGAAGGAAGGTGTCGTTTATCATTACACGCAAATGCTGGGGGACAGCCTGGAAAAAGTATTTAATGCCAGTAAAATGAACCCGTGTGCCCTGGACAAATTATTCAGGCAGGAGCTGGCCGCAAGAAATATCTATGAGGCTTTTTCGCTTGATCCGCAGAACACCGCTGGCGTGTACCTAACCAAAAAAGTTAACACCAACTTCCGCAAGCCTTACAAAAATGATTTTGTTTACGCCGGTATAGAAAATCCGGGCACGTACTTTTTCAAAGAAATGAAGTGGGCCATTGTTACATCACTGCTTTTAGTGATCATCACCGTAGGTTGTTTCACCTATACGGTAAGAACCTTGTTATCGCAGCACAAGCTGGCGGAGTTGAAAGATGCTTTTATTAATAACATGACACATGAGCTTAACACGCCGATAGCCTCCATCAAGATTACGGCTGAAGCGCTGAAAACTCTTAATCATAGCCTGCAGACGCAAAGCGAATACCTTGATATGATCAGTTACCAATCCGATAAGCTCCAGGATTTAACCGGCCAGATACTGAATACAGGCCGACTTAACAAGAATAGCATTGACCGATGGACGGAGGTGAACCTGAATGAACTGGTAGCGGTAGCTATCAATGACTTGAAACCGCAAGCAGAAAGCACCGGGGCCACAATCAATTACAAGCCTTCTAATGCCGTACCAAGCATTTACGGCGACATCATCAGCCTGCGCAATGTAGTCGTGAACCTGATCGATAATGCTTTGAAATATGCTACAGGCCGGCCGGCAATTGCGATTGAAGTCAAGGTTTCATCAAAATATGCCGTCATAAATGTCTCAGATAACGGTATCGGCATTCCCATCGGGTTTCATGGCCAGGTGTTTGAACGGTTCTTCCGTGTCCCGCAGGGGAATTTACATGATGTGAAGGGTTTCGGACTCGGGTTAAGTTATGTAAAAGCGGTGATCCGACAGCACCAAGGCGAAGTAGCCGTTAGGGATAACGATCCCTCAGGTGCTGTCTTTACCATTAGGTTACCTTTAAGATGAAGGAAAAATTGGAGATTTTGCTGGTAGAGGACGAGCCGTTTCTGGCCAGGGTGGTTAAGGAGAGCCTGGAGCAGCTCGGTTACAGCGTCATATATGCGCCGGACGGAAGAAAAGGATTCAGCCTTTTTCAAAACCAGCTTTATGACGTGTGCATAGTAGATGTCATGCTGCCGCATACCGACGGTTTTACGCTGGTTAAACAGATCCGGTCGTCCGGGTCTCAGGTGCCGATATTGTTTCTTACCTCCCGTACGGCAACTAAAGACGTCATTGAGGGCTACGTGAGCGGCGGCAATGATTACCTGAAGAAGCCGTTCAGCCTCGAAGAATTGTATCTTAGAATCAGTGAACTGTTAAAAAGGAACAAGCCTGAACCTATAAAGCCTGAAACACAATTAACTATCGGAAGATATGCGTTTAACCCCTATAAGCAGGTGCTCAAATTAGGGGATCAGGATATCAAGATATCTCACCGCGAAACCCAGCTGCTAAAACTGCTATATGACCATCGTAACGCATTATTGGAAAGGAAGCAGGCGCTGATTACGCTTTGGGGCGATGACAGCTTTTTCCATACCCGAACGATGGATGTGTTCATTACCAAGCTCCGCAAGCATTTGCAAGATGATCCGCTTGTTGAAATTATTAATGTCCGGGGAATTGGCTATAAGCTGATTTGCTAACGACCCATAAATCTGCTTAAAACCATGCTGATCATTTTGACGACCTCCGTATAATTCATGATGGGGATCATCCGCTATCGCCTCGCCTGCCGGCGGCGGCATAATAAATCTAATTCTGTCTCAGCTTGGCCTCTATGGACTGAGTAGTATGTGGTACAGCCATCAATCGTTCCTTGGGGATAAGTTGGCCTGTCGAACGGCAAATACCATAGGTTTTATTGGCAATACGGATCAATGCAGCCTCTAGTTGCTCAATGAATTTCTTTTGACGTCCAGCCAGTTGGTGTATGGATTCTTTCTCCAGCGTCGCTGCTCCGTCCTCCAGATTTTTATAAGTGCCACCGGTGTCATCCGTACCATTCGGATTGGTACTTTGCAAAGAAGCGGAAAGCGATTCCAATTCTTCTTTAGCAATTACAATTTTATGGTTGATTAGGTTTTTGAATTCTGACAGATCACTTTCAGAATAGCGATTTACCCATTGTATATCCGTTTCCATGCAGTGTAGAACATAAAAATGACAACTGTGTTTGATCAATACGCTTGTCTTAAAGCACCTTTGACTTTTACCTGAAGATGATTTAATTTGAAATATGAACAAAGATCTCACAAGATTTGTATCGGCACAGGAAAAGAGCTTTGAAACTGCACTGACAGAAAGTAGGGGTGGCCGCAAACGCAGCCATTAGATGTGGTATATTTTTCCGCAGATCACTGGCCTCGGCTCTAGTGAAATCGCAAATTCTATGAGATGCGCTATTGCAAGGAAGCGGAAGCGTATCTCGGGCATCCGGTTCTGGGGCACCGCGTGCATGAAATTACTCAGGCACTATTAGAATTGGAGGATAATCATACCACACGGATCTAATTTCTGGCCATTTTGCGGCTTTAAGCAGCATAACCCTGGAATAACTCCTTTAGGCCGAAATTTTCATCTTAATGCCGGCAATAGCTTTCTCAAAACCAGCTACCCGGTCATTATTAATTTCAATTAAGGTATTCAGAACTGATGTTGATTGGTCTGATGTTTCCATGGTATTTTAATGAGGGTGTTTAATAGATGTAGTGTATTAATCGTTCCAAAATTAAAACCCCCTCTTCTGCATGTGAAACGACAACATTAATACATCTCGTTTATAAGCAATAATTGTTCACGTAATTAAGATGTTAAATAGCCGATACTACGACCTGCCTGGATAAAGATCAATATATCCTCGGGCCAATTAAAGAAATATATTCTATTAAATAATACTGGCTTCATGAAACATAACTGTCAGATTTAGTGTTACTTCATCAAATATTAACATAATGAAAAAAATATTTACCCTGCTAGCCGTTTTGATGTTCGGTTTGGCAACCCTCACACACAGTTTCGCCCAGGATACCACTCATCGCACCAAAAGCGGTAAACTTGACAAGCGCTATAATGCCAACAAACATTTGAAGAAAGATGGCACAATGGATATGCGCTACAAATCCAGCAAGCACGCCGCGGCTGCAAAAGCCAAACCAAAAAAATCATAGCTTATATGTATTTAAAGGGACGCTGTCTTTGTTTTATCCGGTCAATAACTGACAGAAACAATATTTTAAACTCATTAATATGAAAGCAATACTACGGCTAATAACCATCTGCCTGCTGTTTCTGTCAGCAATACCAGCAAGCGCGCAAACAAAAAAGGACGGCACGCCGGATAAACGCTATAAAGCAAATCAAACACAAACAGTTGCTCCTCCCGTTCAAACAAAAAAAGATGGTACGCCGGACAAGCGCTATAAAGCTAATAAAACAATCACGACCAAGCCTGCCGGGCCTGTTAAAAGTGACGGCACCTTAGATAAACGTTATAAAGCCAATAAATCCCAACAGCCGACGACAGTCGCAACACAGGCCCCTGCTTCTACGCCTACTAAGGCTGACGGAACGCCTGATAAACGGTTTAAGCAAAACAAGTCTTCCAATGCGCCCGTAGTAACATCTGCAATTACGGCAGGTACCCATACTAAAAAAGATGGTACGCCTGATTTGAGGTATAAAGATAATAACGCAAACACACCGGTAAGCGCCCCCTCACAGGATCTTACAGTACCTGTACAAAACAGTCCTTTGCCGACCAAACCTGTGCCGGCTACGCCAACTAACTCTTCATCTGCTGTTCATCTGAAAAAAGACGGTACGCCGGATATGCGTTACAAGGAAAACCGGTCCCGTCACCTGAACAAAGACGGCACGGCGGATAAACGATACAAAGAAAATAAACCACAGTAATTATGTAGAGGCCAGGCAAATGTCTGGCTTTCTTTTAGACATACCACCTTTTGAAACTCATTATGAAAAAACAATTTTTTAAACCACTACTGCTGGCAGGATTACTGCTGGCATCAGCTCAATTCCCGGCGTGCAAAAGCAAACCGAAAGACACACAAGCCACAGACACAGTCATTACCGACACTGTAGCCAAACCCGCCCCGGTCGTTATCTCATCAGATGATGAATTAACCAAAAACACAAAAGATGCGACCAAGGATTTTTCAGGTGTGACGGCAGCCGTTAAAGACGGCGAGATCACGCTCACCGGAAATATCACACGCGAACGCTTACAAAAGCTGATGATGTCACTAAATGCTTTGCACCCTAAAAAAATCAACAATCAGTTAACCATTAATAAATAAGCCATGGCATTACAGGAAAAATATGCAGAATTGATCAATGCGGCAAAAACAGGCGGTGTAAGCAACCTGCAGGTGAGAGAACAAGATAACGTGCTATACATAGACGGAGCCACCAGCAGCGGAGCGTTAAAAGATAGTCTTTGGGATATTTATAATAAGATCGATCCGGACTATCGTGCCGGTGATCTGATTTTAAACATTGATGCATCTGCAGCTGCCGGAACCCAGGCCACGGTAACCACCGAATCTTCTAATCTGAATATTCGCAAGGGCCCTGGCACCGACCAGCCCATTGTCGGAAAAGCTGCACATGGTGCAACTGTTACCGTTGTAAGCCGTCCTAATAACTTATGGTCTTTGGTCAGAACCGACAAGGGCGAAGAAGGCTACGCCTACAGCCAGTATTTAACGCAGCAATAATCACCAATGCTTAAACAAAGCAACATGTTCGACGAAATTTTAAAGATGGTCAAAGACCAGATTGGCGGTAATCCGCAAGTAGCTTCTTCATTACCTGCAGGCCAGGAAGACGAGGTTCATAAAGAGATTGCCAGTCATATTGATAACGGTATTAAGAGCGAAGCACAGGCGCAAGGCGGCGTTGGCGGTTTATTGGATTCCCTCAAAAATGCCGCAAGTTCCGGCAGTCCGGTTGCCAGCGCCATTGAAGGTGGCCTTGTCGGCAGCCTCGGCAGCAGGTTCGGTTTATCTCCGGCAATTACCGGTGCGATCTCTGCAGCATTGCCCGGGTTGTTACAGAAATTCGCGCACAAAGCAAATGATCCTAACGACCCCAGCATAACCCATGATAGCATTCAAAGCAGTCTTAGTGGCGGACTTGGCGGCATCTTAGGCGG
This sequence comes from Mucilaginibacter sp., assembly GCF_964263795.1. Classification (GTDB taxonomy): domain Bacteria; phylum Bacteroidota; class Bacteroidia; order Sphingobacteriales; family Sphingobacteriaceae; genus Mucilaginibacter. Next base: position 54,457 of record NZ_CAXVWK010000057.1, read on the forward strand.
TATGTTTAAATAACAATTCGTTCTATCTAAATAAAAGAAGCCCGTCAGGGCTTTTTTTATTTAGAATTGCAACAATAGCTGCTGTCAAAGTTGATTAATCCAGTGCTAATCACATTTTGATGATGCGAATATGGACGTCTCAGCGGGCTTTTTTATGATATTTAAGCACAAAATTTCTGCTTACCATACCAGCAGCTGTTCGATCGGATATTTATCTAGCCCTGTAACGGTTCGCGGCTATTTAATATCTTTGCACAATCATGCTAGACAGATATGCTTTGCAAACCATGGTCGACACGCTCCCGGTCGCAGCATGTGTTTTTACCGGGACTGATCAGGTTATAACAGCCATCAACGAACCAATGCTAAAGGCATGGGCAAAAATTGAAGATATTCTTGATCAATCCGTGGATGTTGTCCTGAATGATATTGGCTTTGCGTACGGTGACGAACTAGCAAATATCCATAATTCCGGTAAACAAAAGCACTTTACAGAAGTATGTTTTCTAAATCAGGAAGTGCAGGAACCAGTTTACTTTAAAATTTCGTTTAAGCCGCTTAAAGACAGGAGTGGTGTAATTTATGGCGTGATGCACACTGCTGTCGATATCACTACCGAGGTTAGTCAAAGACTCCAAGTGGATACTTTGAATCAGGATTTGTCGAGCATCACGGAGGAACTGGAAGCCTCGAATGAAGAATTGCGGACGGTGAATGAAGAATTGCAAAGCGTGCTGGATCAATATCGGTCCGGTAATGAAAAATTACACTTAGCTAAATCAGCTGCCGGGATCGGCATCTTTGACTGGGATCTGTTAAGCGGTCAGGTCAATTGGGACGCGCGGGCCCGGGAAATATTCGCTGTTCCGGATGATCAGCGGTTGCTTGGGCCCGAGGATCTGATTAACCGGCTTTATCCTGATGATCGCTCTAAAGTGAAAAAGGCCCTGGCGTATTCACGGGACCGGGTGCTTTCGGCGGGACAATATGATACCGAGTACCGGCTGGATCAAACGGCTGAAGGAGCATTAGTGTGGGTCAGTGCAAAAGGCCAGGTATTTTTCGACATTCATGACAATCCTATACGTTTTGTTGGTATCGTTATGGACATCAGCCAATCAAAAAAGCACCAGGCAGAATTACAACAGCTTAATGAAGAACTTGCTGCCATGAATGAGGAACTTAATGTGAGCCTCGAGGAAATCCGGTCCACGAATGAATATTTACAGGAATCAAAAGACCGGGAATCGGAATTGCGCGTGGTTGCCGAAAAGGGTGAAGCCCGTAATCAGCTTGTACTGGATACTATAGCGGAAGGCTTAGGCCTTTTCGACCAAAATGGAAAAACTTACTACCTCAATGCGAAAGGCCACGAGTTGCTGGAATTAGAGCAGGGTACTGTTACCGGGCGTACCTATAATGATCATCGCTGGATAAATCTCCGCGCCGATGGTAGTGTCATGCCCCCGGAAGAGCACCCTATGTTTGTCGCCTTAAAAACAAAAAAGGCTTTAGCGGGACAAGAAGTTACCTTAAAAATGCCCGATGATCGATTGGTAATTATGCTGATAAACGCGGCTCCGCTGTTTGACCATAACGAGAAATTAACAGGCGGCGTTGCCACATTTATGGATATCACCCAATTAAGAGAAAATCAAAACAGGCTCCGGGAAAGTGAAGCCTTATTGCAGGAAGCCAATGAAGAGTTAACTGCGATTAATGAGGAACAACAGGCCGTAAACGGGGAGCTTCGCCAGGCGCAGGAAAAACTGCTTGCTTCGAACGCAAAATTGTTAACCAGCGAAGAAGATCTTCGCCTGACGCTGGAAGCAGCGAATTTAGGGACGTTCAGCCTGGATATTTTAAGCGGTAACGTACAATTGAACGAACGCTGCTTCGCCATGTTCGGGCTTGACCCGAACGAAGAACCCGACCGGGAAATGATTTCCAACATTATCGCTCCTGAATATGTCAACATTGTTCAAAACGCGATGGATAGTTCTGTTGTAGATGGTGAGCTTTGTGACGTGCAATATGAGATTATCCTAAGGCAAACTGATGAGCGCATCTGGTATCGCTCTGTCGGTAAAACCTTTCGTTCTGAATCCGGTGAAGCCATAAGATTTTACGGGGTTGTGGTAGATATCAATATTGAAAAGCAAATGGAAAGGCGCAAGGATGATTTTATTACCATTGCAAGTCACGAACTGAAGACGCCTGTTACCAGTTTGAAAGCTGCCTTACAACTGATTGACAAGCTGAAGGACAACCCGTCCCACCCGATGATTCCTAAACTAATCTTTCAATCGCGCAGAAGTGTAGAAAGGGTAAGCACGCTAATTGATGATCTGCTTAATATCGGCAGGCTGCAACAGGACAAAATAACGCTTAATAAAACTGATTTTATTCTCTCCGAGCTGATCAATGCATGTGCCAATCCTGTCAGTATTACAGCAAAGAAAAGTATTAGGATCACAGGTGAGCTGGAACTGGTCGTTCATGCCGACGAGCATCAGATCGATCAGGTGATCACCAACTATTTGACAAACGCCGTTAAATATGCTACCGAATCAAAGCAAATAGATGTTAGTCTCGAAACGGCCGGTAATTATGTAAAAGTATCGGTAACTGATCAGGGGCCCGGCATTCCTTCTGAAAAATTAGAACATTTGTTTGATCGCTATTACAGGGTTAATGATTCAGGGATAAGCACATCAGGTCTTGGCCTGGGTCTGTACATCTGTGCAGAAATTATCCAGCGACACGGCGGCGAGATCGGTGCGGCAAGTGAACTTGGAAACGGTAGTACTTTTTGGTTCACCTTACCTTTGTAATTACAAATAATTAAAAGATTGTCAGAAGCCTGTTAAAAATGAATACGTAATGCCGCTTATCCTTTATTTTTACCGCTCATCCTAATTTACTTTTTCATACAATCATGGCTATTCATATTTGTTTACAAAAAAAATAACCATGAAAAGAATTTTATCCCTCCTCACCTTTTTAATGATGACCAGCGCCCTGTCAGCGCAGCGTATCGAAGGCACCTGGTATGGCACGTTACAACTACCCGGCGGCAATCATCTGGCAGTCGTGTTTCACATTAATAAATCAGGGACGGTTTATTTGGCCACAATGGACAGCCCGGATCAAGGTGCCAATGGCCTGCCGATCGATGCAACCACCATCGACAGAGATCAAATTAAGATGGAAGCTGCGAAATTCCAGATCAAATATACAGGTACATATTTGCCCGACAGCAACATGATCAAAGGCATTTTTACGCAAGGTCCCGGAAATCTGCCTTTGAACTTATATCCAAACAAACCGGTATCGGCTGTCACAAAAGCGCAGGTCCGTCCGCAGGACCCTAAGAGTTTTGCTTACAGGCGCGAAGAAGTATCATTCATCAATATGAAGGCGGGTAATCGCCTGGCAGGCACCCTGACGTTGCCCGCAACCGGAAAGGCAAGCAGAATCGTAGTCCTGATCAGCGGCTCAGGCCCCCAGAACAGGGATGAGGAGATCAGGCAATTTAACCACCGTCCTTTTTTAGTTTGGAGCGACTGGCTTACCCGGCATGGCATCGCTGTACTTCGCTATGATGATCGTGGCGTGGGCGCTTCTACGGGCGCATTCGCTGCTGCGACCAGCGCCGACTTTGCAGATGATGCGGGAGCGGCCGTTAACTTTATCAAATCACGAGCAGACCTGAAAAATATGTCTGTTGGACTGATGGGGCACAGTGAAGGGGGCATGATCGCACCGATGCTGGCTGCCCGTGATACCCGCGTTAAATTTATCGTGTTACTCGCCGGTCCCGGTGTACCGATCACCGAACTTATGTTGCAGCAGTCCGCTGACCAAATGCGTTTGAGCGGCGCGCCGGACGCTGCTATCGCACGTTCATCTGCAACAAATAAAAAGCTATATGAATTTATGGCTGGCCACCAGTCCTTATCAAATAATGAGCTGCAAATGAATTTGGACACGCTCCTGCATAAACAACTTCGCAATTATCCAGCGGAAGATTTGCAGGGACAAACGATCGATGCAATCAGCCAGCAAACATTGGCCCAGTTATGCAAGCCGTGGTTCAGGTATTTCATTGCTTTTAAACCCGCCGATTACCTGACTAAAGTCAAATGCCCGGTACTGGCGCTTAACGGAACGCTGGATATGCAGGTAAGCTGCAGCCCGAACCTGGCGGCAATAAAAGCATCGCTACAAAAAGCCGGCAATAAAAGTGTTCAGGTGATACCGCTTGATAACCTAAATCACTTATTCCAGCAGGCAAAAACCGGCAATATATCGGAGTATGCGGAAATCTCAGAAACAATTAATCCTTTAGCCTTGGAAAAAGTAACAGGCTGGATCAACCGGTTATGAAAGGAAAGCAACACGAGCGGTGGTTCTGGCCTGTGCAGGTGAGTGCCTGGCTGATCACCGGGGTGCTGAATCTTATGGCTCAGCTTCGGTTACCGATCAACACGGATATCCGTTACCTGAATAGTATCGGCCTAACGACCGGGGGACTCGTCGTGACCAGCGCTTTCCGGTATTACCTGAAAAGGAGAGGACACAACTTTAAGCTGAACCCGCTGCGCTTCGTCGGATCGCTATTAGCTGCCACGGTTTTACAGGCGCTCGGCTGGCTGGTCATTTTCGTATTAATGTTCCTGCCACTGTCCGCTAAATACCCCGTACCTTACCTGGAACTGCTTGTCAATATCGTTCCGCTGATGGTGCTGTTGCTGGTATGGAACCTGATCTATTTGAGCTATCACCTGATCAGGCGCTATCATATCACCGAGATCGAGAAATGGAAACTGGAAGCTGAAGTGCAAAAGGCCAACTTAGGCGTGTTGAAAGCGCAGATCAATCCGCACTTTTTATTCAACTCGCTTAATAATATCAGAGCGCTGATACTGGAGGATCCGAACCTTGCCCGTGAAATGCTTACCCGGTTTTCAGAACTGTTCCGGTATGCTCTGCAGCACGGAGATAAAAAAGAAGTGACCATGACAGAAGAACTGCAGGTTCTGACGCAATTTGTTGATCTGTTAAAAGTCCAGTATGAAGACAAACTGCTATTTGAGCTGAACGTCGATCCTAACGCGCTACCGGAAATGGTTCCGCCCATGATCCTGCAGCTGTTGGTGGAGAATGCTGTCAAGCATGGGATCGCAGTAGTTCCGGGCGGCGGCAAGATCGGCGTCCGGATCAGCCGGAGCGACAGGGAATTGGACATCATCGTAACGAACACCGGAACATTACTGCAAAAGAACGACCTTGAAGATAGCCTTGGAATTGGACTTCCGAATATCAAGAATCGGTTAGAGCTGTTATATGGCTTGAGTGCCAGTTTGTCCATAAGGGAAGAAGCGGACATGGTATACGTTAATATAAATATCAAAAAATGATAAGCGCTGTCATCATTGAAGATTCCCGGCTCGCCCGTCAGGAATTGAAAGAGCTCTTAAAGCAACACGCGGAAATTAATCTCATCGGTGAGGCTGATTCGGCCCGGTCAGCGGTAGAACTTATCAGGCTGCTAAAACCGGAACTGGCATTCCTGGACATCCATTTACCGGGACAGAACGGTTTTGAGATCCTGCAGCAACTTGATGAGGTTCCGAAAGTGATCTTTACTACCGCCTTCGACCAGTATGCGCTGCAGGCATTTGAGCATAATGCACTGGACTATTTGTTAAAGCCGATCGTGCCCGAACGGCTGGCTTCTGCGATCAGCAAAGTTGCTACGCTTCGTCCGGCAACAACTGTTCAACCTTTGCAAAACCGTTTAAACGCCGAAAGCAGGATATTTGTCAAAGACGGCAGCCGGTGCTGGTTTATACACCTCAAAGACGTACGACTATTCGAATCGCGTGGCAATTACACGCAGCTCTATTTCCAAAAGCAAAGCCCCATGGTACTGAAAAGCTTGCAACAACTGGATGAGGCGCTTGACAGCAGACAGTTCATCAGGGTAAACCGCCAACAGATCGTTAATGTAAGTTACATCAGAACAGTAGCCGAGGCACTGGGCAACCGGCTTATGCTGGCTTTAACATCGGGCGAAACAGTTGAGGTTTCGCGAAGGCAGGTACAAAAGTTTCAGGAACTGTACAGGTTATAAGTCTGTATCTTACCCGGTTCCGACGATGATGACAAAGATATTAATTACGGATATACCTTACAAAACTATATCTGACAGCAAAAATAACGGTGTGACCGCATAAACCTAAGGCAATCCTTTGTCCCGCCAGGTCTGAATATTTGCCTATCCCGTTGGCGGGCCATTCCTTACGTAGCCGCTGTGCATAGGCTGTGTAATCCATATCGCGAGTTGGGCCAGATCAGCGTCGCAAAGAATACGCTGGATCTCATTTTCCGATGGTTGCGGCATTCTGGTGGCGTGGATAGCGTCGGTCACAGCGTTGATCATTGTTTCGTTTCACCTTTCCTGCAGCAGAAAATGTAGACGCGATGATCTGACTTTTTTCCTCATCACCCGCAGAATAATATACGTACGGTGTCGTGAAATAGCGCTGCTACCTGTATGGTCAACACATCTCCGGCCGGCGGCTCACTTAATGTTGCGATTTGCCTACCAAAAAAACGTCCTCTGTATGCAGGCGGTTGCGAAAATACAAATTGCGCGGAAGATCTGCTAAAAGGAGATTTGCCTGACAATCCAGGTTGAAAACAATGTTTCCAAAAATGATTATTGGTATTCCATACTCCTAAGCTAAAAGCAAAATAACGCAGGTTCTGAAGAAACTTAAAAGTTACATTTAGTTGATACCGAATAAGCTGAATGTCTGGCATGATTTGTTCTGCACTAAGTTCAACAGGCAGAGACAACTTTAGAAACCAAGTCCGTGTTCTTGGACTTATCAGTCAAGTAAACTTGGGCTTCTCGGGCAAGCTTAAAAGATTGTCTCGGGTTACCTTTGCGCCAATTAGAAGCTTTAAATGGTTATAAACTTTTAAAACAAATGCAATGAAGACGATAGACAAAATTTATATTAATGGTGTTTTCACCAACCCGCATGGAAAAGAGATTCTGCCACTTTTTAATCCGGCAACCGGCAACCGTATCGGTGAAGTTTATTTAGGCGATGAAACTGATGTTAATGAAGCAGTAAAGGCGGCAAAAAAGGCCTTCAAGACCTTTTCAAAGACTTCGCTTAAAGAGCGTGGGGAGATTTTAGTTAGACTATATGAAGCGATGATAGCGCGGGAAGAAGATCTTAATGCTGCAGCTGTAGAAGAATACGGATCACCTATTACAGCTACCAAAGGTCGGACGCGGTATTCGGCTCAGCTTTTTTTGGACGCTAAAAAAGCTATGGAAAGTTTCGAATTTGAAACCCAACTGGAACATGCGGTCGTTGTGAACGAGCCGTTAGGGGTGATAGCTGCCATAACGCCTTGGAATGCGGACTATACTCATATCTGCAGCAAACTCGCACCCGCCATTGCGACAGGCTGTACAATGGTGATTAAGCCAAGCGAATTAAGTGCGATTCAAACACAGATATTAACCGAATGCTTTGATGCCGCAAATGTGCCGGTCGGGGTTATCAATATTGTAAATGGTACAGGTTTGATCGTTGGAGCAGCACTGACAAGCCACACTGACGTTGCGCTTGTTACCTTTACTGGTTCTACAAATGTTGGCAAGCAGATCGAACGCGGTGCAACAGAAAGCCTGAAAAGAGTAGTTTTAGAACTGGGCGGCAAGTCGCCAAACGTGTTGCTGGAAGATGCGGACCTTGAAAAAGCCATACCGCTTGCAATTGATATTGCCTTCAGTAATAGCGGACAAGCTTGTCATGCCGGCACAAGATTAATTGTTCCGGATAGTAGGATCGAGGAAATAAAACCCCTTCTAAAAAAATATACCGTGGCCTTGAAGATTGGAGATTTGCATAGCCCTGATACTTACATAGGGCCAATGGTGAGTGAAAAGCAGTTTGAAACCGTTCAAAGGTATATTAGGTCGGGTATAGAAGAAGGTGCTGAGCTGTTAGTGGGAGGCCTCGGCCACCCTGAAGGCCTGGGTGGCTTTTATGCCAGACCAACTATTTTTGTAAATGTAGATGCAAAAATGACCATTGCCCAGGAAGAGATCTTTGGGCCGGTACTAGCAGTTTTAACCTATAAAACGGAAGCGGAGGCAATTGAGATTGCCAATGACACTATTTATGGGTTATCAGCTTATGTTAGCTCATGTGATATAGATAAAGCTCGTCAAATTGCTTTACAGATATTGTCCGGGAGGGTATTGATCAACACTGCGATAAACAAGGAAGCCAAAGCGCCTTTTGGCGGGTTTAAACAATCGGGCATCGGAAGAACTTCGGGAGTTTACGGGCTTGCAGAATATGTAGAACCAAAGGTTATTGCGCTATAACCATTAATAATCCCGTAAACTAAGGAGGCTGATCATAAAGTGATCAGCCTTTTGGATGAAAAGGAATTGATATACTGGTCGTTAAAAAACGTACTTTAGCACTATGATTGTAGTAAATTTGATTTACCTAATCGCATGCAACTTTCAAATAAGGAACCTGTAATACTATCATCAACTTATGCCAGCAGCAACCGGAGCGGAGAGAATTTTATTAAGGATCATCTCTTTAGTTATCAGTATTCCGGTTCATTAATAATCAACGACGGTAAGACAATTAAAACTTTTCAGCCTGGAGAGTTTAGACTTAGCATCAGGAATAAACTTGCAAAATTCACAAAGCAAGTACCGTCCGCCGGCGAGTATCATTCTGTTTCAGTTGTTTTTGGCCAAGCTTTGCTGCGTGAGTTCGCTTTGGAATATAGTTATAAGGCGCACCGGCGTCATGTACATGATTCGGTGATCTTACTTCAGCAGTATAAACACTACCAGGATTATTTTACGTCATTAACGCCATTTCTCCAATCGGATGCTACCTTAGATGATTCCATCATAAATCTAAAGATTAAAGAAGCGCTTCTTACACTATTGAAGTTACAGCCGGATTTAGAAGATATCCTTTTCGATTTTAGCGAACCTGCAAAGATCGATATAGCCGACTATATGGAACAAAATTTTCGGTTCAATTTAAGCATGCAGCGTTTTGCTTATATGACTGGTAGAAGTGTTTCTTCATTTAAGCGTGATTTCAAACAAGTATTTGGTATCTCTCCGGGTCGCTGGTTGCTTTCAAGACGATTGAAGGAGGCTTATAATTTGATCAAGCATCACGGCTATACACCGTCCAACGTCTACATCATGCTAGGCTTCGAAGATATATCCCATTTTTCACGTTCTTTTAAGAGCAAGTTCGGCACTTCACCTTCCCGTCTTAGCGCCTGATTCATTCAAATCTATCGATTTTTGTTTTGATATTTTTGTGACTTAATTGCCGACTTTATTGCCTTTATTTTGATTTTCTTGCTGTCCGACTCGGACAATCTCGGAGTGATGTCACGCTCCGGCTAAATAGTTTTGCCTCCATAACAAACTAAAAAAAACTGTTATGGAAATATTAACATTTGATCAACTACCTAAAGCGGTAAGCGAGCTTTTAGAAAAAGTATCTAAGATCGAGGATATCCTTAGTCAGGATCATCCTAAAGAAGTAAATGCGGATAGTTTATTTTCTATCAAGCAAGCATCTGCCTTTCTCAATTTATCGATCTCCACGATTTATGGCAAGGTTTGCCGCCGTGAGATCCCGGTAAGCAAGCAAGGAAAAAAACTTTACTTCGATAAAACGGAATTACTTGACTGGATTCGTGCTGGACGGAAAAGTACGCTGGCCGAAATCGCCAATACCGTGAAATTGATCCCGACAAGGCGGAGCCAACGGCGATAACAACTACCGACTTATTAATTTAATAAATAGCATCATGGCAAAGATCATTACATTGGCGCACCAAAAAGGAGGCGTCGGCAAAAGCACACTGGCATTGAACCTGGCACTATGTTTTAAAGACCAATTAAGAGTAGCCCTGATCGATTCCGATCTGCAGGGAAGTATCTATCATTTAAAAGAAGATTTCCCGGAACTGGATATCCTCGCACCGGAAAAGATCGGTGAGATTCCCGATTTAGATTATGACTTGATCATCGTAGATACCCCTCCATACTTATCTAATCGCTTAAATGAATTATTCGGTTATTCAGATTATGTCCTGGTACCGACAAAAGCTGGATTTTTCGATGTCATGGCGATCAAATCAACACTCGCTTTGATCAAATTCGCCCAGGCCCAAAATCATAATTTAAAGGCAGGCATTGTGCTGAATATGGTGAAGCCAAGGTCTGGCATTACAGCCGAGGTTGTTGAGCTAATTCAAACGTTGGGCACTCCCTTATTGAACACCCGCGTTTATGACCGGGTAAGTCTGGCAAGGTCATCCATGACCTCTGGCATTCTAAAAAGTACTGATCAAAAAGCAATCGAGGAAGTAACCTTTCTTGCGGAGGAGATAGTAGACCTGATCAGTGTATAAATGTAGCAATGAACATTTGTACAAATGTTCATTTGAATAAACCTGCAATTTAACAAATGTAGGTTTGTTTAAATCTGCATTTGTAGCTTGCTACAAATGCAGATCTGTTCAAATATTCAATAGGAGAAATGTTCAAATATTCATTGCTGCACTTGTACAATTATTCAAATGTTCATTAAGGATATAGCTATGGATGATTATAAAAAGAAGCTGGGCAACCTGGCCAGTAAGATCAAAAGCGAAACGCCGCAAACGCCGATACAACAGGTGCTACCTGTAAAGACTTCAGCAGTGCCAGCAGATGATCAAGAGGCGCGATTCAACAACTGGATACCTAAAGGCCTTAAGAGAAAAATAAAGGCCTACGGAGCTCAAAATGATATTTCGCAAAAGGATATAACGATACAGGCTTTACAGCAATTTTTGAAGGAAAACGGAAATGATTAATCGGATCGCGAAGGAACTTATGACAATAGGAAAGGGATCAAACTGCTGTCTTTTTGCAGTTAGCAAGATGTACGTTTGTACCACAAACGAATCTTGCCCTCCCCTCCAAAGTCGTTACGGGCCATTGTCAAACCCTCCGGAGTCGGTTTGTTAAAGACTATCAATCATGGAAGAAAACAATGAAAATCGGTCTAAATGGATCAAGATCCGACTTAAACCCAGCGAAGAAATATTGCTGAATAAGCGATACAAAAAATCCACATTTCAAAATCTCAGTGAATTTGGAAGAGCCATGATCTTAGGTGAGCCGGTAACCGTTATTCACCGGGATAAATCGATGGATGAAGTATTAGAGGAACTTGCTATTCTCCGGCGCGAACTGAATTTTATTGGCAACAATTTAAACCAGGCGGTGAGGAATATTAACAGTGCACACGGGTTTCCTGACAAAAGTTTATGGATGAATTTATTAACCGTAATCAATGGAAAACTGGAACCATCCATCACTCAGATCAAGGACAGGATGAATAAATACGCTGATTTATGGTCGCAAAAATTAAAAGCGGGAAAAGCCTGATAGGTGCCTTGATCTATAATGAGAACAAAGTTAAGTCGGGAAAAGCCAAGATGATTTCTACAAACGGCTATACTAAAAGTGATGATAAGCTATCATTTCAAGAAAAGCTTTTTAGACTGACGGATCTGGCTGAACGTAACCTCCGGACCAAAACCAACACGGTACACTTATCATTAAACTTTGATTTGGATGAAAGAATTGAGACGGATAAGTTGGTTGAAATCGTGGGTGAGTATATGAAAAGAATCGGCTTTGAATTTCAGCCGTATTTGACTTATAAGCACTTTGATGCCGGTCATCCACATGTCCATATCGTTACAACCAACATTCAGGCGGATGGCAAAAGGATTAGCCTAAACAACATCGGACTTTTGAAGTCTGAACCTGCTAGGAAAGCAATAGAAATTGAATTCGGACTTGTAAAAGCCAGCGATAAAACATTAACGATTAATGCGCCAGCTGACCTCAAACTCAAGCCCGTCAATTATGGTGAAACGGATACTAAAAGGGCGATCACTAATATCGTCAATGTAATTGCCAAAACCTACAAGTTCACCAGCCTGCCTGAATTGAATGCTATCCTAAATCAATATAACGTGATGGCAGATAAGGGCAGTAAAGAATCTGTAATGTTTAAACATGGCGGCCTGAATTATTGGATCACGGATGAAAATGGCCGTAAGATCGGGGCGCCAATTAAAGCCAGCAGCATCTATCTAAAGCCAACCATTAAATTACTGGAGAAACGGTTTAAACTCAATGAGTGTCTGCGTAAGCCATATAAAGAAAAATTGAAAGCTAAGATCGATAGAGCCATGAATAAGTCAATGTCATTTGAGGAATTCAAAAAAGAGCTAATAAAAGATCAGGTAAACATGGTGATCAGGCAAAACGCTGACGGCAGGATATATGGTTTAAGCTTTATCGATCTTTTAGATAAAGTGGTATTTAACGGAAGTGATCTTGGAAAAGGATATAGTGCCGGAGCTGTCGTCAACGTCTTGCAATCAAAAAGTAGCAGGAACGATACAGTATCAGCTGAGAGGACATTCGAGAAAACGGAAAATACAACTCCCAATAGTGAATCAACACTCAATCATTATACAGGCCGGAATTTGCTTGATGATTTATTAAATCCCCTGGAAAATAATCAAGCTATGCCAAGTCAATTCGGACCTAAGAAAAAGAAGAAACGCAGGAAACTAAATCTCTAAAACCTAGAAATCATGCAGACAGGAGAAAACGAACAAGCATTGCGAAAAATCATCGACTTCACCAGGTTTCTGGGAGTCCTGGTATTGGTATTTCATTTCTATTTCAGTTGCTATGGCGCATTTAAAGAATTGCATATCAACTATGCGATAGTAGACAGGATACTGGTTAATATTTATCGGCTACCTATTTTTAAAACAGTGCTGGTCGTTAAATTGGTCGCGATAGGTTTACTAATCATTTCGCTGATCGGAACTAAGGGAAAAAAGGATGAAAATATCAAGTTAGGGAATGCCGTTACCTATACCTTGCTGGGATTGGTGCTGTACTTTTCCAGTGCCATCTTATTTAAATTACAAGTTTCTCAGCTTGTATTGGCAACGGCCTACATATCAGTTACAAGTATTGGGTTTTTGCTTTTCCTGACCGGTGTCAGTAGAATGTATAGAATCATCAATATTAATTTAAGTAATGATATTTTCAATCACGAGAATGAAACGTTCCCACAGGAAGAGCGTAAACTTGAAAATGAATATTCTATAAACCTGCCTGCCAAATATCGGCTGAAAGGTAAAGACCGCAGCAGCTGGATAAATGTGATCAACCCGTTCAGGGGCTCGCTCGTAATGGGTACACCTGGTGCAGGTAAATCCTATTTCATTATTCGACATATCATTACCCAACATATTAAAAAAGGGTTCACCATGTTCCTTTACGATTTTAAGTACGACGATCTAAGCCGGATCGCCTACAATACTTTGTTGAATAATAGCAAGGCCTACAAGGTAAAGCCAAAATTCTTTGTGATCAATTTTGAAGACCTCAACAGGTCTCATCGCTGTAATCCGCTTGACCCGGCAAGTATGTGGGATATTACGGATGCCATGGAATCATCCAGAACATTCATGTTAGGCTTAAACAGGGAATGGATTAAAAAGCAAGGTGACTTCTTTGTAGAATCCCCGATCAATTTTGTCACGGCCTTAATATGGTTTCTGAGAAAATACGAAGGTGGGAGGTTTTGTACTCTGCCACATGTTATTGAATTAGCGCAGGTGGATTACAAATTTCTCTTCGCACTTTTGATAACTGAGCCCGAGATCGAGGTCTTGATCAATCCCTTTATTTCTGCCTGGAAAAATGAGGCCTATGATCAACTGGAAGGTCAGATCGCCAGCGCTAAGATCAGTATGGCCAGGTTGGTCTCTCCATCATTATACTATGTGCTTTCAGGTAATGATTTTTCATTGGATTTGAATAATCCAGTTGACCCTAAGATTATTTGCATGGGTAATAATCCTTTAAAACAGCAGGTTTACGGAGCAGTGCTGAGTTTATATATATCCCGGACTATTAAGTTAGTTAACCAGAAAAACAAAGTAAAGTGCAATCTTATTTTTGATGAGTTTCCTACTATTTACTTTAATAACATTGATAGCTTGATCGCCACAGCCAGGTCAAATAAAGTCGCCACTACTTTGGCGGTTCAGGATTACAGCCAGTTGAAGAAAGATTACGGACGAGAACAGGCAGAAGTGATCATGAATATCATAGGCAATATTTTATCCGGCCAGGTAACCGGCGATACTGCCAAGCAACTTAGTGAACGATTTGGGAAGATCATGCAAGAAAGAAACAGTATTACAATTAATAGCCAGGATACTTCAGTGAGTAAATCGACACAACTTGATTTCGCCGTACCTGCCTCAAAAATTGCGACGTTATCTTCCGGTGAGTTTGTAGGGTTAGTTGCGGATGACCCCGATAATAAGATAGCATTGAAGGTGTTTCATAACGAGATCATTAATGATCACCAAGCTATTAAATATGAAGAAAGCACTTACAAAGAATTGCCTGTGGTGAGGCAGATTGATAGTGATATGATTATGGCCAATTATTTGAACATTAAAAAAGAGATAGACGGCATTATTAAAAAGGAACTTACGGCTATCGTTGACGATTAATCCACAACCAGGGGGAGTAGTGGGTTGTATCGCATTTATAAGAATATTTGTTTTGAGATGTCCGTTTAGGTTTAAGCTGCAAGGGCCAAGCATGAAGTATTAGTGAAAATAACAAATATATAGTCCGAAAGGTGCAACCCTTTTGTACCTGTTTGGCATTCAATATAAAGGCGATTTTTGAATAAATCATCGATCGTCATGCAACCGAAGTCTTCGTCAAATCATAATCAAATTTCCTGGCAGGACGGGATCGCATTTTTCTTGATCCTGCTTTTTATTTACACTGCTGTTAGCAAGCTTTCAGATTTCGATCAGTTTCAACGACAGATGAAACTACAAACGATACCCGTTTGGATGCAGCAGATACTGATATTGTTTTTACCGGGTGTTGAAATCATTACCGGCTTATTGTTAGCCTTCACACATACTCGTTTGATCGGACTGTATTTATCGGCGATTTTGATGACTCTTTTTACGGGCTACGTCGCGTTGGTGTTGATCAATTACTTCGAGCAGACACCTTGTTCTTGTGGTGGGGTAATCAAAATCTTGGGATGGAAAGCACATTTTGTGTTCAACATATTTTTCTTGCTGTTAAGTATTCTTGGCATATATATTTTTAACAGGGAAAGGAGGACGGCCTGGCATTGATTAAAAAAGTTGTTGGCCGTGAAACCAGGTGAAGGACCAACGGGTAAAGCCGGATGCCGAAATATTCGTTTAATTACTTTTTTTACCAAAGTTTTTCTGAATGTTTTTTGATGTAATAAAGCATTCGTTCAAAATGAAAAAGCAAATCCTTGGATTGATCGCTATCGTAATTGCCGTTAGCGCCAGCGCATTTACCACTGTGAAAACACCTATGCACAAAACTGCATCTTTGTATTGGTACCGGGTTACTTACGATGCTGGACATCCTACTGGTGCCGTACTGTCATCCGGTGATCTTTACACACAGGATGAGAAGGCCAATGTGGCTTCACCTTGTGATCCCGGTACCTCGAAAGATTGTCTGCGCGGTTTCTCAAACCAGATAAGTACTTTCCCTTCTACGGCGATGGGCACCGATAATATCAAAAAGCCATAATTAAGCGGCACAATTAAAACAAAAAGCAAGGACGATGTCCATGCTTTTTGTTTAGATACCCTTTCGATTTACCGCCTTGTCGAATTTGGGCCTTTTTCCTTTCAATAACGCGGCAAATTGTCGCTGATCAATATCGGTAGTTATAGCGCGGACAATACCCTGCGGATCGATCACTATAATGTATGGACAAGGCCCGATCTCCAAACGATGGAACAGGACCGAATCGTAGGCAACAGGCAGATCAATGGCCGACTCTTTTCGGACACGGTCATATAATTTTTTTATCTCATGCTCGTCTTTCCGATGCGTATATCTGGAACCGGTATAACCGACGAGTACAATTTTTAACTGATCAGGAAATTTTTTTTGTAAGGAATCTTTTCCAGGCATATGATCAAGGCATGTGCTGCAGTAGCGGTTCCAAAAGTCCAGAATCAACCATTTACCCTTGTAGTCACTTAACGAAAATGTCGGTTTTTCATCAAAAGCAACTTCGGAAAAATAAATGTCGGGACAGGATTGATCAACTTTAGGATAGAAAGCGTTTTGCGCTTTACTGATAGATGCGACCCCAAGGAGCAACACAATTAGGTGTAATTTTTTCATCTTATTATTTTAATAGCCTTTATTTTGTGTTAATACAGGGTTCAGCAATATTTGCGCCTGTGGAATCGGATACAATTGATCTTCTGGTTGCCAATTGCTTCCTTTGAGCGCGCCGAGAATGGTATTCGCGGCCCCCGTTCTTTTCAGGTCAAACCAACGGTGTCCCCATTCCGCAAAAAATTCCAGTTGGCGTTCCTCTAGTACTGCACTAACAAGTTCCGGCCTGGTAACGGCGGTTGTTGTGGTTAAACCTGCTCTTGTCCGAACGATATTTAAGTCAGACCTGGAACCAGTTAGATCGTTGAGTTGTGCCCTAGCTTCACTTCGAATCAGATATATTTCTGCCAGCCTAATAACTACGGAGTTTTCGGTAATAGTAGTACTGCTCCTGACCTTGTACTTATAAGGGTAGTAATGAGCTACTCCGCTGACAATGTTGCTTTTTAACCAGTTGGTCTTACGATTGTCATTCGGCTCGAACTTGCTCAGTAAGGATGACGTAATGGTGAAGGCTGGCCTCACGGTGCCGGAAATAGGGATAAAAACTGAACCTTCGACCGTATTATTGGTAGGCCGTGCCAGTTGGTAAATGGTTTCTACCGATGTCGCTAAAAAAACGTTGGTTAGATTGCTTTCTAGGCGGTAATTGCCCGAGCTGATAACTTCATCCGCCTGCTTTCCAGCATTAGACCAATCATTCTGAAATAAATAGTAACGGGCAAGCAGGGCGGTTACCGACATTAGGTTAGGCCTGGAATTCGTTGAGACAGAATAGCTGCCCCTCAGAAGTTGCTTGGCCCGCAAAAGATCACTGATCATTTGCGCGTTGATGGTCGCCGCTGGGGTTCGTGGCAAGGTACTGTTCTCGCGGTAACCCGTTGCTGTTTCGTAAGGAACATCGCCGAACAGGTTAACCAGGTAAAAATAATGCAGCGCCCGGGTAAATAGCATTTCTCCTTCCAATTGCTCTTTGATCGGGGTTGATAGGGAATTCGAAGCCACTAGTCCTTCAAGTACCGAATTGGCCTGATAAATATTTCTATAGGCGTTACCCCAGAGCTTGGAATTTACAGTTGAACTCGTGATAGGAATATTATTATTTTTAAAAGCATCGTAGTCGCTATTGGATGAAACATTGACAAGGTCGTCTGAACTTAGGCCCGGATAGATGGTCATTGCACCGCTCATGAAGTTGAGATTAGCAGAGATCATTTGATAATAAAGCCCGATCGCTGCCGCCGTTGCCGTTTGATCAGTAGCAAAAACCTTTGAGGCTTCGGCTTGTGTAGCCGGAGGCGCGATGTCAATGAACTTTCTGCACGAAAAAAAAAGACTAAAAGGTATGACCAGCAGCAGCCAGCATTTAGTTGTAAGGAGTTTTAATTTCATTTCAATAAGGTTAAAATGTGAACTGCAAACCGCCGATAATGGTCTTAAGCGGCGGCATTATATAGAAATTCTGGGTTTCGGGATCACCGCCTTTGTAATTGGTGATGGTCAGTAAGTTTTGTGCTTCGGCATAAACCCTTATATCCCTGATATGCAATTTATCCAGCCATTTTTTGGACAGATGGTAGGCTAATGAGACATTTTTAAGCCGGATATAGGAGGCATCCGTATACAGCCCGCCGGAAAGGGATTTATAGGCAATAGCTGTATAAGTATCCGTAAAGCCGGAAGTGAATTTTTGAATATCGGTGATGTCGCCTGGTTTTTGCCAACGTTGCAACACAATCTCTGGTTGATTGTATATCCATCCAGGTACGTTGCTGCCTGCCAATTGTGCAAGATAGCTGAGACCCGTTTGCTTTTTGAATTCTAAGAAAAAACTAAGATCTATTGGACCGATCGAAAGGTTGTTTTGCAGCCCGCCATAGAATTTAGGATCTGTGTTGCCCTGTACCTGATAGTCCGCCTGGTCAAGTTGACCATCTTTATTCAAATCTGCTATGGTGTATAGGCCAGTTTGAGGATCAACGCCGGTATATTTAAAGGCGTTGATCAGATTCAAAGACTGACCGATCACATATTGTGAAGAATAGCTGGAACTTTCGAGGCCAGGGAACGCCAACAATTTGTTTTTAGGGAAAGTAATGTTGAGGGAGGTAGTCCAGCTGAAATGCGCTTTGTGAATATTTCGTGTAACAAGATTTAATTCCAGTCCGGTGTTCTGTACCAGTCCGGGAAAGTTTCGGGTTACACTACTGAAACCGGATTGGTTCGGCAGTATGTAATTAATGAGCTGGTTATCGCTTCTGTTCCTGAAATAAGCGATATTTAACAGGATATCATCATTCAAAAAGCCCAGATCTAGTCCAACTTCCATTTTCTTATTGATCTCCCATTGATAATCTGGGTTATAGAGACTTCTTGGATAAAGTCCAGCGAGGCCGGAATAGGTATTTGAAGTGTTGGTCCACAGATTTAGAAATTTGTAATCCCCGATCTGGTCATTGCCGGTTACACCATAGCTGCCACGGAGTTTGCCAAAACTCAGGAACGGTAAAAGATTTTTGACGACATCTTCACTGCCAAATAACCAGGCCGCGCCGACGGCCCCAAAATTGGCAAACCGATTTTCCGGGGCGAACCTGCTCGACCCGTCTCTTCGACCGGTTAAATTCAGGATGTACTTATCATGATACGTGTAATTGATCCGTCCGAAAAATGCAGTGTAACGATATTGTACTTCGTCATTGAATGCTTTAACTGTAGGTGCCGCCGCGATAGAATTTAAAAGGAGGTCAGAATTGTAGTTGCTGCCATATATCGAAGATTGCCTTCCTGACCGGTCCTGATAGGTGTTACCGATCAGCACATCTAACCGGTCATTACGGGTTGTCCTAGTATATTGTAGTTGTGGCTCGACGATCCAGCTCTTATTTGATGCATTAGCCAGCGACAAGGACGGAAGGGTGGCCGTATTCGGGTCCAATGATGAAAAAGGGGCAGCTGTTTGTTCATCGGAACGGAAAGTCGTGTAACCAAAACTTGAACGTAAGGTTAATCCAGGAAGTATACGGTAACTTAATTTCAAGTTGCTGTTCAACGTTTCGTTCAGGGAGCGGTACTTCTCCAACTGCAGGGAAAGCGGGTTGATAATATCGGTACCAAGTGTATTATAGACCACAGCATTGTCCTGCCAGGCCAATTTACCGGCGTCATCGTAAAGCCGCAGGTTAGGAGGTAAATTGATATAACGTGTCATATCGTAGCGGGGCAAACGGTTATTGTCATTACCGTAAGAACCGGATAAGGTGATATTGAACCGTTTATCCGCTGAATTATGAGTAATATTAAAATGCAGCGAAGCGATATTGTCTGAAAAATCCCCAGAAAACACCGAGGTTTCCCTGTGGTAAGCGCCACTGATTAGGAACTGCGTGGCTGCGCTCCCGCCTGAAACGGATCCTTGCACATCAGAACGGTGTGCGGTACCCCCGATCAGTAATTTTTTAAAGTCGGTATAACGGTTATTATCCCATAAGGTCAGGTCTGGAGCAAAGCCCGGATCACCGGCAATATTATTTGGTGTCAATCCGTCATTGACAAATGCTTCTTTTCGCATTTCAAGATATTGCGCCGTATTGAGCATTTTCATAGTACGTCCTATCTTGCTTATGCCGGTGTTAGCGCTTAAATTATATACTGTAGCACCGGCTTTCCCTTTTTTCGTCGTGATCAAAATGACGCCATTGGCACCGCGGCTACCATATATAGCTGTCGCATCGGCATCTTTAAGCACGTCGATGCTTTCAATATCAATGGGATTGATCGTATTCAATGGACTTAAACCACCAGTACTGATCGACGTCGGGTTATTTGCGGCATTATTGATCTGATTAGACGCGGTAATACCGCTTTCAAAAGGTACCCCGTCGATAATGAAAAGCGGGTCATTATGCGATAAGGTAGGATCCAATGCGCTCTGACCGCGTATCTGCGCTTTAAAAGAAGATCCGGCAACACCACTGGTTTGGGTAATAACCATACCGGGCACCCGTCCTTCAAGTGCCGCCAATGGATTATTGACTGGTTGGTTTGCAATATCTGATGCGGTAATGGTTGTCACGTTACCGGTATTGAGTCTCTTGGTAGTGGTACCGTAGCCGATTACCTGAACTTGGTTGAGGCTTCCAGATGCTGCAATCATTTGAATAGTAAAAGGTGAAGAATTTTTCCGTACAATTATCTCTTTAGTCTGATAACCTATAAATGTTACCATTAATACTACATTTTCCTCTTCGGCAGTGATAGTGAACAATCCATCTTTTTGGGTGATCACAACGGCGGGTTTGCCTTTGATTTTTACAGTTGCGCCGGGAAGCGGGTTACCGGTCGTATCTGTGACTTTTCCGGAAATATTCCAAGCTGTATAGCTGTTATACTTAGTTGTGATGATATCTGGCTTTTTTAATACGACGACCATTTTTTCCTGTATCACAAACGTGAGCGGTTGTCTGTAGAATATTTGATCCAATGCAAACTTTAATTCTTCATTTCGAAGATCAACGGTGACTGGGATCGACCTTTTGAGATTTTCTGTAGAAATTATAAAGTCATAACCGGTCTGATCGCTAATCTTTTTAAAAACATTGTTTAATGGAGCATTCTTTTCAATAAGGGTGATCTTTTGTGCAAAGGTGCCGGCACTAACCTGAAGAAATCCAATGATCGTCATTAGGGTGGTTAGCTTCATGATCAACAAGAGGTTTGGGGCACAGCCAGGCGGCTGCACCAATTTTTTAGGGTAAAAATTGTACATTTGATGGAGCATGGTTATGCGTCGCGCCTGTTCATTTTCCAAGATGCGAGGGGCGCTTCGCGGTTCATTAATAATTTAATTGAATTGGGGTAGCCAAGCTTAAAGCCAGGTCGCCGACTCGTTCGGCTCCTGGCTTTTTAATTAACTAACTGATCTGACTTCTACTTCATTACCGTTATCCTCCTTCCTTCCACCTTAAAATGAACGGATTGGGTTGCCTCCAGGCCGCTGAGTACCTGGCTTAGATTCTTATCTCGTGAAATCCTGCCGTGAATACCGCCGTAAGAAATATTGGATTGGTATTGAACCTCAATGTCATACCAGCGGGAAAGCTGGCGCATGATGCTTTGAATATTTTGGTCGCTGAAATGAAATGAGCCTTTTATCCAGGCAAGTTCATCTTCAACCTTTACCGATGTTCGGGTGAGTTCTCCCTGTTGTAATATGGATTGCTGGCCAGGTGACAGTCTTTTGGATTTGCCATTGTTGGATAATACGTTGACACTTCCTTCTGCTAATGTTGTTCTAATAGCCGGTTCATCCGGGTAGGCGTTGATATTAAAATGCGTTCCTAATACCCGGACAGATTGCTGGTGAGTTTTGACAATGAACGGATGCGCCTTGTCTTTGGCGATTTCAAAATAGGCCTCGCCGGTAAGCTGGACAATTCGGTCATGCTGGTTCTGAAAGCTGGTTGGGTAACTCAGAGACGATGCTGAATTTAGCAAAACCTTGCTGCCGTCCGGTAACAGCACTTGCCATTGACCTCCTTTGGGTGTTGAAATATTGTTGGTGGTGATACTATCACCCGTGACAGGAAGTACAATAGACTTATAGAGTATCTGACCTTTTGCGGTTTTATAAACGGCAATACCGGCTTGCTTTGCGATCTGTCCGTTTGTTGCTGCGCTTAAGTTGATTTTGTGACCATTGGAAAGGGTAAGCACCGCGTTGTTCCCACCGGGCCTAATATCATAAATAGATACAGTTTTCTGTGGATGCGCTGTCGGCAGGATAAATTTCACGGTGATGCTGATTATCATGCCAATGATCCCGGCAGCTATAGCAAGTTTTACCCCGATATTTAGAAAAGAGATATGGTTGCCTGGTAATTCTCTAAATATTCTTTGACCAATTGATATAATTCGTTTAGGAGCAATATCAAGGTCATGTTCGTTGAATTCTAAATACCATGCTTCCAGCAATGCTTTCTCTTCTTCAGTGCAGGTACCTTCGTGGTATTTTATAAAGAGTTTTTGTAATTCTTCCTTTTTCATGATTGATATGGAGGATGGTCAATATCAATCATGACGGCTATCTGTGTTAAAAAGGAAGATTTATATGTTTTTTATGGAGTTGTCTTAAAACTGCGAAGAAATAGATCGGTAACCGATCTATTAGATAGTTGGGTTAGAAGGTGCCGTAAGCAGCCAGGAAGGCCGGCGCCGTACAAAGAGGTGTGAACCGGTCCGGCCGTTAACAAAAAAAGCCAACCCTCCGGGGTTAGCTTTTTTGTTATGAGATGCTGTTCATGTTATGCATTTAAGCAAATGCCTCGCAGCTGATTTGCCGAGTTCTTTTCTATCTTCCTTTGTGTTAACAGGAAATCTTCCATTCCATCATTTAATTCCCGGATGATCTGGAAATTTTCGGCGTCTGTAAAAGAAACTTTTTTGGACTTAGCTGCGATATCTTCAAGCATCAATTCATATTTGCTTTTGGATTCTGTCATGTTGTCTTTTAGTTTAAGTTTTCTTTAAATTGCTGAAATGGATGGGCAAAGGTAGTAACTCCTTCGAACTTTCCAAAATTCACTCCAATGCTGTTCTTCTTGCTATCTGAGAACGGACATCAGGATAATGGTGATGAACCCCAGCTTTGTTCTCAGAATACGGAGCGCATTGTTGACCTGCTTGGAAACATTGTTCTCAGATATATCAAGCTGTTGTGCGATTTCTTGGTAAGATAACTGCTCTTTCCTGCTTAATTCAAAAATACGTCTCATTTTCGGCGGCAGCGCCTGGATCTGCTTTTCTATATAAGCGTTCAATTCTTTTTCACGGACACGGTGATCTGTTGGCGCGCTGGTTGACTTGCTCAGGTATTCCTGAAGGGAGTCCAGGTGTTTCGTTTTTACTTGCTCATGTGCGAAAAGGTCAAAGAGCTTATTTCTTACAGCGGTAAATAAATAACCCGGAAGATTGGTGGTTGGTAGTTCAAATTCTCTTTTGATCCAGAGTGAAGTGAACAGGTCCTGGACAATATCTTTTACCTGCTCTTCGTCACGTAGTTTTTTGTAAGCGTATATATAGGTCAGGTAAAAATGGCGATGGTAAATTTCGCTATACGCAGCCTGATCTGACTGTTTTAGCAGTTGGAGGAGTTCGTTGTCGGGAAGGGTTGAATAATTCTGCATTGGCCTACCTGTTTCGTTTTACCGAAATGAGCCTCTGCATAGTTTGAGCCGACCAAATATGGCCGGAACTCACCCGTCATGTTGCGAGGCTCTGGTAAAGCCCATCCTTTTGCAAGGGTACCCACATGACATAAGCGAGCTCCGGCCCTATAAGTATAGGGAACGGAAGCAACACTTACCATCGCGGGTTAATTTACCAGATTTCGCAGCGAGGCTCGTTAGCAGTCCTTATTATCAATATAAGAAGCTGCAAAAATAATTTAAAATCTATGATTTAAGCTAAGTTAAAAAATATACCCCACATGTAGGGTATATCGTGGATTTTTTTTGTATTCTTTTATGGCTGATGCCGGGGAATCCTAACATTTCAGCTATAGAACAATATATAATCGACTTTGTAACTGAGTTGCGACTCAAACGGCAACTTACTCAAGCAGATATTGCCACGATTATAGGCGTTGGAAGGTCCTTCGTAAATAAAGTTGAGGATAAGAAGGAGCGTGCAAAATACAATGTAAATCACATTGATAAATTGGCTGACCACTTTGGACTCTCGCCAAAAGATTTTCTTCCGGAAAAGGCTAATAAATATCTATAATCTATAGGGCGTTGCCTTCGGCCCAGGCTTTCGTTGCAAGTCCTCGCTCTGCTGTGGGCTTTTCACACAATCCTTAACGCAAGAAATTCTCACGATTGATTAGTTGAAACTTTTTAACAAATGCGTTTAATCAACCATCTATAATGTTCAGTTATCCTTTATTGATGCAAAATTTATATTTTAATGGTTAAAGGAAATCCAATCATTATTTAATGAATACTTTGATTCGGGCCTAGTGTACGGGCACTAATTTTAATAAGCTGGCAGACGTTAAGAAAGTCCTATTAAAATTGAAAGCCCCTTACCATCGGGTGGGGGCTCTTTCAATTAAAGTGTTACGAGATTTGCACAAGCAAGTTCAGGACTACTTCTTACTTCATCCAAAAATAGGCTGTGTTCATTTCCTGCTTTTTTACGTGGACTTTCGATTTGTACTGTATAGTGCCTTTCGTCAACTCCAACAACATTCACCGGAATAGCATTCTTTCCGTCCCAGGAAATCCATGCTGGATCACCGCGATTAAATTTTTCTATCGTTCGTTTGTTGAAATGTAATGGAATCGCTTTTTTAACAGATACGATAGCCCGGGTAGCAGGTTTATTTGGCGACGATCTTTTTGCAGTTTGTTCTTTCGAGATAATGACGCTTTTCCGCTTTATGAACGCTTTGTAGGTTTTCCATGCCCGCTCTAATGTTTCTATAGCCATCCAACTTGCTCTTCTTGAATATAAATAATCACGATAATCATCCAGCGTTGAATGGTTTGGCCATGTCTTATCGTCCATCATATCTCTTGCCAAATCGCCTAGCGGAGAATCTCTGTTTTTCTGCTTTGCTAACCATTCTGTAAAATTAGTTTCGCGCTCTTCAATCGGTTGAACGTCGTTAAGAGGTTGTGCATTACTAATTATTTGATGATAGGCATCTCTCATTTTTACTAGCGCCGCATCCAAGGTTTCCGCTTCCGCAGAATGGTGGTTAGTTTTGACATAGCCAATATGGCCAGCTACCCGTTTCATATTGAATACATCGACAACACCCCGCTTACTTTGTTGAAAGGACAATAGAAGGTTTGAAGAAACGTATTCACGAAAAACTACTATTGCCAGTTCGTCGTTTTCAAATTCTAACTTCACACCGTGTCGCTGGATTTTCTGGTCATTAAAACAAGCAGGTTTTGACTTCAGATATTGGTCGGCAAGGGCTTTTCCGAGTTCTTCCAATGTTGGCCAAACAGAATGCAAAATCAGTTTTTCATCGTATAGAGTTAAGTAAACCCCTTCCGCCAAATCTTCAGGCAGATCTTGCGGAAGTCCGTTGAGCTTGCTTCTACGTTCCCTAATTTGGGCTGTCGGGGTTAGAACAATAAATTCGGCATCTCTTAAATTGCCAATTGAACCTTTTGTGTCAGCAAGTAAAGCTGCACGTGAGGCATAGCCAAAATAAGCCGCTACCAGCTCGTGGGCGTGCGAAGATTTTAATTGAATACCGAATTTGTTAAGACAAAATGCGCGCAGAGAATCGGCGCATAATTTAGTAATGTGCTCCATAGCAATTTTAAGTTAAAGGCTGGACTTTAAATGATTGTCGAGAGTGTTTAAACACAACCTATACCAGCGGATTTAACAAAATTTTGCTGTAGGCTTGTCAAATATGAATTAGCCTCGCGTTTCAGTCACTCACAACTACGGCGCTCGATTCCTTATCACTAAGGTAAAATTAAAGGATCAAAAAGCAAGTAAGAAAATCAAAAAGGTTTATTGAGAACAAGGCAGGGCATTTACTATAAGGCGTTTAGTGTAGCCAATATGGCTTCCGGCATACTTTCTACCTGGCATTGGAATAGGGTATCCAATTTCTCCTGTCCGATAATGGTATGCAATTCGCGCTCGGTGAAAAAGTAATCACAATACGGCAACGCAATTGCTGCGTGCATGATGTCCAACGTATCGTTCCCGTCTGTATATTTCCTGTTTTTATTCCAGCGCATCGAACCGGCTAAGGCCGCGGTTATTTTAGCTGTAGGAAACTGCGTTGTTACTTTGCCAAGCTTAAAACACTGATAAATTAGTTTTTGCCACGAAGTTTTGTCAGTGTTGGCAATCTCTTCGGCGGTAGGGAGATGCCAGGTCATTTTCTGATAAAGCTCCTGTATAACCTCATTAAACTGATCGCCAAAACAATCTAAAACACCCCACAGTTCCGAAAAAAACATTTCCGTCCGGTTTTTATTCTCGTGCTTATATTTTTCTTTATCGCTGTTCATCAACTTCACATTATCGCGACCGGTGAAAGGGCTGTGTGAAAATTGTGGTTGTTCGATAAGCACAGACAAAGGCATATGGCATACAAAATCAAGGAACGACATTTTCAGAGCATCTGGTAATTCTTCCACTTTATGCGAATAGAATAAGTAGCCTGAAATTAATGGGAGTTTACTCCATACAAACTGGTTAAGTATAAGCTTTTTGTCTGTTGCTACATTAGTGGAATACCAACAAGAAAATTCAATTTTTACTCGTTGCTTATCGCTGAGTATAGCTATCCCCTCGGAAAGCTTTTCCACCAATTGAAATGTCTTTAGCAATGAAGTTTTGTCGTACTGCTTCATCATCTCCCAAAACACGACCTCGCTAACCGGGAAAATACACTTCTTACTTTCGTAAAGTTCAATGAGCTTGTTGGCTAGCTTATACGTGGTGGTTTCCTGACCACTGTTTAACCCATCCCTAAGCAAAATCCAGTATTTTAAATCGAGATAAATGATTTTACGGCCTGCAATCGCTTCACTAATAGCAACACTTTGCTCCGCTATATATTGATCTATGTAACGCATCGTTTGTTCAATTAACCCGATCCCGGTAGGCTTTCATGATGGTAATAATATCATTTTGTGCAAAGCCGACCTGACTAAGTACACAGCAAACCAATATGACTTTAAGCTTTTGTGTAAGTTCATACAGTTCTATCCCCGTAGCCACATGCACATTTGCCTTTTTGTGAAAGAAATGAGAATAGTAATGTCGGGAATTGACCACGATATCCAGATATAGTGAGGTGTTTTTAACCAGTTGCACGTAAGAAAACTGGTCGCGTAAAAACGTTAACTGCTCTTTAAGTGTAACAAACCTGCCACTCGCCGGGATGTTCGGCCTGAACCGGGTTGCATAACCCTCTAAAGCTTGTACGACAATCAGGAAATCTCCGGTATTGAATATGTTTCTTTCGTGAATGCTCTCAATAAGGTGTTTTATGATCGGCGCCATTAAATCATCAAAACCGTACCAATTCTTAATTACATCTTCAAAAGAAGCTTCGATACTGTCATAAGTAAATAAAAAGTCTTTGGTGTTTATCTTATCCGCATTTACCTTATCTAATTGATTATAATAAAAGTTGATAGGATGGTGAATTTTCTCGCCATCCATTAACTCCTGATATTCATTGGGTGAGTACAATTCGATGGATTGATAACCAATGTTGGTTAGCGTACCAAGCGTGAGAAACGATTTGAATTTTGAAATCTGTGAAAGCAATTCCCGAAATGGCAGGTTACTTTTTGAAAGGATGTTTAATTGGTATGCCTGCCGGACGAGCAGTTTTTCATCATGAGGAGTCGCTGGCGGCGAGCATGTAAATTCTAACTCCAAGTCTAAATCATTGCCGAGTTGAACCGAAATAATGTTGCTGTTATCACGATCAAAACTTAGGTTGAAACCATTAACCTTGTCGTTCTTAAATGGTATGGAGTATTTTACGCAATAGTGATTTACCCATTTAGTCAGGCCAGGCATTTTAACCGTCACCTGATTAAAGGCCGCATCTTGCAGACTTTTTAAATGTATCCCCTGTAAACAATATTGAACGTTGAACTTTTGCATCGGGAAAGAGCAGCTAAAATTCAGGGTGCCGTAAGACGAACAGTTGAGCAATGTAATACTTTCGGCATCAGAACTTTCTCCCAGGATAATATCAGTGCGCTTGGAGTCATCCTGTGCTAAAGCGAACATATAATCATGAGGGTCTTTGAAAGAACCGATTAATTCCAAGGTGATTTTTCGGTTCGGCAGATAAGTTAAAATTCCTGCAATCCTATTTTCCGGGTCATCAGGTAAAAACCAGTATCCTTTTATTTCAACAGCGTCAATCATTTATTTATAGTATGCCGTTGATTAGGTTTATGGCTTTCCGGCAAGACGATGCAAATTTAAGGAACGGTTTCAGATGATTATAGGAGTTGCATTTTCTCTTTTAGTGGACTTGGACACTTGAAGCCATAGAATTACACATATACTAAAGTCGCGTCGGTCTGCACATTGTTATTTATCTGCGAATGGTTAATTTTAGATTTTCGCACAAACCAATGACAGTTAAAGACCTTAAAATTCTTGATGATTTACAACAACGAACAGCAAACCTGCCCGATATTCTCCATCTACGTGCGGCAGAATTTGGCTATCAGTTAACAGATGAGGACAAGGCTTTGTTACTTGATACCTACTCAAAACTTGATGATATTTTAAAGGAAGTAGCGGCCTTCATCAATATTAAATTCCCTAAATGCGAAAGGCATGTTAGAGCGTGGAATGAAATAGATTTTGATACGAAAATTGGAGACTTTAAAATCATAACTAATGACCGGGAGCATATCAAAAGAGAATGGCGAAAAGGAATGTTTGATTTAAAAAGCTTAATCAAAGTATTAATAAATGAAACGGTTCTGGTAGTCGAAGAAAAAGAAGAGCAAGAATCTCCAAATAACGTTTTAAAGGATATTTCTTCCGACCGCCCTTTGAGCCATTTTACCAATGAAGAGGTGATTCCAAATCAGAAGCTGGTTAATGAAACGATCAGTTTTTTTGAAAGTGGCCAGGGAAAAGGTTTGTTTACGCCGCTTGAAATATTAAATCTGATCGATAAGCAAAAAAACTTTGTAATGCTGAATTACAATAACGGTGACATTGTAATGCAACATTTTCAAGGTCTTCCATTGTCTGGCCGTGCAACGCACAGCTTGTATGGTTTTATCCTGAAATGGTTTGGTGGATATCCGGTCAATAATATGAATGAAGAACTCAATGCGACGTTAAAGTTGATACAAAGCGAGTTTCTGAGTTTTAATGGAGATACACCTGAAAAGCAGTACTGTAAGGTGGATCAGAAAATGAGAAACAAATTTGAAAGGTACGGCATTGCTTTTACAACAGCGATCAATCATGGTATCGACGTTAGCGAGGTACTGTCTGCAATGGAAACGGATGAGCCAGAAGATGTGGTATTCCACAACTTTGAAGATTTGTTTGCCGCTGCCATAAAAGATGGCGTGATCGAAACTTACACTAACAAAAAAGATTACCTGATTGCACAGGGTGCTTTCAACTACCAATTTAATGTATGGTTGCAGGAGCATAAAAATTGGGAATATCGCAATGAGGAGCAGTATCAAATGTTCCTTAATAAAGATGTTTTCACAGAATTTTTGGCTTTCAAAACTAAAAAGGCTGCAACCTCAACACCTGCAAAATACATTCCTGACACTACAGCCGCACAAATAAATACGCCACATCTCACCATAAAACAAGTCGCCTTGATCTGTCATTACACTGATTGCATGGTAACCAGGTCAAATGCCAATTCTATTATTGAAAAATATGGCCATACTTCGGGTGACAGGTTGTTTAACACCTTTTCCCATTACAGAAGTAAGGCAAACCGTGTTGGGGCAGAAAACACAAAGAAGAAGAATAAAAACAAACTCGATTTATTTGAAAGTGTGCACATTTATTTAATAAGCGATGAGACAGCAAAACCAAAAATTGAAGCTGATTTAGCAAGTTTGCGTACAGCAATTGAGCAAGCTGATTCAACTTTGTAACCAGTTGTAACCGGTTACTGTTCTGACGTACCCACCAGATTTGCATCAAGTAATAACACTTGATGTATGAAATCATTTAATAAAAGAGATAAACAGGGTTTAAAAGTTGGGAGAACCAATGAAGTTTTAGCGTGGGCTAAAGTCCTTGGGCAAATCGTTTTAATCGGAAAGATAGTAGAAGAAATAATAAAGCTGTTTGTGTGAAATGGCACTTAACGCCCTATGGAAATGAATTGGGTTTGATGGTGCAAGTTTTAAACCTGGAAATTTTCTTAGCTTGCATCAGTCTTAGCCGGAACCTAACGGCTAATTGTGATAAGGTTTAGGTTGAACGCCCCTGACAGCAAGTGTTTGGGTTTATTTTTTGCCTGTTTTGAAGTTAAAAATCCATTTTATTGTACCTTTAAGCTTCTCGAAAACCTCAAACTGCGACGGATTATAAAATGGCTTACCAGCGCTCGATAGATATTGCTTATGATAAACAAACGGGCGAGCAGTACGACGCGCATAGCCTTTTTAAAACGGCTAAGGAAGGTTATGAGATCAGGCGCCGTTATAATGCGGGCGAGCTGGAGATTAATTGCTGTAAATGCGACCAGGCGCTGATCGTTTCCGACAGTAAAAACGACCGACTGCATTTCAAGCATTTTCCTAACGCTAATGATTGCCCCTTAAAAGATGGCGGCATGACCAATGAGGAAGTTAAGGAGTATAATGACATCCTTCGGGCGCGGGAAAGTTCAAGACATAAATTTCTTAAAAACAGGATCGCGGAATTGCTTAACGACACCGAAGGCGTTGAACCCGGTTCGGTTGCGGCCGATACCCAATTTTTTTTCAGCGATGTGGAGAAGCGCAGGCCTGATGTTTATGGGGTTTATAAAGGAAAAAAAATGGCGTTTGAGATCCAGTTGTCTAACCTCTCACAGCGCTACCTTCTAGGCCGGCATAATTTTTATAAGGGGAAGGGAATTTACCTGGTATGGATCCTCGATAATTTTGACGTGCAGGGCCAGTCAAAAATGGAACGCGATATTAAATACCTAACCCCATCGCAAAATTTCTTTAAGTTGGATGAATCGGTGCATGATTTCAAACTGTCCTGTACGTACAAATCCACTTTTATCACCAAAGAAAATACGATTCTTTCACCCTGGCGAACAAAGTCAGTTGCCATGTCTGAAATACAGTTTAGCGGGCGCGAATACCAGGTATATTACCTGAATTATGAGCAGAAATTAAAAGAGGCCCAATTGACGCTTGAAAAGAAAATTGAGAAGGATGCTGAGGAAGAGCGCGAAGAGCGCAGGCGTGTAAACCGGGAAGCAGCCGAGAAGAGCGCAGAGACAGTCATTAAAAAGTTGAAAGATTACAGGGCCAGGAAATGGGATTTTTATAAGTTTCATGAAGAACTCGACCGGCTGTCCTACATGGGTTTGGAGGTGCTTAATGAGCGTTTCGGTTTTGATACCAGGCGGCCGAAGGGTCTAACGTTACTTAACTATTATATAGCGAATACCCCGGAGGGCCAGTTTTCTTTTATCAAATATTTGTTGGGGGATAAGCGCATCGTCATGGATGTGAACGCTGTGGATGATGATGGCACGACCACATTCCAGCAGATCATGAGAAACCGTAATTTGGATTACCGACAGCCGCTGATCAAGAGTTTATTTAAAAGAGGTTATCGGCTTGCCGATGGGGACATTGAGGAACATGGTCTACTGGATATGCATGAGGGCGATAAAGCCCATGAATTGATGGCGTTAAAGTGGTGTGATCAACTTGAAACTAAGGAACTTGTGGATGATGTGTATAACCATCTGACTTTTCTGTTTGCCGTTGAGAGTGCCAGGCGAAAGGAGATTTTCGGATTCGGTTATAAAAACTGGATCAGCTTCGCTGTGCAGGCCATTATAAAACATAGAGATAACTGGGTTTATATCGAACGGGCCTTTAGACGGTTTGGACTTTGGGATATCCTGGTCGCAAATGATAAGCACAAAAGCTTTCAAAAGCAAGTCGCAAAAATTACGGAGGAACAGCCTGAACAGGATTTAAGCCGGACCTACCTGCTGATGCGGGAATTATATTGGGATATTGCCTGAATAAATAAATCATGTTTTGGCACCGCAAATTATTTCCATATTAAGGCTGGTAAAAAAAGCTGGAGAATGGCGCCTGGCAATATAATACCCGAGCGATGCTGTAAAAACGGTTAGAGACCGGATAGCATTTGATGATGATGTTGATATCGTCGTTTAATCTTTATTGGGTCAATTTCTTTTTCAATTGCCTAACTTTGGGTATGGCAAAAAAGGATATCAACCAGTTAGCTAAATTCATTATAGATATTGCAACAGGAAGTGTCAGTGATCCTAATGAAGATAAAAAGCCCGGTGCGACTGTTAAAGGTCGCGCCGGTGGAAAAATTGGTGGAATGAGGAAGGCTGCAACGCTGACCGCGAAGCAGCGTAAGGAGTTAGCAAAAATGGCTGCCGCAAAGCGCTGGCAAAGCGGGTCCTAGTTTTGTCTGAACAGGTCAGTTTGATAGGCAACTTTATGGTCATCAAACATCAGCTTTCTAAATTCGTAAGCGGTATTACACTTTTCTAAGGCCGCAATCGCGTCTCCTATGAAACCTTGTAACATCAATATACCTTCATCAGTCAAAAATTGGTAGTATTTGTGTTCCCGCTCCATGTATCCTTTGTATTTGTTCTGAATCTGGATTGTCGGTAAAACTTCCTTATTAAATCTGCTGTAGATTACTTCAATCGTCAGATCGGCACACACCTTGTCTTTACGGAATGTTTTGGGGTCGCCATTTAAACTATATACTCGGTATATCTGGTTGTAGAATTCCTGTGAGAACTGAGGCCCATGTTTTTGTATGGTTGATGCGAGAACATTTAAATCCAGCTCTTCTCCATTGATCAGGCGGATAATTATTTTCTCTTTCTCAGTGTCAGGTTTTTTATTGCGAAGTTCGGTCTCTTCAAATATCCTCGCCAAATCCTCTTGTTTCGAGGGTATTTTTTTAAGGTTCTCTTCCTGTTGGTTGTGGCCTTTTAAGGCATCCTTTTCGTCTAAATCTCCCATTTTTTTAATTATATATTTCCAATTTTTTATTTTTTACTATTTCATCTATGGTGTGCTCCTCATTCAACGGGAACTCTAAGCGATAGATCGCCTTTTCAATTTTTGGCATTTCGCGTCTAGCCCTTACCCAGGCAAGGCGATCTGTTTTTCCGTGATCGTAAGCGTAATATATATGCACGATACTTGGATGAACGTTATTTTCACGCGCTACCTCTTTTACATAGGCGTCATTCCTGATGTATTTTTCGGCAATCCGCATCTTTTCTTCAGCGAATAGATAACGCCTTGCAAACTCGTCGGCCTCTGCTTCCTGCTCATTAAGGGTCAGGGACTCTTCAATATCCTCGGACACATGATAAGAGGTTTTTTTTATTTCGTCCATGTCAAATAGCACATGATATAGCTCGTGGCAGAGGCAATGCCAAAGCGTTGGATAAAACCCTTTATAGTCAGTCAGAATTATGCATGGCTTGTCGTTGAACACAATGGTTGCTCCACGCAGGTGTAAGGAAGATAGTGGTGATTGAAAAATTACTGTAACGCCTAATCGGTAAAGCACCTTGACCACGTGTACCAAACCGAATTCAACATTGGTTGAATGCCATTTTATTTGTGGGAAATATTTAATAAGTTCCTCCCGGTCATAATGGTAGTGATTATCCAGTTTGGAAAGTATCGTCCTTGCCCGGGTAAGCCAATAATCCCTGGTCAGGGCATTTTTAGCAGTATTTTTTGTAGAAACGTTCCCAGCCCAAAAAGCAGTGATAAATGTTCTTTTTTTATAATCAAAAATTGAATTTAAGTTTAAAGATCGTTTTAAGCTATTCTCGATCTCGACATAATCGTTTAATGTTTTGATAACGCCGGCTTTACGCAAAGCGATGAGGTCGAAGCTTTCTTTAATGAACTTCTTTTTATTAGCAGTTGTGTTTTGCAGTTCGAAGTTTTCTTCAAGTTGCTTCAAGTGGATCTCAATAACTTCTTCGGTTGTCATATTTAAAAAGAGGGCCACGTTAGTTAGTACCAGGTAATCCACTTTTTTTTGCGTACCATCCAACAGCCCGTCAAGGGTCCGGTGGCTAACGCCCAACCAACGCTCAATTGCCGTTTGCGTGGTCTTCAATTCATGGAGGCGCCGTTCAAATAATTGCCTTAACCCAACTTCTTTGAAGATATTCTCTAATAATGAATTTATTTCGTCGTGTTTGCCCATTTGGATAATAAGAGATGCAAAAATACTTCACTTCTTTACTTACAAATATAGAATTTTTTCACATATAATAATTGTAGATGTAAAAAAACATCAAAAAATATCATAATGAATTATATGCTTAACAATAATTTTTACCTTTGATCAATGAATAAAATACCCCTGAGCAAAAAAGTCCAGATCGTTGAATGTTTGGTAAATGGAATGAGTTTAAAAGACACATCAATCCTTGCTGATGTGTCCATTAACACTGTGACCAAGTTACAGATGGATCTGGGTAAAGCTTGCCTGGCCTATCACGAAAACACGGTCAAAAGTTTGGTCATGACTAAGGAAGTGGCATGCCAATTTATTTGGAGTTTTGCAAACCTGGGCAGTCAGGAAGAGCCTGCTATTGCAAACGGAACGGCAGATGATTATTGGACCTGGGTTGCCCAGGATAATAAAAACCAGCTTATAATAACTTTCTCCGTAAGTCCTTGTAATATAGAATCGGCAATGGCTATTTTAAAAGATGTACGGTTAAGGGTGGTTGCGAACTATGAGGTTGCTACCATTGGGCCGGCAAGTTTTACGGAGGCGGCGAAGGAATCTATATCCGATGGGATTGAAAACCAACTTAGTTTTTCTGCACTGAAAGATAAATTACCTGGAATACCTGAGCTTAGACATGGTCAGACTGAAACTTCCCTGGCAGCAGGTTTGCAAAAAGTTTCTGAAAACGTCAACGGATTCTCTTATTTAAACAAAATGTCCAAGAAAGTGATGAGCCTTTGGTATTCACTTTCCCTACACTGTGTTTATCATAACTTTTGTAGGGAACAAGCCGGCGGTGCTACTCCTGCGATGAGAGCGGGTTTGACAACCAAATTAATGAGTATTGAAGATCTGATAGCGCTAAAATAAGGTAAAGAATCCTCAGGAAGTTGTTTGGGGGAATTTATTTTTATTTTTCATTATCTCTGTTAACGAAAGCAGCGGCATCCTGCATGGCAGATACAGCGAATAGCGTGGTTGCGTAAAGCGCAAAACAGCCTACAAGGGATTATGAGGATTATGGAGGTTGTTGTAAAGCTTCCTGTAGTTTGCGTCATTGATCAGTTTAGGACGCACAGCGTCAAAACCAAAGTTGTACGGAAACTCGTTGATCATTGAGGAGGGATCGCGTGCAATGACCGGTCCGTAAAAATTAAATACTTCTTTATAGACACCGATGATGTTAAAGATCTCCATCTCTAACAGCTTGCTGTAGCGTTCTTCAGAGAGGTGTTGCTTTGTATGGATAGTTTGGTTCCTGAGTTCTTCCAGGTTGATAAACCGCCCCCACCAGGCTTCCGTTTCAGGGTCAGCAGTTTGATAAATTGTGGTAAGATGATCCTTTAACTTTTCCCGCAATTTTGCATTACGTTCTATATGGGCCTTGTCTCTCACCTTCCCTGTCGCTGTGGTAAACGTATAATTGTCCGGTATCAAAGAATTGACCAGCGCTTCTATTGCTGTTATCGAAAATATAAGCGCAGTGGTGATCAGTTCAAAGTATTCATAGTATTCTATCTGGGTTTCCATTGCCGGGAAGTTGCCATAATATTTCTCGTGGCGTGGGATGATGGTCTTCTCATAGAACCGTTTACTCTCCTGGAGGTGTTTTTCGCAAATGCTGGCATAGATACTTACGTCGTTTGGCTGGACCATCATGGTATGTAAGCCATCAAATTGCAGCACCCAATTGGCGCTGAAAGTAAACCGCTTGTTAAGGTTTTCTTCATGAAGGATAATATCCGGCTTGGCTACGCGCCTGTCAGTGTTTTCCATATACCGCTTATTATAGCGGTCGGCTGCTTCCTGTAAAGGGTCTTTGACGACGAATGTTTCTCCATTAAAAACCAGGTAGATGACTTTATTACTTTGAATATAAACTTTTTCAATATCGGTTAACCTCTGCCCATCTATAGAAGTTGCAATGCCCGAAATAATTTGCAGGATCAACTCTGTTCGTTTTAACAGGATCTCGGTTGTTTGCAGCGAGAGCGGAAACATCAGGACTTGCTCATCCTCCAGCCGGAAAAAGAAGTTAAAAGTGGAACCACTCGCAGAGAAACTTTCTTCCCCGTCGTACATTGGGGAGAATGAGCCATAGAAATCAGTGAGCGTTGCAAAGAATGATTTTTTTTCCTCATCGCCAAGCTGCAGAAAACTGTTGCTGATGAAAAAGGAAAACCAGGACGGACTGTAGATATAACCGCCATCAGGGTATTGTTCTTTTGGTTCAAGATCGATCACCTCGCTGGTAATAACGGTTTGATCCATTAGTTTAACCAGCTTTTCTGATGCTACAAATTTGAAAATATCCTCTGACGCTGCAACGGCTAAATCGGTTTGAAATTCTGGCCACCTCATATATGGAATAATATAGGTTTCGGAGCAATATACGAAATGACTTAGTAGAATTTTTGGTCAGTGGAGAGATTATTTATAACGTTAACTTTGTTTGTAAATACCAGATACCTTTACCAATCACCCTAAATTATGCTCATGTTAAAAGGATTAAAAAAGCTAACTAAGGAGCAGGAAAAGATACTTGCGGGTTTAAAACAGTTAAGTGATGAAGCTGCCGGTTTTTATCAGGACGCGCTGCTGATCATGGATAATGACTGTTTATTAACTTCCAAGGTAAACCTCGTGGCCCACTTAACACGGGAGATCGATTCGACGTTCAGAAAGATTTTCGCGCCAAAGGAAGTTTCGGATGAGCATCCTGAAGCAAAAGAAGGCCGTGGAAACTATGCCTCCATTTTAGTAGCGATGGGATTTGAGAATAAGCAATTGGCCGATGAATGGTTCAGCATTGCCAAACAATTTCCGTCTTTCGCTCACCGTCATGGTTTAAAAACGAGGACGCTAAAAGAGTATTATAAATTATGGACCCGGTATGAGAAGGTTTTGGGTGTACTGTTAGGTTCACAATATGCTTTTCAGGATCGAATAGCCCATCTTGCGGGATTTGATGTGCCAACTAAGGAGATGCTAGGCTCTCTGCCTTATTTTTTGAAAGACCCGAATAATCAATTTCTGTTGTATAGGACCCTGGATAAGCCAGGTTGGCTTATTCCATTGTATGAGCAGGGTTTATTTAAAGTATTGCCCATGTCGAAGCTTCCATCGGAACCCAAGACCTTAAGGTTTCCGGAGTGGCTTCCTTTGCGTTACCTTGCAAATACAGCAGGGAAGGTTGATGAAAAACAAGAGGCGGTTATTGTCGCGATTATCAGGGACCTTCAATCTGCGGTTGCCGGGGGCAAGGTCGTTTTGGACGAACATTCCGTTTATCTGGTTACGAAGATAATTCATGATCTCCCAACGTACATTTTTCAGAAGGAGGATGCAGACTTTTTGATAGCTTTTGGAAACTACTGGCCGATAGATCATGTGACCTTTGAAAGTGTATTGTCTGAAGATATGGTTGAAAAATACCTGAAGGCAGGGTCGGCCGAGGGGCTTTTAAACGTACTGGATTTTACATTTGGGTACCGGAAACGGGACCAAGGCATGCCGCTTAAAGGTAAATTCGCAAAGTTTAGCAACAACCGGGTGGTCCCAAATACCCGGGACGGCCACCATTGGTTTTTAAAGCAGCATTTAAAAGAAGTAATAAATTTGGGTGGGTTAGCCTTGGTTAAACATTTGACAAATATTCTCAAATCATTGGCTATTGATAACGGTTATGAAGTAGACGGCATTCCGTCTATTGAAGATTCTGAGCAAAGAGCAGGACGATATGGTGACTGGTCTTACCAATTGATTGATATGGTGAGTTTATCCGGTGAAGTACTGGATGCAAATGAGAAAAAAGAGTTTGTAGAATTTTTACTGGAAGCGGATTCGCCAATCCTGCAACGTATCGCATTTCATCTGATCAGAACAGACCGCGTAGTGCTTGAACCGTTGTTTTGGGATTACCTGCAAAAACATGAGTTAAATGCACAGTTATCAATACATGAATTGTACCTGTTGCTGGTTGATATATCGCCACAGATTTCCGTTGAAAACCTGGTACTGCTACTCAAGTGGATAACAAATATTCGTGTAGAAAGTCACCATCTCAGTAACGAGGAAAAAGAGGAACACCGTATTTACCGTATTCAAAGATACTTTTATGCATTAAAGCCTCAAGGTGAGGAACAGCAAACAATTCTTAATGAATACCTAGATAAATACGGGGC
The DNA here is from genome assembly GCF_964263795.1 of Mucilaginibacter sp. Taxonomy (GTDB): domain Bacteria; phylum Bacteroidota; class Bacteroidia; order Sphingobacteriales; family Sphingobacteriaceae; genus Mucilaginibacter. The sequence continues at coordinate 93,040 of NZ_CAXVWK010000057.1, forward strand.
CTTAACCCCTGAACATAATCCCCATCCGGAATTTGATAGTTATTCAACGTTTTCTCATGGCTACGATGTGCCGGATGATGCTAATGACCTGGAACAATTGTCGGTTAAGGAGTTAGTTGAAAGACTTGCAGCGCACAAAAAGAAGGACAAATTTGATTTTTCAGTTAATGGCCTGGGTCTTTTGATTTCCAAGTATATCATCGGTGACCCGGAAAAGTTTATCCGTGATCTGCCGGGACTGTTATCGCTTCCGCTGATGTTTATCAAGTCCGTGTTTAGCGGATTCGCGACTGTAGTAAAGAACAATGGCGTCCAGGACTGGAAACCCTTGTTAGCGGCCTTTATGGCAAGGATCGGTCAGGATGATTTTAAGGTGGAAGCCAATGCGAGATATGCGGAGGAGGTAGTGTATCACCTTGCGGATTTTATTTTAGAAATAAGTGAACATGACAGTGAATATCATTTAAATCAGGATGAACTGGATTTTTTGGCAGGTACCGCTATACAGATTTTGGAGCTGGAGCAATTCAAGAACCTTGACCATATTGAAAAGGATTTTATGAATTATCACCTGAATACGATGGATGGCAAGCTATTTTCGGCGGTCATTAATTTTAGCAGATTGTGGTCGCAAAAACTGGAGGAAGGCATCGAGCAACGGTTGCCACCCTCTGTCGCTGCCTATTTAGAGCGAAATTTATCACGGACGTCGGAAAAGGATAAGGCCTATTCGCTGGGACTTGGTTATGATTTTGCGTTTATACTTTATGCACATAAGGCTTGGTGCGAGAAAAATTTCGGGGCAATCTTTCCGGACGCCAGTCCGCTGCATAAGGATTATGCGCTAAGCAGTTTGTTTTCTCCCTACACATCTATCTACAAAAATGTCGTTCAATATCTGAAGGATACAGGCTTGAACGATTATGTGGTAAAAAGATATCTGGCTGATACCGGCGAGTTAGGTAAAATTTGCAAATACGCACTGGTGGATTATTTTGATATGAGCCATAATCCCCTGGAGGATCCGAAGTCGCTAATTGCGGAGCTTATTGCTCATCAAGAGCCTACCCAGTACAAAAAGTTGGTCGCTGTGTGTTGCCAGTTGGGGAGCGTGCCTCAGGAAAGGTTACTTATTTTATGGAAGGCCCTTGCGGAAGTTGCGTTGAAAGATCCCGGGAAATATGCTGAAGTGCTTAATGAATTGGTCCGTTTGATTAATATGGTTTATCAAATGGAAGATGAGGCTTTTGAATTACTGGAAAGTTCTGTTCCACATTTGACAAACGCTTCCTCAACCTATTTTTTGGTAAAAGATCTGTTGGATAAACCGTATGATCAATTGAAGAAGCCCGGTGAATTGCTTTTAAAGATCTGGAGGCAAAGCGGTATTCATGTGTTTGTGAGTGATGAGCTAAAACAATTTGTAGAGCGTCTTTATAAAGAAGGAAACATAGATATCGCTGATGAGATTTGTCATTTTGTAGCGGCCACGGGTGATTTAAGCTTAAAGTCGGTTTACGATAATTTTAAGCTTTCCCAATTTAAGTAAGGAAATCAAAAAGTCCGAAATAAAGAATGACGGGCTTTTTGTTGGTGTTATCATATAAAGGTTTTGAGGGAACTTTAATCCTATCGTCCTCTCCATGCTATATAGCGTGGCAAAATAATGGATACTTTAGGCCCTTAGGTACTCAATATTAAACGAACGAAGATCTACAACATATTGATGAACAATTACAATATGTTTAATGATTTGGCATACTCCTGATAGAATATCCCTGCACACTTCATCGTAAAATCGACCGATTCTTTACTTTGAAATTCTAACTTTACCTTTGTGGTGTAAGGATAACAGCATCGTACACTCCTTTATTGCCGTTCTGGCAAGTTTAGGAAATCGGACACCTTGATCGAGTTCTTAATCATTTCAAAAAGGAGGCGTTATGCTACTTTTTGGCTTTGTATTTCAGTTATCGCTAACATGATGCAGATAGCAAACACTATCAAGAGTTGGATTAAATAATAACGCGCACTTTATAGGAATGTTAAAATCACTGTTATTTGTGATTGAGGCTGAACCTGATTCAGCCTTTTTTATAATTATTCAAATCGTTAAGCTATTTAAAGATATTTGTCGGCAACATAGATAACATATGCTTTTGAATATCAGTACCACTTTTTCTTGACCTAAAGGACTTAAATGTGAAACGGTTTTTTAGAGTGTTTCCATGGGTCTGAAAATAATAGTTCAGTAACGATTGAACATTTTCTGGTGAAAACCCGGCCAGTTCGGTTTCGTCAAAGTCTTCATAACCGGTCTCTTTCAAGGCATCTAAAAGGCGGTCTATATGGCGGAATTCGGTTTTTGCATGCTCACTTCGTAATGCTTCTAAATAGGTCAGAATTACGACAGCCATACACCTTCGACTCTCGTCAGCGTTGAATGCGTCACCAAACTTCATGCTGATCATCATTAACACATCCAAGCCAAACGGAATTTCGAGGCTGACCCTACAATCGTCGAATTCCGTCAGCGGGATCAACCCAAAGCCTACCTTTAGCACACTTTCCGATTTTTTGAATTGAATGTTATGGAAGGCAAATGCAATTTGCTTTTTGATCTCTCGGTCATAATCACCTTCTAAAACTTTAACGATAAATTCGACCATTTCATTTTCAACATCGCTAGGGATTTCGCGCATTTCAATGCACATCCTCAGCTTTTCAGCTAAATTTTCTGCTGGAAGATTGCCCTCTTCGAAAACTCTTCTGATATCCGATAGTTCGAAATCGGTAACAACAGTGGTAACGAAGGACGCGTTCATATCATCGAAGGATCTGTCTACACGTTTTTCCGCGACCACTTCACCCATTCTATTTAATAATTCTGCCAATTCATCCTGCGAGTCCAGTACCAGTGTAATTATATTTTTAGCTCTCAATTCTGCTTCCCGTTGAGGGTTGGGTCTAAAGGAAATAATGTAAGAACGGTTCAGAGCCTGCGATCCATAAAGCTCAGTATGCAGACTGTATATATGATCGATATTTTTATCAGAAAAACTGTAACCCACGAAAAGTACACTTTTACCGAGAATATGCGCCCGGAACAACACATCCAGTGGATTTCTTTCAATCTTCAGGCGTTTGTCGTAATCCTGCTGGGTAAATACAATACTATCCGGGTCGGAAAAGTCGCCATGAAATTTGATAATCTGTCTGGCACCATGAGGCATATTCACAATGTCTTTTAAGCCTATGATCCGGTAATAATCCCGCTTTAATAGTTCCCCAGCAGTTTCCAGCGCATCATCATAATTAGTCGTATAAATTATCGGTGGATTCATGACAAGGATACGCATATGATTTCTGAGAGTGGACGAAGATTTTTCCTGTAGTGTACAGAGCTTTATCAATTTTTCCAGCAAAGCGGGGCGACCGAATTTTTCTTCATACAATTGAGCTACTTTCAAATAGTCCGTTTCCTCGGTTTGGATGCCAGACCTCAGTTCGTTTATCAGGCCCGGCCAGTCTGCTGCTCCAGCCGGAATACTCATTCCCGCTCCAAAGAATGGGATAATCCTAAAACTTAATATTCCCTCTATTATTTCTTCAATGATCGATTCCTTGGTCATGGTGAGTAATTTCAATAAAAGCTAATATAACACTATTAAAGCCCTAATAATTGGAATATTTCGGGATTTTAAACATTAAGGGTTTGTAATGAGTAACAATAAATAATAGATAACTATTTATTATCAAGTATTCGCTGGTTACGTACAGTTTCGGAATGAAGTGGTGGACATGAATTGTTACTGATCATAGTTTTAGCTAAAATTCTTTTTGTAAGTATAAAGCTGCTTCAGTGAGTGATTTATACACTTAATTCCTGCGTTATCTCAATGTGATTCTTTATCGGTTGCATGCGTGTGTGTACAGGCAAGGTGGTACAGTTAGATTCCAGAAAGTAAAAAAGGAGCCTGGTCACCAGGCTCCTTTTGCTATTAAACCGTTACTTTTTTATTACTCCTTTGCTTTTTTGCAGGAGCGCCCTCCTTTTGCTGCTCAACCTGTTTTTGGGTTTTGCTTGCTTTCTGTTCTGGTTGCAGCAATTCTTCGCGCTTGATCTTTTTCATTTGGTGGTCGAATAGGTCCACGGTTTTAAACTGTGGGCTGGCGGCAATGAAGTATTTTTTGTCTTCACCGCCGCGTTCGACGGTGATCTGCTGTGTGTTGCCTTTTTTCAGGGAACGAAAAAGGTTTTCCTTGCCATCCGGAGTGTTGAGTTCTTTAATGCCTTTACCCTTTAAAACGGGATCCAGGTCAAAGCCGTAATTTTCATTAAAGCGTTTGATCTCTTTATTGCCATTTTGGGTTTGATTGTTATTATCAAGTTGCAGCCAGGCATGGTAGCCTTCTCCTTCTTTGTTGTATAGTTGTTTATAAACGGCACGTCCTTCCATCAGGTTAAAGGCTTCCTTGGCAGTGACGCCATTGCCTTTGTTGATATAAAACGTTTGATTTTCTTCGTTTTCTTTACCTTTTTTAAGGGTAGTGTCGAACTTGTTGAAGAAATAGTTTTCCAGGTTTTCACCCCCTTTAAAATGAAGCGTGTAATCCACTTTTTGCTGGTTGAATTCATGCTTGGCAGCAAGCGTAAATTCAGGCACTTTCTTATCAATGTTTTTTTCTAAGGCCGCATTTACCTGTTCGCCGAATCCAAGGTTTAACAGGCTTTTCTTTAAGAATTCTAAATTTTGTGTGTTCATGATCATTTTGGTTTTTAGTAATTAATTTGTTGTTTCGTTTCTGTGAGGTTAAGGGGCAGAAATGGATCCCGCGTAATTGCTGGCTGAAGCATGACCAGTTGCACCAGCGTCATCGCGTCCTCCGCTGTTACATCCGGCTGGAAGTATTGCATGTGTTGGCTACCTGGACTAATTAGGCTACCCATTGAGCAATCAATAGAAAGGAGCCTATATTGTCCTTCATTGTTTCTGTCAAAAAACAGCGTGAAATCAGCTTGACCGCTGTCGGCCGACTTGGTTTGTTTAATATTCGGGTAGCCTTGATGATTGCCAATGATGATCCTGCGTAATTGATCGACAACTGTCGGATCATGGAAACCAAGGTCAGCCAGCTGCGTTTTTAGCTCATAAAAATTGATGCTGGCATCCATCCAGGTCGCCTTTCTGCTCATGTTGTCCATTGCAAATGTTTATTTGTTGATTTTCAGCAGGACCGGGTATTGGTCGGTTAATTTTACTTTGATTTTCTTGATCTTTTTGCTGAAGAGGCTTTTGGCAGCGTTGACACCTCCGGCAGCCGCTTGCGCGCCGAGGTTTTGATCCATGCTCAAAAACTGCATGCTTTGAAGGGCATTGTCTGCGCCGGAAGATGCCGCACCACCCAGTTCGGCCTCTGACGCAGGAATACCAGGCATTCCATCAAGGCTAAATACAGTGAGGTTGACGGGGATGATCTGCTTGTCCAGTCGGATGTTCTGAATAGTCAGTAACAGTCGTTGGTTGGAGACCTGACAGACTCCGAATAGCTCATGACCTTTTGGGAGGAGCTGATTTTTTAATGTCACCGTATCGGTCAATTTTAATTTGACGGCTGCACCATCCTTCACTTTTTGTCTGCCATCTATGATCGCAGGTATCGCCCGAAAAGCATTTTCACTTTCTCTATTCTTAGCAGTTTGAGCTTTAGCCACTTCCGGATTTTGAATGGCTTGGATTTTTGTTAACATATTGCTCAATTGTTTCATCTCCGGGTCTTCTCCACCGGAGGATTTCATTGATCTCATCATTTGATGCAATCGCTTCACCTCCGGGTCGGGTGCCTGACCGGTATAAGACGTTGGCTGCGGCTGGTTGAGCTGCCTGTTTAATTGGGCCAGTTTGGCTTCGATCTTTGCGGATTGTTGATCAGCATTGCTGACAGGTGAAGTCATCTTGGAAACTTCAGCGGTGTCAGCCGGTGCTATCGATTTCGGATCAAAGCCCATCGCTTGTACGAAGCTTTTACTGACGCCATCTTCGGTGGCTGATGTGTCCTTACCTGCCGCCTGATAGATGTCCATTTTATCTTTTTGCTTATGGTCTTTAAACTGGGCGGATGGAAGCGCCATGTCTATGCCCCGTTCAGTAATAACGTTTGCTGATCTGCCGGCATCTTTCCCGCCGCCTAATGCCCAGAACGCCATGGTCAGGAAAGGCAGGATCAAAATGGGTATGGCGAGATAAAACTTGCGTTTTTTTAAGAATTCTTCGGTGTGTACCGGTGTTTGGCCGGTTTGCTGTGGATTTTCCATGTTACTATTTTTTTAGGGTTAATGAATCTGTTGGCTTTAGTGGTGCATGGTTCGGTTTGTTTGATGGCAGTCCAATATGCATTGGCTGGTCATTTTTCATCGGGTTATTCATTGCCATTTTGCCGTAAGGAACAAGCAGGCATAGGGTCAAAGCGCATCCCGATAGGACACAGAATGTTATCAGCAGCCATTGCTGTTGCTTTTTCGAAAACTGATTGAACCATTTGTTCAAAGTAATTGCCAGTGATGACTGCCACTTGATAATCTTCAAAGCGATCGTTTTTGCGAGTTGCTCGCTTGCATGATTTGGTTGCTGATGCGTTTTCCTGGCCATGGTTATTGGTTTTGAATGACGGTGTCACGATTGGCCAGTATCTGCCAGTGTTGGATCAGGAAGCCGTGCGGATTATTATCTGTTTGCAGTTGGATATCCCTTACTTCGCCCTGGGTCACCAGCTTCCGGTAAACCGTACCGCTGGATCGCACCAGTTTCTCGGTCGCGTAGCAGGTGAACAAATAGGGGAATTGCTTTCCGTCCAGCGCTGTACTATCAATTTTGATCTCCTGTGATATATTGGCAGATATCAGGTTGTTATAATACCCTGATTCCTGCAGGTTATCATATTGCCTTTTGGCGGACTCGTCGGCCAGGTAAAGCGCTTTGGATATATTAGCATGTATCGCTTTATCGTCCGGGCTTAGATCAAAAAAGTACTGGTGAAATGTTTTGATATGGTCGCGCAATTCTATAGGCAGGTTGCTGCTTCGGTCGGCAGCGACGGCTTCTAATACTTTCCCGTTATACAGAATATGAACCCGGCTCTGCGCCTGATTAATGACCTGATTGCTTTTGTAAATGCAAAAGCACATGGTAAACACATTGCCGATGATCAGGAAAATGCTGAATTGCCGGATATGTTTAAATGCGGTGTCAATATTTTTGAGATGAGTGAACATGGCTAAATGATTAAGTGGTGAACTATTTACCGGCAAGCTTTTGCTCCTGGTATTGATTTGCTTTACTGTCGTTGGTACCTGCCCCGTTGTACCCATCCATAAAATTGCCGGGTGCACTCAAAAGATTAGATGCCCCTTGCTGCATCCTGCCGCTTGTAGCAGATCCCGCCTGCACCGTAGTGTTAGCGGCATGACTGACCATCGTATTTACTTTTTGAAGTAAACCGTTACCGCCACCTGCATTAACGATATAGTTGGCGACGCTCGGCACGGTGAAATATCCGATGATGCCGATGATGAGGAAAATAAGGTAAGCGGTGTCTGTTGAGCTGAAGAAGGTATCTCCCGCGGACTGAACTTGAGAGATGTCCAGCTTCAGCATGTTTTCCTGTACCTTCCCGATGATAGCGCCGAAAATGTTTCCCACCGGTAACCAGAGAAAAACGTTGATATATTTAGCCAGCCAGGTAGTCAGGGTATGCTGAAAGCCGTCAAATACGGACAAACCTAATACGATAGGGCCGAGTATGGCCAGGACGATCAGGTAGAATGTTCTGATGGTATTGATACATAAGGCGGCGGCTTCGTAACACACCTGCAAAATTTCTGACATCCATTGCTTTATGCTGTTCCTGAAATTATACGATTGTTTATCCATCCAGAACTTCATACCCTGGTCTATGCTGTCAAAGACACCTGCATTGCCACTCCCGTCCTTATCATTGGGATGGGTATATTTGTACCAGTGATTTTCATCGCCATTGCCGCTTTCACCTACATACATCTGCCACGTTTCTGTCTTTTCAACGGCAGCTTGTTTAGCCTTAAGTAATTTCTCGATAGCGGCATTAGAGTTTTTAACCATACCACCGGTAGCGCTTACAGTAGGCGACATAATCCCGTTAATGACCGCGATAACCGTGGGGAAAAGCAGGATACAAAGCCCCAGTGCGAATGGCCTGAGTAAAGGATAGAAGTCTATCGCCTCTGCGCTTGCGATCTGGCGGTACACTCTTGCCGCGATATACCAAAGCGCACCAAAACCGGCTATCGCCTGTCCCACGCCGATCAACTGGCTGCACATGGGCAGCATATCATTATATACGCCGTCTAATGTGCCCTGCAGGCCGTGAATGTCGGTTGCAAGACCGTCCGCCCGGGAAAATAAAGGAAAAAGTATCCCTGTTACCGCAAGCGTTGCGGTTGTGATCATTGTCTTTTTCATAAGATTGATTAGTTAGTTATACCATAAAGCTGTTTAAGCGTTCGGGTATCATTCGTTGCTTTACTGCGCTGCAGGGATAGCGTAATTCCCTGATTGTTAAATGACCGGAGAAACTGAAACTTATCGGCAGTGGTCGCATAAATACGGTCAATGGCTTTGATCCGGTCGGCGTCAGACATACGCAGTTTATTTGCGGTGATGACATTAGTAAGTTCCCCGATATTATCCAGGGTTTCCACTATCAGCTTATTGTAGACATTACTCATGTAGTTGATTTCGCTGGCGCTGAAAGTCCCGCTTTGTCGGAATTGCTTAAAGTTTCTTTTGTATTCGCTTATTAAAGTTGACTGCATAGAGATGATCTCTGCGACACGTCCATAATTCCTGATTCCAGGACTGACAGCCATCAGCCCGTTTAGGTACACGCTGTGCAGGTTAAAATTGCCTTTGGACAGCGATGAGATCGTTCCGTAACCCTGCTGATAGATCTGATACCCGGTTTTCATATCTGATAATATGCTTTTCATTTGGGTCAGCTTTTCAATGTTCAACAATAGCTGCTGCAGTTCCTGCCCTTGTGCCTGACAGGGAGTTGATTGAAAAGTTACTAAACTGAAAAGACCGAAAACTATATATATACCACATTGCTTTTTCATAACCGTTAGCTTAATTGATACCATGAACCCGTTTCGATGCCACAACCTGATCCTGTTCTTGCTCACGCCTTATAGCCAATATTTTTACCTGTTCGGAAAAGCCGGTGGCGAATTTATAATTAGCCAGCATGGAAGCATGGATCTTAGACAGCAGTGTTAACCGGTCTGCATCACTCATCTCTAATTTGTTGTCACTAATGACGTTTTGCAATGCATTTAACTGCTGGTCGCAGTCATTTAAGACGGCAACACGCACATTGGACAAGTACTTTCTCTCTGCTGCGGTCATTTCACTGATCCCGTAGATCTCCTGCGTTTTCTTCAGGATATCTTGTTGCCAGGTCATAATCTCTTTGACCATCGGGTTGTTTTTCACAACAGGATCGGCCGTTTTCAAACGGCTATAAAAAGTCGTGTGCAAGCTGTTCTCCGATTTAAGGTAACCTGATATACTGCCCAACCCATTGGAAGCGATGCCGTAACCTTTTTTGAGGTAACCGGAATAAACCTGCAAGGCAGCGATCTGTTGTAACAGGTATTTCTTCTGCGTTTTCTTTTGTGAGAACCATTCCGCAAAGGTTTGAGCGTCCGCATTAGCAGCCATCCCCGCACTGATCGCCGAAAAAAGCGAAAACAATAACAGCGACCTGGCCCGCTGCCTGATCCCGGCAGACCTTGCTTTAATTTCCTTAATTGATTCCATAAAGCGATTGTGTTGTTTTGGTATCACCTGTTTCCTTACTGCGCTGCAGGCTGAGGATCTGATTTTGGGTATTGAAACGATGCAGGTCGCTATAGTTCTCGTCCAGGCGATTACCTGCGTGATTGACCAATTCGAGGCGCTGCTCATCGCTCATTTGTGTTTTACCTGGATTTACTACTAAAAGAATTTGGTCCAGATTCTGCACGCTTGCAGAAAGTATCCCGGAATAAACTTTTTGCATCTCCGATAATTCTGCTCGACTGAAGTGCTTATCCTGTTTAAGCAAATTCCAGGCACGGTTGTACTCCGTAACAAGAGCGATCTGTTTTACGGTAAGATCCTTGATGCGCTGGTAATAGGCTATAGTGGCCTTAACCTTCCATAGTTCATCATAATACCCGCTGTATAATTGCCGCTGCCCGCTGGTCCAATCGGAGATCTCTGTAAGTCTTAAGCGGGATAGCTGATTCTCTAATACTTTTTGGGCATTTTGAAGCCAGATCGTTTGGTTCTGCATGCGCTGCACTTTCAGGTCTATTGCTTTGATGACCTTGGTCACCGTTAACTTAATAACTTCGCTGACGACAAACTGTGCATTTGCTTTTTTTGCATTGAAGGAGACCAGCACAATGGCCAGGCTCACGGGTAACGTTACTTTTAAAATTTTCATAGCACCTCCTTTTCCGCTTGTTAGCAGATCGATTTTAAATGATGATATAATAGTGTTTACTTAATTTTTCGGTAGGTTCCGCCAAAAGACAACGTACCGGCGGTTATATTTAAATAGATCTGTTTTCCGAACTCAGACTCTGAAAGACGTTGCTTTTCTTTATCAAACGTAGCCATCCAGTGTTCCTGCTTAAATTCCTTCGCCAGAATCTTCCCCTCCCGTATACGATGATAACCATCTCTTCTTTCCACCTGAAAAGTACTTGCGGCTAGATTGTAAGCTGTAATAATAATTGTGTCGGTGGCTATACTGAACTCATTTTTGAAATGCATTACATACACACCTGAGACAGAATTTTCAGTTTTATGGCATGCGATGAAGATCAGCGAACAGCCGATCAGGATCAATAACATCAGTTTTTTCATATGATTTTTGGTTATACTTTATTATGGGCAATTAGTGCTGTAATTCCTTTCTCCATATTCCCATACCGGGCAGCAAATTCCTGAACTTTCACACGTTCTTTTCCTTCGGTTGTATAAGCGTAATATTCTTCCGGTGATAGCTCGTTCTTGAAGACCTTCATAACCTGTCCGCCAAGATCGATGTAGATCTCCCGGTTATCTTTGTTGACCGATAAGACCTGTTGTTTTCCCTTATCCGACATCCCGAGCGTATCCTGCAGCTTATCAAAATTGTTCATGAACTTGCGCATATCCATTAATATTTTGATATCAGCATTATTGATAATCGCATCCTTAATGATCGGGGAACTGATCAGGTCATCCAGTTCCTGGGTAACCACATTAGGCACCCCGTTAAACTTTCGCATGGTCTTAAAAGCGTACTGGATAAATCCAGCCATGCCGGAATTGGCAATGGCTTTCCAGGCTTCGTCAATGGTCAGAACTTTTCTGATCCCTTCCAGCTTTCGCATCTTGGACAGGAACATTTCCATGATGATCAGCGTAACCACCGGAAATAATATAGGATGGTCTTTGATCGAATCCAGCTCGATAACAACGAACCTTTGGTCCAGCAGGTTCAGGTTTTCAGAGGCGTTCAGCAGATAGTCGAATTCACCGCCCTGGTAATAGGGGCGCAAAACGTAAAGGAAATTATCTATATCAAAATCCTTATCCTTCACCCGCTGATCCTTCAGGATCTGAACATAGTGGCTTTGCAGATAATCATAGAACGAGTTGAATCCTGGGAATACTTCTTTGTTTTTAGCCAAATGCTGATAATAACCCTGAAGCGCATTCGAAAGCGCTACGTACTCGCTTCGAAGGAGGCTTTCGTCTTCCTGCTTCCACAAGGTGACCAGTAGCGCTTTCAGGCTTTCCTTTTTTTCAGTATCCAGCGATTGCGCTTGTGGAAGATAAAAGGGGTTGAACCTGATCGGCTTACTTTCCTCATAGGTAAAGTAATAACCGCCTACGAGTTCGCACAATCCTTTATAGCTGCCGCCGATATCTACCGTCACACAATGAGCGCCCTGGTCATACAGGGACCGCAGAATATGGTTTACGGTCATTGACTTTCCGCCTCCGGAAGTCCCGCAAACCAGCATACCCATATTGGAGGTGATGCCTTGATCACGTGGCGCGTCAAAAAGGTCTACATAAGTAGGCTTACCGGTCAAACGGTCACAAAAACGAATGCCGCTTGCAGGCGGGTCGCTGCGGTAATTGCTTTCCAGGTTTAAAAAACAAGTAGCTTGTTCCAGAAAAGTATCAAATGTATCGTTGACAGGGAAGTCGGACGCGTTACCTGGAATACCGGCCCACCAGATCTGTGCGGCACCATCCGACTCCTGCTTACTGCTGGCGCCGATCTGCGCCATTGCGGAACCGACCATATTCTTAATATCCTGCAATTCTTCAGTTTTGTCGGTCCAGGCCAAAACATTAAAATGAGCCTTAACCGGAAGGCGCTGTTGACTGATCGCTTCATTCAGAAAGTCGTTCGTGGCGTCCCGGCCGATCGCGTTTTCCCGGCTGTAGGCGGACAGCGATTGTAAGCGCAGTTTCTTTGCTTCCAGTTCTTTAATGCTTTTAGCGGTATCTCCGACAAAGAAATATTGGTTATAAATATGGTTGCAGTCCAGCAAAAGGTTAAGTTGCGCTGCAAAGCCCAAAGGGAATTTTGTTTTATCAGTGCTGTATTTGTCGTACGTAATCCGGCTGCCGCACAAAGCGGGCAGGTCCTCTGCGTCCCCGAGCGTAAATAACCGCGCATGCTGGTCACCGATCTGTAACCGGTCTTTAAGATGCACATCTTTTATTATAGGCAATTCATCCTGTTTTTGCAAAAAACAATATTGCTCCAGCAGGCCGGCTTTATGTGCCGTCCCGGTAAGGTCATCGTTTGTCAGCTTTTTGAGCCTGATAAATCCGCTATCACAAAGAATACGTTCAAACTGTCCGGCCTTTTCCAGAAATTCAGGTAACGCACGCTTGCTGGTCGTTTGTTTTGGAGTAATGCTTTTACGCATAATACCCGAAAAGCCACTGTTCGCTTGTTTCCTGTCCTCTGCTTTTTTAGTCAGCATTAAATAGCAGGTATGATCCAGGAACGGACGGCCTTTAAAGTGTCGGTCCGCGGCGGAGGTTAAGAAATTCTCCGGTAATCCCTGCGCGCCGGAATACCGATTACGGATATAGTAATCTTGCTTGTGAAGGATGCTGTGTTTTGGAAGTACCTTAACTGCTCTGATCCAGGACTGGTGATAGGTCTCATAATCTTCGTCCGAAAGCGTAAATATCTCGGGCAAAGTGACCTCGTAGGCCACGGTTATATCACCCTGAACTGATACCATACAGTTATGTTCCACTTTGTAGATAGGAAAAACCTGTTCTGCTTTGGTGAATAAAGCCATGATTATTTCTTTAAACGAGTGAATAGTTTGCGTGAATTAAATTTGAGATATCCTGGCATGTATCGTAGCGCGGTACGCTTCATCAGGCCATACCGGCCATATTTATGGCTGAGCCTGTATACCTGGTAGAACAATCCTATACCTAAAGCGGTAATTGTTAAAAAGCATATATAAACCGGCATTCCGGAGATATACATGACTGCGAACAGGATCAGCAGGCTGACAAGGCCGCCCGCCAGGTAACCGATGTATTGGGCCTTTAACCCTTTAAATTCAATCGGTTTATTGATCCCTTTATTGATTTGATATACTGGCATTGCCTGATCACCTTTCTTTTTTTAGTTGCAATATTTGTTGAAGCCCATCATTGTCGACTTTAAACTCCGAAAAACGATTTCAGAACTGTAGCGACCACCACCAGGAAGATGCAACTGCCAAACCAGCTGGAAGCAACCTTACCGGTATCGTGTTCGCCATCGTTCCATTTTTTGAATACCTTTATTGCACCCACCAGTCCGATAATGGCACCGATGGCATACATAAGGTTGGTTCCGGTATCGAAATAGCTTTTAACCTGGGAAGTTGCCTGGTTGATACCTGCGTTACCGTCCTGTGCGAAAGCGATTTGCAAATTGATCATGATCAGGATAATCAACACGCTCATTGATTTTAACCTGCAGTTGATGCTGTGCATTACTGTTTTTACTTGATTGGTTTTCATAGCTGTTTAATTTTGTTGTTCGGTTAGCCAATAATTAATTAAGTCGGTTTCATTTAGGGAAAACGGAAATTCCGGGGCGCCTTCTGACAGCAGGTAATCGTTGATCTGCTTTTGGTAGGGGGTGCCGGCCAGTTCCGGATACTTTTGAATGATCAGCTGAAAAAGCATCTCGAAATTCTCTTTGCTTTCACTGGATTCGTTAATCACTCTAATAAGGGTTTTAACCTCTGAAATCATTTCTGAAAAGTATCCGATCAGCTTGCCCGTATTTTCCATCGGTGAGGTTTCATTTGGTATTGCATCATCCGGGTAATCGGCAGGTGCAAATGATAGTTCCTCCTGGGAAACGAAGTCCACATCCTCCGCCTGTGCTTTTCCCATGATATCATAATCGGGAATTTGCAGGTCTCCGGTTATTGCCGTTTTTAAAGCAGGCTGTCTGCCGGTGAATTTTTGAAATACTGTCCGGATTTCATGTCTGTAAAAAGTCACTCCTACATACAGGTAGTACATGACGGCCAATAACATGATGCTGACCGAATAGGTGATCCATGAGATTTGGTGAAGCATAACAGTTGGTTTTTGCCGCAGCTCCATTGCTGCCGGCGACAAGACAAAATTGCGGAAAGACCTGCCAATATTACTCCGAGTTTGTCCGACTCGGAGTGCAACTATTTTCACTTTTTCATAAAAAAAGCGGCCTATAGCCGCTCCTGGTATCATTTTATTTCAGTTTTTTCTGTATTCGTAGCAGAAAAGCTTCCTTCATTTCGTCAATATATACCGTGGGGCTTGGGCGGCCGCACAGCCAGTCATAGGTGTCATAGAAATTGCCAAGCGAGACATTGAAAGATCTTTCAATAAATTTCACAATGCTCTTCAGGCTCTTTTTCCCAAATGCCTCGGTGGCATGCCAGCTATAGATCAATTCGATCAACGCACATTTGGTCTGTTTCCAATCAAAGTCACGGAATTCCGAATCCAATTGCACGATGGCGTCTTTCTGATTTATCTTCTGAATGGCCTGCTCAAGATATTCCTGCAAAAGTTCGCTCGCTAAAACCTGTGCTAGTTTATGATCATGCGTAGTGCTGAAAGTAGGATCAAAATCTATAACGCACTGGTCCGGGTCCAGATGAACGTCATAGTTACCACGAACAAAATAGTACTCATCCAGGTAAGTGGCCTGAGTCCTGACATATTGATAAAAAGATAAATTGCTTTCAAAAAAATGGTAAAGGATCTTTATCTCATTGGTGAAATAATCTGATACGACCTTTCCGTCTCCAATGGGCTTTCGGATCTCCAGGTTAAGCAAAGACTGATAAAATATCAGTTTAGATTTAAATTTTGGCTTTATTTTTTTGAAGAATTGAATTTCTTCTCCCGGTGTTCCGGGGTCATTCAGTTTACAGTAATCTTTTAGCTTACGCAAAGATTTTAAACATACATGGATCGATTTCTCCAACCTTTTTATCACCTGCTCATCTTCCAACATCAGGGCATTGAGATCCCTGCTCATATCAGCATAAAGGCGATCGCTAAATTTAGTTATCATCGGTATCGCGTTAAATTAAAAGCTTCGCCACCTGTTAACAGAAACGGGTGTTTCAAACAAAGCCTGAGCGTATCAATTTTTCATAGATTTCGCTTTAGTTATGGGAAATAGGTTTTATTTAAATAGTTGAGCATCTTTTGCAGATAGTCACGTACAACAGCAGCAGCTGATTGATCCAGATTGTAAAAAGCACGGCCAAAGCTTTTATGGGAGATATGCGGCTGCTTTTTCGTTGTAAAATTCGTGGTGAAAAAGCGGATGATCATTGCGATATTTTCAACCGGGAAACATCCTGTTTTGTAACAGATCCGGATGAATACCGCAAATTGCGGAACAGATAAATTTAGTGGTAATTGTAAAGATGGTGCTTTAAAACTTGTATGTTTTCCATCTGTGTTAATCTGTTCTTGAAGCCATGGTAATATAAAAGCATCGGTTGAAGGAAGTTCCGGCTGTATCGCCTTTTCGGGCAGTACAAAAATTGCTGCAAGTATCTTGATCTGGTCGTTTAAAAAATTATTTCGCTGTTTTTTGTCATTATATTTAGCGAGCTGATCTGCAATAAATTCCTGATGCCAATTAAAAAAATATAACGAATTCGCGTTCTGACGGTATAAGTCCAAAACAAGCTTCTCTGTTGTGGTATTTGTGCCGAAAATCAACATTTGGTGCAACATGCGCACGACGTTAAGGCATTGCTCGCTTTGCCGGTAAGATATACCTGCAACCAATCCTTCTGTAGCAACCTCTTCTGCCGATGCCAGGATGCATAAGATTAAGGATTTTTGTACCTGATCAGATTGATATGCTTTTAACGCTGCTTCGAAATACTTTATTTGTTGATTAAGAAGTTCGCAGTGATATATAGTGGTTTTGTGATCTATATCAAAATAGGTATAAAATTGACGGTGAAGAAAATCTAACAGGTTTTCAAGTTCGGTGACCAGCTCTTGGAAAGCAGTTCTCTGATCGGCTTTTATAGTTTCATTTAAATCCAAAGCCGGCATATACCTGCTGGTCTTATCCGACAGCCCGGTAATGCCGGCTTGGTGATATTGCACATAACGCTTGATCACCTGATCCTTTGCATTGCTCAACAGATCATGTGTCCACTTCTTCTTTAGGTCAGCGCATAGCGATTTTACAAGCCCAACCTGTTTAGCTGTAAAGTCGGGATAGCTCGTTGCGATTCCTTCGATTTTCAGAATAGAATCGACAAATTTTTCAAGTTCATATAATTCTGATCTAAGCAAATCTCAAAAGTGTTGGTTAACATATAGTTAATTCGAATTGTGCATTAAGCGCGCTTCAAGGGGCTTTATTGAAGATCTGTATGAAATTAATATTTCTATGCAGTTAACTTTTGCCCTGCTAAATGCGTATTAACAGTCGTTAGCGTGATAATCGTAACATTGGTAGGATCAGTCCCGGTTTCGCTGAACGCATTTCTCGATGTTGGTGATTTAAAATCGCAGATGGTATTGATCTGTTTACTTAGTTTTTTTGATTTGTCGTTTTTCATGGCTAAAAGTTTTAACCAAAATTATTTTGCCGGAAAGAGCTAACCAACTTTGTTACGTTTAGAGCTATTTGCTCTATGCAGAAAGTACAGAATGAATTCTTAATGACATGATTTAACCATATGATCAAAAAAGGTACTTTGCTTCGTCATGTTTTATGTTGGATAATTTTTATCAGTTATGAGCTGACGTTTATACATTTCAGCGTAGGAACACTCGGCCGCTTAACAAATTTTGTCGTATTCTATACCCTTAACATAACGCTGTTCTACGTCAATGCCCATATCCTATTGCATTTTGCATTTTTCAAAACATCAAAACCGTATCTTACTGCTATAGGTCTTACGATAATTGAATTACCGTTATATTTAATTATCAAATATTCCATTGATTGTGTAATAGCTGATCCTGCTCATCCAATCGCTGGACATATTCCACTGAATGATTTGTATGCGGTAACCAATATCTGGCGGGGAATTTACTTTATTGGACTTAGCATTGCCTATTGGTCAATGCTTTACATGATTCGATTTAAAGATCGTAATCACGAAATGGAAATCGAGCAATTAAAGTCAAGAGCAAAAACGCTTGAATTGGAAAATAAATATATGTCTGTTGAAAATGCGTACCTGCAAAATCAGATCAGCCCTCATTTACTATTTAACTCATTAAGTTTCATCCATAATGAAGTATATAAGGTGTCTGCCGATGCAGGAAACAGTGTTTCGCGTTTATCAGACCTGATGCGTTACTCCCTGGTTAGCGCGGATGAGACGATGACCGTTTCGTTAAGTCAGGAAACAGCACAACTGGAGAACCTTATTGAGCTTTGCCGAATGCGGTTCCGGGAACAGTTTTTCCTTCGATTCAAAAGAAAAGGAAAAATTTCCGATGTTAAGATTATGCCATTGGTGCTAGTCACGCTGGTCGAAAACGTAATGAAGCATGGCGATATGGGTGACAAAAAGCACCCCGCCCATATATCGCTCGAATTGGAAGGAAACCGGTTGATTTTTGAAACACGAAATTTAAAACGAAATACGAATCTTTATGCTAAAGGCGGATTAGGACTGAGGAATATTGAAAAAAGGCTCAGCAATTATTACCAGGGGCGGTATAAATTCCTGATTCATGATGAAGACGATCTGTTTGCTGTAAATCTAACTATTGATCTATGAATATTATCAGTTGCTATGTGGTAGACGATGAAGCGGGGGCGATAACACTGCTAAAAGAATACATTGAACGAACGCCGGGGTTAGAGTTGATCGGATCTTCAATTGATCCTGTTGCTGCACTGGATGACTTGACAAGCTCAAACGCCCCGGATATTACTTTTCTGGATGTTGATATGCGCTTGCTATCTGGCATGGACCTGGCAGGTATGGTCAACCTGTATACGACCGTTGTTTTCACCACTGCATTTTCGCAGTACGCGCTACAGGCGTTTGAGAAAGAAGCCTTTGATTTCTTACTGAAGCCGATTACCTACGAACGCTTTGCAAAGTGCATTCAACATGCCAAGCGAAAGCGGAAATTGATGGCTAAAAATGACTATCCTATCCGGGAGGACTTTTTCAATATTAAAAGTGAGACAAAGGGTAAAATGATAAAAGTAAAGTTCAATGAATTGATCTATATCGAAGGCGCGGATAATTATATACATATACACACAACTGCTGGAAAACATACAACTTATCTGACCATGAAAGATATGGAAAGCTTTCTCCCCAAACCCTTATTCGCCAGAATTCATCGTTCTTTCCTGATCAATGTTAATCATGTCAAGGTAATAGAGCGCGGTCAGATTCGGATGGAAAACGGCTATAACCTGGTCATGGGTGACTATTATAAAAAGCGGTTTTTGGATCTGATGGATGAGCATCTGGTTAAAACTGACCGTTAAACAACCCTCACGTTGATCGTTTATTACGGCCTTTGAAAGACAGCAGGTATTTATGCAGCAAGTAATAACAGATCATTTCCTGTTTGCGCGACTCATCTGTGAAAATCCGGTTAACGTGCATATGAATAATGCTGCGCAGGTAATCTGCATCCAGAGATCCAACCATAAGGTTTTTTATGATGGAAAGGCTACGTTTGAAATTGTTGCCCGCTTTTAAAGACCCGCTGAAAAGGCCTGCATCGGCAGTCTCGAAAGCTGCCAAGATCCCACTCGAAAGTTCACGGTACTTTTTATCAAGATCTACCTTGAAAGGCTTCTCGGTAAATTCCGGCAGGAATTGCTGAAAGCTGGTCAGCGTAAAATCATGCTGCTCATCGATATCGGAGATAAACGTGCTGATCATTATTGAAATCGAATAAAGTGCGAACGCGTGGGTGCTGGCAACGGATTTTGTCGTTGTATGTTTTAAGAATTGCAATACCAGTTCACTGCTCGTCCAGAAAAAGCGTTCTGTATTTTCCATTCCGCCTGCCGCATAACGTTCCAGTTCACGGCTATAAACATCGATCTGAAATTCTCGGATGACATGCTGCTGAATACGGTCTTCCAATTTCGTTTTGAAAGCAAGCAGGATTTCGTTTATCGAGCCCGGATCCACTTGCAACCGTAATCTGATATGGGGCGCATGATCGTCGTAACGGATGAAGAACCATTGACGGATATTATGACCTCCATAGCGCTTATGGAGCATGGGGGCTAATCGTAACAGCAGGCGGTTTACACTAATCTTGGGCGCATATACTTTCAGGTAAAGCCAGGAGGAGCCCGGAATATATTTACGCTGTAATTTGATTGGTGATTTTTTCAGGCTGGCTGGTTTTGGCAGCACAAAAGGTTCATCGGGTAAAAGATAAGCGTTATACTGCTTTATCGTCGTTTGGTTCAAAAACTCTTTGAAAACCACTTCTTTTTTTTGCCGTATAAAATTGCAGACCGACTCGATATCACGCTTACTTGTTCCGTCAAAAACCAATTCCTGGTCGCTTTCGACGATTGAAAAATAGCGTGCTAGTCCGATTGCGGTACTTAGACGGATGAAAGCGTCACCGGCCGCGTTAGTTTCTTCAAATAAGTTTTCGATCTCCTGTTCGGTAATTATCCAAGTGGCCAAACTTAAAATGGTGTCTTTGTACTCGACCCTTGGGTAATACCGAAGGCCCGGGAATAAATGCCGCAGGTTTAAACCCAGGTTTGAACGCCCATATTGATAAGGCAGGTCTGCCAGAAAACGGAATAATGGCAGTTTATTCAGGCTGTGATTATAAGCGGATGTAAGACGAGGGATCACGAATTTCTGATGCCGTCCAGAGAAAAGCATCACTTTGTTATGAATGATCCTGATATACAGGTCGGACAATTGAAGCTGTTGCTCTGCGGGTAAGGTAGAGGCCGCAGTTATCGGCAGTTCGTAATGATAAATATGTTCCCTGCGGTTTACATTATCAGTATGGGGATCGCCCAGATGCAGCAGTTCGGCGAAAATAAGATCAGGGTTTTGTGCTTCCAGTTCTCGGGCCATCATCCTTGCAGCAGAGGCTATTTTTTCATCAGCTATCGTAAATCGTCCCATTAATGCAGGAGCGTTAATACCGCCTGCGTTCTCAATAAATACTTTATTCTCCGAAACGCGAAACAGTACCGACATGCCAAGAATAGGCTCAGGCAGATTAGCGTTTTTTAGGTGCTCCAGGTCGGCATCCTGCAACCTGATCACCACCTCGTCTGATTTTTTACGAAGCCAGGATTCGATCAGCATACGATGAACAGAAGACCATATTCCGTCCGCCTTTACCAGATTTCTGTAGGGAATGTTCAGTGTTTCGAGGAGGGGGTTATTTCTCTCTATGTCAGGTAACTGGTAGCCAATACCAGCTTCCGGATCAAGCGCCTGTAAGACCGGTAATGTCTGGCCTTCGAAATTTTGCTGGAAAGATTGGATAAACTGTGATAGGTTGGCCGATGGTCCACTTATCGAAAGTAACTCCAATGCTTTAAGTCCATCCCGAAGTTTATGCTGAAAGTCCATCTCCAGTTTTGCCGAATTTTCCCGTAGTAAAATAACATTCAATTTATCCTGTGGTAATTTAACATCTGGTAACAGACTTTGAAAGTCATGCTCCAGTTGCGCTATGAACCGGGAATCAATGCCATTCGTACTGGTTTGCCGGGACCGCATGGCGAGTAACTTGCTTCTCATTTGGCTGTCATCAACTTTGATCGCTAATCGCGATAAATGATCCGTACCGGTAATGGATAAACGGTTATTATGGACGAGCAGTTGGGCATCAATCAGGAATTCGGCATAATCTTCAGCATCATTGATTGTACATTGCGCATAAAGTAAAACTTGACTGACGATCTCTCGCCAGGAGCATCCTAAGGTGCAGCGACGGATCAGGTCTTTCAGTAACCTGGAAAATGCAATGGATTGCAACTGGTACTCGCGTTGCTTGCCCGTTTCATCCAGGCTTGTCCGAAAAAAACGGTATTCATTCAACACCCTGTAGATGGAGGGATTACTTTCAAATATTGCCAGGTCTTTAGGCTGATTTGCCAGCAAACTGGTCCCGATTATATCCTGTATGGGCATCGCCGCCTCGATATGAGCGCTAAAATTGGCTGAAGTGGTTTTTGCGTCGTTTTTCTCTATCCAATGCGCCAGGGATACTGAAGCAAATAAGCCAAAAGGGGTAGGGCGAAAACAATACCGGTTTATATATTTTTGTAATGAATTTAATTCTTTACCCGTTAGTTTAGAAGCTTGAAACTGCTGTCGCTCTAAAACTGTGTAAAAAGAAATTGTAGCGACTCTTAGCGCACCAAGAAAAAGCTGGTCCTCTAAAAATAGCTGAATGTCGTTGATATAGTCAGCCGGGGTCCTGACAGGCATCCGTAAAAGCAGTTGCGGCGCAAAATGGTAGCTCATTTTTAAAGTCTGTAGTTGCAAAAAAGGTTGAGCATGGAAACAGGCATTTTCTGTAAAGGACAGCCACCATGCAATTTATATAGCGCCAGTCTCTTTACGCTACCATCGTTCCGGGAGAAATCAGAGCCTTACAATAGTACTGTCTGAACGCCTGTAGCACCTCGCTTCTGCAACTACAAGAGGAGTGCCAACTAACTAATACATTGACTGACAGTCTTTTCATATGAATAGGCCAGTTACTATCCACTATATTTAGTGAATTTACCTTGTGAAGCGCGATATATAGGGGAAAAGCAGACCACGTATTATTAATACGGAATTTACTGACGATGAATACACATTTAACGCTGTAATTCGATGCTGCATATTTCAATTCTCAGGAACTTACCGGTTTCCTGCGAGTGCTAATTTGCGTCTATGTAGCTGGTACCTTTAAATAACCTTTAACATACTTAAAAATTTAACCTGTTACAGTAGCATGAATTCTTCTTCATCTTAAAAATGTGTAATTGCGGTTACAATCCGCTCTCATTACTCTTAAGGTTTTTAACGCCACTTCTGATCCTGCTAAGAGATTGTGCGGTTATACCCAGATACGAAGCGATATGGTAATTGGAGAAGATATTGAGCAAGTAAGGTTCCTCTTTTAAAAATTTTTCATATCGGTCTTTCGCTGATAGGGTCAATAGCGAGAAGACACGATCAAAAGTATAGCTGTAAACTTTCTCATCTACAGTTCTTATCCATCGCTCGAAAATGGGAGACTTTTCTATAAGATAATCAATGTTTTCTTTAGAAAACCTTATCGCTTTAACTGCCGACACCGAAACTATGGAAATAGATGCCGGAGATGATGATAAAAAGCTTTTATAGTCTACTGCAAATAAATTTTTTATAGTGCTTACCGACGAATTAAAATAAAAAAAGAAAGTGGTTGTCTTGCCCCGGGAATTATTGAAATAGGAAATGGCTTCTCCTGAGATGATGAAATACACGTAATTACACACATTACCAGCATTCAGTATTAACTCCCCCTTTTTTATAGTCATTAGATGTGATTGCTGTGCAATCAATGCTTTAGTTGTGGCATCTAATGCAAAGCTTTCCTCAATATAACTGATAAACGGATTACAAAAATGATTGTTGGTTGATTCTTTCATTCTTATTAGATTATTAGCGCCGTTAACCTCGATCCGGCGGCCTTACGTTTCCTGACATTCAGTTTACTTAATAATTAACAAATGTGAATGCACGCCCATTTTAATAGGTTGAATTTTGTTCCGCGATACAAAGGTAATGGATATACCCGGCATGCATCCGGGATTTAAATTCAAAACACGAGGTCTGCACAGCGTCATGTCGCTTACATGATTGACTAAATAATTTTACCCTATGGAAACGATAAATGTTAAAAATGGTAAACCAGGTCAGGTTGACTCAAAATTAAATACGAATATACTTGCTCAGTATGATTATATCATCGTTGGAGCCGGTTCCGCAGGTTGTGTTATTGCACGTCGCCTTCTGGACGCTACAGAGGCGAATATACTGCTGATAGAAGCAGGAGATAGCCACACGGAAATTGATCAGATTACCGATCCTTTGCAGTGGTTGAGCAATATTGGAACTACTCATGATTATTTTTACCGCTACGAGCCAACGGCGCATATTAACCATCGGACAATTATTGCTCCGAGGGGAAAATTGCTCGGTGGTTCCGGCAGCATCAATGCTATGGTTTGGGCGCGTGGTAACAAAGCGGATTATGATGGCTGGGCAGCAGCTGGTAATAAAGGCTGGGATTTCGATTCAGTATTGCCGCTATTCAAAAAGATTGAGGACTGGGAATTCGGTGAAACGGAATTCCACGGCGCCGGAGGGCCAATTCATGTTGAGACTGCAAAAGAAATGCATAGGGCTGCCAATGCTTTGATAGAGGCAGCCGTATCTTACGGAATACCTTATTTGAAAGACACCAACGGGCTCAATTCCGAGGGTGTTGGCCCGATGAGTATGAATACGCTTCACGGCAAACGTTGCAGCACATTCACAGGCTATCTTAAGCCGGTGATGAACAGCGGTAACCTGACGGTGCTAACCAACACAAAGGTTACCGGTCTGGCCATCCAGGACGGACAATGCAAAGGCGTGAATTTCATCCATGATGAACATTATTATCATATAGGTGCATCCAGTGAAGTGATCCTGACAGCCGGGACGATTGAAACGCCTCGAATATTAATGCTGTCCGGCATAGGTCCGGCAGAAGATTTAAGTAAAATCGGTATATTATGTTCGGCGGACTTACCAGGTGTCGGCCAGAATCTCCAGGATCACCCGTTGATTGCAGGGCTTTGTTTCGAAACTGACGGCCCTCTTGGCCAGCCTACGCATAATTTACTGGGAAGCGCGTTGTATGCGAAAAGTGCCCAAGAGACGAAAACTGCGGATTTGATGATCATTCCCGCTCAGGGGCCGTTGGTTACTGACGAAATCGGTGCGAAGCATAAGATACCAGAATATGGCTTTACACTATTGCCTACCCTTGTAAAAGTCAAAAGCCGCGGTTTTCTTAAAATGGAAACAGCTCAATTCGACGGTCCTTTAGTCATTCAGCCCAATTTTTTGGCTGATCAGCAGGATCTTGAAGCTTTAACCGATGCTATCGAACTGTGTTTAGACCTTACCGCACAGCCTGCTTTCCAAACGATCATTAAAAACAAGGTAACCCCAGGACGGGTAAAAAACCGCCAGGACATCAAGGATTTCATCAGAGACGCCTGCGGCACGTATTTCCATCCTGTAGGTACATGCGCTATGGGGTCCGGTGCAGCTGCAGTTGTGGATAACCATCTAAGGGTGCATGGTATTTCGGGTTTGCGAATTGCTGATGCTTCTGTTATGCCTCAAATTACCTCCGGAAACACTAACGCACCAACGATTATGATCGCCGAATTTGCAGCGAATCTCATCTTGGCATCAGCACGATAATTTCTGAAAATAGTAACGTTCAAATAAATGAAGAAAAGAGCAATTTTTAACAAAGAGCTTTGGCAGTCATTTTTAGCTCTTGCCGGTCACTTTCTGAAATCACTGAATAGTCAGCGTATTAGAGGGGAAGACTTTTTTACAGAAGGTGCCTATCAGGAATTTAAAAAGCGAATTGAAGGTCTAACACAAGAAGCGCCTGCAATCTGGGGTACTATGCGGGTAGAACATATGCTGCGCCATGTTAACTTATCCATAGGATGCGGGCAAGGTCTTTATATTTTGCCAGATGAAAGCTATTTATTATCAAGGACATTGATTAAATGGATGGTAATTGACTGGTATAACGAGCAACCTAAAGGTTTGCGGCTACCATTGAGTATGGTTATACAGCCGGATGAAAGATTCGACTTTGAAACGGAAAAGAACCGCCTATTGGTACTCCTCGATAGTGCAACCAGCTCAAGGTCGCAGGAAGACTGGAAACCGCATTGCTATTTTGGAAAACTAAGTGTAAAGCAATGGGGGAAATTATGTATGCTTCACCTTGATTATCACCTTAAACAGTTTTCAGCCTGAAGATAGGGATGTACATAAGGTCGCTTCGCCAGTTGATTAAGCTTTTAACCTATCCCGTCGATAACAGATACAACAAAGACCATTATCGATACATTTTTCACTGGACTTGAAATATCGAGATTCATAATAAATAACTTGAGTTTATAAGACAGATTTCGCGACTTGGATTGCCATCGTTCAGAACCTGCATAGACATTTAAAGAGTTATTAAGCACTTAATGAAAGCGTTATTGATGTGTTTTGGATTATTGTTCTCTGTATCACTTTTTACCTCGGCGCAGACAAGATCGTCTTCAACTTCAGACGAGGTGCTTTTGCAAATAACAACCGCTAAACGGGACTCTAATCTTATTAAGACCTTGCATTCTTTACTCAAATACTATGTTCAAAAAAGAGGAAACTTAAAGATAAATTTAGACAGTGGCATCATTTATGGAAAACAGGCAATATCACTTGCAGATTCACTGCATCGACCTGACCTCAGCGACATAACTTTTTTGTTAATCGGGGATTCTTATTTGAAAATGCTGAATTATGATGAAGGAAAAGCATTTTATCTGAAGGCGATCAGTGATTACCAAAATAGCGGACAGCTAAAAAACGAAGCCCGTGCCTACTTTTTATTGGCTGCTAAAGCATTGTTTTACAAGTGCATTCGAGAAGAATTGCTTCTTTTTGGGAAAAAGTCGTTGGCTATTTCAACTAAAATAGGTGACATAAAAGGAATTCTAAACGGGCATTTGATTACAGGCACTTTATTCGACCGTTTGGGGTATCCCGATAGCGCAAGTTTTCACCTTTTGCAAACACTACCTTCCGCAAGATCGATCGGCGGTGAGGAAGCTTATAAAGTCTACATTTCACTCAGTAGCTTTTTTAGGATTAAAGGAGACAACGTAAAAGCCCTGAACAATGCGCTTGCGGCGTTGCAAAATCTCCGTGATCGGCATTACACCGAAAAATCAGGTCAATACGCTTATATAAATATAGAAATTGCAAGAATTTATGAAGCTTACGATCACAGGCAAAGCATAAAGTACTATAATGATGCGATGAATTACGCATTGATTAACAAAGATCAGGGAGGGATGATTCAATTCTATGAAGCGTTACAGGGCCTGGTAAACGTGATGTGTAACTCCGGACGGGCAAAGGAAGCCTCTGTAATTGCTGACCGGTATATTAAGCTGTATCCACCCGTGTTTAAGGGAGAGCAAGCAAGAATAGCCACCATTCATGCGCTTTATTATAATGCCGTTCATGAGAACAAGCTGGCAGAAAAATTTTATTTGAAAGCAGTTGAATTAAACAAAGATGATGCTTTGCTGCTTCCGGAATCGAAAGCTGCTCTTTCAAGATTTTATGCGCACACTAAACAACTAAGTAAGACGGAAAGCTACTTAGCCAATGTGAGAAACAAGAGACACGCTCTGGTTTTTATGGAAAAGGTACTTGAAGAGTATCAGTACTATCAAGTAGATTCGGCCAAAGGCGACTACTTCGGGGCGCTTAAGCATTACCGTCGGTATAAAGCATTAAATGATACCGTTTATAATGCAGAAAAGGCTAAGCAGATAGCAGATATTAATATCAAGTACCGAACAAAAGAGAAAGAGCAGGCGATCAGATTGTTAAAAAGCGAAAGTTTAAGCCAGCGTGCCGAACTTATTCATAGCCGGCTACAAAGAAATATTACGCTCGGCGGCTTAACACTATTTACTTTAATTTCTGGGTTGGTGGCTTACGGATATGCTCAGAAGCAGCGAAGTAACCGGCTCCTGATCTTGCAAAAGAAAGAGATCGATGTCAAAAACGAAAGGCTTGAGCACCTCAACGCGCGTCAGGAAACCCTGCTGAGCGAAAAAGAATGGCTTTTAAAAGAAATTCATCATCGGGTTAAAAACAACTTGCAGATTACCATGAGCCTGCTTTCCGTTCAAACACAAACGACAACCAGTAAGGTAGCTAAGGAAGCGCTATTGAATGGCCAGCGACGCCTGCATTCCATGGCACTGATCCATCAAAAACTTTATCAGTCAGACAGTCTCGCTTATGTCGAAATGGCAATGTACATTAAAGAGATGGTCGCTTATCTGAAAGACAGTTTCACTTATACCAGTAACATCAAATTTATAACAGAAGCGGAACAACTGAATCTTGATGTCGCACAAGCAGTATCTTTGGGCCTGATACTGAACGAAGCGATAACGAATGCAATAAAACATGCTTTCCCCGACAGAAGGAAAGGTGAAGTCCAGGTGAAGCTGTTGCATGACAGCACAGGATACTGGCATTTAATTATTGCTGATAACGGTGTAGGAATTTGCTGTAATGCACAAATGGTCAAAAACTCTTTGGGAATGGAACTTTTCAATGTCCTGTCCAAACAGGTCAATGGTACACTATGTATTGACGGTAAAGATGGTATGACCGTTTCCGTCAAATTTAAACCGATGGACTTTATGGTTAAAACGCATGTTTAATGCCGGTTATTCATTCAAGGCAGCCGGCTCTTATTTTATTTTGAAGCCAGTCATAAATGTACTGCGCATCTTGCTGCCAGGTCGGCTGTCCAAGTACAAAGTGATTACGGCCCGCAAATTCCTTAAAATCAATGACGGAACCGGATTGATACTTCTTGTAGTTTGCATAGTTTAGCTTTGAAGGAACAATGTGGTCCGTGCTGCCGGCGGTGATGAGCAAAGGCGCGTGATATTTTTTGAAATCGATATGTGCTGCTTTTGTCAGACCATCCCGAGAAATCAACTTAGATTCTGGAATACAATATTTTTCGTATGCCGCCTTTTGCTGACCCTCCGCCATGCCGTTCGTAAAGGCAAACTGCCATTGTTTAAACGTCATCATGAATGGTTTTTTAACCGAAGTGAAAAGGCCCAATGGGCCCCAAACTGCACGTAACATAGACAAGCTGAATGATATAACACCCTGCGGCGCAACCGGGTGAATGGCGACTCCTGCAGCGGCCAGATTACGCTGTAATAAGATCTGGGTAATCAGTCCGCCCATAGAATGGCCAATAAGAATTGGTTTTTCTGCCATTACGCTAATCTGACGTTCATAAAAGTCTGTCAAGGTGGTCAAGCGCATTTTAGCAATGGCTTCATCCGGATGACGGTTTCGCAGGGTGCTTGCAGATGCTTCTTTGTTTGGCCACGGTAGCACCAGGCATTCGTAACCTTTCTGCTCGAAGAAATTCTTCCATTTGTCCCAACAATCGCTGGTGACAAATGCACCGGTGATGAAAACGATCGTTTTTGAATGAATGTTTTTTTGAATGTTCATAATGAAGTTTAAAATTTATAAGATAGTTGCATTGCCGGACGCACGCCCTGTTGCCGGTTACGGACAGCGGTTTCCCAAAAGACTTTCCCTTCCAGAACAAGACGCTGGTTTGCAAGGTAGGCCAAGCCTGGACCTATGCCGAGTACCTGTTCTTTTGTACTTATAACACCATAGGTATCCTGAAAATAATGGCTCTTTCCGTTATTGGTATCCTCATTCAGCTGTTTTAAATAATAACTGCATATTTCGCCGCGAAACGTTTTATAAATGGTTTGTTCCAGGGAGAAATTTGCGTTATAAAACATGCCCGGGCGGACATCCGTACCAATAATGTCAGTGCTGTAGTTGATGTGATTACGTGAACTGAAACTGAAGCTCTTGTTAAAAAAGTAGGTAAATGAGTAATGGGCGGAAAAGGTAAAATGATGAGCACCAGGGTTGATCATGTCTTTTTTATTATAAGAACCGGTAGGCACGAAGACATCGATTTCCGCTCGGTGGAAATACAGGTGATTAAACAGTTTCTTGTTTTCCCATACCACTGCAGGTGCTAATATGATGTCACCTAATGCACCATTGTTTACTGTTGGCGTCGGACCACCGGCATTCGTTGCGG
Organism: Mucilaginibacter sp.; assembly: GCF_964263795.1. GTDB lineage: Bacteria > Bacteroidota > Bacteroidia > Sphingobacteriales > Sphingobacteriaceae > Mucilaginibacter. The sequence goes on from NZ_CAXVWK010000057.1 coordinate 122,625, forward strand.
AAATCCGGATGACAGGCAGGAAAGCTGTAAATCCAAGTAACCCGTTAAGTACTTTAATTTTACTCAAGAAGACTAACTGGTGAATGGTAAAATATGAATTCACTTTCAGGTTAGTTTGAATTTTTCTTCCTTGCCCGTCCCTAAAAGAATGACCCTGATAAAGCTGCGTAAAGTTAGCGTAGTAAAAACCGGGGCCGGGCGTTATTCCATCTGTGATATTGGCCAGGCCAAGGTTCGCGGCAGGTAATGAGGGATCCTGTCCGTTAGCATTGGAAGACAATAACATAATGCCGGTTATAAAGGCCAACTGGACTTTAAATAAATGAGCTAGGATTGGGAGTTTTTTCATATTCAACAAAAAACAATAGGTTAGTCAGCGCAGGACGATTGTTCTGATTAAAAAGGATACTGACGGGTTTGATATTGAACACTGACCCACTGAACAGTTGTTAATTCATCAAGAATGAAGTTGCCGCCAAACCGACCAGTTCCGGAAGATTTCTCGCCGCCGAAGGGTGCATGAATCTCATCATTCGCAGTCTGATCATTTATATGCATCATACCTGTCTTGATCCGCTTAGAAAGCTGCATGGCCCGGTAAACATCCTTGGTATGTATAGCTCCACTTAAACCGAAGTCGGTTGCATTGGCAAGAGTTACGGCCTCATCGTCATCTTTAAATGACACCAGTCCTACAGCGGGGCCGAATATCTCTTCCTGAAAAATAGGCATCGTTTCGGTGACACCGGATAAAACAGTCGGCAATAAGATGTTATTTTCAGTTAGGTTTCCACATTCTACAATCGCACCAGCTTCCTGCGACCTGGCAATAACTCCCAGTATCCGCTGCAAGGCTTTATGGTCTATGACCGGCCCGATTATATTTACAGGATCAAGGGCGTCACCATGAGGCAGCTCTTTAGCCATGGCTACAAATTTCTCTTTGAAATCTTCGTACAAGCTGTCATGTATCATAATGCGGTTGACGGATATGCAAGCTTGTCCCTGATGCAGGAAACGACCGAAGATCGCGGCTTCCACAGCGTAATCAACGTCAGCATCATCCAGTACAATGAAAACGTTATTGCCGCCAAGTTCCAATGCAGATTTTTTCAGCTGCTCTCCGGCGATTTTGCCTATTCCGCGGCCGACAGGGGTAGACCCAGTAAAGGAAACCATTTTTGACACGGGGTGACCGGTAAAATAATCGCCTATGATATCTGATTTGCCAATTACAACATTAAGGACGCCCGCTGGTAAACCGGCTTCTTCCAAGACTTTAGCGATCAGCGTTCCGCCCGTAACCAAGGATTGGGTGGCTGGTTTGACCACTACGGTATTTCCAGTCCCCAGGGATGGCGCAATAGTACGCATGGAAAGATACAGTGGAAAGTTCCAAGGACTGATCAGCGCAATCACGCCCAGCGGTTTCCGGTAAATGAAGGATTCCTTGCCGTCAATGGTTGACGGCTGGATTGTTCCGTGCATGCGCGTAGGGAAACTTGCCGCTTCAATAAGGATATCACGTGCTTGCTGTGTTTCTACAAAAGCCTTAATATAAGTACTGCCGGTTTCAAGTGCCAGCCATTCAATAAATTCATTTTTACGGCGCCAAAGAATGTCCGCTGCTTTGAGTAGGATGTCGCGTTTAAACAACGGGTTTGAGTCTGCCCATGCTGACGAAGCGTTTTTTGCGGCGCTAAATGCTTCGTCAACGTCAGCATGGCCTGCGGAGTTCATGCTGTGTATGACTACGTCAGAAAACGGATTCAAGTTGTCAATGACTACGTTTTCTGTTCCGTCTTTCCAGGCCCCGTCGATGTACTGTTTGTTAAGGTTGGTGTACTTTTCCATATAAATCAGGTTTTATGTTTGCTAACGCATAAACCTGATGGCTAAAGCTGTGCCATTCGTTTATATACTTGTATATCAGTTGGTTGTTAAATATTACGTCCCTGAACTACTTTATTTCGTAAAAAGTATTTGTTGAATTACGAAATAATCCACATTATTTTGATGCAGGGAAAATAACCAATCGTAACTAAAGGCGAAATACGCGACGACCTCATGGGCTCCGGATCACGATTTACTTTATTTCGTAAAAATTGGATTACTACCTCCGAAATATCGGCAAAGTTTGAGATCGCGTTTAATTAAAGTGCTTGCTTACAGGCAGTTTTGAAATTGGCATTTTAATAGCAATGCGCTTTAGGTAATTAGGAAAACGATTAACCTTATTTGTTTCGTCTGATTCAGTTCGCAACAGATATGCTGAGTTCAATTTGCCCGTAACAACTGGGTGGATTGCCTGTGCTGTTAACTTAATCACATGAGGCGACTGTTTATTTCTTCTGACAATAGATCACAATGAAAACTACATTAAAATTTGCGCAGCTTTTTCTGCGGTTATCCCTGGGTATCGGTTTCTTATTTCCTGCAGCCGACCGGTTTGGCTGGCTTGGTCCGGCGGGACAGTTTAATGTTGATTGGGGGAACTGGCAAAATTTCGTTACTTACACCCATGTGCTGTTGCCTTTCTTAAACCCGTCGGCTACAAGTGTAATGGGCGGGTTGGCTACGTTAGCGGAGGTTATTTTTGGCATCCAATTTTTAATAGGGTATCAGACCAGACTTGCCGCGTTGGGTTCATTTTTGCTGACGCTGATCTTTGCATTGTGCATGGCCATCTTTATGGGTATTAAAGCGCCTTTCAATTATTCCGTATTTACGGATAGTGCGGCCGCATTACTTTTAGCAACAGTGCCTGTCTATTATTTCAGCTTGGATAATTATTTAAATAAAAAAGCGATAAATAACACATTATAATTAATAAAACATGAAAGCAAGATTTAACCTTTTGGCCGTAGTACCACAGGCGTACAAACCATTTATTGAGCTCGATAAGCTGTTAATGGACACTCAGCTGGATCCTGTACAGAAAGAGATGATTAAAATTCGCACCTCACAGATTAACGGCTGTGCGTATTGCCTGAACATACATACAAAGGATGCGCTAAAATACGGCGAAAATCCTCAGCGGATTTTTGTCATGAGTGCCTGGCGCGAGGCGCGAAACTGGTTTAGTGAGACAGATCAGCTTATTCTGGAAATTACAGAAGAAGTTACGCTGATTTCCAACCATGGTGTGAGTGACGAAGTGTTCGAAAGAGCAGTAACGATCCTGGGTGAAGAGACTACTGCTAAAGTTATACTGGCCATCGTCGCCATGAACTCCTGGAACAGATTAGGTATTGCGTTCGGTAAACATCCGGAATAAAAACTGTTACGATAAATGGAGTATCAGCGATCCCTGCAGTATGTAAAGGCCTTTGTAGACAATTACTACAGTAAGCACACAAAGCCGTGTTATGTTTACCATAACAAGAAGCACATCACAGATGTAGCATCACATGTAAAGGATATGGCTGCGTATTATCAGCTGAACGAACGCGATCGGTTTATTGTATTAGCGGCCACCTGGTTACACGATTTAGGTTATATGACCGATAAGGGTAACCATGAAGAGGCCGGTGCAACGATTGCTGAGTCCTTTCTGGCTGAGCAGGGATTCAGCAGCAAGGATATCGATGCCGTTAAATGTTGTATAATGGCAACGAAAGTACCGCAGGAACCGCTGATACTTTTGGAACAAATTGTTTGCGACGCTAATCTTTATACTTTGGGCACCGCTGACTTCTTTAAAGATGATAAATTATTACGTAAAGAAAAAAAGCTTCTGCACCATGGCGAAATCAAGAAAAAAAAATGGTGGCATGAGACAATTTCTTTTCTAGAAAGTCACAATTATCACACAGAATATTGCCGCATGTTACTGAACACCGGTAAGCATAACAACCTTTGTAAGTTGAAAGAAAAGCTTGGCCAACAAGGAAATTCAGGGATACAATCAAAAGTCGAAAAGCCGGTTCGGGGTATAGAGACAATGTTTAAAATAAGTTCGGGCAATCACCAGCGCCTAAGTGATATGGCTGATAACAAAGCGCACATCATGATTACTGTAAATTCTATCATACTATCAGCCATTATAAGTTTAGTGTTGCGAAAAATCGGAGAATACCATTACCTTGTAATGCCTATCCTGTTATTACTAAGTATTAGTTTGATCACTATGATATTTGCTATACTCGCGACCCGCCCAACCTTGCCGCACGGCACCTTCACAAAAGCGGATGTAAGCAACAAAGTAGTTAATCTGATTTTTTTCGGGAACTTTTATAAGATGAATTATGAGGATTATGATTCGGGCATGCAACAGGTCATGGCGGACAAGGGATTTCTCTACGGCACACTTAAAAGAGATATCTATGCCCAGGGAGTCGTTCTTGGCCGAAAATATTATTTACTGCGCCTTGCCTACAATGTTTTCATGTATGGCCTTATCATTTCGGTTCTCGCATTTGTGGTCGCGTTGGCCTGCGCTAATCTGCTCTGATCAATAAAATGAATTAAAATAGCTTATCAAGAGTTCAGGCGACATTTCATCAGCGATCAGTCCGATGAACTGATCCGGCCGAATGAGTATCGCTAATTTATTCGTTACACCCAAATCTGCCCATCCCAGGTTATAAGGTAAACAGACCACTTTAATCTCCGGCAAAAATTCAAGCTTCCTGAAATCAGGTAACCGGGAAAAATCGCCTATGATAAAAAGTACGAATCCTGCGAAGTTTAAATAGTAATAAGTATTTTCTTCATTGGGTAGATAATTAATATAAGGGCAACGGTCGCCGGGTTTAAATTTAATTTTCTGGATAGTTCTGTTAAAACGTGCCGGCCCCCTATCATAGTTATACCATAGTTGAGAAAGCGTCATGAAGATTATTTTCTTAACACCAGGCAGTAACAAAATTAGCTTAAAGCAGTAATGCAGTATGTGCTTGCGAAATATATGATGTAACCAGGTGCCCCGGGTCATTAAATCAAATACTCTGTCGGTAAATTTTAATAGCCATTTAGCGAAAGGTTGTCGTTCGGTATGGTAGGTGTCCAACAGACGGCTACCGGCCCGCTGCTTAACTGCAAGCCCAAGTTTCCAGGCGATATTATGGGCATCCTGAAGACCTGTGTTCATTCCCTGACCACCGGCAGGACTATGGACATGGGCAGCGTCCCCCAGCAGAAAGCAGTTCTTGTAACGGAAATGATCTATGCAGCGGTGATGTAAATGATAGATTGAAAACCAGTTGACATGGGCTATGTGCATGGAAATCTGCGCCGTTGCTAATATGACCGGCTTTAAAACTTCGAAACTTTCAATTTCCCGGTTGCTGAATCTTTTTGGAAGCGTACCTAAGATACGGTAAGCGCCGCCTCCGTTCATCGGGAAAAATGCACAGAAGTTTCCCCTTGCGGGTGTTGCAATCAGGCGGTTTGGCGATTGTTCCCATTCGATCTTTGCGTCGGCAACAAAAAATTTGTTGTAATAAGTACCGCCCCGGAACTTTATTTTAAGTGCATGCCTGACCGGACTGGTGGCACCGTCGCAGGCGAGCAGGTAACTGCCTTCAACAATAAGTGTTTGAATAGTTCCATCGACCGTTTGAACTAGTTTTGCGGTTACGAGATCTCCATGCTGCCTGAGTTCTTTAAATTCTGTACGCCACATCACATCGCGACCGGTATTCAAAAGAAACCCGTAAAGCAGCTTTTCATTATGATATTGTTCAAAAGATTGAAAGGCCGGAAAATCGGTCAGGCCGCTGCCATTTTCCGACAGGCTGAAACTGGCTTTTTGCCGGCCACCGATAAAAATTGAAAAATCAGGAACCGGTTTGCTTTTTGCTAACAAGTCGGTTCCCAGTCCCATCTGCTGAAAAATTTCCAAACTGCGCGGCGTGACGATCATCGCCCGCGACTCTAGGGTGGGACCAGTCTTTCTGTCAACAATGATCAGGTCACAATTGAAGCGGGCCAACTGGCACGCAGCCATCAGGCCGGTGGGGCCCGCTCCAATGATGATGATCTTGGTACGCATCATGAACTTAACAATGGTCCGTTATTTCCAGTAGTTATTTGCCGCTGCAATCGTGGCAAATTCTAAAGCGACTGTCTGGCCGATTGCTATCAGCATAGCGGCGTCTTCTGCATAAATAGGTCGCAATTTTTCTCTGATAGCAGCATCGGGCTGGGTTGCTTTGATGATCAGTCTGGACATTTTTATTGCCAGTGCACGGCCTTCTTCGGGCGTAGCGGTAATTAAAGAATTACCGGGTATTAATGATAGATTCTCGTTCATATGTTTTCTTTTTTAAATTATTGTTGACGCTCTTTAACAGAAATTGGGTAAAGGCGGGCACGGTCGGCAACCATCGGATCGGCAATCTCGATCCCAGCAGGCAGGTTGCCCGGGTTAAATACCAACGCCTTATCCTTTTCTAAACTATTATCAGCCAAATGGGTAATTGTAATTGTACCCAGTAATACGCGCCTGCGGTCCTCCGGCCAGGCGATTGAAGGATTGTTGACCTGATCTCCTGATTCGGCTACCTGGGCATACAGTTTAAATTTGACAGCGCCTGCTGCAACACGTTTTTTGATTTCGGCAGAAAGATAATCGTTATCTAATCGTTTAAACTCATCTGCAGTCAGGAATTGTTCACCTGCTTCGGGTACAATCTGGTATCTGATAAAAGCTGCACTGCCCTTACTATTAACAAACTTAAAACTGTTTACCCCAAAGTAGGACAGTGTTCCGTAACTCACTGAAGGTGGTTTCTGTGTCGTTACAAATACTTTTGCTATAGGATGCGTGCCAAGAAAATCTTCGATGGCATTCGGATGCTGCGCCTCAGGTCCGCTTTTGGATATGTTCAGCAAAAATTCCCTGAATTCATCTGTCGTAGCAACAGGAAACCCGTTAAAGCTATGCGCAATGATGTCCGTGCTTTTGCCGCCTGCCAGTTGGAACTTAATAGCCATACCACGGGGGTTTGAGGCGCCGATTGTATCGGAAATATCAGGGATTCCTGTGAAATCGGAAAAGCGAACAATTACAGATGAAGTTAAGTGATGCAGGTGAGGTGCATGCGAAAGCATTTTTGCACTGGTGGCCGGCGAAAAAGTACCGGTGAAGAACAAGCCTTTGGCATGTACAGCACGTGCATTGGGATGCTTGCCGAAGGCGGCGTGAAGCGCCCCAACCATTTCTGCTGATGTCGCTTTTGTACCAGTGCTTTGTGCCTCTGACTTTGAAGAATAAATAAGCATGCTAAGCAGCAGGACAGTTAACTTACCTATTTTTGCCGCTATAATGCAGCCAACGGATAAACTGGCAGTGTTTGTGTTTTTTTTCATTATTGTTGGATTAAAGTGAACCTTTGCTATGACCTGAAGATCATTCGCAGCGACTGGTCTTTTGATAAGTAAGCGACAGACCAGTTGTAAAGCGTTTTAAGTTTGTTGGTATAGCTGACTAGTGATATAAGATGGATAAAAAGCCAGATAAACAACGCTGCGACACCACTTAGATGAACCTTATGCTTGAACATATCAACTACTGCATTGTGCCGGCCTACAATAGCCATGTCTCCCTTATCAAAGTATATAAAAGGCTTGGACTGCTTGTCATAAGCTATCGCAAGAAAATTAGCTGCCAGATTCCGTCCCTGCTGGATAGCTACCTGTGCCAGCTGGGGATGTCCGCGGGGATAGGCCGGATCTGTAGTCATTATTGATGAATCCCCAATCGCATAGATGTGCTCAAGGCCGGTTACTTTATTGAACTGATCAGTTATCATACGCTGGCCCGGCCCGAGCGCTTCCTGTGGTATACCCTCGAATGTATTAGCCGTAATGCCGGCTGCCCAGATCAATGTCTGTGCTGCAATCGTCTCACCATTATTCAAGGTTACTACAGCATTTTTGAAGTCAGCCACACGGGTTTTAAGCTTAACATGAACGCCCAGTCGCGTAAGCGCCCTTTGGGTTTCCTGATGGGTCTTTTCGCTCATCGGTGCGAGCAGGTTCTCACCTCCATCCACAATATAGATCTCACCTCCACTGCTTTTTATTTCGGGATAATCCTTTGTTAAAATGTGTTTTTTCATTTCTGCCAGCATGCCTGACACTTCTACACCTGTTGGGCCACCGCCGGCAACAACGATCGTCAACAGTTTTCGGCGCTCATCTGGATCGGTACATACTGATGCTCGTTCAAGAGTCTTCAACAACGCGTTTCGCATCATAAGTGCATCATCAATCGTTTTCATCGGGAGCGCATTGTTCTTAATGTTCTCATTCCCGAAAAAGTTGGTACGCGCTCCGGTAGCAAATACCAGCTCGTCGTAATGCAATTTACCATTATCGAGATAAGCTACGCGGTTTGTAGGGTCAACTTTCATCAGTTCGCCCATGCGAAACGTTACCTGTTCATTCCGGAAGAGTTTGCGAAAAGGATAGCTGATGCTTGATGGATCTAAAAAGCTGGTAGCTACCTGGTATAGCAGCGGCGGAAAGTAATTGTAATTATTCCGGTCAATGAGTATGATTTGATAAATCTCGCTCTTCATCAGTTCCTGCGCAAGATTCATTCCTGCAAACCCGCCGCCAATGATCAGCAGCTTTTTTCGTTTATAAATGGGTAAACTTGATTCCATATTCATTAAATTACTGATTGTAAAATCCTGTCTCTGTTTTTGAATTCTGAAAAGTTCATGCCCGTTGTGTTTTTAAAAAACTTGCTGAAGTGGGCCATATCGCAAAACCCGAGATCATAGGCAACGCTCTTCATGCATATATTGGAGGATGCAGCCTGACGCTTTGCTTCAAGAGCCACCCGCTGGCGTATATGGTGGCCGGCTGAACACCCTGTTGTTTTCTTAATTACTTCGTTCAGATAATTAGGAGTAACAGATAACGCTTCAGCAAAGTAAGCTACCGTTTTTTGGGTACGGAAGTTATTTTCCAGCAACGACATGAAACGGTCGACGATAGCCTCGTTACGGCTATGTCTGGGTTGGTAGACAGGGTGATCAAGAAAGCCTGAAACGTAGAGGAGAAATATTTTTAAATACCTTTTTAAAATGTCACAGCGGAACAGGTGATTGCGACGGAACTCTTTAATCATTATAGCCATTATTGTTTCCATATCTTCGAGTTCAGTACCTGCAGCGGTTGTTTGTGTACGGGCGAATACCTGATAAAAATTGCTGTATGTAGCCGCGCCCTCACTATCTGCTACGTCAAGGAAAGAAGAACTGAACGAAATAATATAGCCGTCAAGTTCATCCGTAAGCTGCAGGTTACAAAGCTGGCCGGGCTTAACAAACAGCAACTGGTTCTGTGCAGTCAGCCCTTTAAGCTGCGCCAGCCGGTATGTCCCCTTTCCGCGGGTGATCCAGATAATTTTGAAATGATCATCGCGTTGTAAAGTGCCATTTTCACTCAAACGCTGTAAAGGGCCAATACTAAAGGCGGAACTAGTATTTTCTGAACCCGGATAAGGCGATAACTTGTGCAACTGTTTCATAGCATATTTAATTAGGTAATTACTACAGTTGCCATTATCCCCAATATTATGCCTTGTTGCATAATTCATTGATTGTGAGTTATTTAAATAGAATTTGGGCGTCTTAAAAATACGATATATCCGATATCAGATAAGGTAGTTACGATATTTCGTATTTGTAATCATAATTGCCAGATCAGCATCAGCGAAGTGAACAAGAGGTTATAGCTCCCGTCGAAATATTAATTATGCGGAGGCATGAGGCCTTCAAAGCAAACCGCACGTCGTAAATCGATGATTAATACAATTAAAGGCTGTTTTTATACATTGATTCAGACCGCCTGATACAGCATATTTATCGAAAATTATTCAGTTGCTGCTTTTGATCTGCTCTAACCTTCTTTGTCAGTTAGGGCGAATATATAAGTTCAACCGGCAGCGTACAATTTAAATAATCAACTGGTAGCGGCCCGGTATATCAAGTTCAGCCCGAAAAATATGTTTAAGATTTTAATTTGCCTGTGTTTCGTAGTAACAATGAATTTCGATGCCCTTTGTCAGGTTGCAAATCATACGGTTCACCTAAACGAAGGGTCGAGAGGCAATGTAGAAAATCAGGAAAAATCTGTAAAGGAGTTCACAATCTGTCAGCGAAAGGTTACTATCATGGTTTTGGCTACACTTGTGATTATCGCTGGAGTAAGTTACAATAGTCATCGGAATATAAGAAAATGTAATTTTGAAGCACAATTCCAAAAGATTGAGATTGATGAGCAGGAAGCCCGGTTGCAAAGACTGACCGAAGAAAGGAACAAAATACTCCGGGAAAGAAACTGGCTGTTAAAGGAAGTTCGGCACCGTGTCAAAAATAATCTTCAGGTCGTAACGAGTTTGCTAAACACTCAGTCGGCCTATTTAAAAGATCATGTAGCCATTGAAGCAATGAGTGATAGCCGGAACCGGGTGCATGCGATTTCACTTATCCATCAGAAGTTATATGCCAGCTGTGCTTCGGATGTTGACATGAACACTTACATAAAAGACCTTGTAACCTATTTAAGTGACTCATTTTGCACGACGCAAAAGGGGATTCACATCAAGCAAGTAATGGATCCGTTTGTAATGGAGCTGGAGCAGGCCATACCGATCGGACTCATCTTGAATGAAGGGATTACGAACGCGATAAAACATGCATTTGACAATGGCACAGGCCAGATAACAATCCGTTTGATACTATATGAGAACAATCAGGTTTTGCTTACCTTGTCAGATAATGGAAAAGGAATGAGCCCGAACTTCAGTTTGGATCAGACAAATACTTTTGGAATGGAAATGATGAAAGCACTTTGCAGGCAGTTGAACGGCAGTTTTCAAATTGAAAATAGAAACGGAGTTACCATGAGCGTTAGTTTCCGGTTACAAAAAACGAAGCTGATGTAGCAGCAGAGATATTATTAATCACATGTATAGCTGAAGATGGAAAAAAGGATACTTATAGTGGAAGATGAATCTATGATCGCGTTTGATCTTAAACTGATCCTGACAAGGGCAGGTTATAAGGTTTGCGGCGTTGCTGATTCTGTGGCGGAAGCGATAAAACTGGTTGATGAGCAAAAACCTGAAATGGTTTTACTTGATATTTTCCTTAAAGGACCGTTAAATGGCATTGATCTGGCGAAAATATTAAGGGAAAAAGGAGTCGGCTTTGTCTACTTGTCAGCTAACTTTCAGGAAAGTATACTTGATCTTGCAAAAATTACGCAGCCATACGGTTTTCTTGTAAAGCCTTTCCGAGAAAAGGAACTGCTCATATCACTTGACGTTGCTTTTTTCAGACATAAGAACAGTTTAGAACAACAGCTGCACCAGGAGCAGGGGTTGCAGAATCTGTTAAGTAAAATTGAAAAAGACTCTTTAGATTTTAACCAGAAAATATTAAAGGTGATTAGCTCGCTTCAAGCCTATATGCCTTATGATTTTCTTAGAGTAGACTTGAAGCGTTCCGAGAACCAACCTCATGAGGAAATATCATTCATGCGCACTGGTTTTAATGAATACCAGGTTTTGACAAAGGAAGATCTGCTGCAAAGTATGCGTATTGGGGTGACAGAATATCATGCGAAGCAATGTATTACCTTTGCGACATTAAAAGCCGAGTTTTTTAATGCTGATCAACTGAAAAATGCATGGAAATACTACCCTGTCGGCAAAATAATTGCTGACAATTTTCAGCTGCTTTCGTTTCTCAATATTCCCTTCTTGCTGTCCGGCGGCGAAATTGTGACAATGTGTTTTTACAGCCGTAAACCTGATGTCTATACCCCCCAGCATCTCTCCATGATGAACCGTATTCAGAATTCACTTACTAGGGCGCTTGAGAATATCTGGCTTGCATCGAAGCCGAGATTAAGCAACCTTCAATTCGAAAGCCCTACGGAAGTCGCCATGAAAGCGGACAAGCGAAAGGTTTTCGATGGTATTATTGGTAACAGTCATCAGATGTTAAGCGTGCAGGACATGGTCTCTATAGTAGCTCCACTCGACACGTCAGTGCTGATTTTAGGTGAAAGCGGAACCGGCAAGGAGCGGATTGCGAAAAGCATCCACGAATTGTCCTTGCGTCGTGAAAAACCTCTGATCATTGTCAATTGTGCATCTTTACCCGTTAATCTTATTGAATCCGAATTGTTTGGACATGAAAAAGGTGCATTTACAGGGGCAATAGAAAAGCGTATAGGTAAGTTCGAACTGGCTGATAAAGGAACTATCTTTCTTGATGAAATAGGAGAAATGCCTGCCGAGCTTCAGGTGAAGTTACTGAGAGTACTGCAGGAACACGAGATCGAGCGGATAGGCGGGCGTTCCCCCATAAAGATCAGTGTGCGTATCATCGCTGCTACTAACCGTATCCTGGAAAAAGAAGTTGAGGAAGGACGTTTCCGTCTCGATCTTTATTACCGTCTGTATGTTTTTCCCATTCTGATCGCACCCCTGCGCGATCGAAAAGAAGATATACCTGTATTGATCGATTACTTTATATCACGCTATGCACGAAAAAGCAAAAAAGAAATTATTGGAGTGACCCCTGCTGTTCTGGCGCAGCTGGCTGATTATTATTGGCCTGGGAACGTCCGTGAGTTGGAAAATCTGATTGAACGCAGTATACTATTAACCGACGGGCCATTTATAAAGGAGGTTTTTCTACCAAAACTTTTTGCGGGCAGGCAGACAGAAGTTCCGGCAGACTCAGGCAAGCTTAAAACGATAGATGATAATGCAAGGGAACACATATTAACTGTGTTGAAAAGATGCAAGGGAAAGATCAGCGGAGCTGGCGGCGCTGCAGAAATGCTTGAAATACTCCCGACAACACTTCATTCAAAAATTAAAAAGCTCGGTATCCGAAAGGAAGATATCTGATGATAGCGCTTTGATAAGCCGGTTGTTCAAACAACCGGCTTTTTCAATAGGTAATTTGTACGACGATATCCTTAATCGGTACATTGATAAACGTGCGTTTCATGCTGAACTTTACTTCAATGAAACAATAGCTTCAAAACTTAAAACGCAGGAATATGAAAAACCGACAATCCTTCTTTACTGCTTTCCTTCTAAGCATGATCTTGGTTATATGGTATAATATTACATTGCTGATTCTCAACGATCAGCCAGGCCATACGGATCATGACCAGACAGGACTTCTGCTGTTACAGGTACTGTTAATTGTTAAATTTATCAGCGTTTTTATAATAACCATGCCGGCTAATTTAAGCTTTAAACAGCTCACTGCAGGATTTATAGCGGCGGATTTGATATACGGGCTTCCGTTGGTCTTTAACAAGACAGCATATTCGTTCCCGCCTGAAATACTTATTGTGCAGATTCTTTTAGTATGTATCGACCTTGTTCCGGGGCGCCGGAGAGCTCACGTAACTGATGTGTTTTATAAATGGCGAACCTCAGAAGAAATAATTATTCAGTCTTATCAAATCCAGAATATGTAAATGTGAAGAAGGAATCCAGTATGGCACAAATTTATAATAGTTACTTGTCCGACCAATCAAATAAATATGAAAGCGCACAGAGCCGTTACTAGTGGAAAGCCAGGTATATCAGCAGATTACGCTGACCCGGGCGTTTATGCAGGCTGCTGGAAATTGATGCTGAAGACAAATAGCCTGACTTTGTGTCCGCGCAGCCGCAAAATGATCGGCTTGGAGGCAGCACGGGGCCTAGATATTCAGCAGCTACTAAGCCTTATGCCCGCAAAACAGGTAAAGATCCTGATTCATGAATTCAATTACGCCTGTGCATTTGATACAAAGCTAGAAATGCAAATAAAAACGAATCTACCTGATGGTAAAATTAAGTGGTTCCGCCTAACAGGAATACTTTATTATCGTCGCTGGGACAGTCCGGATCAGATGGTTGGTGTAATTGAAGATATAAGCCAACAGGTGAACGAAGAATGCCTGAGCCTTGCCGTCGTCAATCATGAACTTCGAAGCCCGCTGACCGTTATCAAGTTAAATGTGCAGTTATTGATCAATATCTTATCCGGAAACGTCGACAAATATCCCGTCAGGCTCCTTCGCAATGTGGAACTACATATTAATTGTATGACAAGCCTGATGGAAGAATACCTCGCCTCTCCGGTAAATGATAAAAGACAGCGGGAAATGAACCGTACGGTATTTGACCTTGATGATCTGATCGATATCATCATCAGTGAAATGAAACTAGTGTATCCGGGACACCGTTTTATCAAGCAGGAAGGTGGGCCCGTATTGGTCAAAGCGGACAAATACAAAATTGTGCAGGTCTTCATCAATTACCTTACGAATGCAGTGAACTTTTCTCCCCAATCCTCGCAGATCGCTATCCAGGTGTCAGCTGTTGAAGCTTATGTTGTTGTGTCCGTTCAGGACCAAGGAATAGGTATTCCTCCAGGTCAGGAAGAACAGATATTTCAAAAGTTCTACCGCTCCGACTTAAAATCCGTAAGGCAGAAAAACAGTAAGGGGCTGGGTTTATACTTGGTAAAACAAATCATCGGTGAACATAACGGCGCAGTGAGGGCAGAAAGAGGAAAAGAGGGCGGATCTGTATTCTATTTCAGCTTACCGGTGTACTGCGAGGAGACAAATAAGATGGCCGCGAGGGCCGGACAAAAACTGTATCAATAGTCAAGATTATGCAAGGAAATAATAAAATACCTAATTGTCTTTTATTATTCGCGTTAACTCCTACCTTTGCAGGAGAGATGGGAAAGTTTTCTCAAACCAGGTCAGCTCAGCGACGAACTCCTCTGGATTTTATATTTCTGAAGCAATAGGTTAAACGATACAGACTTATTTAAAATACGTTTAGTCGAATCAGAATAATAATTAAAAAAGATATTAAGGTATTAATATATTTAATATGAAAACAAAGTTTACTAGTAATATCGTCTGCCTCAGCCCAATTTTATTGATCAGCAGTATTGTAAGGGCAGATGACACAGGTGCTCAGAATGACAGCGACATTGGCACGGGTCTCCTTTTTGCGCTGATGATCTTTATTTTGCTGTTGTTGTGTTTGTGGCTATATCGGTTGTCTCTAAGATTAAAAGATGAAGCTGCCGGCCTCGAATTTGATCCGCACGATGCTAGTGAAAAGTTAAGCAGATTGAACCGTGCACAAATAGGTCAGCTTGTAGGTCATAGCCTGAGAAAAGATAACTGCGCGGGTAAAAAGTTAAATGACAGAGGCATGAAAAGGATTACCCTGTTACTTTTCCTGATCTCGTGTTCAATCAAATCATTAGCGCAGGATACAGATTCGGCCAGTAATGCACTTAGCAGTCCGGGCATGTATATAATGATTACACTTATCATGATCCCATTGGTACTGCTGATCTGGTTTGCGGGCCTTAAGTTAAGCAGGCTCGTTTCAAGAACCAGATCTTCCCGGATTACTAAGGAAACGCGCGAACTTAGTCGCCTTCTGCAAAGTGATGAAGAATTTTATGCCGGAGTGTTGCGACGCAGGGAAGCACTCGATTTTTCACTGACAAATAAAGAGCTGGCTGGCGATAGCGAGCCGGCTGATAAAAAGGGGTTGCTTCATAATATAGCAGAGGTCAGCAGCGTACGGTTCATTGCACCTAAAAGAAAGGCGGCGAAAAGGCATGAAATCGATCAAAAGCTCGTAAACCTTATCCTGTGGTTCATTTGCAGCGGCACCTTCTGGTTAGTGGCAGGAACATCTATAGGCGAATACATCGGGATCAAATTCGTGTCTCCTGACGCCGATCACGTAAGCTGGCTGAGCTTTGGAAGACTGCGCCCCGTTCATACCAATATGGTTTTCTGGGGCTGGTCCTCCCTTGCAATGCTTGGACTCGGACACTATGTAGTTACCACAGTCAGCAACACTGCGCTTGTCAGCATAAAACGAGGGTATTATTCACTCATATTGATCAATGCCGCGGTCCTGGCTGGCACTGTTTCTCTGATGTCCGGTATCAACAACGGAGGAGGAGAATACAGGGAATATACATGGCCGGTCATGGGACTGTTTGCAGTTGGCATCGTAATAACGCTTGTGAACTTTCTCCAGACAATCGCCCGCAGAAAAACGAGTGAGATTTATATATCGAACTGGTACATTATTGCAGCTGTAATGTTTCTGATCGTCATTGTCGTGGTAGGCTATATTCCATGGTGGCAGAACGGGCTGGGTGAAACCATCATTCAGGGGTTTTATATGCATCAGGCAGTAGGCATGTGGTTTATGCTCTTTAGTTTAGGGCTGGTTTATTACTTCTTACCGCAGCAGCTGAATACACCAATATACTCATACAGCTTAGGAATTCTCGCTTTCTGGTCACAGATTTTATTTTATACGCTGATCGGCACGCACCACTTTTTATTTAGTTCAATTCCGTGGTGGCTCCAGACCGTTGCAATTGTAGGCAGCGTCGGGATGCTTATCCCTGTATTCTCCGGCACTACCAATTTTTTAATGACCATTAAAGGCAATTACCATAAGATCGGCCGTAGTTACACACTGCCATTTTTCCTCACAGGGATTATCTTTTACTTTACCGGGTCTGCGCAGGGAACGGCTGAAGCATTTCGATCCGCCAACCTGGTGTGGCATTTTACCGACTTTACAGTAGCCCATTCTCATATAACAATGTACGGCATCATTGCCTTCATGCTCTGGGCATGTATTTATACCCTGGTACCCCGCCTGACCGGAAAGGAGGCGAAACAGGGACTTGTAGGAGCCCATTTCTGGATGGCGCTCGTCGGCATCCTGTTTTATTCCATACCGCTAATGATAGGAGGAACACTGAAAGGCATGAACTGGGTGGCCGGAAAGCCGTTCATCGACAGCGTTACAATGATGGCGCCTTATTGGCTCTGGCGGGCTATAGGAGGTTCCCTAATGTGGGGCTCCCACCTAATTTTTGCCTGGAACATGTATGCGATGACATGCATTACGACGGAATCGGAATTACAGGCTGAAATATTCGATAAGCTGGAAAATTTGCAGACTAACACGACAATTTAAGTTTTACGAAATGGATATCTATAACAACCACAAAAAGCTTTACCTGGCGGCCCTGTTCCTTTTTATTGTTCTCACCATTTTTGTGGCCATTCTTCCTGCCCTGAACAATCAGACCAACAATGCGCCACTTCCGGGCAGCAAACCGCTAAGCAGGCTGGAAGAAGAGGGTAAAGACATTTTTATTGCCGAAGGATGCGTTGCCTGCCATACACAGCAGGTTCGTAATCTTGATATGGATAAATCTTGGGGAACGCGGCCTGGTATAGCCGCAGATTACGCGCGCAATAAAAGAGTAGATGTTTGGCGTAACACCGCCACTTTGATGGGGTCTGAAAGGACAGGACCTGACCTGACAAGTATCGGTAGCCGCCAGTCCAGTTCGGACTGGCATATGCTTCACTTATATAACCCAAGAGCAGTAGTGCCCGGATCAGTTATGCCATCGTACGCGTGGCTTTTTACTGCCAGGGATTATGCCTATCCGGAAGATGTTGTTGTTACAGTGCCGGAGCAGTATCGTAAAGGTGTTACCGGTAAAATTGTAGCGTCACACGAAGCATTAGCATTGGTAGCCTATTTAAAATCGCTCCGGCAAACTCCCTTGCCGATCGGTAAACCAACGCCTGTTTTTTTGTATGGAAAAGACGCTGCCGCCGGCAGCCTTCCTCAGACAAAAGGAACAGCAACCCCAGGTTTGGATGGTGCCGCGCTTTATGCCAGCAATTGCCAGTCCTGCCATCAGGAAAACGGTCAGGGTTTAGTTGGTGCCTTTCCGGCGCTAAAGGGTAGCAAAGTTGTACTTGATGCAAATCCTGATGTGCAAGTGACTATCATTATGAAGGGCTATAATGGCCGTGTCAGTGAAGGGTATGGTATTATGCCGCCTGTGGGCGTGAACAATAACCTTAAGCCGGAGGAAGTCGCTGCCATTGTCAACCATGAACGCTCAAACTGGGGAAATAACTCGAAGAAAGTTACTGTGGACCAGGTTAAAAAAATTATTGCATCCTTAAAAAAATAGCATCATGAAAAATCTCAATCAGTCATTCAGACGTACTTTAATCCTTTTATTCCTGTTTACCCCATCATTAAGCGTCCTGGCCTGTGACGCCTGCAAGAAGCAACAGCCGAAATTCCTGCAGGGTATCACTCATGGAACGGGGCCCGACAGTGGTTGGGACTACCTGATCGTAGCCATTATGGTCGTTATTACACTCTATGTCTTTGCAGCCACATTAAAATGTCTGATCAAACCGGCAGAAAGTGAAGAACGGCATATCAAAAGAATGATATTAAATGACTAACCATGAGAAATCAAAGCTTTGTAACCCTGTTTATAGATGATGATCCTCAGCCGGTTGGTGAATTTCCGGCACCGGTGGCATTCGAACTTGATACACGAAAACTGGTGGATGGCAGTCATGTTTTAAAAGTTATCAGTAAAGACCATGTTGGAAAAGAAGGCATTAAACTAATTCCCTTCAGCGTCCGTAACGGTCCGGCGATCGCAGTTGAAGGCCTGAGGAAGGACGAAGTTGTGGAAGGCACACTGCCGTTAATGATCAATGCCTACAGCAAAGGCGACCAGAAAACGTTCGTCCTTCATGGTAGCGAGACCCCGCAAAGTATTCCCTGGTGGCTTGTCGCAGGCATTATCATGTTTCTTGCCTGGACCGGGTATTTTATTATCACTTCCCTGTCGGTCAAACTATAATTATAATACTATGAATTCAGATCCATATCAAATCAGGCAAGCGCTGGTTACCGGAAACGGTACTTATGATTATTTTAGTCTGGCGGCGCTGCAGACGAAAGGTTATGACATAGGGGCCTTACCTTTTTCTATCCGCGTTCTGCTCGAGAACGCGCTAAGGAATTATGATGGTTTCGCAGTTACAGCTGAACACATCTCCGGCCTCCTTGACTGGGGATCAGGAAGTACTGCACTGGAAATTCCTTTCAAGCCGGCGCGTGTGCTCATGCAGGATTTTACGGGTGTCCCTGCAGTTGTCGATATAGCCTCACTGCGTGCCGAACTGGTTCGTAAAGGAAAAGATCCGGCGCGCATAAATCCGTTGGTTCCTGTTGACCTGGTGGTGGATCATTCCGTTCAGGTCGATTATTATGGAACCTCATATGCTTATGAGATGAATATCGCCGGTGAATATGAGCGCAACACAGAAAGATACCAATTCCTGAAATGGGCTCAAAATGCATTCGATAATTTCAGCGTTGTGCCGCCCGGAATGGGAATTTGTCATCAGGTCAATCTAGAGTATCTGGCTAAAGGCGTCATTGAACGTGAAGGTCTTGTTTTTCCGGACACGCTGGTAGGTACGGACAGTCACACGCCTATGGTAAATGGCATTGGCGTCATAGGCTGGGGTGTAGGGGGCATTGAGGCGGAAGCGGCTATGCTTGGCCAGCCTGTATATTTCATCATACCGGAAGTAATCGGGCTTGAACTTACTGGTAAACTGCCTGCCGGCAGTACCGGAACCGATCTCGTCCTAACCATTACAGAACTGCTTCGTACCCGTGGCGTTATCGGCAAGTTCGTTGAGGTTTTCGGTTCTGCGCTTGATGAACTATCGGTACCGGACAGGGCAAGTATCGGCAACATGTCACCGGAGTTCGGCTGTACAGTTACTTATTTTCCAGTCGATGAAAAGACCCTTGAGTACATGCGCAAAAGTGACCGTTCTGAACAGCAGGTACAGCTCGTGGAACAGTACTGCAAGGCTAATCTGTTGTGGCGGACAGGCAGTGAAAAAATAGCATATACTCAAGTTGTAAAACTTGACCTCACTACGGTTGAACAAACAGTTTCCGGTCCAAAACGCCCGCAGGACAAAATCCTGCTTAAAAATTTTAAAAGCACTTTCATTACTCTGCTTGAGGAAAATTACGGTCGGAAATATATACCGCAGCCTGATTCAATCAGTCGTTGGAAAGGAGAAGGCGGCAGTCAGCCCTTGGTAAGCGTTCCTGCCGAGCTGCCCGAAACAATAGTGGAAGTAGCCAACCATGATGCGCAGAAGGAGATTTGGATTACAACCGGGCAGCAAAAGCTGCGTTTGAGTGACGGCAGTATTGTCATAGCAGCAATCACCTCTTGTACAAACACCTCAAATCCTTATGTTATGCTTGGGGCCGGCTTAGTTGCACGCAAAGCTCGCGAACGCGGTATCAACGTCAAACCATGGGTCAAGACATCGCTGGCACCCGGATCTAAGGTTGTTACCGATTACCTGCGCAGGGCGGAGCTGCTGGCCGACCTGGAAGCACTGAACTTTCATATTGTCGGATATGGCTGTACAACATGCATCGGAAACTCCGGTCCTCTGCCGCCTCATATTTCCAAACCTATTGATGAGGAAGGCCTCGTTGTGGCCGCTGTACTGTCCGGTAACCGCAATTTTGAGGCCCGGATTCATCCGCAGGTCCGTATGAATTTTTTAATGTCGCCTATGCTTGTTGTTGCCTATGCTATAGCCGGCAGGGTGGATATAGACCTGTTGAATGAACCTGTAGATTTTGACACCAATCAGCGTCCGGTTTTTCTAAAGGATATATGGCCGACACAGGAAGAAATCTCAGTATTAATGAGCAAAGTGCTGCTGAAAGAGGATTTCTCCAGCAATTACGCTACCATCTTAGATGGCAACGGAATCTGGCGAGGATTAGCTGTCAGTGCTGAGAAACTGTATAACTGGGATCACTCTTCAACGTATATCAGGGAAGCACCATTCTTTAGGGACCTGCCGCTTATCCCTGCTGCATTGAAGGATGTCACATCCGCGAGAGTTTTGCTTTACCTGGGTGACAGCGTAACCACCGACCATATCTCACCTGCAGGTTCATTTAGTGAATTTTCAGCCGCAGGCCTCTACCTGAACAGCCTGGGCGTGGTCAAAGAAAATTTCAACTCATACGGCTCGCGTCGGGGAAACGATGAGGTTATGATCAGGGGTACTTTTGCTAACGTGCGGCTGAAGAATAAACTGGCCCGAACCGAGGGCGGGTATACGCAAATCTTGCCGGCCGGACAGGAGCTGACTGTATACGAGGCTGCAATGGAATACCGAAAGACCGGAACACCGCTGATCGTACTTGCCGGCAAGGAATATGGTAGTGGCTCCTCCCGCGACTGGGCTGCTAAAGGAACTTTCCTTTTAGGGATCAGAATAGTCATTGCGGAAAGTTACGAGCGTATCCACCGCAGTAATCTGGTGGGTATGGGAGTGCTGCCGCTTCAGTTCCTACCCGGCCAAACTGCTGATTCCTTGGGACTGACCGGGTTGGAAATATTTGATTTCGAAGGTATCGAAAGCGTATACCCCAACAAGCAAGTCAGCGTAACTGCAACGGATCCGGCGGGTAAAGTGAAAGTCTTTGATGTCGTCGCCCGCCTTGACTCGCTGGTCGAGATCGAATATTACCGGAATGGTGGCATCCTGCAATATGTTTTGAGACAGTTCCTCAAAGAGATTTAATGTAAACATCAAATATGAAAGATATAGCGGATTTAATATCCATCCAAGTACTGGTCGATGACTTTTACACAGAGGTGAGAAAAGATGCAATGCTCGGACCTGTATTTTCAGCAGTGATTAAGGGGGACTGGCAGCCGCATCTCCGTCAGATGTATGACTTCTGGAATGCGGCTCTGTTTGGGGTGCCGGGTTTCCGCGGAAATCCTTTTATCAAACACGTGCCATTGCCAATCAGCGCTTCTCACTTCAACCGTTGGCTGGAATTATTCAGCCAGGCTATCGACCGTCACTTTGAAGGAGAAGTTGCTGAGGATGCAAAGAAACGGGCCGGGCTGATGGCGGTAATGTTCCAGACTAAACTACAGGCCGCCCGGGATGTATCGAAAATTGTTTTTTAAAAATTATAATATGGAAAATCTTAAAGAAAGTAAAGGGGTGAAGATCATCGAAGTGGCTTATGCAGCAGGTACCAACATGCCTCGGCATATTGCAACCTGCGATGCTTACCTGGTAGCGGAAGAGGGCAATGCACTGCTCGTTTATGCCGGTGAAAGGCGCGAAGTACATAAAGGAAATTTTGCGATGATACCTGCTAATGAAGAACATCTGCTTAAGGTCGTAGAGGATTTTAAAGGTTTCATTGTCTTGCAGGAGGGGGCCTCTATCAGATTTGCTGACGAAGCTCATCAGATCGATTAAATGAAAAACCAACCCATTAAAAGGAGCGAATATGTTATAGCGTTATCCCGTGACCATCACTCCGGTCTGCTGTTCTGCTGGAAGATTAAACAAGGGCTTAAAAGAGGCAGATCTTTGAATAGGATTGCAGATTATGTAAACTTTTTCTGGGAGGGTCATCTGAAAGAACACTTTCAGGAAGAGGAGATTCTGCTATTCAACCAGCATGACTGCGAACTGACCCGTCGAGGTAAGGAACAGCATCTTTTTCTCGAAAATATTTTCCGCGCAAACGGTGAAGGGCATTTGAAGGAACCTGACTATCTTAATTTCACTGAACAGCTGATTGCCCACATCAGATTTGAGGAACGGGAGGTCTTTCCTTTGCTGGAAACGGTCTTATCTGTACGGGTGTTAACCGCTGTCAGGGATATACTTATCAAACTCCACAGCAAACCATTTGAAGACAATTATCCGGATGAGTTCTGGATTAAATAAACTAACATATGATCATAAAAAATATAGTGGCCCAGCTCGAAGCAGCCATCAGACCGGTATCAAAAATTGTCAAAACCGGCGATTCATTCAAATCATTGGCAATCGGTCTCAAAAAAGGCATGGTGTGGCGTGACCACAAAGCTGCCATGCCCACCAGATTACTGGTCATAAAGGGCCATGTTGCATACCGGCAGGATGATCAGCTGACGGAGCTGGATCTGTTTAGTGATATGGATATACCTGTCGATATCATCCATTCTCTGGAAGCAAGAGAGGACAGCATTTGTGTGCTGATACAAGGCTAACCAATGAAAACAGGAGAAATTTAAGGTCATGATAGAAAGTGATATTTGCATTATAGGTGCCGGGCCGGTCGGGCTGTTTGCGGTTTTCGAGGCTGGCTTGTTAAAAATGCGCTGCCATGTGATTGATGCCCTGCCTCAGGTCGGCGGCCAGTTATCTGAGGTGTACCCGCACAAACCGATTTATGATATTCCCGGCTACCCCGAAATTAAAGGGCTTGAACTGATTGATAAGCTTATCCAGCAGATCAAACCTTTTTCGCCAGGCTTTACTTTAGGTGAGCGGGTCAACAGAATCAGCCAGCTGCATGATAAGAGATTTGAGATCACGTCCAGCGAGGGAACTGTCATTCACAGTAAGGTCATCGCTATTGCAGGGGGATTAGGTTGTTTCGAACCGCGAAAACCAGCATTGGCCGGCCTGGAAAGATTTGAGGGCAAGGGAGTCAGCTACATGGTCAGGAACCCGTCAGTCTTTGAAGGGAAAAAGGTCATGATTGCAGGCGGGGGAGATGCCGCGCTTGACTGGACACTATATCTCGCCGATGTTGCAGAACGCGTCACCTTAGTTCATCGCGGCGATACTTTCCGCGGCTTGCCGGATTCGGCTTCGCGCATTTTTGAGCTGGCGAGCAACAACAGGATTACCTTATTGCTTAGATCACATCTTACCGGATTGTCGGGGGAAAATTTTCTTACGCATGTAGGGATCACCGACCATAATCAAAATGTGCGTCAGTTGGCTACGGATCATCTTATACCCTTGTTCGGCCTTAGCCCGAAGCTCGGACCGATCGCGGACTGGGGACTTGGCATTGATCAGAATGCGATCAAAGTTAATACACTTGATTACAGTACGAATCGGGAGCGGATATATGCTATTGGTGACATTAACACTTATCCGGGTAAGCTCAAATTGATACTGAGCGGTTTTCACGAAGCGGCTTTAATGGTACAGAGTGCGTTCAAATACATTTACCCGGATGAGAAATTAAGTTTCAAATACACGACCGTTTACGGAGTTAACACTTTTTAATATGATTGGGATCAACATCGAAGACAGAAATGGTTTCCGGCAGCCTGTCGAAATACCCGAGGATACCAGGCTGAGCCTGATGGAGTATCTGAAGGAGGCAGGGTACCCTTTTACCGCCACCTGTGGTGGAATTGCACTCTGCGGCGACTGCCATGTGGAAGTGCTGCAGGGCTCGGAAGATCTGCCGGAACCACAGGAAGACGAGATGGCAATGATAGAAAGTTTGCCTGAAACCGCACCAGCCAGCCGCCTGGCCTGTCAGCTTCGGATCAGTCCGGTTATGAACGGTATGTCATTCCGGCTGATGCCGCAATAACATACCGCACTAATAGGGTTGAGCCCAAACTATATTGAAAGTAATGATAACAAAAGAACAACAGGAATGATTTTACTAGGATACCACCGGAAACCTCAGCAGGAACTATGGAGAGCGGAAAAGTCTGCGCTTTACAATTTTCCTGTAAGTATTTTTAGCGCTGTCATGGGAACAGCAGGTCTCAGCCGAGCATTGCGCCTTGCTGAAGACCTATTTCAGATAGGTCGGTACTGGAGTATAATCAGCGGTATTCTTGCCTGGCTGGTCTTTTCAATAACGGCATTCATATTTATTATAAAACTGACCGTTTACCCTTATAAAGTGCTGGCTGAATTTACCGACCCTGTACAGGGAAGGTTCTATGGAACGATTCCGATCAGTCTTTTATTGCTTGCTGCGGTAACTATGCCTTACTCCTGGCTGGCTGGCTTATGCTGCTGGATAACCGGAACCGGGCTGATTTTTTTACTTTCTTATATTACGGTTTACAACCTTCTGACGAAACTCCATCGGGAGACCGATTTTGAACCGGCCATGATACTTCCCGCTGTGGGCATTTTAAACGTTGCCCAGACAGGCGGCTTTATCCATGCCTTCTGGGTTGATGAATTAAATATTTTCTGTTTAGCCGTGGGTGCTGTACTTACGATTGTGTTTTTAAATCTTATATTTTCAAGGCTGCTGCATTTCCCCCGCCTAAACGATAAGATGGAACCCACGCTAATGATCCTGATGAGCCCGTTTGGCGTTTGTTTCCTGGCTTATACCGCTGTCTCGGGGCACGTCGATCTTTTTGCAGCTGTCCTTTTTTATTTCGGACTGTTTCTTTTCCTCATTTTGGTCTTCAGAATCCTGCTTCACCAAAACGGCTTTAAATACACCTGGTGGTCATTAGCGTTTCCGGTAGCCGCTTTGACAAATGCGGCCTTTCAATATGCAGCCCATAATCATCGGCAGCTTTCAGCTTTTATCGCAGGTTTTTTACTTGCGTTTTTGTCTACGCTGATCATATATCTCCTTTTTAAAAGTATTCATTTCCTGATAAAGGGGCGACTACTCACGATTGAATCGTTTTAGTATACCATTGTAAATAATTCTTTATGATGGCATTGCTGTATACAAGGAATTAAAATAAGGAACATGAAAATGAATTTCAGCTAGTTTAAATGGATTATGGATGATATCAGCTTATACTCTATCTCCAGGCTTCAAAAAGCTTTCGAACTGACCACTAAAAGAAACGATTACTTTTATGTGGAATTCGGTAAAGAACCGCTGTATACTGATGAACCGTTTCGTACGGAAACTTACGCTATTTTATTTTTGAAAGAAGGCAGCATAAGCTTGCAGGCCGGACTTACCTGCCGGGAGGTCTTTGCACCTGCAGTGATTACTATCAGCCCGACAGTCACCCGGACTTTCCGAAAAAGTACTGAGAAACCGGTAATGGAACTTCTTTTCTTTACCGATTCGTTCCTGCTCGAAACAAGGGCAAACATCTTTTACCTAAGCAAATACCAGTTTTTCGAAGACAATGACCGGCACATACTTAAACTGGATAACGGTGCTGTGAACCGTATAGCCCCGATATTTAACATGATCAAAACATCGTTCAACGTTGATCACGCCAACGAGCAGGTACTGATGCGCAGTTACAGTTACCTGCTGATTCACGAAATTGACGCAATGCACAAAAATCTTGGAACCAGGTCGCTGCAAAGTGATGAACATGGATCAGCGTTCATTAAATTCCGGAATCTGCTGACCAAAGAGTTCTGGCGGCACCGGTCAGTCAGTTTCTATGCAAATCAACTGAATGTTACACCGAAGTACCTTTCTGAACTCATTAAAAAGCAAACAGGCAAGACCGCCGGGGAGTGGATTGACCGGGCTGTAATTCTGGAGGCAAAGGTATTGCTCCAGAACAAAAGTCTCGGCGTCGCCCAGATCAGCGACAAACTCCACTTTTCCGATCAGTCTGTTTTTGGTAAATTCTTCAAATCTCATGAAGGCGTTTCTCCGGCTGAATACAGAAAGAGCTTAAGATAGCGGCTCCGGCAGCTGCCTTTAAAAGCTTCGGCGGCTTATCACACCTCATTCAGCCGTCGTCCGTTTATCACAACTCCGGTCTTTAATGACAGCAAATTCGACGAAAAGTACAGCAAAAATGACCTTTTTACCGGCACGCTTCATTCAGATATTTGTACTATACAATCAGCAAGACATCAATGACCGACCGAATCAATAAGAACATGAAATACGTGGCAGAACAAGACCGCAAATTTACAGACATGGGAGGAGTGAAAATCTACCATTCAATTTTTCCTGTTCGTATGAAACCGGAGGATAACGCATGGGGGCCTGTAATTCGCTTTGATAACAAAGTGCTGCTTCCCGGACGTCAGGATGTTCAGCACTTTATTGGCAGCCCTGTCCAGGTTCTCCGGATAGCGATTAACGGCGAAGCTGACTATTTTGATTCCTGGGGCTACCGCACCGTTTTGGGTGAACAAGGTATTCTGGCGATAGATACAGGAAATGAAATACTTTCTTCTGTAACGCAGAACAATGATGATCAAACGGATACCGAGCTTCTGGAAATATGGATGCTACCCGGTCAGGAGGAAAGCAGCTATCAGTTTCACTCAGGGCCTGTCGGCCGCGAGAAAGGAAAGTTCTACACAGTCGTCTTTACTGACGAAAAAGAGAATGCTAATGGGAAGAATCAAAAAAAATGGTTGCGGATCGGCACTTTTAAGGCCGGCGCAAACCATACGATCTCTGCTATTACCGCCGGCCATCTGCTGATCTTCTTTGTGTTTAACGGCGAGGTAACTGCCAATGGCTGCCAACTGGACTACCGTGACACCGTGATTTTTTCAGGTGAGGCCAGCATTTTTCTGGAGTTCAATAAAGACACCAATTTGTTTCTGATGGAGATCGGAAAGGAGGAACAAAGATGAGCATTACTGCCGATATCTTTTCCAATGCCCGGACCAAGCTCTTATTAACGGCTGAGAAGCTGTTTGCTCAGCGGGGGTATGAGCTGACCTCTACCCGCCATATTGCCGGGGCAGCCGGTACGAATATTTCGCTGATCAGTTATTATTTCGGATCCAAACAGTTACTCTACCGGGAGATTTTTTGTACCAGGCTAAAGGAAATGGTCATCAGCCTTCAGTGTATCAAAGGACAGCCCTTATCTGCAATTGACAAACTCGGAAGATTCTTAATGATATATATGGATAGCTATCGCCTGAACGGCAACTTTCAGCGCATGTTATACCGCGAGATGCTTTCTTTGTCGCCTTCGCCGATCCGTGACACGATCGTAGATTTTCTTGCAGAAAATGAAATGGTCTTTCAGGCCATCATGGCACAGGGAATTGCGGAGGGAGACTTCAGGCCGCTGAACACATCCTTTTATTATATCACCCTGATCAGTATGCTGTCTATGATTATTTGCGATGTACAGGTTGATGGTGACATGCCAGCACAGACCTATACCACAGACGAAATCAGAACATATCTATATCAGATTTTATTAGCAAACAGCAATTCTACCAGCAGTATGAATTAATACCTCAAAACAATATATCATGAACTTTATATATCTAAAGCCGGTTCTTACCGGGCTCGCGGGAATCCTTTTGTGCCAAATTTTGATGTTGCCACTAAATGTTGCTGCACAGCAAAACAGCAGGCCTTTCCAGCTTTCCCTACAGGAGGCCATTATGCTTGGCAAGTCTAATAACAATTTGGTTAAAGCTGCGCAAAGTGAAGAGAACGCTGCCAGGGCAGACCTTAAAGATGCAAAGATCGCAGCATTGCCAACCATTACGGCTGGCGGCGATTATCAGCGCTTTACCAGCCTAACACTTTACGAAAGCTTTTTAGGAGGTGCGCACTCCGTACCCAAACGTCCCAGCTCGAACGGCGCAGATCTAAACGTTTCTGCTGCTGTTAATCTCTATTCAGGCGGCAGGCAAAAAGCATTTGAAGCAGAACAAAAGGGAAAACGTGATCTGGCTACGGTCGCCACTCAGGAACAAACAGCGAATGTCGCTCTCCAGGTAGTTGCTCAGTATCTGAGTATGGTTCGCCTGAATGACCAGAAAAGGTTCATTGAAGAACAGGTCATCCGCGCTCAGACAAGGCTGAAGAATATTAATGCGCTGTACAGTAATCAGAAGGTGACCCGCAGTGATGTGCTCCGTGCTGAACTGGTACTTTCCGCCGTTAAACTGAACCTGGAACAAGCTGAGAATGACATTATAATTAGCAGTCAGAAACTGAATGTACTGCTGAACGTGCCGGACAGTCTCCGCGTATTACCAGCAGACTCTGCTAATATGTCCCGGCCGCGCGCCGATACATTGCTGCAATTAGTGAGTGAAGCTGCACGAAACGCTTATGCGGTTCAAAGATCCGGTTACAATATAAAGATACAGGACGCAAGGATCAGGGGAATCAAAAGTAATTATGCGCCTTCACTTTCCTTGTTTTCAGCCTACGGCATCAGTTATCCCAATACCATATTCTACCCACCAGTTGACCAGGCCTACAGCATTGGCTTTGTCGGATTAAAAGTCTCTTATAATATCTCCTCGCTTTATCAGAACAAAAATAAGATGTTGGCAGGCAGGATGCGAAGGCTGGAATTGAATTATGTACAGCAAAATACAAAAGACAATGTCCGGCAGGAGGCCGGCAGTCTACTGATCAAATATCAGGAAGCGCTTAACAGGATTTCGGTTACTGAAAAATCTATTGAACAGGCACGGGTTAATTACAAAATCGTCAGCGCAAAATATTTCAATCAGCTCGCGCTGCTCACCGATCTGCTGGACGCCGATAACCTTTACCAGGAAAGTCGTTTCAATCTGGTTCAGGCGCAAACCAATGCCCAGTTCATTTACTACCAGTTGCTTTATACATCCGCTACATTCTAATTAAACACCCTATATCATAGAAATCATGAATACATCAACGAAGTCTAAGTTTCACCCCGGCAATATATTTCTGGCTGTTCTGGCACTGCTGGCGTTAGGAACCGGTATCTGGTACTTTACCGGTTATTTTTTAAGGAATAAGCGCTATCAGGAAACCAATGATGCCCAGGTGGAAGCTTACATTAACCCGGTGTCTGCACGAACTGGAGGTTATATCAAAAAAGTTTTGTTTGAAGAACATCAGGAAGTAAAATCAGGAGATACATTGGTCATTCTGGATGACAGGGAAAACCGTCAGCGTGTTACTGAAGCAGAGGCCGCCGTCGATGATTCCCGGGCACAGCTTGCTGTTTTGGAAGCGGGTATTACCTCTGCGCAAACCGCCACGTTGGTGAATAAAGACCAGATCAATGGCGCAAAAGCAAAGCTCGTGCTGCAACAGGCAGATATCAGACGTTTTAAAAATCTGATTAAAGAGGAAGCGATCACCGGATCAGATCTTGAATCCGTACAATCGCGTTATGACGTTTCGGTGAGTGACTACAGCGCATCCGAAAATAATTTAAAAACGAGTTATGCCAAGATCGCAGAATTGAAATCAAGACGCGCCCTGCTGGCTGCTGACTTTAAAAAGAAAACGGCTGAACTGGAGCTTGCCCGAATCAACCAGGCTTACACGGTAATTGTAGCTCCTTATACAGGCCGGATGGGAAAGAAAACGATCCTCGAAGGGCAGCAGATCCAGCCTGGCCAGCCGCTGGTTTCCATCGTCAATGAAAAGGATAAATGGGTTACCGCTAACTTCAAAGAAACTCAGGTTAGCGGCATGCACATTGGTCAGGAAGTGGAGATCCGGCTCGATGCCATTGACAACAAAGTATATAAGGGGGTAATTGAAGCCATAGCCGCGTCAACGGGCGCCAAGTTTTCACTGCTGCCACCGGACAATTCTACCGGTAATTTTGTGAAGATTGTCCAGCGCGTGCCGGTCAAGATCAGGTTTGCCCCCTCCGACCTTAGCCCCGTCAAAGCGGGTATGAACGCTTTAGTTTCAGTGAAAAAAGAAAATAAGATATGAATCAGCCCACTTATCTAAGACCATGGCTGACCGGCTGGAGCTGGGGAACGCGTATAGCGCTTTTTATCGTACTGCTTTCAGCTATCGTTCAATTCGTAGCTTTTGCGTTAAGCCAGAACTATGTAATTGCATATCTCGGTGCCCAGCCGGAAGATGTCAGTTTTAGTATTCAAATCTGTTATACCGGCATATTATCGGCCTTGCCGCTGCAGTCACGTTTGCTTCGCTGGTTTGAAATGAAATATTACCTGCTGGCTGTCATGATGGTCGGAATTCTGTTGTCCATTGCCTGCATTTATACGACCGATATGATATTGTTTTTTATCATCAGATATTTTCAGGGCGTTGTGGTCTGTACGATTGCCGCAAGCACAATCACTGTTATACCAGGCTTTTTGAAACTAGAACACCGGCAGGCAGTAAGCTCTTCCATATTTTATGGAACTGTTCTTAGCAGCAGCGTACTGATTGCAGTGGTAGCTTCACAGGTATCGCTTAACAGTGATTTTACGGTGATTTATAAATATCTTATACTTTTCCAGCTGCTGTCAATGTTAATCGTTCTCACAGGATTCAGTAATAAATCAAACATACGTCGTTATCCGCTGTACCAGATCGACTGGACGGGAACCGTTTTCCTGGCCTGTGCAGTTATCGGTCTTGCCTTCACGATGGTCTACGGGTCTAAATATTACTGGTTCCACGACCAGCGTATCCTGAACGCTGCCCTGATCAGTCTGGCCGGAACCATGCTATACATCTGGCGCAGTCTGACCATCAAGCGCCCCCTGCTGGATCTGCGCGTATTTACCTACCCCAAATTTTGGCTGGGTCTGGCATTACTGGCGCTTTACTATGGCATGAAGGAAAGTATTAACATTGTATTTGGCTATACAGCAGCTGTCCTGCAATGGAGCGCTCCCCAGGTAGTTGAACTTGGACTGGTTAATATCGCCGGTCTTCTGCTTTTCCTGATTATCGCTGCATTGATTCTTATTCGCAGGAAGGACGCGACCCTTGGTTTTCTCATCGCCGGGTTCAGTCTTTCGCTGATTTACCATTTGTGGATGTATTTTATATGGACACCTGATCTTTCCTTTAACGATCTGCTGGCACCTATGTTTTTACAGGGAGCCGCATCAGGCATATTGTTCGTGCCTATTATGATTTTTATTCTGACCTCAGTACCAGCAAGCACCGGTATAACAGGCCTGGCTATAGCAGCCTGTGCACGCTTTGTGTCACTGCTGAATGCAGGCGCAGGATTTTATAACCTGCAGCTGTATTACAGCCAGCTTTTTAAAGAAGGCTTTTTAAATCACATTACTGCTGTTGACGGCGGTGCCGCTGCCAGGCTGAGCGGATTTAAACAGCTTTTTATGTCTAAAGGCTACGATGCTGGCCAAGCAGGAACGCTGGCGAATGTATCATTAGCTAAAGCTTTAGCGGTGCAGGTACAGCTGCTCAGCAGTCGTGCCACTTTTCTGTTCATTGCGGAAATAACAGCGGTCATACTGCTTCTGGCGGTAACCGTACTGCTCATTAAGATTCTCCTGCGAAAACAACAGCCGGAAATCCTGGCTGTGTCCACCAATTAATCATACTTTATTTAAACAACCATGAATAAGTCATCTAAAAAAGCGCATTGTGTTTCCGTAAATGTCAGCCGGCTGGCGTTTGATAAGCAGTTTTCAACCGATACTCTTCGTTTAACAAATAATCACCATGATTTAGGTAAAAATACACAACAAGCCCACAGGCATACCGACGAGACACCTTTTGATCTTGCCAAAATTATGGCCTATTCCGGGTAACCAATAGCGCTATTTCGTCTCACTGGCTGACAACTGGCGAAGTATCGTCAAGTTTCCCTTAAAAATATTCTTAAAATATTGAAGTTCAGCTTATTGCATAAAATGGCACTATCTTTTAGCGGTTCAATGATTATCGTAAGTCACGTATCTAATATTAATAACTATGAATAACAAATCCAGAAAGAGCCGCAAATTAAATTTTAACCTCACAAGAAAGGTCATAGAACTAGAGGACAAAGGTTATTGCCTTGATTACATGGTGCTGAAAGGCCAGCTGCTTTGTGTTCAGAATAATCAATCCATTCCGGTAGAGGCGGTACACATATGCGTTGTGGATCAGGGATACGATCAATTGAGCTCTTGTTTCAAATATATACATACTGTAGATACGGGCAACGGAGAAAAGGGGGTAATGATTACAGATGCGATCATTACCAATAACGCCACATCGTTAGCAGCTAACAAAAAAATTCATCACTAAACATAAAAATAATATGAAAATTAACAAAAAACCACTTAAATGGATGACTTTGCTGACCGCACTTGCATTCCTTTCCATCAGTTCAAACGCGCAAACCGGGAAAGAATCACCTGGCTACGCGGAAACTAAACATGCGGTTATTCTAACCAAACTGCTTGCGGAAAAAGGATTTACTAATAAATCTGTAGAGATGATGGTGGTCGACTTTCCGCCGTTCAGCCGGTCACCCTCGCACCGTCATCCGTGTCCAACCTTCGGTTACGTTATATCGGGTGAGATTGTTTCTGTATTTGAAGGTAAAACATACCATTACAAAGCAGGTGATTCGTTTTACGAAACCCCAAACGGTTTACATAGTGATGCCAGAAACGACAGCAAGACCAGGCCGGCTAAACTGTTAGTGATGTACATCAAAGATAGCGATAAACCGTCATTTGTACCGGCTGCACACTGATACCTGCAGGCTGATCTTAAGATCAGCCTTTTTTGTGCTGTTGCAATGCGACATGTTCTTAACAGGTATCTGATTGCCTTTGAGCACCTGCATGAAACTAACTATATCCCCATGTCCGGTCCGGTCAACAATGGGTTTTTTGCTTTCACAACATTCAGCATTTTCACCAGCACAAGTGAAATAAACGGCCGACTTGCTTGCTATTATCTTCCCTACCGTGGTTTCCATACCTTAATGCTGAAAGATATTATTTAGCCTTGCTTTTTGACCGGTGAAATATATTTTGATTAGAGCAAGATATTTACAAAAAAGATATTTATTATTATGTATTAATTCAGTATCTCAAAAAAGCAGCTGTTAACCGCCTGAGGTGCTGGCAGGTAGTTATCGACCTATCTTAATTTTGTACTTAATGGCCGGCTTTAAGTCTTCAGTTTTAATTGTCCTCGTTTGCCTGTTGGCTATCTCAAATGCGATAGCGCAGCGGACATCCGGATCTCTTGCTGTGCCTAAAGAAGAAGGGAAAACTGTAGGTGAATTACTTCAGAAACTTGCGATAGCCGGGCAGGATACAAACAAAGTTAATTTATTGTTAGCCCAAAGTCACTTATACTGGCAAGCGAAGACAGAGGGCAACAGGCTGCTGGACAGTAGCCGTATAGCGGCAAAAGAGGCTTTAAATATCAGCAACAAACTTCGTTATATACAAGGCAGTAATGAGGCGAATTTTATGCTGGCCAGAATTTGCGTAGAAAAAAACGATAACAAAAACGCACTAAAAATCGCATCTGAAGTTTACGGCGAAGAACGTGCGCGGATTCTGCTTACAATTGGTGAACACCTTGTTTTTACAAGGGAATTACGAAATCAGATTGACCAGGCTTATCCTATTCTTGCTCAGGCAATAAATGTAAGCAGATCATCCGGATCTAAACCATGGTATTATCAATGTTTACTGTTGCTTGGAAAATTTTACTTTCTGAAAGGCGATATAACTAAAGGTAGAGAAGCAGTGCTGCAGATAATCAATTCCTGCCACCGTGATTCTGACTTTGAAAATGAAGGACACTACTGGTCAGAACTTGGGAATTATATACCGTTTACGGACAGTAGTGGAAAAGAAATAATTCACTACCATGATATGGCGGTAAAATGTTATTTAAGAGCTGGCAACAAGCAGGAAGCAGCTTATGCCTTACGTGACAAGGCAACAGCTAACCTGAAGTGTAATTATCTCGATTCCGCTGAAAAAGACGGACTCGGAGTATTCTCTATTCTACGTTCTATCAAAAAGAGTCCGTCAATGAACACTTACCTGGTAATGTCTGATATCTATCAGATAAAAGGTGATTTCCCTAAAGCGTTAAATTATACGCTTGCTGTTTTAAATTTGCCAGAAACATTAAGTGATGGTAAAATGGCCACACTTAACAGCGAATTAGGCATCATTTACGACCAGTTAAACCAGCCGGAAAAAGCTTTACTATATCATAAGGCAGTTTTTGAATATTGTGCCTCAATCAACAGCTACAATTTATTTTTTTGGAAATACAGGCAGATAGAAGATCAGATTAAAATCGGCGATGCAAAAAAATCGCTCAAGCAGTTTGATGTGTTTACAAAAAAATTCCAACCGGTTGATGCAAGTACTAAGGAACTGATCGCCGCCGCTTATGGCGACCTTTATTTTGCATTGAGTAATCACATAAAGGCAGAACGGTATTATCGGGAAATGATTACGCAAGACCAGGCTGCCCAGCTCGAAAGCAATAAAACGTTGGGATTTCATAATAGTATACAAGGTAGTGAAGCGTTACATAAGATAGGCAGGTTTTACCTGGCACAAAAACAATATGCGATTGCAAGGCAATATTTGTATGGGGCGCTGACAGGCACTCAGTCTTCCAGCGTTGAAGAAAGAAGCAATATTGAGTTTTCTATGTTCAAGGCGGATTCCGCACTAGGGAATTACGTGTCGGCGATCCGTTATTTTGAGCATAGCAACGATACCAGGGATTCTATGTTTAATGCTGTCAAAAGCAGGCAAATATCTGAGTTGGATATTAAATACAGGACGCAGCTTCGCGAAAAATCCTTTTTGGAACTAAAGAACAAAAGTACGCTTCAATATGAAGAACTGAAACGGGGAGAACTGGAAAGAACTATCATATTGATTGGGATAGCGTTGTCATTTATAATTGCGGGTTTCGCTTACAACGGATACCGGAATAAAAAGCGGAGCAACTTTAACTTAACCAGGCAACAGGTAGAAATAAATGATCAAAACAACAAGCTGCAGAGCCTGGTAGCTGATAAAGATAAACTGCTTACAGAAAAAGACTGGCTTTTGAAGGAGGTGCATCACCGCGTGAAGAATAATCTTCAAATTGTAATGAGCCTGTTGAGTTCCCAATCTTCGTATCTGGAAAATGCTGCTGCCTTGGAAGCGATAAGGGAAAGTCAGAACCGGGTGCAGGCTATTTCGCTTATCCATCAAAAACTCTACAGCAGCAGCGGGAACATTGCCAGTATTTGCATGCCGGCTTATGTATCCGATCTCACGGGTCATCTGGCTGATTGTTTCGATATCCGCAGGCGCAAGATTAAAATCGAGCAGCTTATTGAAAATTTCAACCTCGATCTGGCGCAGGCGGTACCGCTGGGCTTGATTTTGAATGAAGCGATCACTAATGCAATTAAATATGCTTTCGGGCCTGATGGCGGCGATATAATTATCGGGCTGCAACAGGTTGGCGTAGACGGATTAATTCTTCATATCAGCGATAACGGGAAAGGGCTACCGGATAATTTCGACCTTGAACATGCAAAGTCGTTAGGAATGGAAATGATGAAGGCTTTAAGTAAACAGCTTGGCGGTGAATTTAAAATGCGTAACATTTCCGGTTTACACATCAGCATTGAATTTGCTGCCGAGCCTTTGCTGCATCCGGACTTCGCTTAACGCTTCTATAAGTCAATGGGTATCTCCTCCGCCATTATGTCGGCGTCTTTCTCGTAATTAATAAGGTGTTTTTCAATGCCCGCGCGGTTTTTTTAGCTGTCTCGCAATCCATACTGCAATTAACCAGTTCATCAGCATTTTATACATGGCGTGTTGTTTAACTTCCGTAATTTCTGCAAGCAAAGGGCCTGATTTAGCAAAGTATTGATAGACACAATTTTATATTTTTTCAAAAGCTTAGGATTGTTGAAATTACGCCAGTCGCGGACATTACTCACGATATATAGTAAGTGTATGTGCATGCCAATATATCTATGATGACTGACAAGGCATTACATATGATCCCATTCGATATTGGAAGCGATGATAATAACTACGGACGCTGACTATATATCGGATTTTTACCTCCCGATTGACGAAATATCAATTATTTCATCTGCTTAAAATTTTTAAGTACTTGGTTTTTAGTTATTTAATAGTACTGGTATCATGTTGGTTTATTAAACTTTAAAACAGCTATATGATCAGTTACATTACAAATCTAAAAACTTCAAAAAAGCTTATTGCGGCGGCATTTGCTGTGTTGGCGGCACTCGGTGTTTTTGCCTCGTGTTCTAAAGACAATCACTTTAAAACAGTTAAAACTTACGTGCTTGTTCACGGCGCCTGGCAAGGGGCCTGGGTTTGGCAAGATGTAAAGTTACGGTTGGAAAATGCAGGTCAGAAAGTGGTGGTGGTTGAACTTCCTGCTCACGGAGATGATCAGACAGCGGCCGGAGCAGTAAACCTGAACATATACCGGGATAAAGTTGTTGCGGCCATCAGGGCGCTAAGCGGCAATGTAATCCTTGTCGGGCATAGTATGGGTGGTATGGTCATAACCGCTGTTGCGGAGGCAATCCCTGACCGGATTGAAAAACTTGTCTATATCGGTGCGTTTTTACCTTCCGACGGCCAATCACTTGGCGCACTGGCAGCAACAGACGCACAGTCATTACTCGGGCCAAACCTGGTATCGTCAGCAGATCAACTGACGCTTGACATCAAAAGGGACCAGGTAACCAACATCTTCTGTCAGGACGGTTCGGACCCTGTTAAGGCACTGGTTGTGTCAAAGTTCAGGGTTGAGCCCGCCATTCCCTTTGGAGATAAGGTGACACTGACTGCATCAAACTTCGGGAAGGTAGATAAATACTATATCCATACGCTGCTTGACCACGCGGTCGGTATAGACCTGCAGTATCGCATGGTCAAAGCTGCGGGGATTACTAAGACATACAGCCTTGGCAGCGGACATTGTCCCTTTCTTTCTATGCCCGATAAATTAACAGCTACTCTGCTGGATATCCTCAAATAGAACCAGGACAATTGATTGACCACGAATAGAATCTCATCATTCCCTGCGTGTTATCAGACGGAGCGTGGTTGCCGGATTTATACGAATTCGCATTCCCTATCAATATCAAAAAATTAAACAAATATGGAAATCACAGCAGCAGTTATAAAGGAAAAGAGCGGGCTTTTTTCTTTTGAAAAGGTACAACTGGATGAACCCCGGCCGAACGAAGTTCTGATTAAGATAACCGCATGCGGTATCTGCCATACAGACCTGGCAGTGAGGGATCAGGTTTATCCTGCACCTTTGCCAATTGTTCTCGGCCATGAAGGTTCGGGCGTGGTAGAGCAAGTAGGTGATGAGGTTACAAAAGTTAAAGTAGGAGATCATGTCGTACTCAGCTTCGGGCATTGCGGTAAGTGCCCTAATTGTCTGAAGGGCAGCCCGGCATATTGTTATCAATTCCTGAGCCTTAATTTTGAAGGCTGCCGCACAGACGGCACGCACGCGCATCATCTTGACGGAGTGGCGCTTCATGATTTCTTTTTTTCCCAGTCTTCTTTCGGTACGTATACGATTGCACCGGAGCTCAACGTAGTAAAAGTAGACCCGACGGCTCCGTTGGAATTGCTTGGCCCCCTGGGCTGCGGTATACAGACCGGCGCGGGCGCTGTGATTAATTCTCTTAAGCCAGGACCGGGTTCCGGGATTATCATCTTCGGCACTGGGGCTGTCGGCCTTTCGGCAATCATGGGCGCTGCGGCTGCAGGCTGTACGACCATTATCGCAGTGGATATCAATCCATCGAGACTTGAACTAGCGCTGACAATTGGTGCAACCCATACACTGGACAGCAGGCAAAGTGATTTTGCCGAAGCGGTCAAAGCAATAGCAGCGGACGGCCTCGATTTCGCGCTGGATACGACTGGCAGAGGCGAAATTATTAATTCCGCCATCTGTTCACTTAAATCCAAAGGGACATGCGGTATCATCGGTGCATCTCCCAAACCGTTGTCCCTGGATGCCAATTACCTCGTGGGAAAAGGCCTTCAGCTTAAAGGAATCGTTGAAGGAGACAGCGTTCCGGATCTTTTCATACCGCAGCTTATTTCTTTGTTCAAACGTGGAAAATTCCCCTTTGACCGTCTAATCAAATATTATGAACCGGCACAGATAAACGAGGCGGCGGATGATTCCGAAAAAGGGTTAACAATAAAGCCCGTGATCAGGTTTGATGGCTGAGATAAGGTAACATGCGGTCAAAATCGCTAAGATAGCCGGTAAGCTTGTGTGACAGGACATGTCTGTGAATTGCTGCCTTATTTGAGGGGTATCGATACGAAAAGTGAATCAGCTCCATGACCTACAGCTTTAAGTGGCATCAGCGGCAAGTCGTGACTTTAATGGAAGGGCCATCATTTTGTGATGGTTACGAAGTCTCGCCGTTCTATCGTGCTACAAACGATATTTTGTCAAATCGGCCATACTTTGAAATATTAACAATTGATTTAAAGGTAGTTGGCTATATAGTCAACGATTTGTATACGAAGCAGAAAACGAAGTTTATGAGGGAATTTACCAAATCCATGTCGTTTACCAATAAAGCCGCCGGCTCTATAGACAAGTACTTCAGGGAAATTAACAAAATGCAGGTACTGTCCAGGGCAGAAGAGATAGCGCTTTCGCGTCGGATCCATGAGGGCGACCACGTAGCCCTAAACGTTTTAACCACACGGAACCTGCGGTTCGTTGTGTCTGTGGCTAAGCAATACCAAAATCAGGGATTAAGTTTTGAGGACCTGATCAGCGAGGGTAATATTGGACTGATAACCGCTGCCAAGAAGTTCGATCCTTCGAAAGGATGTAAGTTTATATCGTATGCCGTGTGGTGGATCAGGCAGGCTATAAGCTATGCCTTGGCAGAGCAGGTCAGGACGGTTCATTTACCCAATAATTGTCATACCTTATTTAAGAAGATCCGGCGGTCTGAGTCTGCTTTGGAACAGCGGCTTTGCCGGCAACCCAGCCCTGATGAACTCGCCGATTACTTGCAACTGCCTGTTTGGCGGATTATCGAACTACTTTCGTTTTCCGAAAGAACACTTTCTGTTGATCAACCCGTAAGTTCCTATAGCGATATCACTTTGCTTGATTTTTTAGTGATACCTGAAGTGAATCCGGATAAGTCACTTTATGACAACAGTGACTGGTCTGCCTTAAGTGCATGCATGAAAATATTAAGCCGCAGAGATGTTGAAATTATTGTCAATTCCTTCGGACTGGCAGGAAATGAGCCTCAAACATTGCAAAGTATTGCCGGTTCAATGGGTTTCACTATAGAACATACCAGGCGGTTAAGAGATGCTGCGCTAGTCCGCCTGAAACATTCAAAATTTGCGCCGGTGATCAGGGAACTGCTTAATTGACAGGACAAAAGCTCTTTAATTATATCAAATCAAATGGTAAAACGCAAAATTATTGTGTTCGGAGCTGCCGGTAACTAGGGGGAAGCCGTCATCCGTCACTTGCTTAATGACGGGAACTGGGAAGTAATAGCTGTAACCTGCGACCTCCGGGCACCTGCAGCACTCCGGATGCAGAATATGGGTGCTTTATTGCATCAAGCTGATCCGGCCAGCCAGGCTGCGGTCGCCAACGCGGTTCGAAGCGCCTATGGCGTATTTTTCGTACTACAGCCTTGGGACTTGGGCAATACGAATAGTGACCCGGAAAAGGAACTGCTTCAGGGCAGGAATGTGATCTGGGCTTGTCATGTTGCCCGCATAAAGCATGTTGTCTTCAGTTCAATCATTAACCCCGATAATATTCCTTCAGGAATTCCACATTTTGACAATAAAGTGGAGATCGAGCGGATGATACAGAAGAAGCAGCTGCCGTTCACCATCATACGCTGTGGTATATTTATGGATAATATCGGATATAGCTTTATGCGCCTGAGCGACAATGTGTTCAGCAGTTACTTTGCCGGTGCAACCGCACTTCCTTTCTTATCTTACGATGACGTGGGAAAATGTACAGTTCATCTGTTCAATAATCCGGATGAGTTTTTAGGACAAACCCTGGATCTCGCAGGGGACCTGGTAAGCGGGGAACAGTTGGCAGGAATAGCCCGGAAGGTTTGTTGGGGAAGGGATTTTTTCTATGGGTCTACGCCTCCGTTCCTTATCAGGGTTTTCAGACCTGCCGATTATGTTATCCGCCGGTATTTCGAGCGTTACAGTACAGGAGAGGGACAGGTGCTGATGATACGCGCTCTTCAGCGGTCGAGATCTTTGTTCCCTTATCTGAAAATTGTTGAAGACATGCTGGCAGCCCTTATCAGATAGCATTTTTCCACGTCATACTTCGGAAAATGCCGGGTCGGGCTCAAACACAGTGCCGGCCGTATGTCTCCTTTACTACAGTTGAGATGGTCCCGGAGGCTCCCAAGCTGTCGAAGATGCCGTCATCAAAGCTGACCGTTTGGCTGAGTAAACGTACTAAGCGCAATTTGGCAAGATGTAAGCTGAAGGCTGAGTTGCGGTGAGAATAATTGACACAACCGAATATAGCGTTAGAAATTGGAGTGAAACACTCCGAGGCCTGCTTATCGGCAATAATAATGGGTTGTTAGCAACAACCGTTTACATGCTGAATGCTCGGGCTTGTCTTTAAGTTAAGCCTATAAGTGTTTATAAATATTGAAAAAGGCCGGTTTTCACCAGCCTCTAAAGAACAAAAAATTTATAACACATAGATAAGCAGCATCGCCAGATTGACGACCAGGCTTGTAAAAAAAGAAGTCAGCGTTACTCGTATACTCATCCCTCCCATATTTGCTACCAGATTAGCAAAGAATCCAAGAATCGTTATTGGTAATATGTAAATAGGAGCATTGTAGTAATAAATCAGTGCCGCTGGTAATG
This sequence comes from Mucilaginibacter sp., assembly GCF_964263795.1. Taxonomy (GTDB): domain Bacteria; phylum Bacteroidota; class Bacteroidia; order Sphingobacteriales; family Sphingobacteriaceae; genus Mucilaginibacter. The sequence continues at coordinate 163,980 of NZ_CAXVWK010000057.1, forward strand.
CCAATATTAGGTTGCCATGTACCATAAGGCTGACGAACCACCACAAAGTGCGGTTCTGCTTCTGACCGTCAGCGAAATTAAGATAAGCTTTTAGCGGATGGAAAGTATCGGTCTTCGCATCTCTAAGCATCCAATTTCTTCTAGTATTTATTTTTAATGTTAACATGATGTTGTAGTTTATGAGTATAAAAAATTAATTAAGTGTCAGCACTTGCGGTCCGAACTCCTCAAAATGAATATGATCTTTGCTGATGCCGGCTGAAACCAGATCACTGTATTGTTTACTGATGAAAACCGATGGGCCGCAAAGGAAATAATGTCCGTCAGGATCCAGCAGATCTTCAGGTAAGGTTGCAATATCGAGGTAGCCCTGACGGATGCCCGCAGCTTGATGCTGTTCACTTGCCTCGTTATAAAAAATATGATGATTGAAATGTGGATATTCAGCTGTGATATTTTCAACGTCCTCTTTAAAGGCATGTACTTGTTCATTTCTGCAGCCATGCAACCAGGTCACAGAATGCTGGTGATTATTAGCCATAAGGGCTTGAAGCATACTTAGAAGCGGGGTCAGTCCTACACCGCCACTGATCAGTATGATCGGTCCGTCCATTTCTTCCTTAAGTGTAAAGTTACCGGAGGGGGCAGTCAGCTCTACCACATCATCTTCGTTTACCAGATCGTGCAGATGATTACTGATCATGCCGTTCGTATCAATATTTTGACTGCGTTCGCGTTTTACGGATATGCGGTAGAAATTATTATCCGGCGCACTTGAAATACTGTATTGGCGGGATTGATTAAGGTTGAGTTGCGGCAAAAAAGTTCGAACGCTGATGAACTGACCGGGAAGGTGTGCTGCCACGCGTCCGCCATCAGCAGGATACATATAAAAAGAGGTGATTTCGTCGGATTCTGCCACTTTTTTACGGATTTGAAATGGCCGCCATCCTGTCCAGCCATGTTCCATATTGGTTTTATGCTGATACAGCGATGCTTCATGACCGCTCATCAGGGTGGCCAGCTGGTTGTATGCGGCGGTCCATGCGTCAATAATCCCCGGTGTAGCACCATCACCTAAGACTTCCTGGATAGACGCAATCAGATGACGGCCCACGATAATGTAATGTTCCGGTCTGATATCTAAACTGACGTGTTTGTGTCCAATACGGTCAACTACCGGAAGGAGTACTGTAGGGTCTGCGATATTTTCTGCATATGCCAGCACAGCCAGAGCAAGCGCTGTTTGTTGCTTATCACTCTTTTGATTACCCATGTTGAACATGTTCTTTAATTCCGGGTGATGGGTAAACATCCGTTTATAAAAATGCTTGGTCAATAAGACGCCGTTTTCTTTTAGAACAGGAACGGTTGCAGTAATGTAGGCTTTTTGTTCAGTTGTCATATAGTTTATATTAATACCTTTTTATCTTCTTTTATTTTCCAGTGATTGATTGTTTCTGATTGGACAGGACAAATTTATAAATAAAATAATAAAAGACAAATTTATCTTTTATTATTTCCTATCTTTGTTTAGTCATGGGAATATTTTCAAAAACATGTGAATACGGCATACGTGCGGTATTCTTTATCGCACACACTACAGCAAGTGGCCGTAGAGTTGGAATCAAAGAGATTGCTGGTGGTATAGATTCGCCGGAATTCTTTCTTGCAAAAATTTTGCAGGACCTAAGCCGTAAAGGAATCATTAATTCTTTTAAAGGTCCCAATGGCGGCTTTTATATCGCCCCTGAAAATTTAAAACGCCCTTTAAGTGACATTGTAGAAACTATTGACGGGAACGGACTCTTTAAAGGGTGCGCACTTGGACTTAAGCAATGTTCAGAGATAAATCCTTGTCCGTTGCATGAGGAATTTAAAGCCATACGGACACGAATCCATCAGATGCTCAACACAAACACGATCGATCAGTTTAATCAAGAACTGATGAATGGTCTTTTGTCACTAAAAAAATGAACCGGTATGTGTAACTGAACAGCGGTTGTAAAAAGCCGGCTGCATAAAAGTTATTAATCCAAACATCACGTAATACTACTTGAAAATTAAGGAAGGTTGTTTTTTCATCCTGGCCTTTTACCGGGAGAATCACTGGATGACGATTGCTGCTGTGGTCAATCTCATGCTGGGACTTGCTGTTCATTTGCTTCCTGTTTTATCAGCCCGCAAAGAGCGTTGAGTAGTGTAAATTATCAAGCGTCTATTAAGGCTTATTCCATTTTTAATTGAGCCACTGTGACGGTTGCCCTTTATGTAATCAGCTCCAGGTCGAAACAATAAGCATACCGTGTCAGGCTAATTCTTCAGGAAAATAGACTATTATAGATATAGCCCTTACAGCATTGGTCAGAAAAGCGCTACCAGCCGTTTTCCGTCCGCTACCTCCATTTTCCAGATGCTTTCTATATCTGAAATCCCGATGGTTTCCACATCAACTCTGATCTTGCCCTCGGAGGCGAGCTGAAGCATTGCAGGAAGAATCTCCGTTAAGAGCACTTTCATCTGCTCTTTGGTCCAGCTGCCCAGCCCCGACCCGGTCAGGTGCAGGTCTACACTTCTTAAGATCGCTGCCGATAGCTGTATTTTGTCGCCCGCCATCGAACCCACAGATACATACCTTGTCCGATGAGTGAAGTTGCCTTCGCCCTTAAGTGCCTCCAGAATCATCTCCGCGGGATGCCCCCATATATAATCAACCACCACATCGATCGGCGTAGCCTGATGGATGTTCTTTATCTGCTCGATAAAACCTTCATCATCCTGACGGATAGTGATGACCGCGTCTGCGCCCAGTTCCAGCAGGTCTTTTAGCGATTGCTCGTTCCTGCCTGTAGCAATGATTTTCTTTGCACCATACAATCGGGCTACCTGAACGGCAATCCGGCCAGTGAAGCCCGTAGCGCCGTTGATCAGCACCGTTTCTCCCGGCTGCATGTCCGCCCTGTAAAGTAATGCCATCGCAGAACCTGCCACAGCGTTGGGTAAAGCGGCAGCTATAGCAGGCGCAATATTTTCAGGTAAAACCACCATTCTTTTTTTATCGATCAATGCTTTTTCAGCCATCGTCCCGGTCACGCCCAGTGCGAAAACCCGGGTGCCGTCTTCCAACAGGCCAACGCCATCTCCGCCAATGACCTTGGCGTGGCTGAGGTCACCCTCCGTGGAATAATGCGTACCGCTGGCCATAGATCTGTCCAGGTGTTTGATGGCTACTGCCTGAACCGTCATGATCAGTTGGTCATCATTGTTAACATTTGGTACCGGGAAATTCGTTACATATTGCGGCGTTCCGCCTTTTTGAAACATTACTATCGCTTTCATCTCTTTTGTTTTTTTTTTCAAAAGTAGATCAACCCGTCCCGGTCAAACGATAACATTTGTTATCAAATAGCTTATTTGCTTCTTGCGATCCTGTTTTTAATACGACTGAGATGTACCGACGAAATGCCCAGAAAAGAAGCAATATAATGCTGCGGAATACGCTGAACAATCTCAGGGCGGTCCTGCATCAATTGTTGATACCGCTGTTCAGGCGAATCGCGGATAGACGTGGAGAACTGTTTAATGTAATCAAATGTCCGTTCGAAGAGCGCATCGATCAGCATATCGCGTAGCCTCGGAACCTCCTTGATCTCTGCGATAAGCTTATCCAGATCGGCTTTATCGATCCACCAGATCACCGAGGGTTCCAAAGTTTCGATTGTGATCGGGCTAGGAATGCTTTTCTTCAAACTTTCAATAGAAGAAACGCTGCTGTTTTCAAAAAAGAATTGGCCGGTGATCTCTTTGCCGTCGTCATTGTGCCATGCCCTTATACATCCTTTTTCAATAAGAAATAATTTATGAGCCACATCACCTTCTGCTAACAGGATAGATTTAGCCGGGACCTCGATACGCTTAAAGTGCTGTTGGTACGCTGTCCAGATCTCTATGGCAAGTGTGGATTTATTCGGAAGCTGTTCAAGCATAACAGGACGTCAAAATGATCATATCGTTGGCAACAAATATAAGGATTGATTAACCGATGAAGCACACGCAGAAAGTCGGGACATTCCCAGACTTTGCTAAAAGTCTTCATCTACCGTGTAAATGAAAAATGTATGTTCGTCCGGATAACCTTCCGGCCCCACTTTGACAAATAGCTGTCCGTCACCAATCTGGTCGACGTACCGGAACGTCATCAACTTAATACAATCCATCAGAAAGTCCTTTCGTTTCGCATATTGCCGTTGAATGGTTATCGCGATCACAGGAATGAGTACTTCAGCATCGGCATCTGCAGCTTCCAGCAGATCCCCGTCCTTTTGAAAACTCAGTATCATTTCATTAAAAGCTGCAAGTGAAGCGGCTTGCCGCTCTGCATTCAACTCCTGTTTTTTCCAAAAGGCTTTCCAGCCTTTGTAAAGTTCAATGATCAGATCATCGCTGCTCAGCTGAATTTTGTCATGCAGCAGTGAAGCCCATAACTCCGCAGGAAACACCGTATAAACCGCATGATAATCGCCTTTAAAATAACTTTGATAGTCAGCCAGCAAATCATCAAATCGTGACACCTGGTAAACATAAACACCATCGTTGACCAGCGCATGCCTGCCAAACGACCTGGTATGAAATACATTATTCACACCGCCGAAATGCGCAAACGCCCGGATATAGTCGGTCAGCGGCTTTTTACCAGCGGTTGCCATCTATCTCTCCCTCATTATCACGATAATTCCTTTGAGGTGGATTACCCTTTGATTTGAAACCGGTGCTGCCCTGATCTTTTTCGACAGCCTCTTTAACTGATAATTTACGACCGCCGATCATTTTGTCATTTAAGCCCGCAATTGCGCGCAACGCTTGTTCCCGGACGGGCATTTCAATAAATCCATAACCCTTTCTTTTACCGGTCTCCGGATCGGATATCAGCTTGATCGAAGCAACCTGGCCAAATTGGGTAAGCATTTGTTTTAGCTCTGCTTCTGCAAGATTAAAGGCCACATTGGCAATAAAAAGTTTCATATCTCAAAAATAACAGTATGCTGGTAATTTAAAAGTATTAACCAAGGTTTTCTACTCTATCGCCTTTAAATACGAGCAATTGTTACCTTTGCGTGTTAACAAAAATGAATTGCTATGAGTGAACTTCCTCCTTGTCCCATCTGCCGATCTCCTTATACTTATGAACTGGAAAGCTTGCTGGTTTGCCCGGAATGCGAGCATGAATGGAACCCGTCTGAAGAACTCGCAGGCAGTGACGGCTTTGTGGTGAAGGACAGTAACGGCAATACCTTGCAGGACGGCGACACGGTAGTGACCATCAAAAATCTTCCGGTGAAGGGGACATCGCAAACCATCAAAGCCGGCACCAAGGTCAAAAATATTCGCCTGGTAGATAGCGATCACAATATCGACTGTAAGATCGAGGGCTTTGGCGCCATGGCGCTCAAATCGGAATTTGTTAAAAAAGCTTGAGTTAGCCTTTTGAGAAATCATTTAACATTTTCCTCATCCTTCAGACTGTAAAAAGGATCTTTTTAAACCATTCTTCAAAGAAGATAACATCATGCCTAAGGTGATTTTTATTTAATATCCGACGCAGTTACAACTGATTAATAGACAAACCGGACATCAGGCAGGCTTAAAAGCTTATACGAGAAATAAATATTACCGGCGGTGATCTCAGCGATGGCAAAACTGATCGTAATTAAAATGTTCACTTTTTCGGCTTCAGACCGCTCAAGTCTCTGGTGACATATTTAAATAAGATGCTGCAATTTATGAGGTAGACGTTTGACGATCTTCGGATTCACGCGAAGCAACTCCTGTTAACGCTCGCCAGCGTATTTCATCACCTCCCGCTATTAAATGATGAGGTTATTTATATAATCGGATCCCAGGTAGTGCCCGCAAACTTTGAATGACAATACACTTCGATAGAGTACCGGGTTTTGAGACGATTCGTTAATTTACCTTTAGTACAAAGATGCTGCTGCGATCACTGGACTGAGCCCTCTACTACCTATTGCTTGCTGCGATGGTCGCTTCTATTATACTGTTCCTGATCAGGTTCCATTGCGCAATTGACACCTTCATAATTCCCATCTTTTGATCCATACCGATGGCTAATTGCCGTGTCGTCTCATCTTTTTTGTTCTCTGCCAAATAAAATGTGTAGACGAATGCGTTGATATAAAATTTGACCAGTCCGGTTTTGAACGCATCGACGGCAATAAAATTTTCATCTAAAGCAGCACCACCCGAAGTAAGCAAGACGCAGGGAAAGGCCATTTCATCAACCACGGCTTTTTCATAAATACTCGCTCTCAGAAATTCTTCTTCATCCTCACCTAACTTAAAGTTTTCAAACACTGCTTCCGTCGAGATACTTGCCCGCCACAATAATGATAACAGGAAAAGTTTGAACTGGTTATAATTTAAATCTTCGCAATGGATCACTTGGATGCCCCCAGGTACGCTGATCTGTTTGAACGCTGCATTTTCTTCCAGGTAAGGTTTGCGATAGAGGTTATTGCTCGCGTAACGTTCCAGTTGACCTATCCTGACGTTATCGCAGTCAGAACAGAAAATATGTTGTTCGTAGGAGCCGGATTGTACGGTACGGTGTTTAGCCGGCTCCGATGAATTAATAACATACAACCTCCCTTTATCATCATACATGCCTTTATACATGAAATCTGGCCATATATGTGACCGCCTGATCAGATCCTTTTCTTGTTGGCAAAGCCTGCAAATTCCTTTCATGATCGGAGTTGTAATTGTTCTTATCAAGATACGCTATTTCCATCAAATGCAAATATTGCAGATGGCACTTTTGCTGCGCTGCAAGAGCCTTGACATATACTGCGCAAAACCGGATGCTCCGGATTTGCATGACCTTATTTGATTGCTATAAGTCAGCTGACGCTTCCGCTATTTTCCAAAGAAAACGGACAAAAGAGGCGTCAAGCTCGGTCAGCCGTCACGTACGAACGCATAATGGCCTCCGCTGCGCTGCGGTCACCCTTCGGGACTTATAGTTCTCCCGCTCCGCCTTACGACCGCTCTTTTGACTTTCTTTTTTACCGTTTTTTCTTTTGAAAAATAGCTATCCGGGAGGGTCGCACAGGTAAAGGGAAAGCGAATTAATTAATTAACAAATTTTTAAAAATCAAAAGTTCAATGTTATGGAAATCACAGGAAGATTGGTAGCAGACGCTACCGTGAGAGCAGTCAACGAGGACAAAAAAGTAACAGGTTTCAGGGTAGCGGTCAACCGCCGTTACAAATCACAAGGGGAACAAAAAGAGGAAACGGCCTACATCGATTGCACGTATTGGCTTGGTGAGGGTATCGCCCCTTTTTTAACTAAAGGCATGTTGGTACAACTATCGGGTTTTATGACCGCAGAGCCGTGGGTAAGCCGTGACGGTGAGCCGATGGCAAGTTTAAGGTTTCGCACCGACGAAATTAATATGCTGACCAAATCGGCTAAGAATGTTGGAGGTAAAAACAAAAGTACCGCAAAACAGGCAGGTGACAAAAAAGGCGTGATTAAACCAAGCGGGCAATTTAACTAAGCGATAACCAACAAAATATTTAGTCTTAAAATTTAAGAAAATGGCACACAATCTTTTTTATAACGAGCAGACAGAGAAACACAGTTTTTTTAGTGTAAAGGAAAAAGCATGGCACGGCTTGGGGCAGATCGTGGAGGATTACCCCACCAGTGCGGAAGCGATACGCTATGCGGGTTTGGATTATACGGTGGAGAAACGCCCTCTGTTCACCAATGCGCTGAACAATGAACTCACAGGATTTGACCCCGATTTTGCAACCTCTAAATTAGAGGTGCCTGCATTCTTTGCGACCGTGCGCAATGATAATGACAGCGTTTTGGGCGTAGTTGGTAAAGATTACGAAGTGGTACAAAATGCAGATGCATTCCAGTTTTTTGATGCTATCGTTGATGGCGGTGACGGTATCAAATACGAAACCGCAGGCGCTTTGGGCAAAGGGGAACGCATATTCATCACCGCCAAACTACCCGATTATATTAAAGTTGGCAAGCAGGATTTAATAGAACAGTATTTGTTCCTGACCACTTCACACGATGGTTTCGGCAGTATTACCGCAGCATTTACACCGACCCGTATCGTTTGTAACAACACCTTAAATGCCGCTTTGCGCAACCAGTCGGGGGGCATCAAGATAAGGCATACCGCCTCGGCTAATGACCGCCTGAAACAGGCGCATACCTTAATGGGCATTTCGCATGTTGTGGCGCAGGAATTAGCCGAACTGTTTAATCATTGGTCAAAGGTGCGTATCACCGATGCACAGGTGAAAAAACTGATACAGGTAGCTTTAGCACCTAACAAAGAGGTTATCCAAAACCTCGAATTGGGTTTGTTAGATAAGCTATCAACCACTTACACCAATATCGTGGATAATGCCTATGCCTATGCGATGGGCAACCCGACCCAGCAAATGGAAACTACCGCAGGGACTGTATTCGGTGCTTACAATGCCATTACAGGTTATTACCAAAACGTCCGCAATTTCAAGGACGGGGATGCCAAATTCAAATCTATTATGGATGGTACGGCTAAACAGCGTGCGCAAGTCGCTTTTGACCTTTGCGGGAACTTTGCCAAACACGGAGCGGATGCGCTCAATCTGAATTAATACAACACAGGGGGAGCGATCCCCCTGCATTTATTCACCTTAATGAACGCAGGATGCAACCATTAAAAATGTTAAACAACGTGCAGAAAGCAAGGCTTTTACACAGTTTGTTGATAAACGAGATACCCGACTTTTTAGGTTATCTCAACGAATTGACCGAAACGGTTTTAAACGATAAGGAACGGGTAAGTGCAGAATGGAAAAACCAGTTATTTGGTGTGGACTTTTGGTTCGGGTTGGCAGAAGAAGTACAGCGGGTGATGGCCAAATATCCTAAAGACCTGCACAAAAGTGCTGCGGTTTTCGCTGACCAGTTATTCGACGGTTACACCGCCATTTTTACCGCCCATGCTTTAACGCAATACGTGGCGAACGGCAGGGATACCGACCCAAAGTTTAAACCCGCAGTTGATTTATTATTTAGCTAACCACTATTGCCATGAGCATATTATCAGTAAAAACAGAAAGAAACGCCCTTAGAACGATAGCGAAAACCCTGCGCTTTTTCGATGAACTCACTTTTTGCCAAATGACAGCGGAGGATGATGCAGATACCGCCAATGCCAAACGCCTGTTAATGAGCGTAATTGAAAGCGGTGGTTACCGCGCGGTTTACCAACGAAGAAAGGGCACTAAAATCATTAAAATCAAAAAGCCATGAACACCACATTTTTAACAGCGATGATACTGACCGCAATAGGTTTGTTCTTACGCTACCATATCAGCAGGCGCAGGTTTAACCGCAGGGGAATTGGCGGTTTACAGCAGTTCCCGACCTATGGCAGGTTCATTTTTATAACGGCAGTAGAAAGTGTAATCTATTTTATCGCAACGCTGTGCCTTTGGGCAGGCTTGTTTCTACTCGCCCTCGCAGGATTTAATCATTTTAAACATTAACAATTATGAAAACGAATTTTTTTCAGCAGATAGCAGGTTTAGGCTTTAAAGGCAACTTCCTGCTCAATATTAACCAAGATGAAACAGGGGTGCAAACGGTATCGGTGGTACTCAAAAAAGATAAGGCTATCGACGGTTTACCGCCCATGCTGTTCAAGGCGACCGCCGAAGAACTGGACGAGGGCTTTTTTGAACATCTGGCACAACCCGTACAGCAGACCGCAGGTTTAATAAGTAACCTCGAAAGCTATCAAAAAGAACTGGACAAGGCCAAAAAGGACGCCAAACCCGATAAAGCAAAAGCGGGTAAACCTGCCGATACCGACGAAGATGAACAGGACGAGGCTAACACCCTGTTCACCTCGCCCGAGGACGACAAGCAGGCCAAAGCGGAAAAGAAACGGCTGTACGACGAAGCAATGGAACTGGTGAAGAATTTGGCACAAAACACCAAGTATGCAGAAGCATTAGCGCAGTTGCCTTATGCTGCGGAATACCCTGACAAGGCAGATGCCATCGAAGCCAAACGCAAGACTTTGCAGGCAGGTAAAGAAGCCTACGATAAATTAACAGCAAGTTTTAACGATTAATCCCCGAAACAATGAAAGCGATGATATTACCGAGGATATTTCTGCACAAGGAGAACGGGCAGGAAATCCGGTTGACCGACCCCAACGACAGGTTTACCATAACAGAAGTGCAAAATTTCTATGCAGGCACTTACCCGATACTGACCAACGCCAAAATTACAGGCCCCGACATTAGGGACGATGAAGCGCAGTATCGTTTTGAAAGCACGATGGGAACAAAAGGATAAGCGATGAAAAATAAAAGATTGAACAGGATAATCAAAATCAACAGGAAAGGCGACCAATGGAAACTACAGCAATTATTCGGAGAACTGGCAGAGCGGTTGAACCGTCTGCCCGATGCAGACGAGGTAAGGCGCAACCCGCTCCGAAGCGCACCCGCAGGGCTGACGAAAATGGTTTTTTAAATCATAGTTTCCTGCCGTTTTGGTCTTTCAGCGGCAACAGGGAAAGGATTGCAAGGGAGTATTTTAACTCCCTTGCCAATCTCTGCAAATTTTATGGCTTCGATATACCTCAAACCGATTTGCCTTTCCCTCAAAATATCTATGCCACGTGGCAAACGGTGGAAAAGCAGGTAAGTGCGGTTAGTCGTGAGAACCATTGCATGATTTTACAGGACAAAGGTAAACAGGCGGTGTTATCGGTGGTTAAAACTTTTGATTTGAGCCATTGCCTCTTTTATATCCCTGTCAGGGCATACTGGCAATGGTCGCAAAGTGCCGAACATATCGCCATAACCGAACTGGTCACGGTCATTTTTGCCTACCTGCACCAAGTGGTAGATATCCCATTTTATGCGCAAAGCGGCACTTTCATGGATTACCAGTATGATACTTTGGAACAATGGGTAAGCGAAACCGAGGACGAGGGAAACACCGACGAAGAAGATAAGGCATGGCGACAGCAACAGGAAGATACCTTATACGAGTTAAGGCGGTCAGGAGGGCATATCATGCCCGTCATCAAAAACCCCGACTGGCTCAAAAGAATGTACACCATCGTAACGAACTTTCACCATAGGGACAAGCACGAACTGGAATGGGAACTGTTAGGCATTGAGTTTTTACAGCTTTACCGCCAGTACCCCAAACGCTCCTTGGCTGACGGCATCCATGAAGATTTGGTTTATCCTGACGAGGAAGAAAGGATAAGGGCAGATGAATACACGAGTTTTTACTGGAGTGATAAAGACTGTTTTCAGCACGAATTACTGGAAATGATTAACTGTTCTTTTCAGGAAAGACCCGTAATGGATGAACCGACCGCCGTTTACTATTTTGATACCTTGCCCGACCCCGACAGAAAAGATTTTGATTTTGAGAACCGCCTGTTTGACCTGATCGAACGCCTGCGGGACTTGCTAAATAATTACGACCATGAAGAACATCACCCAACAGTTTAACAGCGGTTTTGAACCGTTCAAAGCCCTGCTGATTTACCGCTACGATAAAGCCGAAGAAATTAACCAGTTCGGGCGGGAGGAGAAAAGTACCGAGATTTATGTGGAGAGTTATGACATCGGGAGGAACGGCAAACCCATCAATGCGCACCCGTTGAACGAAAAGGAAGTGTCCGCATTGAGCGACCTGTTGCAAACTACGCAGGAAACCAAAAGCGGTTATCTCAAAAGTAAAAAGCTGCTGCCTGCAAATGTACTGTATGTCAATCAACAGGCGAATGGCTACGCCATTTGGTTCACACCGCCACAGGAGGTCAGCTTGTTTTTCGTTGATGGCTTGCATATTCCGTCAGGCAGATTTCATGTGCCTGCCATGCTTTGGAAAGCCAATGCCGACCATTTGTCTGTTTATGGATTGACAGGTAAAGCCAAACCCAATGAAAGAACGAAACTCTGCCATGCGCCTTTTTTAAACATTTACGGGAGCGGTCAGGTCTGCATGGGAACGGTGCAGATAAACATCGGCAAATCCACCTGCCTGGAAGAATTTATAAAAACATGGGAGCAGTATTTCTTTAACAGCAGTTTCAGCCATTCCATCAGCGGGAACAACAGTACCAAAACCAACACGACCGAATTATGGCGTTCCCTCGTAGGTAAGGGCGAGCCGTTCCCGCAAAACGAATTGATCAAAAACAATTTGACCCTTAAAAGTATCATCCAATGAGAACCAAGAAGAAAGACAGACCCGCCGTACATATTGTACAAAAGGAATTATTACAGCCTTATAACCCTGTTACGGTAAACCTCATTGGCGCAGGCGGGACAGGTGGTCAGGTATTGACCGCAATCGCAAGAATGAACCATGCCCTGAACGCTTTAGGCCATGCGGGTTTATTTGTCAGGGTATTTGACAATGACACCGTAGATACCGCCAACCTCGGCAGGCAGTTGTTTACCACCGCCGAATTAGGCTCTTACAAATCGGTCGCTCTCATTAATCGCATCAATCGATTTTTCGGCACGAACTGGCGTGCGGAAACGACCCGCTATGACAAAGCATCCTTAAAGGATAAGGATTTGGCAAGTGCCACGATTACTATATCATGCGTTGATACCGTTGATGCCCGTTACGAAATAGCAGATATATTGAAACATTTAGCCGCTCAATACGGTGGTCGCAACCGTGTGCAGTACTGGATGGATTTCGGGAACAGCCGTTCGAGCGGTCAGGTTATCTTGTCCACCTTAGAAAAAATAAAGCAACCCGCTTCGGAACTATACCGGCCTGTAGAAACCTTGCCCTTAGTGACCGATGAATTTAAGGAACTGCTCGTCGCATCTGAACAAGCGGATAACACGCCAAGCTGTTCGCTTGCCGAAGCCCTGACCAAACAAGATTTGTTTATTAACTCCGCATTGGCCAATTGTGGCGCATCGCTCTTATGGCAACTGTTCAGGGAAGGCATTTTGTTTAATCGTGGCTTTTTCCTGAACCTGCAGGATTTCAGGACACAGCCGTTAAAAGTAGCTTAATCTTTAGCACCATGACAATTACAGATTTAGACGGAAAAGAAATAACGGTAACGGATTTGCAGTTAGCGATCTTACAGGCAGACGACTACCGCCATTACAGGGTAGGTGAACCCTCCGAATACCAAGTGTATTTGTATAATTATTGGGAAGATGTTTACCAAAAACTATTATTATTGGACACGGAAATTCAAAGCAGGAAATAAACGATGTTACGCTTCACCACAGGTAATTTATTGGATTCAAGTGCCGAGGCATTGGTCAACACCGTTAATACCGTTGGGGTAATGGGTAAAGGGATCGCCCTGCAATTTAAGCAGGCATTTCCGCATAATTTTGAAGTATACCGTTAGGCTTGCCTGAACGGTTCCTTTCAGACAGGGCAACTTTTAGCCGTTAAAGACCATGAACTATTAATGGGCGAACGGCAGATTATCAATTTCCCTACCAAAAGCCATTGGAAATCTCCCGCTACGTATGAGTTTGTAGAAACGGGTTTGGTCGCCCTTGTGACCTATCTAAAAGCAAATCCGATCAAAAGTTTAGCTTTGCCCGCTTTAGGTTGCGGTAACGGTGGGCTCGACTGGAAGGTGGTCAGGCCAATGATTGAAAAACATTTAGCGGAAATGGATTTGTCTGTTTGGGTTTATGACCCCAAAAGAAAGGGGGCAGTTTAATGCAGTTTAATATGGAGACATTCAGGCTGATAATAGCGGGTGGCAGGGGATTTGCCGACTACGCCCTTTTACAAAAGAAAGTCGATGTGATGCTGTCTGCCAAACGGTTTTCACATCACATAGAAATTGTATCAGGTAAGGCCAAAGGCGCGGACACACTTGGAGAGCAATACGCCAAAGCGAACGGATTTGCCGTAAAGGAATTTCCGGCAGATTGGAATAAAGAAAAATCTGCGGGCTACGAACGAAACAAGATCATGTCTGAATACGCCGATGCTTGTATCTGCTTTTGGGACGGCAGGTCAAAAGGCACTAAACACATGATAGACCTGGCCACTTCTCAAGATATCCCGTTACGGATAATACCATACTAAATATTAATTGCCCGGCGGGCTCCGGCGCACCGGAGCCCCTTTCGCCCCGTATTTTCGAATGGTTTATTGACCTGATGAAAATACGGGGCGTTTTTTAAACAGCGATATTATGAAGCTAAAATATTGCTTCGAGTTTTTGTTAAATTTGTAATGCTCCATATTTTATCAGCATCCAATTTTAACTGATTATCCCATGCCTTTAATCACCATTCTAAGTGCTATTTCAAGTTTTTTACCCGAAGCCCTTGCCGGTTATTTTCTCGGAAAAGGAATGGATAAAATGTTGGAACCGGGAATATCATTGAAGGATGATCTGCAGGATGTCATACAGGAAACCATAGTTGAATACTCGGATGCTGATCCGCGTGATTATGGCAGAAAATTACCCTTTTATCATTCAGTCAGTATTCTCGAAGGTTTATTGAAATTTCGGGTTATGGCTCCGGAAGACTATGACCCCGGATTGCTATTAACTACTTTTGAAAATGAAGAGGATATCGTTCCGCCAACAGCGGACGAGCTGAATAGTTTCTTAGCCTTATTTATGGCCAAGATCAGCAGTTCGGACAATTTACGAAAATTGGAGATCAAGGAAACCTACAGCCAGGAGATTTTTACTATTTCCCGTAAGATTACAGACCTCTCCAACCGCATCGATAATCTCGCGCTGCAATACACCGGCGACCTGGAGTTACAATGGAAAGATCGCGTCGATACTTATGTGAAAACGTTAAAAGATTTTAAGCCCGCCACTGCACTCGGGTTACTGGAGAGTCTCGAACGGAGTTTGCAAAGCAGCTCCAAGAGGCCCGGGCAAAATTTCATGGCATTCCTGGAATTTCAAAAAGGAGAATGTCTCGGATTCTTAGGGCGCCGTGATGACTTATACAGAGCAAAACTTAAAGCTTGGACGATGGATAGCGGAAACACCCTTTACGGACAATCCGCGTCAATCTGTTTATACCGTATGAAAGATGCGGCGCAACTTGCTAATGTTTTGGAAGCTGTATTTATTTTGGATGCTTTTAATCCTGTTGCCTGGGCGATTAAGACACTGGAACGGGCTCAGCAGGAAGACCTCAAAGAAGTGCTAAATGCCGTGCCGGTATTGGTTTACAATGATCAGATTTTCAGGCGTGTAATGTTTAATGAGGCAAACTATCATCAGCAGAACATCTTATTTGAAGAAGGCCTTGTTCTCAGTTGCCTTGATTATCAGGAAAAAGAAGTGACCATCGATAAATACGGCGAAGCGGTGTTCTGGGTCAATTCAGCTGTGAAGTCAATTTTCAGGGTTTACTTTTTAGACTATTACGAAAATAACCAGGCACACCGGGAGGAAATGTTACAGCTGAATAAAATGCTGAAACGTTTCCTGGAAAAGGCGTTAAACTCGGAGATCACCGATAATTTCGAACTCATGGAGTACTTGCTGGCTTTTACTGAGTTTAGTATACATGACGGAAAGGACAATGCGCAGGCGATGGAAACAATTTACAGGCGGATGCTCCATAAAGAGCTAACATCTGCCATTCAGACGGCCAATGCCCTACAGCTTAGCGGACTGGTGGAACGGGGAATCGCCTTACTGGAAAATGAACCTGAACTGACCCCTGCAGCCTTGTTGCTTTTGCTGCACAGTTATCAGAAGATAGATGACATGAACGGTTACTGCCGGGCCTCGAAAAAATTTGCGGCCTCAATAACCCTTTTTGACAACGAATTTTTACTGATGTATCTCAACCTCATGGTAGAGATAAGGCTGAATGGTCAGATAGGTAATTTCTCCAAAGAAGATTTCGTTTCCGGTAAAACTTACGTTGAAGAAACAGACGTTGAGCTGGTTAATGCGGTCGCGGATTTGATTTTTGACGAAGCGACTGACGAGACGCGCACTTTTCTAGTTGAAATGGCCATGAACAGCCAGGATTCGAAACTGGTAGATATCCTGGGTTCCGCTTTTTTTGCAGCCGAAGCTTATGAATCGGCGCTCAGTATTTTAGCACGTAACCTTGATGGGAAATCGGCTGGGAGGGAATTGTATCAATACATTCACGCCAAAAATAAAACAGGTCAAGACTATCCGGGACTGTTAAAATTATTGGAAAGCTGGCGGCTAAATTCACCTTTTAGCGCGCAGTTTTGCAGGCTCGAAGCCCAGCTCAGGCAAGATCTCGTGGACTGGAAAAGTATCGTAGATATATGTGAATATTACCTGGAGCATTTGCCGGACGATTCCGCTATGCTGGCATTGTTTGCGAACAGCTTGCATTTACAGAATGACGAAGCGTATAATAAAAAACTGGAGACGCTGCCTTGGCGCGCAAAGATCAGTGACTTTCACCGCCCGCAACACCTTATAGCGGTAGTAGATATTTTATTTCTGCATGGAATGTACGTGGAGGCCTTTGAACTGCTTTACCCAAAAGCGCTGGATCCCGCAGCCATAGAATTAAGAGCGACCTATGCGAAACTGGTACTCCACCGGGACGATACGATTAACGTTTTTATGGAATATGAGACCGTGGAGCCTGGTCATTTTGTCAAATTTGAACGCGAGGGGCAAGTATCTTATATAGAGCTCACGGATAAGGCCATGGCTCATCCGGTTTATAAAATGTTTCCCGGTAGGTCAAAGGATGAAACGGTGTCGGCCAAAAGACCTTTAACAAATTTAACAGACACCTACAAAATTACCCGGATCATGAACAAATATCTGGCTTTATTCGACCAGATTATGGATCAATCTGAAAAAGATCCGCATGCCGGCCTGCCTTTCTCTGTGATGAAGATTGACCCGGAAAATCCGGGCAGTATTTTTGAAACAATGCAGTCGATGTTTGGCGACCGTCACCAGGTCGCTGAAAAAACCAAGGAAGCTAATTTTGATTCTTATTATAATGGCACGCTATCTTTATCCGAACTGATTTCCACTGAATATGATGGGAAATTTTTACAGGGTTACTATAACGTAATTCGTTTTCGCAGTGGGATCAGTTCGATTCGCCGCCAGGAATTTGCGAAATATCCTATTGACCCTGCACGGCAAATGGTGCTCGATTATACTTCGGCAATCCTGTTTTATCAGGTTTGGAATTTTCATAAACATGTATTTTCGAATAGGTTTATCGTGTCCAAATACCTGGTTGAACAGGTAAGGTTCGAGATCAGCACCCTGCAGTATAAAGATGACCGGTTTAATACTTCCGGTTCGGAGATCGGCAAGGTTGCGATTGAAGATCCCACATTTGCATTTTTAGATGACCGGATGGCTTATCTGCAGGGCTTGCTGGAATGGATCCTGTCGAATTGTGAGGTGCAATTATCCGAGCAAACTTTGGATGCCGTTAAACAGACGGGGATCCGGTTGGGAAAAACTCCCATTATGGACATCGCCCTGGGCACCTTGCTATTAATAACTGACGACCCCAACCGATTGTTGGTCACCGACGATAGCTTTTATCTGCGTATGGGTTTAATGCCGCTTGATCGGATCGTGAGCAGTGAGCATTATTTAAAATCGATGCTTCCTGCAGGATCAGCGACTTTCAATGAATTGGTTAGAAATCGCTTTAATAGGTATTCGCCTACATCACAACAGCTTTCTGAAGAATACGTTAAATACCTGTCCGGTTCTTATTCAAACTATGCGCTTCTTTTAAGTAATCTTTCGGTGTTCAACAGTGCCGAAAACTTAGAGACTGGTGTGGCGCATTTAAAGCAAATTGCACTTAAGCCCATGTTAACGGATGCGCAGATACTTCGGGACATGACGGCGGTATTTGTTAATCTTTTGAAAGGGTTCAAAACTTCTTTTATTGATCTTTACACGCAAAAGATTTTTCTTGATTTTAGGTTGATGGGCCTGAAACAGGATATCGCGATGCAGGCAATATATGATGCCAGGAATATTTTACTGGCATAGCCGTAAACTACATAAGGTTTGATGCTTAATCGTAATTTTGCAAGCAGTGCTTGCAAAATTACGATTAAGCTTTGCAGCTTTATTTTTCGGGTAAATGTGCAGATGGTTTTCCCTGCATGGTTTCGCTTACAAGGTGGGCAATGAATTTGGAGAAATGGGAAATGTCTTGCTGTACGCTGGCTTGCTCTAATGCTTTCATATACTCCTGTCGCTTTTCAACTGGGATCACAGTCCAGGGATAGCCACCTGAAGCCAGCATTACATTCAGTAAAAACCTGCCTATCCTTCCATTGCCATCTGAATAAGGGTGAATAAACACAAAAATAAAATGTCCGAGTACTGCACGTATTGCGGCTGATTCCTCCGCTTGCAAAAGTTCAAACAACGCAGGCATAGCATCTCTCATAGCTTCTACACCTAGCGGTACATGTTGTGCTCCTTTGATATAAACCTGGTTTGTTCTGTAACCTGCTAAATCACTTGCTTTAAGCAAACCGGCATTGACGCTGGGGTCGAATAGTTGACGATACCAGCGCTGGTGATCCTTTTCGGTAATATCACCGGCATTCGCGCCTGCTAATATTTTACCAATCGTTTCCTTCACACTTTGAAAAGCCTGGAAGTATCCGCGGGCGGCCATAGCATCTTCCTGCTTTTTGTCAGCTTCATTTCCTTTACTGTCCCATTGCCCTGAACTTACCCGGTTGATCAGCTCAGGGGTGACCTTGTATCGTTCTATTGACAAGGAGTGGTAAGCGTCAGTAACATAAATATCATTCACCTGCCCTAAGTATGCTGCATGATCTTCCTGTATACCCGGTTCTTTTGGAAAATCCTCTATGATCTGTGTGCGCATTTGCTGCCACATCAGTTTTATTCTGTTGACAAAGGGGGAACGTTCCCTTGGCGATAAGTTGATCGGCATTAACGTTTCAAATGGGTCCTCCTCCCGGATATCATAACCTGCCTCTTTCATTGTTTCCATGATCTGGTCTGCTATCTTTTCACGTCCTGTATTCCTGAAAGCACCCGCTAATCGGCCGCCGATGGAGGTATGTCCTTTTTCAAGGAGTATTGTCAGTATCTCAGACGCGTCGCTGATAAGAGAAAGAGCGGTTCTTGTATCGATCGGGTTACTGATAAACATTCCTTTGTTACAGTAGATCAATGAACCTGCCAGGCTGTACATTCTTATACCGTTATCAACTATCGTGACATTTTGATCCGGGAGTTCCAATCGTAAGTTAAAAAGGGAGGTCCCATGTATGAAGGGTGTCGGAATGTTATTTCCTTTTGGTGACCTGATAAATAACTGAAGGGGTACAGATATGTTTCCGGCATGTATTTTTAAAGAATGATCGGCCATCAGGCACCAGGAATCTTTGTATTTGTATTCCAGGAATTTTTTACAAAACTCCCAGTATGAACTATACCAAGATGTAGTATCTCCAGGCATTTCACCAGGATCGGAACTTATATACCAACCTTTTAAAACCTCTTTTATGAAGCCATTCTTTAGCAGTATCTCGCGGTAACTACGATTGGAAATATCACCTGTATATATCGCTACAGTACCTTTATCCTGTAATTCCTTAAGGGCTTTTAAAGCTGCAACAAATCTTTCTCTTGGTGTCGCCATTGTAGTTGGTCTTCTTTAATTACATGCTATTCGTTGTGCACTTATTATTGTTTGATGTTGTGGTAAAGTTATTAAATAATGTTGTGATATTACTATTGTTAATTGTTGTTATTTTATTATTGTTCACTGATGTACTGTTGTTATTGTTTGATGTGCTGCTGTGTTAAGGGATAAATATAAACTGCCGGTTGGATTTGCATCATATATTGCTTCTTTCGTAGTAGGTTCATGCTGATAATTGCGCTGATATTTGTATTTTAGGGTACTCAAAAGGGCGGCTTAGTTACTGTCCCTTTCCTGTTTTTATGGCGAAAGACGCGAAGTATATACCTTTTCCTTTATACCTGATCTCAGGCCTGCCCGGCAACCTTAATGAGATCTTTGATTATGGTATCGGCAAATTCGCCAAAATGGTCGAATTCAGTGATCTGATCACGGTCTATCGTCAGGTGCTTTATGCTTATTACCGCGGGAATTTGCCGGAATCGCTGCTTAATAAGATCAACTTTCTGGCTGAAGAAGAATTTTTTATTCCTGACGAGGACTACAACGGCTTTACGGGTGAAGGTGATGAATTCAACCCGGCTACCGGTATTGATGAATTTTCAGAAGCTGGTGAACGTGATGAAGACTTTCGCCAGGCATGTATCGATTACTGGCAAATGCAGCAGGCTATGAAAATACTCAACCTGAGTGGCGGCGATATCGATACGATGATGGCATCTGCGGCCAGGACGCAACGCGCGATCGATGAATGGGAAAAAAAAGGTGGCCGTGATGTTACGGTCATGATGAGTATATCGATGATGTTTCAGTATTACCAAAGGTCAAAGTCGCCTTATGAGATCGATCTTTTGAGGGCATTTTTGAGTATCAAAAGCATTCTTGGGAATAAAGAACTGGTCGCCACCACCAAAGATTATATTCTGACGCGGATGACAGGTGCCCGCAAAAAAGAGCTTTTGCCGCAGATGCTGAAAAAGCCAGGTATTAAAGCGGTGTATGAAACTTACACTAAACGATACCAGATGGATAAGTTGCTGAGCGAATTACTTGCCAGGGGTTTTATCACCGGTAAACTCGCCTACAACCGCCGCATTTATTTATCAACTCATTTTACAACAGCCGAACTTCCTGAGGCGGTGCACGTTCTTTTAACCAAAAACAACACGAAGATCAAAAGGGACCGCAATAGCGCAATCGAAAATGATGCGCGTAAAAAGTTAAAGGCTTTGATCAAAGCCGGGTGAACAGCAGCTTAATAAGGTAAACATTTACACAACATAAGGACAACATCGCTTCAACAACAATACAACTGCTTTAATAATATAATTTATAATATCTTTTATAAAATTTCAATAAGATAGAGAATAGTGTACAGGCATTATAAAATGCCTGTTATATTTAAAATATATGTCAAGTATTACGTGCGGTTTACTTGACTTTTGAAAGTAAAAAGCTATTTTTGATAAGCGACAAAATAGAAAAATGAAAGTTGCCGAAAAAATTGCGGAAAAAATTGCGGCTTTGCCCGACGGCAGCACTTTCCGTTATCAGGAATTGCCGATAGAACGTGCGGAATATACCGCCGCCGCGAAAGCTATTGAGCGCCTGATAAAAAACGGATTGATCACCCGCGCCTCAACCGGGCTGTTTTATAAGCCAAAGCGAACAGCCTTTGGGGTTCTTAAGCCCGATGAGCAGGAGTTGTTAAAACCCTACCTTTTTTCGGAAGGAAAAAGGATCGCCTACATCACCGGGACACTTTTATATAACCGGCTGGGGCTAACGACCCAAGTACCAAAAAATATAAAGATAGCTACCCGCGATAAACGGCTGGAGCTGACCCTGGGGAATTTAAAAGTAACCTCTATCAAAAGTTACGCAGATATCAGCGATGATAATTATCGTTACCTCGAATACCTTGATGCAATCAAGGATTTTAAAACGATACCTGACCTGAATAAGGAAGCCGCAGTAAAATTGCTGAAAGATGGGATCGGGAAAATGGAAGACCCTAAATTGTTTGTTCGGCTTGCTTTAAATTATCCCCCGCGAGTAAGGGCCTTGGCAGGGGCTATGATGGAGCTTATAAGCCCCTCAGAAGATATTCATTCATTGCGAAAAAGCCTGAACCCGTTAAGCTCATTCGAATTTGGATTAAGTAGTAATTTATTGCCTAACGGCACTACCTGGAATATTACCTGAAATGACATTACATAATAACGCCGAATTGTTTAAGGATGCGATCACCGCGACCGCGCAGCAGATGAAGATCGCCGAGATCTATGTCGAAAAGGATTACTGGGTAACGCTCGCTTTAAAAACTATTTTCGCATCTGAAATCGGAAAGGAAGCCGTTTTTAAAGGTGGAACGGCTTTATCAAAATGTTATAAACTGATCGAGCGGTTCTCAGAGGACATTGACCTTGTCGTATTGCGCCGGGAAGCTGAAACGGATAGCCAACTCAAAACAAAGATCCGGGATCTCAGTAAACTGGTCGGAACGGTTATGCCGGAGATCGAGGTAGAGGGCATAACACGTAAGATGGGGATGAACAGGAAAACCGCTCACACCTATGCAAAAGGGGAATTCAAAGGAGAACTCGGGCAGATCAGGGAACATATCGTTGTTGAAGCGACCTGGTTAGGTAATTTTGAGCCTTACACCAATGCTGAGGTTATCAGCTTTATCGCAGAGATGATGCGCAGCAACGGGCAGGAAGAACTGATCACGGAGTATGGATTAGAGCCTTTCACGGTAAGGGTCTTGACCAAAGAACGAACGATCTGCGAAAAGATAATGAGCCTGGTCCGCTTCTCATACACTGATCAACCCTACGAAGACCTTGCTAATAAGATACGCCATATATATGATATTCATATGTTATTGAAAGATCCTTTGGTTGCCATCTTTTTTGATTCGGATGAATTTGATAAAATGCTGAACACAGTTGGTAAAGATGATATCCTCACCTATAAGAACAATAATGACTGGTTGAGCAGCCCTCCGCAGAAAGCGATCGTATATGCGGAGCCTGAAAAGACCTGGGATGCGATCCGCCAGCCTTACAGGACGACATTCAAAGATCTGGTTACCGGTGTCCTGCCCGAAGAGGAGGAAATGATCATCACCTTAAAACAGGTATCCGAACGGTTAAAAAAAGTTAGCTGGGACGTCTGTTGAATTATTGGGCGGATCAGGCAGGTTCACGCCAAAGTGCATCTTCCTCAAAATTATCAGGATTTAAATAACCCTGCGATCCAACTACCTGCCTTGCGAAACCAATTGATCAGTCAGCCTGATTTACTGGTATTTTCTTTGAACCGGTTTTTAACCAGATAGGGAAGCTTGTCTGATTCATCAATCAGCACTTGTATGTAATCGGCGATATGCTGATGCTCAGCAGCGAAAAGCGATGAGTACCTGGCAATAGGATCGGCACGTTTGTTAGCAATGGCCATTCGTTCCGCAATATCAAATGCTTCTTTAAGAACCTCTCCGGGTTTAAAACCAATTGCCGTTAAATGATGTTCAGCCACGCTTGTTAATATATCAATCACATAGGTGATCCTGATGATGGGATGAGGGTGAATTTTATCCCGGTAATAGATTGGCGTTTCTCCACCCTCCAGAAAAATAAAGAAGGTAAAAATAGAAGCGGTAGCCAGTGCCATTAAACTCGTTATAGTAGACAGTGTTTGCTGTGTTAGTGGCAGCTTTTTCCAATAATCGATCATATGGAAACAAATGAATTGGGCCGCGTCTTGATCTGCATCAAATTCCAGCAGGTGCCTGCGCAGTTCAAATGGCCCAGAAGCATGATGTGCATATTCTTCATCAAAAGCCTGCGCTAAAATATCAGATCGCTGGATGAGATGCGCCCGCTCATGGTAATATGTAAATTGAGTTGCGGCCTGGTACATTAAAAATCCGGGAGGGGTGTCAGGTGGCAATAGGGAGACATACCTTGCCTTTAAAACTGCATCCTGATCAAATGCCTCATTATAGTTATAAAAATGATCGTAGAGCTTTGTGACCAGGCCCAGAAAGACTTCTATTAGGAAATAACCATTACGTTTTTTTGCTCTTGCATTAACCCGTTGGTCGGGGTTAAAATAAAACAACGACGGCTGGATCGCGGCTTCTTTCGAATGGTCCGTCAGGTTGGTCTGACAAAAACTATAATACCTGTCAAATATAATCCCTAACGCCGCACTTCGGTAATCAAAAATTTCTCCATAAGGAATGCCCGCATTTGTTTCCAATTCCTGCATTGCAGCCTCAAATCTGCTATCCATACAATGATGATTTGCGGTAAAGTTATACAAACCAGCAATGAATGCGGTGTATTTAGGTTAGCATAGATCCGATTTATTAAGATAAAAATTAGGCACAAATATCGGCGGGAACCCCAGGGGCATCACCAAGCCGTAATTAATATTATATTGTTTAGGATTATATAAATTACTGCAACAGTTAGTCATTATATCAATTTTACTGCAGTTATATGCAAATTACTGCGATCGGGAAATTGTACCGATCTTATACACGAACTCTTCTTGCAACGCGTTTTGCAGGGTTTGCATTTCGTTTGTTTTTTGTTTCATCAAAATTCATTAGCATGTCTGCCATCTCCTTTTTGGTCTCACTTTGAAAACCGGCCCAATAATTCTGAGTCGTGGCCAGGGTAGTATGTCCTAGTGCTTCCTGTGCGAATTCCATCCCCAATTTTCTTGTTACCTGGGTGGTAAACGAATGCCTGGCTTCCATTGTCCCCTTAATATCCATACCGTTATCATTAGCCAGTTTTTTCATATGCTGATTAATAAAGCGAACGAAGTTTTGATTGGCTTTATGCCGTTCTTTAGCGTCCATACCAGGAGTGAAAACTGGAAAAACATAATCGCTCGGCTTACCTTTTCTATTTCCGTATTTTTCAAATACATCTTTGACATACTCAGTTATCGGTACAATGATCGGTTTAGGGTCTTCTTTGGTCGTCCTTATCGTCTTATGTCTAAGGAATGAGAAATAAGTCCCGTGTAGATCCTTAAATTTTAATTCAGAAATATCACGAATATTCATTCCATTGCACTGGTAACTAAAGAACCAAAAGGCTTTTGCCTTTTTCTGGAAAACATTTCCTTTTACATCTGCATTGAACAGCTTTTTAAGGTCGGGGGCTTCAATCGCTTTTTTAGTATTCTTACCAGTGGGAATCTTATATTTTTTGAATGGGTAGATTTCCCTGTCAATGATACCATCTTCTATGGCTTGATTAAATATCTTCCGGGTAGTACGTAAATAGATTCCAACTGTTGTTCTGCTTCTATCCTGGGCGATCATCCAGTTTTCATATTTGTTTAGGAAATCAGGTGTAATCACGTCAAACGTTATGACCTCGATCGGATTTCTACGGCTGTCATTAATAAATTCCCTTATAGAATTAATGCTACAGAGATAACTGGAAGATGTACCCGTTTGGCCATTTTTATCGAGTTCCTTAATATAGTTGTTGTAGTGATCAATAATATTCGTCAAAGATTGCTTGGTTGCGAACAACATCTTCTCGAATTTTTCAAAAGTAAAGATTTTCAGATCATCAACTACTTCGTTAGCCCTCGCTTCGATTGAGTTAAGTTCGATCTTTAATTCTTTTAGACGATCCCCCTTGGGCTTAGCCGTTTTATAAGAATCATCAAAGTCTTCAGCCGTAACATAAGTGCCGGTATTGAAAAGCCTTTGCCTACCGTAAAACACTTGGATTTTCACAGGGTAAGTACCGTCAGATAACTCTCTTCTAGTATCAAGATATAATGAAATAAGAGCCTTTTTTTCTATCTTTTCCATCTATTCACAAAAATTTGCATACTTTATTTTTCAAATATACGAATTATATGTGTTTTTGATATCATTAAGGCACTTTTTGTCTCTAAAAATTTGCATATTATTTGCATACTTTTAACCAAAACAACAACAAAAAACGACAAATATTGATAAATCAAAAACATTTAAAAAGCTGATTATCAATTTATAATAAAAAAAAGCAAATATCGAAAACTGCTATTTTCTGACTGTTAATCAGAGGGTCCCTGGTTCGAGTCCAGGCTCAGGAGCTTCAAAATCAATGATTTAACCCCACTCCGGCGAGTGGGGTTTTTTGTTTCTCACACATTTTTTGCCTTTTTCGGAGTTTTTGTATTTTTAATTAGTTGGAATTCGTGCCAAACGGAACTTTTTGAAAGCAAAGCTCTTACCACAACACTCTGGGTTAGTCAGATGGTTACTGGTTCAAACCCAATAGATTGAAATAGTACTGCACTTTTAACTTACTAACCGTCTCAAGTCATCCAAAAGCGGGTTGCCGGGCCTTGTGTGATAGTTTTTTACTGTTTATGAGGATTAATTATCGGTTGGTCTTTATCGTCGAATTATCGTCTTTTAACAATAAGTGCATCGCTAGGAAATATTGATTATTGTCAGGTAAGCCACGTTAAGGAAACAGAAACATGTTTTTTTGGTTAATTTAGTGTTCTGATAATCAGTCCCGATTTTACAATGAATTTAACCGACGGAGAAGAATTACAACACATTATAACGCACGCTCCGATTGGGATCTGCATTCTTGATGCTGACACTTTTGTGGCGGAGATGCTTAATGACAAGTTTTTGGAAATTGCAGGCAAACCACGGGAAGCTATTTTAAATAAATGGTATTGGGAACCTTTTGCCGAAGTACGATCATATTATGAAGCGGCCTTAATCGGAGTAAAAGAAACTGGCGAAGCGTATTATGCGGATGAAGTGGAAATGGCGCTCATCCGTCACGGCCGGGAAGAAACGATCTACGTAAAATTTGTTTATGCCCCGGTTAAAGATGGAACAGGTAAAGTTACCAAATTAGCCGTCTGGGTATTGGAAAATACCCGGCAGGTGAGCGAACGCCAAAAAATACAAGCAGCCCGGCTGGCAATGCAGGCGGAGCGCGACCGCTTACATGAATTTTTCATGCAGGCACCAGCGGGCATCTGTGTTCTTAATGGGCCGGAAATGACATTCGAACTGGTCAACCCGCGTTACCAGGAATTATTCCCCGGACGCAAGCTTTTAGGCAAGCCGTTATTTGAAGCGGTGCCGGAAGTACGGGATGCACCTATTTGGGACGTATTGCAAAAGGTGTATCATACAGGTAAAACGTTTGAAGGGAATGATTTACTTATACCGCTGGCCCGTACGCCGGACGGCCCCGTGGAAAACCGCTATTTCAATTTCATATATCAGGCGCGTACAGATATCAATGGTAATATTGACGGAATATTAGTTTTTGTTTATGAAGTTACTGAAAACATAGTTGGTCGGCTGGAATTAAAACAAGCCCAAAATATTTTACAGTTAGCAGTTGATGCCTCTGGTATTGGGATATGGACAGTCGATTTGACAACCGGTATAATGACCCTTACACCGCGAACGCGTGCCATACATGGTATACCGACCGATACGCATCTGACCTTGGAAAAAGCGTCTGAAATGATCGTCGAGGAGTTTCGGGAAAAAGTTATGTCTTCGATTAATGAAGCGATAGTTAATAAATGTGATTTTATTGAAGAGTATTGGCTTCAGCCAATGGACGGCAGTCCACGCCGGTGGTTAAAATCTAACGGCCGTGCCTATTATGACATATCAGGCAAGCCGCTTTATGTTACCGGAGCAATATTTGATTTTACAGAGCAAAAAGCCGACGATACCCGCAAGAACGACTTTATCGGGATGGTGAGCCATGAACTTAAAACTCCGCTAACCTCACTCAACGCAATTATTCAGGTCTTAAATCTGAAATTAAAGTCGCATGAGGATAGTTTCGTACCTGGGGCAGTGGCCAAAGCCAATACGCAGGTCAAGAAAATGACCGGTATGATCAACGGATTCCTTAATATCTCGAGGCTGGAGTCTGGTAAGATAGCGATTGAGAAACGTCGTTTCGATTTGGAAGAATTAATCAGTGAGATTATTGAAGAAACGAAGGTCACTAATCCTTCCCATAATGTTGCGTTTGACAAGAGTGGCAGCGCCCTCATCAATGCAGACCATGATAAAATTGCTTCAGTAATTACGAATCTGATCAGCAATGCGATTAAATATTCTCCAAAAGGTCAAATGTTAACGATCAGATGTGAAGTTAAGGCAGGTAACGTTCAGGTTAGTGTCAAAGATAAAGGAATAGGGATAGCACCGGATGATATGAAAAATATTTTTGACCGCTATTATCGGGTAATTCAAAAAGACACACAGCATATTTCAGGTTTTGGGATCGGACTTTATCTAAGCGCAGAAATTATTGTGCATCACAATGGCAAAATCTGGGCGGAAAGTGAACCTGGTAAAGGTTCTACCTTTTATTTTAGCTTACCTTTAGATTAGAGCCAATTTTGACCGGTGTTATCATTTAACCGCTGATAACCATATAGGCGACAACTGGTAAAACTTACTTCAATCAATTTTTTGCATCATTTACTATGTTGCCAACCCGTTCTAAATGGAATAAGAGTTCCGGCAGGCAATGGGAAACTGGCACCTGCAACAGAGCTGAACTGGCGAATGTTTGCATGATTTTCTGAAGATCACCATGTTTTAGTCACATGTTATGCAGTGCTCAAAAAGCTTTAATGATTTAATTTTCATTAATGACGTTTGAATTCGTCTGATCCCTTAATCGTAATAGTCCATTAAAGTTCCTATAAAATTACATGATCCTTGGAATTTTGGCTAACTGAAAGCGTAGTTCAGCTAAATCCTATTCGTCAATAACGCTGACCTTTGGATTTAAATTTAACAAACCATGAAAGCGATAAGGATCAATGAATTTGGTGGACCAGAGGTCATGAAGATTGAAAATATAGAACGCCCTGTACCGGCACCTGACGAAGTTTTAGTAGAAGTATATGCAAGTGGGGTAAATCCGGTAGACGCGGTGATCAGACAAGGAGAAAACGAAAGCCTGCGTTCGTTTTTAAAATTGCCCATGACCTTAGGTTGGGATGCTGCAGGCATTGTTGTAGAAACCGGCAGTGATGTAATTTTCCTTAAAGCAGGCGATCATGTTTACGGCGTTCCAAACTTCCCCGGCGACGGAAGTTATGCGGAGTATTGCGTTGGCAAGGCAAGTCAATTTGCCATTAAGCCGCAAAGCCTGGATTTTACACAGGCCGCCGGTGTGCCGTTGGCAGCCCTTACCGCATGGACAGGTGTGTTTGGGCATGGGAATCTAAAGCCCGGTCAGCGCATATTTATCCAGGGTGCCTCGGGCGGTGTAGGTGGTTTTGCGGTTCAGTTTGCCAAAGCAAAGGGCGCATATGTAATCGGCATGGCATCTACTGATAACGTGGAATACGTAAAGCAATTGGGCGCTGATGAAGTAATAGATTACAAGAAGCAGCAATATGAAGAACTGCTGCATGATATAGATGTGGTGCTGGAGGCTTCGCCAATTCGAAACAACGGTGAGCGGATAAAAGCTATTAGCGTATTAAAAGAAGGTGGTATATTCGTAAGTGTCAATACCGACTTTCCCTTCAATGATGAATTGACGGAAGCTGCCAAAATTCAAGACGTTAAAGTATCGCTCGCCCCAAACGAACCCAAACAGGAATGGCTGGCAGAAATGGCTGAATTAATTGATGCAAGCAAAGTGCAGGTTTTAATCAATAAAGTGTTTCCTTTGGAAGAAGTTGCCGAGGCGCACCGCCAGATTGCCACCTGGCATGTACGCGGCAGACTGGTTTTGGATGTTAAAAGCTAAAGATTACCTGTATGAAGCATTTTAAATCGATCGCAGAATTTCATCATTTCGTGGGCATACCGGCACCGCTGCATCCGCTCATCAGCGTGGTAGATGTTGCGACAGTGCCACACCGGGAAGTGTTGGAGCCAATGAACATGGCGATGGATTGTTATTCTATTGCTGTAAAACGAATGGTCAATTTTAAAGTGCAATACGGGCAGCGTCCTTTTGATTTTAACGATGGCATTATGTCTTTTATGTCGCCCAACCAGGTATTGAATATTGATGTGAAAGACAAGAGTGAGAAGACAGAAAAGTCAGGATGGGTGATCTACATCCATCCTGATTTTATATGGAACACGGGATTGGCCAAAACGATCCGGCAATATGATTTCTGGGATTATTCTTTAAACGAGTCTTTATTTCTTTCTGAAAAGGAAGAGGGGATAATAAACAGTTTAATTCAAAATATATTTAAAGAATATCAGGGCAATATAGACCGGTTTAGCAAAAGCATTATTATTTCGCACATAGAAGCGCTGCTGAATTATGCCGACCGCTACTATAATCGCCAATTCATTACCCGGGATAAATCGAATCACCAGATACTGGAACAAGTAGAAAACTTACTGGCCGAATACTTCAACAACGACAACCTGTTATCGAAGGGATTGCCTACTGTGGCTTATTTAGCAGATTATTTGAACCTTTCGCCCAAATATTTGAGCAGTCTGCTTAAGGTACTCACTGGTCAAAACACGCAGCAGCATATACATGATAAACTGATTGAAAAAGCCAAGGAGAAATTGTCGACCACAGAATTATCGGTTAGCGAGATTGCTTATGGTTTAGGTTTTGAGCATTTGCCATCCTTTAGCAAGCTCTTCAAAGCCAAAACAAGCCAGTCCCCCTTAGCGTTCAGGACATCATTCAATTAAAATGCACCTATCGACCTAACCTTACAAAAGTCAATGAACCAGGAAAAAGCGATGAGCGTAGCCATCAAAATTGAAGAGGCCGCGATGACTGCAATAGCAATTTATTTTTTATCAAAATATAGTCTCGGACTGCCTATTTGGATCTGGGTGTTATTATTCTTCAGTCCTGACATCTCCATGCTGGGATATTTGGTAAATACCGGTGTAGGCGCATACGCCTATAATTTGTTTCATCACCGCGCTATTGCACTGGTGTTGCTGACTATAGGCTTGCTAATGCACATAGATATGTTGACGTCAATTGGACTTCTCTTATTTGCCCACTCATCATTCGACCGTATGCTTGGGTATGGACTTAAATTCCAGGACGATTTCAAACACACTACTTCAGGCTGGATAGGGAAATAGCAGCAGCTGGTATTTTTATATCCCGCCCAGCCTTAGGAGCCTTGAAAAAGATAATTTTACCCCACTTTAGGGAGTGGGGTTTTTTGGCATAAAACTTCTATTCTTTTCCTGTGAAAAAGCCTTAGTAATTTAACTGTGTATCAGACAAAAGCGTCCATCAGTATAAAACAGTAATCGTTTCCCTATTCCTAATAAGCTTAAACATATCTGTGTTTTTTCAGTTACTTATTGAAAGTTCACCAAAGCAAATCATTCAAATGAGCAATCCTTGAATATGCTATTAGGATCAACGGCCAATAATAACGGCAATTCAAAGGGTACAGAATCTCTGGTTCTTCAGCTCATCTCGCAGCAGCGTTATGCCGAAGTGTATGAACTGCTGAACGATCAGCAAACCACATCAACGGCTTCCCTCTATAATATGGCGCTTTGCCTTCATTGGAGCGGTAATTATCAGGAAGCGCTAAACCGGCTGGACATTATTCGGCTTGCACCGCAACTAAACAACGAAAACAAGCTTAATGCCAATCATGATTACAAGCAGATCAGAAATAAGCAAAACTCAACCGATGACTATTTGCAGGGGATCAGCGAAGCCTATATCAAAAGCTTCCCGGGTTTAGTTTATGATGCTGTTATCCGGCTTAAAACAGACTGCTGGTTACAATTAGGTAACCATCCAAAGGTCCGTGCCATCGCTACGCCAATTGCCCATAAGGGATACAAGAATATTACAGATGCGCTAGAATTAGCCAATACAGCCGATGACAAAAGAATTTAATGAAATCAGGGATGCCTATCAACGCAATATGTTTGCAGCAGAGGGCGATAAAATTGATATGCTAAGCCTTTACAGGCAGTTGCCCGACAGCAGTATTACCAGCGAATACGAGGAAAGCCTTTATCACCTCGCGGCCCGTTTTACCGATGCGGATGCTATCCGGTTTTTGAAAGAAGCAGGTTTAAAACCTGCTGTGGATAAGTATGGAAATACGGCACTGC
The DNA here is from genome assembly GCF_964263795.1 of Mucilaginibacter sp. Classification (GTDB taxonomy): domain Bacteria; phylum Bacteroidota; class Bacteroidia; order Sphingobacteriales; family Sphingobacteriaceae; genus Mucilaginibacter. Next base: position 195,835 of record NZ_CAXVWK010000057.1, read on the forward strand.
ACGCGCTTACCAATACCCGGTTTGAATTTGACGACCCGAAACTGGAAGAAAAAGCAGACAAAATTTACGACACCGCTCAGGCTTTACTGGATGCAGGCGTAAATCCAAAAAAGAAAAATGATTCGGGTAAACTGGCCTATTTCGAAGCAGGTTTGCTGTACATGTACCCGTTTTTGCAGGCTATGGGTGAGGCTGGCGTAAAAATGGATGTTGCCGAATCGGGAGGCATGAACTTACTGCATGTTATTTGTGATAAATTAGGGAACAGGAAAGATATCAAAGGCGCTATACCTGCGGTTATGAAAACCGTGCGGGTACTGCTTGAAAAAGGTGGTATTGATATTGAAGATAAAGACGTTTTTGACACCACGCCACTCACTTATGCCCAGCGCAGTGGCGTAAAAGAGGTAGCGGCGTTAATTTCGGGCGATGAAAGTGACGTGGCCACCGGCGGAATGACCATCCATGAGGCCGTACTAAACCGGGACGCAACGGCAGTGGAAGCCTTGATCAATGCCGGGGTTGACCTAAACGAAGTAGCTGACCAGTGGAAGCGCACACCGCTCATGCTGGCTTGCGAGTATGCTTCAGAGCCCTTAGTAAAGCTATTGGCCGAAGGTGGTGCCGATGTAAATTTCAAAGCAGGCAACGGCGAAACCGCAGTATATTATTTGCTTACTAAGGCAATGTATAACCTGGGCCGTGGCATGAGCCAAAGCAATGAAGATGTTGTGAAGATGCTGCGCATTTTACTGGCAAACAAGCTGGCTGTAGATGCCGCTGTTGACAATGAAGCTAACACCGCATTGAACCTGATTTGCCAGGCTGATTACTATTTGGCCGATAGGAATGCAAAATTTGCCGAAGAATTAATTGATGCCGGAGCAGATGTTAACCGGCCCAACCAATCAGGCAAAACACCGTTAATGTCATTCGCCGCGCGTGGTAACGAAATGAAGTATGGCATTGCAGAATTATTGCTGGACAATGATGCCGATGTTGCTTACGTGGATCAATTGGGCAATACAGCCTTAATTTATGCTGCCGGAAACGCTGATCACATGTCGGGTAAAAGGATAGTCTCTTTGATTTTGGAAAAAGACAAATCATCTTTAAACATGGTAAACAATGCCGGCCAAACAGCTATGGACGTAGCTATTCAGCAAAACAACGAGGCTGTAGTTAAACAACTTATAAACTAACTAGGTAAGCAGGGTATTATGGACAATATGTTTTTAAATGCATGTAAAAATGCACAAAAAGGAATAGTACAAGCTTTCTTAAAAAAAGGCGGTATTAATGTAGATAAGCGCGATAGTTTGGGCAACACGCCCCTGTATTACGTTTGCAGTAAAGGCGCTAAAGATATTGCCAAATTAGTGATCGATGCCGGGGCCGACGTGAACCTGGCTAACAACAACAGCGAAACCCCCTTGCACATTGCCGCACGCACCGGCAGTAAGGAGCTCATCAAATTGCTTATCGATTCAGGCGCGGATATTAACGCCAGCAACAAGACCGGGCAAACAGCCCTGTTTTATGCAGTGCTGGCTTACAAAACCGAGACGGCCCTTTACCTGATCAGTTTTGGGGCAGATACTTCGGTTAAGGATAATGCCGGTTACAATATACTCGATCATGCCACTGCCAATGGTATGAGGGACTTGATCTCGGCTATCTCAAACGGGCAGGTGGCACAAAAAGATGACTCCGGCAATACCCCACTGCATCAGGCGGTTTATAATAACCGGAGTGAAACAGTACAGGCCCTGCTGAAAACGGATGCATCTAATGTTAACGAGCTTAATAACGATGGTGTCACAGCTTTGGTGCTGGCCGTAAACAATTCAAACATTCATCTGGCCGAACTGCTTTTGAAAAGTGGCTCAGATGTAAACCTGCACCTTTTGAACGGAAATTCAGCCCTGCATTATGCAGCAGGTTTGGGTAATTATCATATAGGGAAATTGCTTCTTAGTGCCGGGGCCGACATTAATTCGCGTAACAGTTTTAGTGAAACGCCGCTGCTTGTAGCGGCACAATGTGGCTTTAATGATTTTACGGCCATGCTGATTGAAAAAGATGCAGACGTAAACGCTGTAGATAACGAAAGCCGCAGTGCCATGGATTTTGCAAGTGAGCGAGGCTATACTGAAATTCTGGAACAATTATTAATGGCAGGCGCCGATGATAAATAAGATATTCTTAGCCAAAGGGGAACCGCTATAACTACCTTTTAACAAGGGAATCTTTCCTTTCAGCAACTTATAGAAGTTGCTAAAAGGTTGGCTGCATTAATTATGAATTTTGTTTGGCCTTAACTTCAGCAATTTTAGCCAGTAGCGGGCCTTTATGTTCCAGGGTAAAAGCAACAAATTTATCTTCTTTTATTGCCAAACGAACTAGCATGGGCAGGAAAGGATAAACTTTACGGGCAAGCATTTCGATCGTTTCGTCGTTCTGCGCAGCGGCTAAGGCTTTATCAGCATAGGGCTCAATTTTAGGCCAATGCTCTTTTATAGTAGGCTCTAAAGAGCTCATGATTTTATTAGATAGATCGCTGTTTTCAGCACCGTTATCTTTACCTGTAAGAGATGATAGCATGATGTTTTTCTTTTGATTGTGTTGATTTCAATGTGTTAACATTCATTCATTCATTAAGTTTCAGCTTCGGTTATATTCTAAATAACATTTGTGCGAGCCGTTTACATGGTCTTTTATCTCCGGATTTATACATAAATATATATATATTGTATTTGCTGGCCGGCCAACAATTACGCTAAATAGTTGTTGTTGAATAACCAAACACAGCATATGAAAAAATTTGCTTTTACTTTAGCACTATTTTTAATTTTCTTTTTAAAAATTGCTTCTGCACAATCAGATGAAAACCGTACGAAGATACAAATGACGGTTACGTTCGGTGGTAAAAGCATCGTAACCGACCTTAACGGAGTCAGCACCTCATTATCCCGCACTTATGAAGAAATGCCCGCTGTTAAAGGTGTTAAGGATTCTGTAAAATATAAGGCTCCTGGTTATGGTTTAAGCGCTTTCTATTTAACCCTCGACGCTAAAAAGATTGGTGAGGATCTGTTACGTGTATTTGCTAAAAAGCAAAACAAGTTTGATGGCACAATAACCGTTATAGACACCTATGGTAAGTACCCCACCCGAACCATCAAATTTAAACAAGCGAGCCTTTACAGCTATTCAGATCAGTTATCTGCAGGCTCTTATAGCGAAAGCTATGGTTCGGCAGCTATCTCTATCAGTTGCCAGGAAGTCTCAATCAATGGAATTGTAATTGAACAATAATATCAACTAGGCAATCGGTTTTGTTAACGTAGTAGCTTGTTGCTATTGATCACAGCGCCCGTAGCGCACAAGTTTGGTTATGAACGCCTGATGAATTGTATGGTTATGTGCTGCCCCTTAAGATAGACAAATGCTTAAACCACGTTGCTGGTTACTCTTATTAATGGTTTTCCCCGGTTTGGTGTCATGCCATAAAAACCGCGTAGTTGATACCTCGTTTTATTATTGGAAAACTGTTTATGAGACCAATACAACAGAAAACCAATACTTAAAAGCTTTAAGGTGCAAAAATATTTACGTGCGGATTATGGATGTAGACCAAGGCGACAACGGTCCTGTACCTGTTTCGCCAATCACCTTTAAAGCGACTTTTTCCGATTCTGTACAGCTTATTCCTGTTGTATTTATTGTTAATGATGTACTCAAAAATCTAACTTCCCATCAGTTGGATGACCTTGCCCTGAAGATTATCTATTACGTTAATGGCCGGATCAGGCCATCTGGCAAAACCTTGTACAACGAACTGCAGATAGATTGCGATTGGACACGTACCACCCGCGATAACTACTTTTATCTGCTTCGGCGGCTTAGGGCGAATGCAAGTCTCAAAAGTAAAAAGTTATCTGCCACGCTGCGCCTGCACCAACTTAAAAATCAACGAAGCAGTGGTATACCTCCGGTTGACCGCGTCATGCTCATGTGTTATAACATGGGCAACCTGCGTAAATACGGCAGTCAGAATTCTATACTGGAACAAAATGAACTGGAGAAATATGCAGGGAATAACCTAAGCGATTACCCCATGCCGGTTGACGTTGGTCTGCCCGTTTTTAGCTGGGCTGTAGTTTTCAGGCACAAGCAATATGCCGGAATCGCTAAAAGATTGCACAACGACAGTTTCACTGATCATAAAACTTTTAAATCGAGCGGCCGCAGCCTGTATACCTCGCAAAAAGACCTGCCGCAATTTGGATTATTGCGCGGTGATGAGATCAGATGGGAAAACCTGTCGGCGGGCCAGTTACTGTCTGCAGCCAATTATATTCAGAAATATATATCGTCAGATACAATAAAAATAATCTATTTTCATTTGGACGAACAGACACTTAAATACTACACCTATGAAGACCTGGAAAAAACTGCTGCTGTATTTCGTTAGCATTACCGGCCTATGCCTGATAAGTGTAGCCATAATCATGGCATGTTCGGACGAGCCCGACCCCTACGATTATTACACCTCTTTCTTTAACCCCGATATCCAGGGTAAGAAAGACTTTGGCGCTTTTTATTTCACCGACTACCAGTTTACTTATGGCACTGAAGAACCGGCAAGCGAAGCCGCTATTAACGCTGCCGAATGGGCGCAATATTTAGGTGGTAAGGTAAAAGCTGCTGACGTAGAAAAAATCATGTATCATCTGGACACCGCTGGCAAAGAAAAGGTTTTTCATTTTTTTGACCAGGACCCGCCGGTAGCAGACAGTTTGGCCAGAAGCAGCTTTTTATGGAGCCTAAAAGACCCGGCACATGATGCCGCCCGGAAATATTACCAGTTTGCCTTACAGGCCGAACTTTTAGGGCAATCCAATTATAACTATTGGGAACCTGCGCCTATAGACACGGCCGGGCTTAAAGACCAGGCTGCAAAAGCGGTACAAGCGGCAACAGAAGAGAGCGACAGCTTTTTAAAGTTGCGGTATTTTTACCAGGCACAAAAATTAAATCACTATGCGGGCAACTATTCAGAGGCTAAAAGTATATATGAACAACATATTGTGAAGACATCTTCATCGAGCCATGTAAAGGGGTGGGCATTGGCATTAAAGGCCGGAGAAGAACGTCGGTTAGGGGATACTATACAGGCCGCCTACCTGTTTTCTAAAGTATTTGCCGGGTATCCCGAAAGACGGTTACAGGCATATCGCAATTACCATTATATCGGTGCCCCATTTGATGACGTGATCAAATTAGCCCAAACTCCCGGTGAAAAGGCTAACCTTTATGCCATGAAAGGTTTTGCCAACCCCGAGATTGAAACCGGCAATTTGGAAAAGGTTTACAATAACGCACCTTCATCATCAATGGTTGGCGTATTGCTGGTAAGAGAAATAAATAAACTTGAGCAGTATTATCTTACCCCGGCACTTTATAACAATTCCGATCAATTTTACAGTCAGTCATTATCAATCGACAACTTGCCGCAGCCAATGCCGATGACAAAAAGATGGCTCCTGTGGTTGGCCGCAGTGATCTTATTTGCAGGATTAGTTATACTGATTGTAGCGTTTAAGAAGCAGGAGGCCAAGCCTGTTTTCAAAATAACTGGTGGTGCGTTGTTATTAGTTGGCGCCATCGGTGTAGTATGGTTCTATGTTGGCAAGTATAAACAAACCGGCGAGGGCAAAGAACGCTTACCGCAAGGCAGTTTTTTTGTGGCCATGCCCGATAGCGTAAAAAAAAAGTATGATGCGCATATTGAAAAGCTAAGAAGTTTTTGCGCGAAGCTTACCAGCGATTCCCGATATTCCGAACCGCAAATAGGGGCTTTAACTAACGCTTACCTGTATTTTATGCAGAATAAGCCGGATGATGGCCTTACAGCCCTTAAAGAATTGGATGGAAAAAGTCTCAATTCCCAAATGGATGATCAAAAGCAGATTGTGAGCATGCTGTTATCTGCACAACGCATTAAACAATACAAAGCGGTTGACGAAGCTTCACTGCTACCTGCTTTACAATGGCTCAAAAACAAGGTTATAGCGGGCAATAAACCTAAAAAAGATGTTTACCCGCCAGAGCCGGATAATATCAATCGGTTTGCGACAACCCAGCGCAATTTCTATACTTATGTTTTAGCGCCGGCTTACCTTCGCCAGGGCGACACTGCGAAAGCAGCGCTGGCAATGCTAAATAGCAATAATGGTAATGTGGCAAACCGCGATTGGTATATCAACAGAGACATACCAGATTTTTGGTTCAACTATCTGCATTCGGCTCAGCTAAATCAAATTATAAACTGGAAAACTCATGCACCTGCAGATAAGTACCTGGCTTTTTTGAGCAATGCGCTAAAGGTTGTAAACATTGATAACCTTAACGAACTATCGGGGACCATTGCCCTGCGCGAGCACAATTACAACGCAGCCGTAACGGCATTCATTAAAATTAAAGACCGTAAAATGATAAATGAACCCTACAACGGGCAGGACTTTTACGGTGATGGTGAAAGTGCCCAGGGCGATCCGTTCATGGTTGAGATCAACGATTACCCTAAATATTTAGATGGCAAGCGCTATACTAAACTTACTTACGCGCAAAAAATGAGAGAATTGGAGAACCAGCTAAAAGCAGACCCACAAAATGCCAACGCGTACTATCAAATGGCTAACGGTTTATATAACACCTCTACCTACGGTAACTCATGGGGCTTAATTTCCCACACCTGGTCGTCTTATGACTTTGGGAGGAAGCTACTTTATTACTATGACGTTGATTACATCAAAGCTTCGAATGCTAAACGATACTACCTTAAAGCGCGTGAGCTGAGCCATGACCCGGAGTTTAAAGCAAAATGTACATTTATGGCAGCCAAGTGTGAGCAAAAGGGACTTGAAGCCCCATCATTTATGGACAATTATAAAACGTATGATAGCCGGGAAAAACAATATTACAAACAGCTGAAACAGAATATCTATTTTAAAGAAATGCAACAGTACAAAACAACAGCATTTTATCAACGGGCAGTGACCGAATGCAGTTACCTGGGCGACTTCATCAAGTCAAATTAGGGCTTGGACTAACCCTAAAATAAATGCGGTTAAGCCGGCAAACGAACAGGTGTTGACTGATGAATAATAGACGCTTCCTGCCTCTTTTGCCATGCAAAGGCGGCAGGAAAACAAACTCAAAAAGTTCAGAAGCGCTTATTTATCAAATTAACATCTTACATAGTTTCCAACACATACTTGTCCCACAGTTTACCGGCGTATATTTTAAAACTGACCGGTGCCTTCTTAAACTCATCGCTGGTAATTACCCCACCATCGTGCTGAATTGCTTTGCCAGCCATAATTTTACCAATGCCTCTTTTAGCATATTTGGTAGTTCCTTCGTGCATAATGATCTTTAATTCGCTCGGGCTTATATCGCCGCGACAGCTAAGCCGGTAAGCAACCCACACCTCGGCTTTTCCGTTTTTATCCAGGTCGGTAATGGATAACGAGGCCGGTATAAAGTTAGCTACCATATCTAAGTTACATTCGGTAACCATATCGTGCAGTTGCCATAATAGTACGGGTGTAACTCCATCTTTTAATTGATAAACGTATCCGTAAAGATGGGCCTGCTTAAAATCATCATCCCCTTTTTGCGGCTGTTCCCCGGTTTGGGTGGTCAAGGCTAAGTAGCTGCCGGTATTATCCTGGTATTTGATGGACTGAACCGGGCGGCCCTGGAAACGTAAGTTTTTTGGCAAGTTTACACTGGCCAACGGTTGCATTTTAATTTGAGCATTTGCCCAGGCATTGATTAACAGTAATATTACAGAAAAGATTGTACGCATATTTTGAAAATAGTATATGAAGTGATTAGATAATTTAGTGCATGCAACCAAACCAGATGTAGGTGCGTTTGGCATAAGCATCAGGTTATAGTTTATTGATGCCGGCTAACTGGGCTTTCATATCGGTTGATTTAACATCAGTTATGGCTGCAACTACTATGTAATAACCTTTTGCAAACCCTTTGTAAGCGTCACTGTACTCAACAGAAATGTAGTTGTCATTAAAGGCATTTCCATCTCCGCGTGCCTGGTAACAAGGGTAACCTAAATCATCTCCACCACCACTTCCAAAGCAATCGGCCTTGCTCATAGTAAGCCCTATCTTCTTATCAGGCGTAAGGCCCCGCAGGTCCAATTTTTTATGCAGGCGCGTAGCTGCCTGTTTGGCCGTGGCCAAAGCACTTTTATAATCTTTAGTGCTTCTTAGGATGATAATGTCTTTGGGTACTTCGGTATTGTATTTATCCTGCGCGGAGGCTTTATTAATGCAACACATGAGCATTAGGCAACTCAACAGGCAAAACGAGGCGATTTTATTAAAATTCATAAGTGTTATATTAAGTTATTTCCACCATTGGCGCTTTTCTTCTGATACGGCAGCTTTATTTGCCGGGCGTAAATCATTGGGTATAGCATCTACAAAACTTTGCCAGCCATATTTTTCATACTGAGGCGGAACTGTAATGCCATCTACATCGCTAAAGTCCGAACCTCGAAGGTTGAAATCACCGTACTGGAGCTTTTGCGTTGATTTGGTACTATGATTTATTAGATTCCCGGTAAAAAAGTTATTACTGTAACCATCAATCCCAAAATCCAAGGTATCATATAGAAGTTGGTTTTGCGTGTTAATGCAAAAATCGGTAGTTAGTTCTCCGTTTATCGTGCCGCTTCCGGCATCCAAACCACTTTCATTTAATACTACACGGCAAACCAGCTTTCCACGTTTATAACCTTTGTATGGGTCCGGAGCGTAAGGATTGTTTCCCGGCTTAAATATTCCGGCCTGGGTCACCGTTATGGTGCCGGTAAAAGACCGTACCTGATTACCTGTGCGTGATTTGCCCTGAACCTGGTAGCGATAAGGATTTGCGGGATCTTTAGCAACAGATGTGTAGTGTATATAAAATCGCTGGTGGTTTTTCCCCAGTGTGCCGTATGGCTCGGGGAACGGCTCGTTTCGCTTAAGGCTGATCAATCTTAAGCGTTCT
>NZ_CAXVWK010000058.1:0-100762 GCF_964263795.1 Mucilaginibacter sp.
CCGAAGCCCAGCATACGGCGTTGAAAATTGCGCCTGTCTAACTTGGTCCCTAAAATTGTTTCGTACAATTTTTGCAGCTCGGGCATTGTAAATTCTTTGGGCATTAAGTTGTAACCTATAGGCTGATAATTTAATTGCACGCGCAGGGTGTCCAGGGCGCTTTTAAAAATCAATTCGTGATCAAGCAGAAACTGGGGCAGGTCGTCCAGATCCCGCCAGGTACAAATGTCAGAGAATTGGTCAGGTGTGGGGATCACGTCAAAAAAATCAACCAGGGCATAGTAACCTATCGAAATAAAGCGATGTGAGAAGAAATTTTTCCCGCGTTCAATCAGGTTATCATACATCTCGTTATGCTGCTTATTACGGCCGGGGTTGCCAAACACCTTGAATTGTTGTAAAAAGATCTTATCGATACCGGTACGTGTTGCCAGGATACGGGTTGCCGCATCGTCAATCGGCTCATCTTTGAGCACAAAGCCACCGGGAAGCTGCCAGCCTTCCTCGTTTTTGCTCTTTAGCATCAATACTTTCATTTGCCCCTCATGAAAACCAAATACCACACAATCAATTGATATATGATCGAGGTAAATACGGTACGCCTCGGCCGAAAAATCTTCCAGTTCCTGTTTAGTCAACATTTAGCTATTCTAATAAAATTACTTTGATTGTTTATATTTTATATCTACAATTGTGTACCAATTACACCTGTAGTTTACCTTAATTTAATAATCAATTATAGTTAATAAGTTTAACATACTTTAATAATGCAAACATTTACATTATTTATTGTTGTTACAGCCTAGATATAATTATACGTACCCCAAATGAAAATATTTTTTACAAACAAACCCTTCCTAAATATAGCGGCTGTTGCATTGCTTGCTTTGCCCATGCCGGTTTTTGCACAAACCCCAACAGCAGATGCAGAAATGAACGCTTTTGTAACCACGCTGATGAAAAAGATGACCATCGATGAAAAGATAGGTCAGCTGAATTTAGTTACAGGCGGTATGGCCATTACCGGCTCTGTTACTAATAACGGTATTGACAATGGCATTACCAAAGGGCAAATAGGCGGCATATTTGGATTATACGGTACAGAAAATGTGCGCAAAGCACAGGATGCAGCGGTAAAAACTACCCGGCTGCATATACCCTTGATATTTGGGTTAGATGTTATCCACGGCCATCGTACCATATTCCCTATTCCGTTAGGGATGTCGGCAACCTGGGACCTGGGGATTATCCAAAACTCGGCTCATATCGCTGCAAAGGAGGCCACTGCCGAAGGTTTGAACTGGGTATTCTCGCCAATGGTTGATATTGCCCGCGACGCACGCTGGGGCCGTATATCTGAAGGTAGCGGCGAAGACCCATGGTTAGGCGGCCAGATTGCCGGCGCTATGGTACGCGGTTACCAGGGTACCAGCATGAAAAATGCCGACGCCGTTATGGCTTGCGTAAAGCACTTCGCCTTATATGGTGGTGCCGAAGCAGGCCGTGAATACAATACTGTTGATATGAGCCGCCTGCGGATGTATCAGGACTATTTGCCGCCATACAAAGCAGCGCTTGACGCGGGTGCCGGCAGCTTTATGAGTTCTTTTAACGTAGTTGACGGCGTGCCTGCTACTACCAACCGCTGGTTATTGACAGATTTGCTGCGTAATCAGTGGGGCTTTAAGGGCTTTGTAGTGTCGGATTACACCGCGGTGAACGAAGTTAGCAACCATGGCCTGGGCGATCTGCAGCAGGTATCGGCACTGGCGTTAAAAGCCGGCCTTGATATGGACATGGTAGGAGAGGGCTTTTTAAGCACGCTAAAAAAATCATTGAATGAAAAGAAAGTTACCATTGCTGATATCGACCTGGCCTGCCGCCGCGTGTTAGAGGCTAAGTATAAATTGGGGCTGTTTGATAACCCTTACAAATCCATCAACCCGGAGAAAGAAAAAACCGACGTTTTTACCGATGAGAACCGCAAAGCCGCCCGCATAGCTGCCGAGCACTCATTTGTGTTATTAAAGAATACCAACCAGATCTTGCCGTTAAAAAAATCGGGAGGCAGTATTGCAGTTGTTGGCCCGCTGGGCGATAACAAACGCGATATGCTGGGTACATGGGTAATTGCCGGTGAGTGGGAAAAATCGGTAAGTGTATTAGAAGGTATCAAGCACGTTGTTGGCGATAATGTTAAAGTGAGCTATGCAAAAGGATCGAACATTACAGATGATACCACTTTTATAAAACGGCTTAACTTTGGCCCGGGTATGGTTGGCCTCGATGCTAAATCGCCTGATGAGATGATAGATGATGCAGTTAAGGCGGCTAAGAAGGCTGATGTAGTTGTTGCCGTTGTAGGCGAATCGCAAAGCATGAGTGGCGAATCGTCAAGCCGGTCGGATATCAGCATTCCAGAAAGCCAGCGTAAAATGTTAAAGGCGCTTTACCTAACAGGCAAACCGGTAGTAATTGTATTATTTAATGGGCGCCCGCTTACCTTAACTACCGAAAATGAAAATGCGGCTGCTATATTAGATGTATGGGCACCAGGTACCGAAGCAGGTAATGCTGTTGCCGATGTGCTTTTTGGTAACTACAACCCTTCGGGCAAATTAACCACAACCTTCCCGCGTTCGGTTGGGCAGATACCTATTTATTATAACCACTTAAATACCGGCCGGCCTTACAGCGATGGCCCGACAAAATTCAAGTCGAACTACCTGGATATTTCCAACGATCCGTTGTTTCCGTTTGGTTACGGCTTAAGTTACAGCAAATTCAATTACAGCAATATTAAACTGAGCAAAACCAAATTAAAAGGTAACGAAACTTTAACCGCTACAGTTACCGTAACCAATGCCGGTACATATGCGGGAGAAGAAACGGTACAATTATATATCAGTGACCCTGTTGCCAGTGTAAGCCGTGCAGTTAAGGAATTGAAAGGTTTTAAAAAGGTAATGCTGCAAATTGGGGAAAAAAAGGATGTGACATTTAATATTACCCCGGCACAATTAAAATTTTATAACAGCCAGCTAAAGTACGATTGGGAACCGGGGGAGTTCGGAATTCAGATCGGTACCAATTCAACAGACGTTAAAACTGCTCAAATTCAATGGGAAAAATAACCCCTATATCACTAATTTCCGTTATATAAAAAACTGAAAAAAATGCCTTGGCTAAACCCCAGGGCATTTTTGATTTATACAAACGTTAGATAGGCACATTTCGCGGCTATTTGCATTACCGCTTTGGTTTGATATGAGCTGGTAACAACTTGTTAACTTGGGGTTGATATTGAATTGATAAACAGTGCTACATGAGCCACTACTTTCTGTAAAATTTTAAAAAGTTTTGCGTGGGAAACCAAACATCACGCTTAATTAAAGTAAAAGCTTTGATTTTCAAGTAAAAACTGTTGGATAACAACTTTTTTACATTGTCAACTTTTTACAAAAAACTTACATTTATTAATATTTATTTAACGCAAACGTTATAAAATATAAAAAGCGACACTTTTTAATCCAAATAATAAATAATTCATAATTCTATAACCCGTACTTGTGTAACCTCTACACACTATTTATATTAGTGCATTACCATTATAAACTTTTCTGTAGAAAGAAAAGCAAACAAAACTTAACGAACAACCATATCAATGGCACTACAAACAGCAGGGCTAATTGTATGGGCAACTGAATTAAAGAACGGGACAGTAGCGTAGATATATGATTAAACTTTTACATTCTTTTCTTTTCGTAATCTTCTCATTAAAAGGGCATCTCACCCCTTTGTCAAAAAAAAATCGTTTAGGTTTTTCCTTAATGCCGCTACCGGTCCGTTTAAACCATACACCCAATATTGAACTAAAATCTTAAATCAAATATATTAATCAACTAAATCTCAATCTCATGTTTAAAAGTTTACTCCTTAAAGGAAGAGTGCTCATGCTGCTACTGTGCTGCATGGTTTCTTCACTGGTAGTTACAGCCCAAACAAAACGCACAGGCCGTGTTACTGGCAGCGACGACAAGTTGCCGGTAGTTGGCGCCTCGGTGCGTATCAAGGGTACCACTACCGGAACACAAACAGACGTTAACGGACAATTTACATTAAATGTAAGTACCGGCAACGTATTGGTTGTATCTTACATCGGGTATACCCCGCAAGAAGTTACTGTAGGCTCGGGCGACCAGATCTCAGTCGTTTTACAAGCTGCAAGTAATAGCTTAAATGAAGTAGTAGTAACCGGCTACACTTCGCAACGTAAAAAAGATATCTCTGGTTCGGTATCTACTGTTAACGTATCAGAAGCTATCAAAATCCCAACCAGTAATGCTGAGCAGTTTTTGCAAGGTCAGGCTTCGGGTGTAACTGCTATAACGCAGGGTGCTCCGGGTGCTGGTGCGCAGATACTGGTACGTGGTATCTCAAACTTTGGTGATTCTGGCCCGCTTATCGTTATCGATGGTGTGCAAGGTGGTAACCTGGGCAACGTTAACCCTAACGATATCGAATCGATCTCTGTATTGAAAGATGCGGGTGCAACTGCCATTTACGGTGTTGCCGGTGGTAACGGTGTTGTTTTGGTTACAACTAAAAGAGGTAAAACAGGTAAATCTGTATTTACTTACGATGCTTACTATGGTACTACCCGTCCGCTTGGTGGTAACCCTTTCAACGTATTAAATGCTAAAGATTATCTGGCACTTGTTAAACAGGTAGAGCCTAAAAGTGGCTTGTTCCTGGCTAACGGCGGCATTGCCGATTACGGTGCTCAGGGTTCTTTTAACGGTGCTAACGTAAAAGGCCAGTTTGCTGCAGGTGCGCCTGAAGTGGATGCTGCCCGCTACAAACTGGACGAATTTAACCCAAACAACGATTACCTGATCCAGAAGTATGACAATAACATCGGTACAGATTGGTTCCACGCCATATTTAAACCGGCTTCTACACAATCACATACCATTTCTGGTAGCGGTGCTAACGACAAAAACTCTTACTACTTCTCTGGTGGTTACATTGATCAAAAAGGTACATTGATTGAAAGCTACTTTAAAAGAGCACAGGCTCGTGTTAATACAACCTTTAACATTAAAGATCATTTCCGTGTTGGTGAATCTGCAACTTTGTTTTATACCTTGTCTCCAAACGGCCAGGGTGGTATACCGGGTGGTGGTAACTTAAATGAAGGTAACGCGATTTCTGAAGTTTACCGTATAGAGCCGCAAATCCCTATTTACGATGTTGCAGGTAACTATGCAGGTACTTACGCAGGCCCTACGCAATTAGGTAATGCTATTAACCCTGTTGCTTTACAGGAAAGACAACGTAATAATCAAAACAAATTCTGGAACATGGAAGGTACCGTGTTTGCCGAAGCTGATATTTTAACCCACTTCACAGTTCGTACTGCATTTAGTGGTTTTGTAAGAAATTCTTACAACACGGCGATTAATTACAGGCAATATGATAGCGGTGAGGCTCATGGTGGTAATAACTCTTTCAGCGAGTATGCTCGTTACGAGAATGCTTACAACTGGACAAACACTATCAACTACGGACAGATATTTGGCAAACACAATGTTAAATTCTTAGCCGGTTACGAGCAGAAACAATACTCAAGCCGCGAGTTACAGGCATCAGCTAACAACTTACCGTCATTAGATCCTTCATTTGTAACTGTTGCTAACGGTACTCCTGTTACTGCGCCGTTTAGTACTAACTTCCAGCCGACTTCTATCCAATCATTATTTGGCCGTTTAGATTATATCTATAACGACAGATACATCTTAGGTGCAACCATCCGTCGTGATGCTTCGTCTGTATTTGCGCCGGGTAAAAGAGTTGGTTACTTCCCTTCAGTCTCATTAGGTTGGAGAGTTTCTCAAGAGGCCTTTATGAAGGGTGTTACCTGGGTTAACGACTTGAAACTTCGTGGTAGCTACGGTGCATCTGGTTTCCAGGGCAACGTAGGTGGTGCTAACGCATCAACTTTGTTCGGTTTGAATAAAGGTTCGTCATTCTACGCAATTGATGGTTCTATCAGCTCGCCAACTCAAGGTTTCTTCAACAGAACAATTGGTAATGCTGCAACAACCTGGGAAACTGATAAGATTACCAACGTCGGTTTCGACGCGACCTTATTTAATAAATTAGATGTTACTGCTGAATATTATATTAAAAAATCGTCTGATTTGTTGTTTAATCCGGCTTTGCCAGCGACAACAGGTGGTGCTGCACAACCATATGTTAACTTAGGTGAGGTACAAAATAAAGGTTTTGATTTATCGGTAAACTACCGTGATAAAATTGGCAGCGACCTTGGCTTTAATGTAGGTATCAACGTTACAACCTTCAAAAACAACATCAATTCAGCTCCTTACAGCTTTACGCAGGTGGGTAGCCGTATCGGCGATATCGTAAGGCAAACTGTTGGTCACCCAATTGGTTCGTTCTATGGTTATGATGTAATCGGTTACTTCTCATCAGCTGCTGATGTTGCAGGCTCACCTGCACAGGCTGATGCTGCTCCGGGCCGTTTCAAATACCGTGACGTTAACGGTGATAATAAGATCACTGATGCTGACCGTACTTACTTCGGTAAAGGTAGCCCAGACTTCACTTACGGCTTAAACTTAGGTTTAAACTACAAAGGTTTCGACTTTAGCGCTGTATTCTACGGCTCACAAGGTAACGACAACTTTAACTACGTTAAATACTGGACAAACTTCTACAGCTCTTTAACCGGTAACAAAGGTAACGACCTGTATTTTAACTCTTGGAGCCCAACTAACCTAAATCCTAAAGCTCCAATTGCCGAGGTAGCATCTACATTCAGCTCGGCCGGTGTTGTTAACTCTTACTATCTTGAAAACGGTTCATTCTTAAAAATGCGCGTAGCTCAATTAGGTTACACGTTTGGCAGCGGAATCAAGAAAATCGGAGTTGATAAATTAAACGTATATATACAAGGAACCAACCTATTCACAATTACCAAATACACAGGTTTAGATCCAGAAATCCAGTCATTAAGCAGGGATGCCAACGGCGGTAACAGCCCTGGCGTTGATTTTGGTAACTATCCTAACAACGAGCGTAAATTTATCTTAGGCGTACGTTTATCATTTTAATTAAGAATAAGTTAAAAAAATTATAAGATGAAAAAGTTAAATTATAAATTGATTGTTGTAGGCTCCGTTGCTACACTTGCATTCTCAATGTCGTGCAAGAAGTTTCTGGACAAAACGCCTACCGGATCGTTAAACACAACGGTGTTGGCCAACAAAGCCGGTGTTGATGGTCTACTGATTGGTGCTTACGCACTGTGTGACGGTGTTTATAACGGCCAAAAGGGCGATCCTTGGCGTACAGGTACCGATAACTGGATTTATGGTAGTGTTGCTGCAGATGATGCACACAAGGGCTCAACCCCGGGTGACCAGCCAAGCGCTGCTGATATCGAGGCACGTACAATGAATGGTGTTAACGATTACCTGGATCCGAAATGGAGAATGAACTTTGCGGGTGTACAACGCGCAAATGACGTTATCCGCGAGATCGCGATGGTAAAAGACGGTTCATTAACAGCCGGCGATATTGCACAGGCAACTGCCGAAGCCCGTTTCTTGCGTGCTTTTTACCACTTCGAGTTAGCTAAACTGTGGAGAAACGTTCCTTATGCTGACGAGACTGTTACTTATGACGCCGGTAACTACACAATTGGTAACCCTGGCCCGATATGGGACAAGATCACTGCCGATTTTGCAGCAGCAGCAGCAGTTTTGCCTGCTACACAACCGCAGGTAGGCCGTGCAAACAAATGGGCAGCGAAAGCTTTCCAGGCTAAAGCGTTGATGTATGATCACAAATATGCTGAGGCTTTAACAATCCTTAAAGACCTTATTGCTAACGGTGTTACTGCCGGTGGTGCAAAATATACTTTAGGCAAGTTCGCAAACAACTTTAACCCGTCAACCAAAAACGGCCCTGAGGGTGTGTTTGTGGTACAAACATCTGTTAAAGATGGTTCTAACGGTTTAAATGGTAACGGTGGTAGCGTACTAAACTTTGGTGCAGGTGGCCCGGCAACTTGCTGTGGTTTCTTCCAGCCATCATTCAGCTTGGTTAACGCTTACAAAACTGATGCAGTTACCGGTTTACCATTGTTAGATACTTACAATAATTCAGATCTGAAAAACGATCAGGGTATCAGCGAGTCGGCTCCGTTCACTCCATCTACTGAAACGGTTGATCCACGTTTAGACTGGACAGTTGGCCGCAGAGGTATCCCTTACCTTGACTGGGGTTTACACCCGGGTAAAGCATGGGCTCGTGACCAGGAAGATGGTGGTCCGTATACTGCTATCAAAAACGTTTATTACCAGGCTGCACAAGCTACAACTTCAGATAGCTACGCTGGTTGGGCTGCAAATCAGTCAACTGCTAACAGCTACAACGCTATCCGTTTTGCCGATATCATTTTATGGGCTGCAGAGTGCGAAATTGAAGTTGGTTCGTTAGAAAACGCCCGTACCTATGTTAACCAGATCCGTACCCGTGCGGCTGATGCAACAGGTTGGGTACATACTTACATTGATGCAAGTAAACCAACCGGTGGTTACACAAGCACACCGGCTGCCAATTACAAAATTGGAACATACCCTGCTACTGCGTTTACAGACAAAGCTGCAGCACGTAAGATCGTTTATTTTGAGCGTCGTTTAGAGTTTGGTATGGAAGGTCACCGTTTCTTCGACTTACAACGTTGGGATGGTATCACCGGTGGCCCTATGGGTGCTGGTTTCATGGGTGCACAAATCAATGCTTATTTAGCACATGAGAATGCAGTACCTAACTTCCCTATCTTGTTGATCAAACAAGCTAAATTTACAGTAGGTAAAAATGAGTTATACCCTATCCCACAAGAGCAGATAGACGTTACTCAAGGCAATATCAAACAAAACCCTGGCTATTAATAGCAGGCAATTGCCAAACTAAAAAGAGGGGGAGATATTTATCTTCCCCTCTTTTTTTATTTTATATTTGCTACAGACCTATTATAATGAGAGCTTTAAGATTACCCCTGATCATCGCCATTGCGCTTTTTGCCTTTTCGTGCAAAAAAGCTACCCTGTTTGAAAAAATACCATCATCGCACTCCAGGATCAAATTCAATAACGAAATTGTTGAGAACGATTCTATCAATCCGCTGGATATGCTTAATATGTACAATGGTGGTGGCGTAGGCGTGGGCGATTTTAATAACGACGGCTTACAGGATCTGTATTTTATTGGTAATACGGTATCAAATAAATTGTATATCAACAAAGGTGATATGCAATTTGATGATGTTACCACCCGGGCAGGTGTTGGCGGCAACGGCGGATGGGGCAGGGGCGTAGCTGTTTTTGATATCAATAACGATGGGTATAAAGACATTTACGTATGTAATACGCTGTTGAATAATCCCGCTAAGCGGATGAATTTGCTGTACATTAATCAGGGGCCTGACAAAGAAGGCGTACCGCATTTTAAAGAATTAGCCAAAGAGTATGGTCTGGATATCAACACCCACTCTACCATGGCATCTTTTTTTGATTACGATAACGATGGTGATCTGGATATGTACCTTACGGTTAACGAGGCGCAAGCTACAGATAATACCAGTGCTTTCAGGCCGTTGCTTAAAGATGGCTCGGCGCGCAGTACGGGCAGGCTTTACCGTAACGATTTTAACCCGGCGTTAAAGCACGGAGTATACAGTAACGTATCGAAAGAAGCAGGTATCCTGATAGAGGGCTACGGCCACGCTGCCAGCGTTGTAGATATTAACCGCGACGGCTGGAAAGATATTTATGTAACCAACGATTTTTTACCCAACAACATCCTGTACATCAACAACCACGACGGTACTTTTACCGACCGGACGCAGGAATATTTTAAACATACGGCCACCAGCGCAATGGGGCAGGACATTCAGGATATTAATAACGATGGCCTGGCCGATGTTTTTGAACTGGATATGGACCCGGAGGATAATTACCGGAAGAAGATGTTTATGCCGGGTACATCTAACCAACTGTACCAGAATTTTGATCAGTACGGTTACCAGTACCAGTATAACCATAATACCTTGCAGCTTAACCAGGGCCCTCGCCTGGGGCAAAACGACTCTATCGGCGCACCTGTATTCAGTGAGATCTCATTCCTGAGCGGCGTTGCCCAGACAGACTGGAGCTGGGGGCCTATGATCACGGATTTTGATAACGATGGCTATCGCGATATTGTAATAACCAACGGTTATCCGCGCGATGTTACCGATCATGATTTCATCGCTTTCCGTAACGAATCATTTGCTGTTGCAACTAAAAAACAGATCCTGGAACAGATCCCAGTAGTGAAGATCCCCAACTACGCTTTCCGCAATACAGGCACACTGCAGTTTGAGGATGTATCAAAAGCCTGGGGAATTGATGAGCCAAGCTTTTCTAACGGTGCTGCCTACGCCGATCTGGACAACGACGGCGCCATGGATATGATCATCAACAATATTAACGGTGAGGCGTCGGTGTACCGCAATACTTTACGCAGTAAGGATAAAGGAGATAATCATTACCTGCACATTCAATTTAAAGGTCCGGGGCAAAACAAGGATGGCATTGGTACCTGGGCAGATATTTATTACAACAACGGCAAACACCAGGTTTACGAGAATACGCCTTTCCGGGGCTACCTGTCTACCATTCAGAATATTGCTAATTTTGGTTTGGGCAAGGTAACTAAACTCGATTCGGTTGTAATTAAGTGGCAAAATGGGAAACAGCAAACATTGCTTAACGTCAATGCGGATCAGACCCTAAAAGTTGATATTGCCAATGCCAATAAAAATTATTCGTTCGATAGCCCTAAAGTTAACACCCAATCTTTGTTTACCGAGGTAACCCGGGATGTGGGTATCAACTACATGCACAAGGCTACAGACTTTGTAGATTTTAATATTCAAAAGCTTATCCCTCATAAATTATCGGAGTATGCACCTGCGGTTGCCGTGGGCGATGTTGACAGCAATGGATTTGATGACATGGTAGTTGGCGGTACATCAAAGTATCCGGCACAACTGTTTTTGCAGCAAGCCACCGGTAAATTTGTTCAGCGCGATATGATCAAAGCTGCCGCACCAGGCGAGAAATTTAAAGATGAAGGTTTGCTTTTGTTTGATGCCGACGGTGATGGCGACCTTGACCTTTATGCCGCCAGCGGTGGGTATGAAGAGCAGCCCGGCTCAAAATCTTACCAGGATAGGGTTTACATGAACGATGGCAAGGGCAATTTTACCTTACAGCCGAATGCATTACCTGCTAATTTTACCAGCAAACTTTGCGTTAAAGCGGTAGATTATGACAAAAATGGTAAGCTCGACCTGTTTGTTTCAGGCAGGGTAGAGCCCTGGAGTTACCCTAAACCGGTATCCAGCTTTGTACTGCGTAACGATAGCAAACCGGGGCAGATCCGCTTTACGGATGTTACGCCGACAGTAGCAAAGGGTCTTAAAAACATTGGCCTGGTGTGTGATGCCGCGTTTACGGATTACGATAACGACGGCTGGCCCGACCTGGTGATAACCGGCGAGTGGATGCCTGTTACCTTCCTGAAGAATGTTCACGGTACGTTTAAAAACGCCACCGCTGCAACCGGCATTGCCGATAAATTGGGATGGTGGAACACCATTACCGGTGCCGATTTTGATCATGACGGTGATATTGATTATGTAGTTGGCAACACCGGCCTGAATACTTTTTATAAAGCGACCGATAAGTATCCGATGTATATTACTGCCAAAGATTTTGATAACAACAATAGTTATGATGCTTTCCCGTCGCTGTTCCTGAAAGATCAGCAAGGCGAGATGCAGGAATTCCCTGCACATACCCGCGAGGATGTTGTGAAGCAGGTGATCAGCATGCGGGTAAGGTATCAGAATTTTAAATCGTTCGCTACCGCTACCATGGATAGTGTATTGACGCCGGAAATGCGCAAAGGTGCCCTAAGGCTTAAGGCAAACATGCTGCAATCATGTTACCTGCGTAATGATGGCAAAGGAAGATTTACAATGATCGCGCTGCCCGAGCAGGCGCAGATCTCACAATTGAGCGGAATGGTGGTTGACGATTTTGACGGCGATGGCAACCTGGATGTGGCGCTCAACGGCAATGATTTTGGTACCGAAGTAAGCACCGGCCGTTACGATGCCTTTAACGGGTTGCTGCTGAAAGGCGACGGTAAGGGTGGATTTAAGCCGCTCACCATTCAGCAAAGTGGTATTTACATCCCGGGAAACGGCAAGGCACTGGTAAAATTAAGGGGGGCCAAAGGTAAATATATGCTGGCAGCTACCCAGTATAAAGGCGCCATGAAGGTTTTTGAATTGAAGAAACCTGTACGTACCGTGCAATTACAGCCAATGGATATGTTTGCTACTATCAAATACAAAAATGGCAGGGCAGAAAAGCAGGAGTTTTATAATGGCGGATCATTCTTGTCACAATCGGCAAGGTTCTTTAATATCGATGCCGCAATGGCTTCGGTTACCGTTACAGACAATGCCGGGCATACCCGTAGTATTGCATTAAATTAATATATTGCCTAACCAATTATGAGATACTTTAAGCTATTACTTGCCGCTGCCTTTTTATTGGTTTTTGCAGGTTGTAAACAAAAGGGTAAGGGCAAATTGCTGAGTGACGCCCAGGTTTTACATGAAAATGTAGACCAGCTAACGCAGGTGATCATATATGATGTGTTTAGCCCGCCCGTTGCCAGCCGCATTTATGGATACACATCGCTTGCAGCGTATGAAGCCATGCGCTTTGCCGATCCTAAGTACCAATCTATAGTAAGCCAGTTAAACGGATTTAAGCCCCTCCCGCAACCTAAAAAAGGTTTAAAGTATAACTACACGCTGGCTGCCACCAAAGCATTTTTTACCGTTGCCCACAAGGTGACCTTTTCTGTAGATACGTTAAAGAAATATGAGAATAAAGTATTTGCAATGTACCAGGACAACCTGGACGATTCTACCTATGCCCGATCGGTAGAGTTTGGTGAAAAGATGGGCAAGGCCATATTGGGCCGTGCAGCGTTTGACAATTACCCGCAAACACGTGGTAAGCCGCGCTTTTTGGGAACAAGCGATGATGGCAAATGGCACCCAACACCACCCGACTATTTAGACGGTGTAGAGTTTTGCTGGGGTACTATGGAAACTTTCGCGGTCAAATCATCGTCAGATTTTGCCCTGCCGCCACCGCCGCCGTTTAGCGAAGATAAAAACAGTGAGTATTTTAAGCAGAACATGGCTGTTTACAATCAAAGCAAAAACAATACGAAGGAACAGATCACCATCGCAAAATTCTGGGATGATAACCCCTTTGTGATCCAGCACAACGGCCACATGATGTTTGTAAACAAAAAGATCACCCCCGGCGGCCACTGGATGGGGGTAACGGCCATTGCCTGCAAAAAAACCAAAGCCAACGCGGTTAAAACGGCCCAGGCTTACGCCCTAACTTCAATAGCGCTTTATGATGCCTTTATTTGCGGTTGGCAGGTTAAATATACTACGCAATATATCCGCCCGGTTACGGTTATAAACGATAAGATAGACCATACCTGGCTGCCGCTATTGCAAACCCCGCCGTTTCCGGAGTATCCGAGTGGCCATAGCGATATCAGCGGCGCATCGGCAGTGATACTTACCCATTTATTTGGCGATAATTTTGACTATATGGATACCAGCGACCTTCGGTACATTGGCATGCAGCGCCATTTCGATTCTTTTTTAAAAGCTGCCGACGAGTGTTCATTAAGCAGGTATTACGGCGGAATCCATTATAAAGTAAGTGTTGATGCCGGCGCGAAGCAGGGCCGCCAGATAGGCGAATACATTTGGAACAAACTTAAATTACAAAACTAACAAGAACAGTACAAGTATTAACGTTTTATGAAACTCAATAAAGCTTTTTTATTTACATCCTCAATTTTATCTGCCGTTTTGATACTGTCGGCAGGCTCGCTGCTTAACGGCTGCAAAAGCAAATCAGATACCGCTTACAAGCTTACCGGCGATACGTTAGCCGATGGTAAGGCCCTGGTGCAATTGCATTGTACTAAGTGCCACTCACTGGTGCCTATCAATGCTTTAACCAAAACCATCTGGACGGTGCATACCTTGCCTGCCATGTCGCAGTTTGTGGGGATCTCTACCTATGGTACCGATTACTATAAATCTGAAAAGGACACCGCCGGCCTGTCGTTGCTGGAGTGGCAAAGCATAGTTGCCTATTACAAAAAACTGGCGCCGGATACCTTGATACCTGCCAAAGCCCCATCGCCGTTACTGAAAGACTGGGCAGGCTTCAGCCTTATCAAACCGGCTAAGGTGAATGACATTTGTTTTACTACAATGGTTGCATCGAGCCCAAATACCGGTAAATTATATACCGGCGATGTAGTGTCCGGAAATCTGACCGAGTGGACAAACTTAAAAATAACCAATCTAACCAGGATTCCGTCAGCAGCGGTAAATGCTGATTTTGTAAAGGACAGTACAGGTGCCGAGCAAGCCATAATTACCTGTATAGGCCGGTTAGACCCTATCGATTTCCCGAACGGCAGGGTGATGAATTTAAAACTGACGGGCGGAAAAGACCAGCAGTTGACTGAGATAGCAGCTGACCTGCCGCGCCCGGTGCAAACCTTAAATGCCGATTTCGACAAAGACGGAACTAACGAGATTGTTGTGCTGGGCCAGGGCCGTTTAAAGGGAGGGGTGTATCTGCTAAAACAAGCCAAAGATCACAACTCTTACAAACAATTTACCATCACCGATAGGGCAGGTGCTGTGCAGGCCGTTGCAGGCGACTATAACAAAGATGGTTGGCCGGACCTGATGATCCTTTTCGGAGAAAATAATGAAGGCCTCTCCTTGTTTTTGAATGACCATAAAGGCGGTTTTAAATCCAGGGAACTACTTACTTTCCCGCCAACCAACGGCTCTACCAGTTTTCAGCTTACCGACTTTGATCATGATGGTAACCCCGACCTGATCTACACCTGCGGCTACAACTACCGCGACTCCAGGATATTGAAACCGTATCATGGTTTATATATCTATAAAAATCTGGGCGATTTTAAATTCAAGCAAAACTGGTTTTATCCAATCAACGGCTGTACAAAAGCTATCGCTACAGATTTTGATAAGGATGGCGATATGGACATTGCCACTATAGCCTTTTTCGCCGATATGAAAAATAACCCGGCAGAGGAGTTTGTGTATTTTGAGCAGGATAAGCAGATGAACTTTAAGGCACATGCCGTACCCGTTAGCCAATACGGCCGCTGGATGAGCATGGAAGTTACGGATACCAATAAGGATGGCAACCCGGATATCGTTTTAGGTAACTATGCCAGCGGGCTGCTGTTTCAACCTAACTTCTCGCCAAACTGGGATGAACATACACCATTTATCGTACTGCAAAATAACGGCAAATAGTAATTTGTAATTACAGGCTTGAAAAGTACTGGCTGCTTATTTTTTAAGGTAAGCCAGTACTTTTTTTACTTCGTTTGGATAAATGGCAATATGGTGTGTGTTTACCAGTACCGATTGCTCCTCGTTAACAATAACCTTCGAAGGTAAAGCGGGCATGTGGCAGGCAATACAATTGGCCTTTAGTACAGCAGCAGTGAGCTTACCGGTCATTTCACACTCGTTATGTTTTGTGCTGGTATGGCAAGTACTGCAGCGTTGCGCCAATGCCACAAGGTCATTGCGCTGGTTTTTGTGCGTATTGTGGCAGGTAGCGCAATCCATTTGGCTGCTCATGTAGCATTTACTTGATTTAAGCATATCCAGCTGATCGCCATGCACATCAATGTGCGCGTAATCTACCGGTTGGGTTGACGGCGGGTGTCGTTTAAAATCACTTAGTTTATCGCCCGGTTTAAAATCAAATATCGATTTAGACGTGATGGTGTTTGTGCCCGAGTGGCAGGTACCGCATAAGTCTACTTTTTGGTTGCGGGTTAAAGCGGCTATTTTGGTAATGTATTTAGCAGTTTTAACTTTGGGGTTCTCCAGCTGAAAATCAACGTGTTTTTTTGCCGGCCCATGGCAGCGTTCACAATCGACACTTAAGATCAACGAACTTTTTTGAAACCCAACATCTTCTCCGGAAAAACTGGAAAGCTTAGGCGCTTCTTCCTTTGCGAATGAAGCATGGCACTCTAAACAACGACTAGTGATCATGCGGTCAAAACTGGCAATGGTAGTATCGTACCCCGGGCTCACAATCCAATGTTTCTTCGGGATATCGTATGATACCGGCAACTGGAAAAGTTCATTCTCTTTCCATGATAAGTAGCTGATCCCTTTTATTCCGCCCAGCACAATATCCATTCGTGCGGTGGCTACCTGTTCTTTATTAATGTAATTGGTTTGATAGTAACCGCTGTCTTTTTTTTGCATTAACAATTTCGAGTGGTCATTGTAGGCCAGGTTGTTTTCGCCGGGATTAACGCTTCCCTGGATGGTTTGAGCGGTAGCCGGCAGCGATGCTGCAAAATGTGCGGTATGCAGGTAAGTGCTGCTGATATCTTTATGACAACTTACACAGGTTTGCGCGCCGGCATATTCAGGCCCGCGCGGGTCTTTCACCTTGCCGCCGCTCAGGCACTGCGATAAAATAACAACAAGCGGAAACAAAAATGCAGGCAGTAATATAAATTTCTTATTGGTCATTAGGATATCGGCAAGGATGCATTTCGATGCATGTAGTACCGGACTAAATATAGTTTTTTTTGACAAATCTCACGGTGTAAACATTGCTTAATGCCCTCATTGGTTCATAATTCGAAAGCAACGCGTTCAATTAAGTTGTGGCACAACAAATAATATAATTATAGTACTTTGTATTGCATAATACCATGCAATGTTTATCTTTGAAAAAATAATAATATGAAAAGATTTATTTACCGGCACATACAATCATTTGGCCTTATCGGTATGATGCTGATCAGCATGGTGTCATGCAGAAGGGGCAGTACTACTGTGATAAGAACCAGCGACGATAACAATTCACAAACCATCGAGTACTCGGGCAGGGTGGTATTTAGCCGGGATCAGCGTAGCATTGATAATATTTCTAAAGACGGGCATGTGAAATTTGAACGCAACGGCAAAAAGGTAGAAGCCGTGTCAGGAAAAACCGGGCGGGTTGTGTACGAGTTTGACGGTGACAGTCCTGTAAGCAATTTGTCAACCGACCAGAAGCAGTTTGTGGCCGAGGCCGTGCAAACCATTATTCGCGAACGGAAGAAGTTACAGGCCCGTAAAAATTAACGGCTAACTACCTTGATGGTATGCGTCAGTTGCTTTTTACCCCCTTGCCAGTCCTGGTGCCCCGGGATAATATAAAGGGCATCATTAAAATGGCGCTGCAAATTTTTGATGGATGCTGGCCATTGTTTAAGATTGGCGTCGCCTGTAAAACCCTTACTGTCGGTATCTAAGCTTTT
Organism: Mucilaginibacter sp.; assembly: GCF_964263795.1. GTDB lineage: Bacteria > Bacteroidota > Bacteroidia > Sphingobacteriales > Sphingobacteriaceae > Mucilaginibacter. Next base: position 17,584 of record NZ_CAXVWK010000058.1, read on the forward strand.
AACAAGGCAACCGCCGAAAAGTATCTGGCCCTGGGGTAACCACACTACAATGTTATCGCGAGTGTGGCCTTCGCCGGGATAGTAAGTTTTTAGAGTTACCCCTTGAATGTCAAAGGTAGTATCTTTTGCAAAGGTAAATTGTGGCAGCTCGTTATGTTCTTTTTTGGCGAGCGCATAAGTTTGCTTGCTTGAGTAAGTTTTAGCGCCATGCTTTTTCAACATGTCGAAACCGCCTACGCAGTCGTCATGAAAATGCGTGGCGACGCAGAAGATGATCTTTTTATTAAAGCGTTTTTGCACGCTATCAACCAATTGTTGGGTTTGCTCATCGCCCCAGGGCGTGTTAATCAATACAATACCTTTAGGGGTTACTGCAAACAAACTGTTCGCAGGGAAGGGTTCATCGCTACCGGGAGGGTAACCGTACGATGTACAAACGTAAAAGTTTTTAGTGAGGTGTTTAATGCTGATACTTAAGGGTTTTTTCTGACCGATACCTGCAGTGGCTATCAGCAGGCAAACAATTAAAAATTTCAATTTCATTTTTTACAGCCTGTTTAGTTGCTCCAAACTCATTTTATCCAGCCCGCTCACAACCAAATCGGCCTCTGTAAGCGTTTCAGGAGACCCGATGCCTATTGCCCTCATACCACCGGCAACTGCTGCCTGTATGCCGGCTATGGCATCCTCAAAAACAACACACTGCGCAGGCGGCACGTTCAATGCCGCTGCGCCTTTGGCAAACACCTCCGGATCAGGCTTGGGTTTAGTAACACTGTTGCCATCTACCACAACATCAAACAAGGCAGATAACTCTAGCTTATTTAGGATTGTAGGGGTGTTTTTACTGGCCGAACCGATAGCCGTTTTGATCCCGGCGTCGCGGCAGCTTTGCACAAACTCCCGGGCGCCCGGCAAAATCTCGGCAGGGGTCATCTGGTTAATCATTTCATTGTACCATTCGTTTTTTTGCGTTGCCAGCTGTAATTTTTCATCCTCAGTTTTCCCGGTAACGTTTCCCCAGCCTAATATCAGTTCAAGCGACGCCATGCGGCTTACACCTTTTAGCTGTTCATTCTGATGTTCAGTAAAGTCGAACCCCATACCGTTTGCCAGTCGTTTCCAGGCCTGGTAGTGGTAAACTGCCGTATCAACAATTACCCCGTCCAGATCAAATATGCAAGCCCTGATATTTCCCATGGAGTAAAGGTATGGGTTGCCCGTTAATAAACATAGCAGGAGGGCCCACGCCGTGAGGTTTTTGTTTGGCTACTATTTCGAAAAAAAAAGCGCTTACGTTTAAACACGCACTAACTCGGTAATGCCAGAAATAATTTAAGATGATTAACGCGTTTTGTATCATTGCAAATGCTCAAAAGGTCGTTTCTCTTTTTACTTTTCATCATTGTCCTAACCATTGGCTGTAATAAGAATGAAACCCTTTACAAGGTTGTAAAGGTTAAAGATGGTGATACAATAGAACTGCTCTCGCCCGATAATCAAAATATCACCGTACGGCTGGCCGAAGTAGACGCACCCGAAAAGAGCCAGGCTTTTGGGCAGGCTGCAAAACAATTTACAGCTAACCTCTGCTTCGGTAAGATGGTGAAGCTGATAGGCAACACTAAAGACCGTTATGGCCGTACCGTTGCACAGATTGAACTGCAGGACGGTACTAACGTAAACTACGAAATTGTAAAACAGGGATTTGCCTGGCAGTACCTGGCATACTCGCATAATATGGAACTTGCGGGGCTGGAGCAACATGCCCGCGAAAATAAACTGGGACTTTGGCAGGATGTTAATCCAACACCGCCCTGGAATTTCCGCCGGGACGAAAAGGCTTCGCGGGTATCAAAAAAAGTTGATAAGCCCGAAAGGAAGTATCCGAAATATCGCAAAAAAAGGCGAAAAAATACCAGGATACGCCCGTATTTTAACCGACTGTAAATTGCCACGGGGCAAACTTATCCCGATTATTATTTATCTTGCCTGTAATATCTTTTTGGAATGAAATTTATCAAAGCACTCATTTCTTTAGCAATAACCGGTGCGCTGATGTGGGCGCTGCAAACCAAATTTGGCGACGTACCGCCACTGGGCAATTTCCTGAACCCGGCTACCGGTTTTTGGCAAAATGCAGAAAGCAAAAATGTAACCGTTTCAAAAACATTAAAGCTGAAAGGCCTGCAAGCGCCCGTAACCATTCAGTACGACGAAAACCGCATCCCGCACATTTTTGCTCAAAATGATCATGATCTGTATTACGCGCAGGGATATGTTACTGCCAGCGAGCGGCTTTGGCAAATGGATATCCAAACCCGCAGTGCATCCGGACGTTTGGCAGAGGTTGTTGGGGCCAAGGCCATGGGTGTAGATCGGTATCATCGCCGCATGGGAATGGTTTACGGTGCGGAAAATACGCTGCGCGGGATCATGAAAGATCCGGTAATGAGCAAGGTGATCACCGCTTACAGCGATGGTGTGAACGCTTATATTAAAAGCCTCACACCGGCAGGTTATCCAATTGAATTTAAACTGCTTAACTATACACCAGAAGAGTGGAAACCCATCAATTCGGCTTATTTGCTTAAGCTGATGTCCGAAACGCTGGCGGGAGGCTCAAACGAACTGGCCATGACCAATGTGCTTAACAAATTTGGCGCGAAGGTTACCAACGAGCTTTTCCCTGACCGCGAAATGCACGAAGACCCGATCATCCCCGCGGGGACCAAATGGGATTTTAAACCGTTACCCATTCCGCAGCCGCCAGCAGGTTTTAAAGCGCAGCTGATGGCCGGCATGAAGGTAAAGGACAGGGTAGAAGGTATCGGCAGTAATAACTGGGCAATTAGCGGCAGCAAAACGGCGACGGGTTACCCGATATTAGCTAACGACCCGCACCTCGACCTTACCTTTCCATCCATTTGGTACCAGGTGCAACTGGCCGGGCCGGGTGTGAATGTTTATGGCGTAAGCCTGCCGGGTGCACCATGCATTGTTATCGGCTACAACCAAAAAATTAGCTGGGGGGTAACCAACGTAGATGCCGATATACTGGATTGGTACCAGGTGAAATTTAAAGATGTTGCTAAAAACGAATATTGGTACAATAATCAATGGAATAAGGTGACCAAACGCATTGAGGTGATCAGGGTGCTTGGCCAGCCGGATATTACGGACACCGTACTTTACACCGTACATGGCCCCGTAGTTTATGATAATGCTAACCTGGCAAAAGGCGGGCGCGCAAATGTGCCGGTAGGCAATGCCCTGCGTTGGGTGGCGCATGATGAATCGGACGAGTTTAAAACCTTTTACCTGCTTAACCGCGGTAAAAACTATGCCGACTACCGAGAGGCGCTAAAATACTTTTCGGCACCGGCGCAAAACTTTGTTTTTGCCTCTGCAGATAACAATATCGCTATTACACCCAACGGCAAGCTGCCGTTAAAATATAAAGACCAGGGCAAATTTATTATGGATAGCAGTAACCCTGCTAACAACTGGCAGGGCTTTATCCCGAACGAACAAAACCCAACCGTTAAGAACCCGCCGCGTGGGTTTGTAAGTTCGGCCAACCAATCATCTACAGATGCCACTTACCCTTATTACATTAATTGGCAGTTTGCCCTTTATGAGCGAGGCAAGCGCATAAACGACCGGCTGGGAGCCATGAACAACGCTACTGTTGATAGCATGCGCAACCTGCAGACTGATACCTACAGCATCCGGGCACAGGATATATTGCCTACCATGCTAAAGTATATCGACCCGGAGCAGTTGGATGATGGGCAGTTAGCCGCCTTAAAGGAACTTAAAAAGTGGAATAGAAACCTGGCTGCGAATTCTGTGGCTGCCGCGATTTTCAACAACTGGTGGCAACGGTTTTACCGGTTAACGTGGAACGACAGTTTTGGCGGAGATAAAACATTGCTGGCCACACCATCTGCCGATAAAACGGAAGAACTGCTGCTTAAAAACCCCAACTCGGTTTGGTTTGATGATAAGCGCACCCCCTTCAAAGAAACCGCCGGCGACCTGCTGAGCCGCACATTTAACGCCACCATATCCGATATGAGCGCCAAATATGGTAAAATGGGTACGGGCTGGCAATGGGGCAAAGTGAAAAAGTTTGAAGTAAGGCACCTGGCCAACCTGCCGGGTTTCGGTTCTGGTAATTTTGAATCGGGCGGCAATGGATCCACCGTTAACGCCATTATTGATGGGCACGGCCCATCATGGAGGATGGTGGTACAGTTAGGTAAACAAACCAAAGGCTATGGCATTTTACCCGGCGGCCAGTCGGGCAACCCGGGCAGCTTTTTTTATGATGACATGCTGCCAACATGGAAAGCCGGACAACTGAAAGAGCTGCTGTTCCTGCAATCGGCCACAGATAAGTCGGCGCGTGTTAAAACAACCCTAACCTTAAGCAAATAGTATGTTATTCCCTGTAGTGTTGTTACTGGCATTTATAAGTGGTTACCTGTTGCCATGGTGGGCGGCCTGCATCCTTACGTTTGGCGCGGCCATCATCTTCGGTAAATCATCATGGGACAGCTTCTGGTGCGGCTTTGGTGGCATTGCCCTGGCCTGGGTAGCGCTGGCCCTGCTAAAAAGTTATCCTAACGAGCATATCCTGGCCACCCGTGTGGCGCACCTTTTTAAATTGCCCAGCTGGGGCCTGCTGCTGGCCGTAATGGCCCTTGTGGGTGGCCTGGCCGGCGGATTCTCCGCATTATCAGGCGTGTTGGTTAAACGAGCTTTTAAAAAGTAGTGTGGTTATTGTGGTAATGATTGTCATAGTAAGCTTGTCAAACCACTGGCAAAGCGAACGGTCTTCGAAATGAACAGTCACGGTGAGCCTGTCGAACCATTAACAATGCGAACGGTCTTCGACAAGCTCAGACTGACAGAACAAATCGCAACTCACATCATCAAAAATATTTAATATTGTTTGTGATTATTTACCCGCTGCTGCGAATAATGGTGTAAATAACCAAACCGATGACGGCGCAGGCAGATAAAGACCAGTTTTTACACCTTATTCAGCATAACAAAAAGCTGATCTTTAAAGTATGCAACACCTATTGCACCGACCCTGAAGACCGTAAAGATCTGGTGCAGGAGGTGATCATCCAGTTGTGGCGCTCTTTCCCTAAATACAACGAGCAATATAAGCTATCCACCTGGATGTACCGCATCGCGCTGAACACAGCCATCTCTTTTTACCGGTCAGATAACAGAAGGCGCAGCAATACCACCACCTTAAGCGACAGCCTGATTGAAATTCCTAACGATGATACCTCCTTTGAGCTGAACGAAAAGATCAGCCTGTTATACCAGTTCATTGGCAGGATGAATAAGCTGGATAAGGCGCTGATGATACTGTACCTGGATAATAACAGCTACAAAGATATGGCCGAGGTAATGGGCATCAGCGAAACTAACGTTGCCACCAAAATAAGCCGGCTTAAACAACATTTAAAACAACAATTTATAAAGCTATAATATGGAACTGCAAGACTTACAAAATATATGGGCCGAGTACGACAGAAAACTGGACCGCAACTTACAATTAAACATGCAACTCTTAAAAACTATGAAACTAGACAAAGTAAAAGGCAAACTGAACAAAGTAATGATGTTCAAGCTGATAGAAATGACTATTTTTTGCTGCGGAATATTTTACCTCGTAAATTTTGCCGATACCAACTGGCAGGTAACGCAACTGAGCGTTGCAGCCATTAGCACCATAGCCCTGTTGACACTTTTTGTGGCGTACGACATCAAACAACTCATAATCATTACCCAGTTGCAGCGCGGCTATAACAGTGGCATAGCACCACTGCAAAAAAAGATAGAGCAGCTAAAATTAACGATTGTTACTTATGTAAAGTTTACTTTATTAATGCTCCCTCTTTACCCTGTACTGCTGCTACTGGCCGGTAAAATATTCTTTAACATCGATTTTTTAGAAGCCAAACGCCAAGCCTATTTTATAACCAACGCCGGTTTAGGGGCGGTATTTTTAATTATGGCAGTTTGGTTTTTCAGGCAATTGAGCAGTAAGAACATTAACAACCCAACCGCCAAGATCCTTTTGGCAGGGTCGGGGTGGTACCAGGCAAACTCTGCCTATAAATTTTTAAAAGAAATTGAAAATTTTGAGAATGAAGCGTGAGGTTGATAAGCCAACGCTACAATCATTAACCCAGGCGGAAGCGAAAACAGGATAATTTAAACAACCTGTCATGGTGAGCTTGTCGAACCACTAACAAAGCGGACGGTCTTCGGAATGAACTGTCATGGTGAGCTTGTCGAACCATAGCAAAGCAGACGGTCTTCGACAAGCTCAGACTGACAGAACACAACCATTATTAGAGAATTGTCATGGTGAGCCTGTCGAACCACTAGCAAAGCGGACGGTCTTCGACAAGCTCAGACTGACAGAACACAACCATTATAGAGAATTGTCATGGTGAGCCTGTCGAACCACTAACAAAGCGGACGAGTCTTCGAAATGATCTGTCATGGTGATCCTGTCGAACCACTAGCAAAGCGAAAGGTCTTCGACAAGATCAAACTGACAGATAAAACGAAATAAGCGATACTTTTTTACTCCTACACATCACACCAAAATCAACTAAATTCCTAGTTTTTATGTTAACCCACTGTTTTTATAATTAATTTATTATCAGCATTTTAAGCTGTTTTTAAGCAAAATAGTGTAAACCTTTGTTAACCTTTATTCGTTTTTTTAATCAAATATCCAGCAAAAAAAAAGCCCCGTCCGGTAACCGGCGGGGCGCTTATAAAGCGTAGTTTATTACAATGCGCTTAGGGTTTTCTTTAATTCGGAAACGGCGGGCGATGTGTTTTTTGAGGCTTCGAAGATCTGGCCCGAGCTCAGACCATCGCCGTAAAACGCTGCATTGGCAGTTTTGTTAATTGCCAGGTTTGAGCCGTTGATGGTGATGCCGGCAAACAATCCTTTACTGCGCGAGTAGGAATAAATTTCGGCCTCCAGCGTATGATCGGTACTTGCAGTAGAGCTGCGGCCAACCGGCCCTGCCGCTGCAGAAATATCACCACCAATGGTAAAGTCGCCGTTTTTAACCTTTGTAAGTACACCTTTGTGTTTAAATACCAAAACCAGATCGACAGACTGAACGCCTATCTGCAGGCCGAAGCTGCCTCCGGTAAGGGTAATGAACACCGGGTCGCTCCATTTGCCGTTGGCCAGCTTAACCATAGCTATACCCTGGCCGCGTTTGCCACCAACAATAAAGCCGCCGTTTAGCATCTTCGGTATAATCACAATGCCCTGGTAATCTTCCAGCAACTGGTGCGGGATACTTTCAGACATTTTGCTAAAATCCTTTAGCACTTCGGTAGCTTTTTGAATGCGCTCGGTGCTTTTATCGTCGGCCACCTTTGCCGATGACAGCAAAAAGAACGCGCTTATTAATAGTGGTAATGTTAAACGTTGTAAATTTTTCATGGGGTATGTTATATGATGTAAACCCATTTAACTCCGTTTCGTTGTTTTTGTTGTGTTTAGGTAAGGCGCTCGATCTTGCAGATGTAACAACAGGCTTCGGCATTGCGGGCATGGAGGTAGGCAATTCGTTGATCGTTCGCAAAGATCCGGGCGATAAGTTCGTCTACATCGTCGTTACCAACCAATTGCGTAAATATCATCATCTGCTCATCATCGTACCCGATCAACGACAATGGAAAGCCGACTTTATCGGTCTCAATTTCGGGCGGAAAACGGTAAATGTCACTATATTCTTCCACGTCGGAGCTATTTACAAATATCGGTCCTGGTTGATCAAAGGCATTACCTATTGCAAACGGGGAATGTTTTAAAAGTAGACGACTATCAACACCAATGTTAAACGGCCTGAGAGTTAAGCGGCAGGGCCCTTTTCCTGTAGCAATGTGTTCCGTAATAGTGTTACCAAAATCGTCGGCCATTGCAGCTTTTAAGGAGTTTACGTAAGCTTTGCTCAGGGGTATAATCTTAAAGTTCTTCATCGTTATTTTTTTTCAAAATTGGCGACATTGAGGTGATGGTAAAACCCGTTTCTTGCTAAATAGTAAAGTGGTTTTAAAATGCCGTTGCAGGGCTTATCTTTGCGGAGATATGCTAAAGCCGGATCAGCAACAAATCTTTTCTCTTGATAGTGATGCGTCGTTTGAGCAAACGGCTCTGGATGTGTTCCGCTACCAGGCAGTTAATAACCAGGTGTATAGCGAATTTATCTCCGGCTTGCGTATCGATCCGCATATTATTAGGTCCACAGATCAGATCCCATTTTTACCGGTCGAGCTGTTTAAATCGCGCCGGGTAGTAACCGGCGATGGGGCCGATGGGGTGGTGTTTACCAGTTCCGGCACTACGGAGATGGTTACCAGCAGCCACTATGTTACCGATGTAAGCTGGTATGAGCAAAGCTTCCGACGGGCATTTGCCCTGTTTTATGGCGACATAAGAGATTATACGGTATTGGCATTGCTGCCATCATACCTGGAACGCGAAGGGTCATCACTCATTTACATGGCGCAGGACCTTATTGCCATGTCAGAAAATCCTTCGAGCGGTTTTTTTCTTTATAACAACCAGGAACTTTATGCCGTGTTGCAGCAGCAGAAGGCCGCAGCCAGGCCAACTTTATTATTAGGGGTAACCTTTGCATTATTGGACTTTGTGGACAGTTATCATGTTGATTTCCCGGAACTGATTATTATGGAAACGGGCGGGATGAAGGGCCGCCGCAAGGAGATGATCCGCGAAGAACTGCATTATACGTTGTGCCAGGGTTTTGGCGTTCCGGCAATACACTCCGAATACGGGATGACGGAGTTGCTCTCGCAAGCTTACTCAAAAGGCGGAGGTGTTTTTAACTGCCCGCCCTGGATGAAGATCATTACCCGCGATACCAACGACCCTCTTACCATAGTAGACCAGGGCAAAACCGGCGGGGTCAATATCATCGACCTGGCCAATATCAATTCCTGCGCGTTTATAGCCACACAAGATTTGGGGAGGGTTTACGCTGATGGGTCGTTCGAGATCATAGGCCGCTTCGATAATTCTGACATCCGCGGCTGTAATTTGCTCATCGCTTAATTTGACTTACAACCCACGGATTTTGTTATTTTTGCACCAAATCAGAAACGTAATATCATGATAGATAAATTTTTGCGCGACGAACAAGACCCTAAAGCCGTTGAAAAGGTTTACAGCCGTTTGGTTGACCTGCTCACCACCGGCGAGGAAATTTTATATATAGCTGTACAAAAAAAACCGATAGTAAACCTTTTCCCGGATTGTATCGCACTGACCAATAAACGCATTTTATTTTTTACCCCGGCCAACCTGGGGCTTTCTATAAAATTTGTTGATTTTGTTTGGAAGGATATTGTAGATGTGTTTACTAAAGAAGAGATCATCGGCGCGGTGTTTAGCGCCAAAACTACCAACGGTGCCGAGATGGGTGTTGATTACCTGCCTAAAGTACAGGCCCGTAAGCTATATCAATACGCACAGGAGCGTAAAGAGGCCGAGCGCGAAGCGCGCCGCCTGCGAGAGCTGGAAGAAAAACGTGCGGAATCGGGTTCATTAAATATCGATCATGCAGCGCCGGTTGCTTATCAGCCGCCCGCGCCAATTGTTCAGCCGCCTGCGCCAGTTGTTCAGCAGTCGCCCTTTTCAGCGCCTGTAACTCCGCCAGCGCCTGTCGAGGAGCCTAAGAAAGACGAGTTGACCGAAAAGTTAAAACGCTTAAAAACCCTCTTCGAGAGTGGGTTGATCTCGCAGGAAGAATACAATCAAAAGAAACTGGAGCTACTCAGCGACTTTTAACCGATACTTAAACCCGCCGAAAGCGGGTTTATTTTTTTCGGACAGATCTTAAAGAAATGCTTATTACTTATAGGTATAGAAAATTGATCTGTATACATCAACTCAGTTGAAGTAACCGGTTGTCAAAGTTAAACGGTTGTGTGGTCAGAATTTTAACCTTACTACTGTCGGGATGCTGCGGGTTAAGAATGAAATTGAACTCTTCGGGCACCACAGATGAAGGGACTTTCATTAGCAGGTATTTACTGTCACGTAGAAACTGATTGCCGATCTGTTTTAACTCGGCCGGGGGTAATACGTCCTTCCAGTTGGCAGGCAGCGTTTTTAAATCAATGTTGAGTATGCTCTCGGCGGGGACTTCAATCTCGGCAATACAAAAGTTTTCCGGCACAAAAAGGGGCTGCAAGTGCACTAAAACTTCGAGTACCGCTAACGCCCGCGATGATGCCATATAGGCCGCGGCAATGCCTTTGCTGTTCCACCGGGCACCATAAAGGCGGGCTCCCATACCGTCAAGGCTTTTAATGTAGTTACAACTGGCAATCCGGTACAGTACCATTAAACAAAAATACCGTGCTCTATGCGGCCAAGTTCATTAAAAACCATATCAAACCCTGCCGATGTATCCAGGTAACTAACAGGAGCCTCGCCATTGAATACCAGGCTTGGCGTTTTGATCCAAAGCTTAAATTTATCTATCGAACCAAATACTTCCTCACCGCGGGTATACAACCGGGCCAGCTCAACAGCTTTTTCGGCATACTCGGTTTTGATGATAGCATCATCCTCATAACGCTGCAAGGTACGCTCGCTGATGTGAAGGATACCGGCTAACTCCTGAATGTTTAACGAGATTTTTTTAGCTAATGCCAGTAACGATTTTTTTGGGAAACCCTGCCGCGCAAGCGTGATAATATCCAGATCTGAAGACTGCACAGATTTTGTGCCGCCTAACAAATTATAAAAAGGGGTTGATGATGCCTGTGTAATATACATTGCCATAGGTTCATTAACCTGATTTTTTACCGTATGTTTTATTTTGTATGACATTTATACAAATATATGTACCAAATGTCGGTTTAACAAATCATTTAACAACAATTAAAAAATAATTCTTTTTGCCTTTTTGCGCTACCAGGTATTTATTGTTGATGAGGTTGCCCGTGCCTAGAACATCATCTGCTGTGTTAACCTTTTCGCGGTTGATGGAAACGCCACCGCCCTGGATCATCTTTTTTGCTTCGCCCTTCGACGGAAAAATCGAAGTTTTGCCAGCAAGCAGATCGGCCGCACTAATGCCATAGGCCAAATCATCTTTAGTTATCGTAAAATTAGGTACACCGCTAAATAACCCAATAACCTCATCATCATTTAATTCATTTAAAAACTCAATGCCGGTACCGCCGAACAAAAAGTCAGTTGATTTGATGGCCTTTTCGTATCCGGCCTCGCCATGTACGCGGATGGAAATATCTTTGGCCAGCGCCTTTTGCAGTATGCGGGTGTGGGGCGCAGCATCGTGCTCAACTTCCATTGCCTCTATAACTTCCCTGTCCAGTAAGGTGAATATGCGGATGTAGGCTTTAGCATCAACATCGGTAGTATTTAACCAAAACTGGTAGAATTGGTAAGGCGAGGTGCGGGCAGCATCCAGCCAAACAGCGCCACTTTCGGTTTTTCCGAATTTGGTGCCATCGGCTTTTTTTATCAATTGCGTAGTTAAAGCAAATGCCTCGCCCTGGTCTTTCCGTCGGATAAGCTCGGTACCCGTAACAATGTTACCCCATTGATCGCTGCCACCCATCTGCAGTACGCAGCTATGGTTTTTCCATAGGTAGTAAAAATCGTAACCCTGTACTAGTTGGTAAGTAAATTCAGTGAACGACATGCCGGTATCGCCCTCCAGGCGTTTTTTAACCGAATCCTTAGCCATCATATAATTAACGGTAAGGTGCTTGCCTACATCGCGGATAAAATCCAAAAACGTGAAGTTTTTAAACCAGTCGTAATTGTTTACCATCTGTGCGCTGTTGGCACCGGTATTAAAGTCAAGGAATTTTTCGAGCTGTTTTTGTACCGATTGCAGGTTGTGGGTCAACACATCCTCGCTCAATAAATTACGCTCGGCCGATTTGCCCGACGGGTCGCCAACCATACCGGTGGCGCCGCCTACTAACGCATAAGGTTTGTGGCCCGCCTGCTGAAAGTGGATCAGTGTCATAATCTGGGTAAGGTGGCCCACGTGCAGCGAATCTGCAGTTGGATCAAACCCGATATAACCCGATGCCATACCTTTATTCAAAAGCTCTTCGGTGCCGGGCATAATATCATGCAGCATGCCCCTCCAGCGTAATTCTTCAACAAAATTCATGGATAATATATCTGTTACAAAAACGGCAAATATAACAGAATTATCTGTTGGGCGCTAACCGCAACAATTGCAGGCTGTAAACCGTAAAATGGTCATGGCTATCTAATATCTGAGCCGGCGTTACCCTGATAGCGCCAATTTTTGTAATTTGTTCCCAACAGGTCATCAGCCCATAGCCTTATGAATTTTCTATCACATTTTTATTTCGACCGGGATACTACCAACTGTTACTTTACGCTCGGTACCGTGCTGCCCGATCTTTTAAAAAATGCCGATAAATCTATCATCCTGCATCCCGAAAAACTGGTGCATTCAAATGCCGATGTCAACGCTATTATACAAGGATGGAATAAGCATTTGCTGGTTGATAAATATTTCCATTCTTCAGATTTCTTTCTGATACATTCACATCAATTAAAAAAGGAGCTTACAGCAGCCATTACCGGCTCGCCGGTTAAGCCGTTTTTTCTGGGGCATATATCGATAGAACTGATTTTGGATAATTTGCTTATCACAACCAATAAGATCAGCGTTGCCGGTTTTTATGAGCACCTGGATAGCTGCGATCATGTAGTGATCCACGAGTTTCTGGATTTTGCAGGGATGAAAAACCCAAATGTGTTTTTTAGGTTTTATGACGAGTTTAAACGCAGTCGCTACCTTAATACCTATGTCAATCTTAATCAGATCACTTATGCGCTAAAGCGCATTTGCATGCGGGTGTGGCAAAACCCCTTCACCCCGCAGCATGAACAGCAAATGACCGCCATTTTGCTTAACTACAGGTTGGGTTTGTTAGGCAACTTTATGCAGATCTATAACGAGATAGGTGATAAGCTTTCTCAATTACCTGATTAAAGTAAGTTTATCCATTAGCTATTGGAATGGAAATCCAATAACAAAGCGCAGAGTCGTACTGAAATAGGTGTAAAGGATCACTATTTCTTCTCACAATAATGATCTTATTACCAAATCTCTTCCGTATCACCAAAACCCGCCTAAAAATCAATATTTAACAATTAAATAATTTTAATCTATAAAAAATATATCCGTACCTTTGCAGTCCCAATTAAGTGTTGGGAAAAAGGAGTAAAATTTATTAATGGCAAAAAAACAAGAAGCAGAAAAAGAATTAAAAGCGAAGGAAGCTGAACTGGGTACAGTTGCGGCAACCGCTGAAAAAGAAACTATTGAGTCAGAAGCTGATTCAATATCAATTGAGGACATCAAGTCTCAAATCTCCGTAACACCAGATCAGGATTTTGACTGGGATGCAGATGACAAGAAATTTGGTAACTACAGCGACAGTGATCGTGAGGAATTAGAGAAACTTTATGACGGAACATTCAGTTCTATTACCAAAGGCGAGATCATTACCGGTACTGTTGTAAACATCAACAACAAAGATGTGGTATTAAACATCGGCTTTAAGTCTGACGGTTTAGTATCTGTTTCAGAATTCCGTGATACACCAGACCTTAAGGTTGGTGACACAGTTGAAGTATTTGTTGAGTCGCAGGAAGATGCTAACGGTCAGTTAGTATTATCACGCAAACGCGCAAAAACTCAAAAATCATGGGAGCGCATTAATTCAGCTCTGGATAACGATGAGATCATCACCGGTTTTGTAAAAAGCCGTACCAAAGGTGGTTTAATTGTAGATATTATGGGCGTTGAAGCCTTTTTACCAGGTTCACAGATCGATATCAAACCTATCAGGGATTATGATATTTATGTGGGTAAAACAATGGAATTCAAAGTTGTTAAGATCAACCACGAGTTTAAAAACGTAGTGGTATCGCACAAAGTGCTGATTGAAGACGACTTAGAAAACCAGAAAACAGAAATTGTGGCCAAATTAGAAAAAGGCCAGGTATTGGAAGGTACCGTTAAAAACATTACCGACTTTGGTGTATTCATCGATTTAGGTGGTGTTGACGGTTTACTGCACATTACAGATATTTCTTGGGGCCGCATAGAGCACCCGAGAGAAGTTTTAGCTTTAGACCAAAAGATAAACGTTGTTGTTCTTGACTTTGATGACGAGAAAAAACGTATCGCTTTAGGTTTAAAACAATTAACTCCTCATCCTTGGCAGTCGCTTGATGAAGGTATCCAGATCGGCTCTAAAGTAAAAGGTAAAATTGTTACTGTTGCTGATTACGGTGCTTTCTTAGAGATCATCCCGGGTGTTGAAGGTTTGATCCACGTGTCAGAAATGTCATGGTCTCAAAACCTGCGCAACCCTCAGGAATTCCTGAAAGTTGGTGACGAAGTTGAAGCGCAAGTTTTAACTTTAGACCGCGACGAGCGCAAAATGAGCTTGGGTATCAAACAACTTACCCCTGACCCTTGGCAAAACGCCGGCGAGAAATACGCCATTGGTACACAACACGTTGCAACTGTGAAAAACATGACCAACTTTGGTGTATTTGTTGAGCTTGAAGACGGTATCGACGGATTGATTCACATCTCTGACCTGTCATGGTCTAAAAAAGTAAACCACCCTAACGAATTTACTAAGGTTGGCGAAAAATTAGACGTAGTAGTTTTAGAGCTTGATATTGATAACCGCAAACTGAGCTTAGGCCACAAACAACTGGAAGAAAACCCTTGGGATACTTTCGAAAGCATCTTCACTATCGATTCGATACATGAAGGTACTGTGTTGAAGGTAACTGACAAAGGCGCTATCGTAGCTTTACCTTACGGTGTTGAGGGCTTCTGCCCAACCAAACACCTGGTGCGCGAAGACGGTAAATCAGTTAAGGCTGAAGAAACTGCTGAATTCAAGATCATTGAATTTAATAAAGAGAACAAACGTATCGTAATTTCACATTCACGTATATGGGAAGAAGCTCGTGCTGATGCTCGTGTTCAAGAATTCGAAAACCGTAAGAAAGAAGCAAAATCTGCTAACAACGCGGTTAAGAAAGTGAAAGAATCGGTAGAAAAATCAACTTTAGGTGACCTTAGCGTTCTTGCTCAGTTAAAAGAGCAAATGGAAGGCGCAGAAAGCAAAGCGGCTAAAAAGCCTGCTGCTCCTGCCGCCGCTGCTCAAGCAGAACCAGAAGCTGACGCTCCTGCTGCCGAAGAAACCGAAGAAGTTTAATCTTTTAAGTTTACATATTTAAAGCCCTTCCGAGCAATCGGAAGGGCTTTTTTTGTGGATTATTTTTGCTTGCGTAATTTATTTAGTTGCAGGTGCTTTGGCTACTGCCGGCTGTTTGTTACCAATATTGATCCTGGTAATGTGATAGCCAAAGTTGCCGGCCATATCTGCTCCCTCTAAAATTAAGGTATAACTCCCCGGCTTATCTGCAGCGTAAAACGACAAGGTTGCGTTGCCATTTTTATCGGTTACCAGGTTAGGCTCCCAATGGATAGTTGGCCTGGGCAACAAAGGCGTATTATTTTTTACAAGGTATTTTGGCTGATAAAATTGTAGCGCAGCGCATAACGGCACGGGCTTGTAAAATACAATGCCCGGCGACGACCTGCTGAACAAGCCTTTGCCGCTGCGGGTTGTGATCATGATATAGTAGCTAAAATCCTCAACAATTTTAATATCCTTTACATCATCGGCACCCAGGCTGCGCAAAAAGGAACTTAAGAATTCCCTGTAAGTGGTTATATCGCCGGTTTGCGCTTCGGCGAATATATCCTGCGCGCTGTTACCGTCTACCACCAGGTCGGTTATCAGGTCAGCGCCGAAAGTGTAATTGGTATTTGGGTAAAGTCGTAACTTGTCAAAAACCGAACTTCGCCAGGCATTGCGTAAACCAAAGGTTTTGTCTTTAGCCAAAATAACATCATACAAAGACATTTTGCCGGCTTTTACCAAAGCAGCTTCGTCTATTTCCTTTTTTACGTAGCCGTTAAACCGCCCTTCATTAACTATTTTTCGGCTCTTTATCACCACTTCTTTTAAAAGTGTACCCTTTGCATACTTATCGTCTTTACCATATGGGCTGGCTGCCTGGCGCCTGGTAATATACCTCAGCATTAAGCTGTCATTGGCTCGGGTATACCAGGGCATGGTTTTGATTGCGGGGTAAAGGCCAACATCTGCAGGGCGAAAATCATTTAAAGTAATGGTAGCATTTGATTCATTGCCCTTTGAATTAGTAACCCTTATGGTATAGGCAACCGTATCAAGCATGGGCAATTGTTTAAATTCAAACTCTCCGGCTGCGTTGCTAAGTGTGTCAAAAACCATCAAACCATGCATTTTACTTAACGAAAACATATTGATTTTGGCATTTTTTTGAGGCTTGTTAAACAAACCGCGCAGGGTGCCGGTAACCCGGTTGTCCGGCTCGGCCGCAAACCTGGGGCGTGACAGGGGTTGCAAGCTTTTAGTAAAATCATACCCTGTCCAACCCTGGGTGAGCAGTAAATTATCAAGGGCCGTTTGCGTTGTGATATTATCACCGGCAAAGTACCAGGCAGGCTGTTCTACGTTACCTTTTAATTCTGATGTGATTAGTAGCCTGCTTACAATATTGTCGCCATAAGTATCGCTTGTTACGTAGCTGTCGTCTGTTACAGCGGCAGAGAAACTTGCCACAACCGGTTTGCCATGCTGATCTTTAACGTTTAGGCTGACCGCCACACTGTCTTTAAAGTTGTAGGCAGGCTTGTTGGTCAATGTAGCTAACTGCAACCGGTCGTCCCGGTCAACAAAAATGCGGCGCTCACATAGTGGGGTAAGGCCGTCTAAAATGGTAAAGCACACAATGCCGGATGGAAACCTGTCTTTATTAAGGCGGATGTTGGTATATCCATCGTTTAAGTTAAAAACGGCACCAAAGTAAAGCCCTTGTTTAGCATGCGCTATTAATTTGTACAGCTTTTTTGCCGCGCCAACATCTGCAGTTGCTTTGATATAAACAAACACCGAATCCTTGCTGGAAATATTATCAACCTTTAAAGTCAAGCCCGATGTCCTGACAGCCGGTAAAGCGAAATCTTTTTGCCCGCCGTTTAATTTGACCCTTGCGCGGTAACTTTGCCCGGCAACAGGCATCAGCACAAAACTACCCATACCCAGGTGTGTAGATTGAAACCGGGCTACCACTTCACTTGTATTATTAAGTATATCGCCGTTTACATCTATGCCCAGCCCGTCATCGCCAATGGCCTTAAATGCTACCTTACCCGGCAAGCCCCCGATGATGTTGCCGCCTTCCGGCATAAATTGGATATCGATATTTTGAACAAGGTTATTGTTCACCAACGGGAAGGCAAGTTTATTCTTACTTAGTTTATCAGTTAGCAAAACAGATAAATTCTGGCCGGTGGCTTTTAAGGGGATTTGAAATTTGGCCGACAGCGCGCCGGCGTCTGACGTTACTACTGTGGCTTTATAAATGGTTTTTTTGCCATCTAACACTTTCACTTCAACATCGCGGTAGGCCACCGGCATTTTGCTGAGATCGGTTAGCCGCAGGGCAAGGTTCGTTTCATAACCGGTAGCGGTGCTGCTAAGGGTATGCTGCTGGTCAATCAGCCAGTTTAGCTTTGGCGAAGCCGCACCGATAGCTACAGCTTTTGAATAAAAAAGATCATTATCAAAATTTTGCATCCAGTTTGTATAGGCGCGGATGCGATACTGACCGTCGGTAACATCATTAAGCACCAGGTTGCCCTCGCCCAGGCCCCACACCAGCGGAACTGCAAAGCGGTTGATCACCCTGCTGCTATCGTTAATTAGCTCTACATATACTTTATTGCTTAGCTGCGACGCCGAATAATCACCAGCGTTAAAAAGATATGCCTTAAGCCAAATGGTATCGCCTGTAGTGTAATAAGGCTTATCTAACTGCAGGTAAAGCTTCTCTGCCGGCATTTTTGCGAAGTAGTTCTCCGCATTTTTAATTAAGCTTTTAACAGATAGGGTATCCGCGTTTTGGGCAAAAGCAGTACCTGTTACTATTTTGAAAAGTAATGTAAGGGTAAGCAACAAGGTTTTTAAACAGGGCCGCATAAAGTAGGGCAGGTTTAATGGTTGGCTTAAATTTAACAAACCTTGCTTGCATTTTCAATTTTGGGCGATGGTTATTCCACAAATCGGCAAAAAAAATTACCTTTGCCCAAATCCACCCATACGATGCAAAATTTAACGCTGCTCGACGGTAAAAAATTCCAGATAACAATTCAGCGTTTATGCCGGCAATTAATTGAAAATCATAACGACTTTTCCGGTTCTGTTTTAATCGGTATCCAGCCACGTGGTATTTACCTGGCTAAACGTGTTGCCGAAGAATTGCGCAAGATATTACCGGGCAGCACTATACAACAGGGCGACCTGGATATTACTTTTTACCGCGATGATTTTCGTAGGCATGGGTCGCCGCTGGTGCCTAACCAAACTAAGATCGATTTTATTATTGAAGGCAAAAAGGTGGTAATGATGGACGACGTGTTATGGACCGGCCGTACCATCCGCGCGGCGATGGATGCAATGCAGGCATTCGGCAGGCCGGAGAAGGTGGAGCTGCTGACACTGGTAGACAGGCGCTACTCGCGCCATATCCCGGTAGCTGCAGACTACGTAGGCATAGAAGTGGATTCGATCGCATCGCAAAAAGTTGTAGTGAGCTGGAAGGAAACCGACGGTGAAGACAGGATTGTACTGGTATCGGAAGCGAAGGAATAAGAATTACAATTTATAGTAAAACATTTATCGCGAAGAGTATCACAAAGCATCTCATAGCGATACATGAACACTGAGTACGCGAAGGGATCGCCGCGCTATCGCTCGCAATGACATAGGTTAATAATTTGTTCGATATTTTAGATATATGGCATTAAGCACACGGCATTTATTGGGGATTAAGGATTTAAATAAGGCAGATATTGAACTGATATTTGAAACCGCCGATAACTTTAAAACGGTGCTGAACCGGCCAATAAAAAAAGTACCGTCTTTACGGGACGTAACTATTGCCAATATTTTCTTTGAGAACTCTACCCGTACCCGTTTGTCTTTTGAGCTTGCCGAAAAAAGGCTGTCTGCAGATGTGGTCAACTTTGCGGCATCATCATCATCGGTAAGCAAAGGCGAAACGCTGATAGACACGGTAAATAATATCCTGGCCATGAAGGTAGATATGGTGGTAATGCGCCACCCGTATGCGGGCGCGGGCATCTTCCTTTCCAAACATGTAAAGGCACAGATAGTGAACGCCGGCGACGGTGCACATGAACACCCCACACAGGCGCTGCTGGATGCTTTTTCTATCCGCGAGCGTTATGGCGATGTAGCCGGTAAAAAAGTAGTGATAGTAGGCGATATCCTTCACTCGCGCGTAGCGCTTTCAAACATACTTTGCCTTAAACAATTGGGTGCCGAGGTAATGGTATGCGGGCCCACTACGCTCATCCCAAAATACATTGGCTCGTTAGGGGTTAAGGTTGAGCATAACCTGGTAAAAGCCCTCAATTGGTGCGATGTAGCCAATATGCTGCGTATCCAACTGGAGCGGCAGGACATCAAATACTTCCCATCGTTAAGGGAATACACCATGCTTTACGGTTTAAATAAGCAGATACTTGACGGTTTGGATAAAGAGATAACGGTAATGCACCCCGGCCCAATAAATCGCGGCGTTGAGATTACCAGCGATGTAGCCGACAGCAAACAATCCATCATTCTTGACCAGGTAGAGAACGGAGTAGCCATCCGTATGGCCGTACTTTATTTACTGGCAGGGCAGGCGGTTTAAATTCAATACCAGATACTCCAAATATCTTTCTAGCCGTCTGTTTTCAGGAGGATTTCATGTTAACCCACGCTTTTTGCAAGCTATTGATTTCCACCGTTTTAATTAAAAAGTTTGAAAAAAGTGTAAACCTTTGTTAACCTTTGTTCACTTTTTTAGCACAAATTATGGCTCCCGGAAAACGCCTGGAGTATCATTCAGCAGACCACAAATATCATCAAGTCTTTATACTTCACAGCGACATTTTCCTTGCAGCATCTAACCCATTTGTCAGCGCGGCCTCTACGGTGCCCATAGCTGTTCCTTCATACAAGTATTCGCCCGTAAAAAACAGCGTGTTATCTATCGGTGTGTTTAACAGCTTGCGTGCCTGGGGCGCCTGCACCGTATCGTATGCGTAAGAGCCACGGGTAAACGGGTCGGCTGTCCAGTTCATAACTCGCCTTGCTATTAACATGGCCTTCAGGTCGTTAATGTCACGCTTAAAAATATTTGCCAACGATCGCAGGCCCTGCTCCAGAATTTCGTTGTCCGGGTTATTGGTCTTTTCCTGCGCTGCCGGGCCACCTATCCAGCCGGTAAGCACGTTAGACTTGTCGGGCGTTTGTGCCCACCAGGTTGGGATCTCTTCATCGCTAAACAGGTAGCCCATTTTATCGATATCCCTGCCCGCCATTCTGCGCGACTTTTCATCCAACCAGAAACTGCTTTTAAATTCCAGCAGGATCTTAATTACTGCCCCAAAACCCATTTGCTGTATGGCAGCAGTATATTCGGGTATTTGCGGCGTAAAGTTTATAGCGCCTATTTCGCCATTAGTAGCTTGCAGCACACCAAGGGGCATTGCGATCAGTACCTGCCCGGCCTGGTAAACAGCACCATCGCTGCAAATAGCTTTAGCCTGTCCGTTTGCCCACTCAATTTGCTGCACTACAGAATTGAGTAAAACGTCACCTCCGTGTTTTTTGCAGCTGTTGCACAGGTAGCTGATAATTGAGCAATAGCCGCCATCCACCCGGTGCTGGGCTTCTACATCTTCGTGCTGCCACTCGTTACGGAGCGCAAAAGCGCTGGCATTGCGCGGGTCGGCAGTATCATAGCCGGATACATAATGCCATACGGCAGTTGTTAAAGTTTGATATTTTTCTCCCCCAAACTCCTTCTGCAGGAAATCGTAAATGTTGGTATCCTCTGTCAATTCGTTGAGCCGGTCGGTCAGGAGTTCCCAGTCCTCGATGATCATACCGTTCTCTTTAAATTCACCTTTTTGAAACCGCCACATTTCGGCATTGGCGCTGCGAAAAGGCAGGCTGGCCTCTTTGAGCAAGTCAAGGGTAACCGGCAGGTCACCATGAATAAATTCGGCACCCAGTTCGGTCTGTTTAAAAAAGGAGGTGTCGCTTAAGGTATGAATACGGCCACCCGTTCGGTTGCGCGCCTCCAGCACGGTAACCTTTTTACCTGCTTTGCAAAGGGCATGGGCAGCCATTAGTCCCGCAGCACCGGCACCAATAACAAGTACAGAATTTTCCATAGGTAGCCGCAAGGTAGAGGTAAAAGTTGTAAGATGCAAGGGTTTGCAAAGCCGGCGATGACTCACCCCGACCAGGGGCTTCGCCCGTCGACCCTCTCTCCGCAAGCGGAAAGAGGGTGAGAAAGTACCACCCCTCTTTGCGGAGCAGAGAGGGGCTGGGGTGAGTCGATTGTGCTCTACTGCAAGGCCGCCGATAACTCTCCGGGCCAAAAAACTCCTTTAAACAAGGTGAAACGATATTTAAAAAACTATCTTATTTTAGCCAAACTAACGCTGCACATCCGCATGAAACAATATTTTAAAGTAGACGAGTGGAAGATCATCGAAGAGGGTTTTGATCCGCACTATAATAAGGTTGCCGAAAGCGTTTTTAGCCTGGGCAACGGCCGGATGGGGCAGCGGGCAAACTTCGAGGAAGCTTACAGCGGCGATACGCTCCAAGGTAATTATGTGGCCGGTGTATACTATCCCGACAAAACCCGGGTGGGGTGGTGGAAAAACGGTTATCCTGAGTACTTTGCCAAGGTATTGAATGCGGCTAACTGGATTGGAATCGACGTTAAAATAGGCGATGAGCAACTGGACCTTGCTAAATGCCAAGTGCTTAGCTTTAGGCGCGAGTTAAATATGCAGGACGGGTATCTGAAACGGAACTTTCATGCTAAAACACCTTCAGGTAAGGAAATAGCGGTAGAGGCCATCCGTTTTTGCAGCATGGCTGATGACGAATGCGGGGCCATCAGCTACACCATCAGCGCGCTGAATTTTGACAGTCATGTTACGTTTACTCCATACATTGATGGTGACATTGCAAACAAGGATAGCAACTACAATGAAAAGTTTTGGGACGAAGTAAGCAAGCAAATCAGTAGTGACAAAGGCTGTGTACAGCTGCGTACTAAAATGACCGGTTTTGAGGTAGCTACTGCTATGAAAATTCAATTGCTACAGGATGGCAAACCGATGCCATTTGAATCAACACCGATACAAAAGGAAAAGTTCATCGCGGCCGAACTTACGCTTCAAGTGCAAAAAGGCCGTCCCGTTAGTCTGGTCAAGTATGCCGCTAATCTGTCGTCGCAAAATCACGATGCCGCAGATCTCTCGGCTATGGCGCTCGAGAGAGTCGAAAGTGTAAGTAAAAAAGGATTCGATACCATGCTGGCCGAGCAAGCCGCCGCATGGGCGGATAAATGGAAACAGAACGATATTATAATTGAGGGCGATGCGGCGGCGCAGCAGGGCATTCGCTTTAACATCTTCCAGCTTAATCAAACCTACACTGGCGAAGATGACCGATTGAACATAGGCCCTAAGGGCTTCACCGGCGAAAAATACGGCGGCAGTACCTACTGGGACACTGAAGCTTATTGCGTGCCGTTTTACTTAGCCACTGCCGATGCCAAAGTTGCCCGTAACCTGTTGCTATACCGCTATAAGCAATTGGGCAAAGCAATAGATAATGCTAAACTACTAGGCTTTAAAGATGGTGCCGCCCTGTATCCCATGGTAACTATGGATGGTACCGAATGCCATAACGAATGGGAGATCACCTTTGAGGAAATCCATCGTAACGGGGCAATTGCATACGCCATTTTTAATTATGCCCGCTACACCGGTGATGAAAGTTATTTAGCTGATTATGGATTGGAGGTGCTTATTGCCATTTCCCGCTTTTGGGCGCAGCGTATCACCTGGTCGGCAGCAAAGGGGCAGTATGTGATGCTGGGTGTGACCGGTCCAAATGAGTACGAGAACAATGTAAATAACAACTGGTACACCAGTACAATGGCCGTTTGGTGTTTGAAGTTTACATTAGCGGTAATCGAAAAAGTAAAAGCAGCCGATGTAAGTAAATACAATGCTTTGGTCAGCAAAGTTGCCTTTAACGAAGAAAAGGAAACGGCAATGTTTACTGATATCATCACTAAAATGTACCTGCCGAAAGATGAGCAGTTAGGCATCTTTTTACAGCAGGACGGTTACCTGGACAAAGAGCAGATCTTAGTAAAGGATCTTCCCGCAGCGGAGCGCCCACTGGTGCAAAAATGGAGTTGGGACAGGATCCTGCGATCGGTTTTTATTAAACAAGCTGATGTATTGCAGGGGCTTTACTTTTTTGAGGATGATCACGATCTGGAAACCATACGCCGCAACTACGATTTTTACGAACCACGGACGGTGCATGAGTCGTCCTTATCGCCTTGTGTGCATTCTATCTTAGCCTGTAAATTAGGCGATATTGACCGGGCCTATGAGTTTTACCTGCGCACAAGCCGATTAGATATCGACGATTACAATAACGATACTGAGGATGGCTGCCACATCACCTCGATGGCCGGCACCTGGATGAGCGTAGTAGAAGGTTTCGGTGGCATGCGGGTAAGGGATGATATGTTATCGTTTAACCCATTGTTGCCACATAAGTGGGAGGCATTCTCTTTCCAGGTTGGGTTTAGAGGGGCGTTATTGAAGATACGGGTCAGTAAGGAAGGGTTGAAGATTGAGAATACCTCTAAGCAGCATGTTAAGGTTAGAGTTAACGGAGAGGGACATGGAATAAACGGTGATGGAGAGTTGATTATAAACATATCGAAATGAGTAAGCTTAAATTTATCCTTTCAGGTTTTATAATTGCTCTATTTTTTGCATTTGTAGTCAGAGGAATATTTGGTATTAAGACGTTAAAGGAACTTTTCAATGTGATGTCCATGTCGTTTTTAATATTGATGCCATATGCTGTAGGTTTTTTAACAGTTTTCTTCACCAGGTTAGAAAACGTTAAAACAAAGATTGCCGCTGTGGCAATGTCAGCGCTACCCATATTTGCTTTTTTTTTGCTAACGATTTTATTTTCAATAGAAGGTATTGCTTGTTGGATAATGGTATTGCCGATTTTCTTCATAGCGTCTGCACTCGGCGGGCTTACTGCTCGATATATAAAAATTAAAAGATCAAGAAACGACAGTTTACTAGTTTCTTTAGTCGTTTTGCTACCTTTTGCATTATCACCAATCGAAATGATGATAGGTGCTATACCAGGTAAATTTAGCGCTTACACTGAAATTGTCATTTCTGCACCCAAACAACGGATATGGGACAATGTTACCAGAGTAAGGGCAATTGACGAGCGGCAGGACAAAGCAGTATTCACCAGATCATTGGGCTTTCCGCGACCTGTAAAAGCTGAATTGGATAAAAATGCCGTAGGCGGTAAACGTAAAGCAATTTTCGACAAGGGGTTAATATTTGATGAATTAGTGACTCAATATGAAGATCAAAAAGAAATGAGCTTCACTATACATGCTAACCCTTATGATATTCCCTCAACCACCATGGACGAGCATATTGTAATAGGGGGTGAATTTTTCAATGTTTTAAAAGGTACCTATCAGTTGGAGCAGATCGACACTGAACATTATAAGCTAAAGCTATCCAGTTCATTTCAATTAAACACAACTTTTAACTTTTATGCCGGCATTTGGGCTACCTGGATCATGAAAGACATTCAGCAGAATATTTTAATGGTAATAAAAGATAGAGCCGAATCTAATACTAACAAAACAAACATGTCTACCAACAATAAGCTCATCATCTACCAACTTCTTCCTCGCCTGTTCGGCAATACCAATACCACCAATAAAATTTATGGTTCCATTGAGGAAAACGGCGTTGGCAAGCTTAAAGATATTACCGATACCGCCCTACAGGAAATCGCTAAAATGGGTTTTAGTCATGTATGGTACACCGGGGTTATCGAACATGCTACCATGACCGACTATTCTGCCAATGGCATTACGCCGGATGATCCGGATGTGGTAAAGGGCAGGGCGGGTTCACCTTATGCCATTAAAGATTATTACGATATCGCTACCGATCTGGCCGACGACAAAGAATTCCGCATCAGCGAATTTAAAGAACTGATAGGCCGCACACATCAAAATGGTATGAAGATGATCATTGATTTTGTGCCTAACCACGTGGCGCGTACCTACGCATCGGATGTGAAACCCGATGGCGTGAGCGATATTGGCGAAGACGATGACAATACCCTGCACTTTTCGCCAGACAACGATTTCTATTATATGCCGGGATACCCATTCGTGGTTCCCGGCGGTTATAACCCGGGCGGCGATGAATTTGCATCACCGCTGAAGGATGGTAAGTTTCATGAGTTCCCGGCTAAAGCTACGGGGAACGATGTGTTTAACCCTGCACCGTCAATTAACGATTGGTTCGAGACCATTAAGCTGAATCACGGCGTTTATTATTTGGACGGGCACAAATGCCATTTTGATGGGCCGCCGCCGCTTTGGGGAAAGATGCTGCACATTTTAAGGTACTGGGCAAATATGGGCGTAGATGGTTTTCGGTGTGACATGATCGAAATGGTGCCTGTCGAGTTTTGGGCCTGGCTGATTCCGCAGTTGAAACAAATATACCCGGGCCTCATCTTCATCGGCGAAGCCTACGATAAAAATCAGTATAACATTTACATTCAAAACGGCGGGTTTGATTACCTGTACGATAAAGTAGGGCTTTACGATGCTATTCGCAGGTTAACCTGTAACGAGCCTGGCGCAAGCGCCTGGCAGATCAATGATGTGTGGAACAACCATACCCGCGGCATAGACAAGCACATGCTGCGCTTTATGGAAAACCATGATGAGCAGCGCATAGCCAGTAAGCAATTTGCCGGCGATGCGCTGTTGGCTATTCCGGGTATGATCGTAAGCGCCACGCTTAATACCGGCCCGGTCATGATCTATTCGGGTCAGGAGGTTGGTGAGCCTGCTTCAGGCGAATGCGGTTTTAGCGGGGATGATGGCCGTACGACCATTTTCGACTACTGGGCAATGCCCGAATTCCAAAAATGGGTTAACGGCGGTAAGTATGATGGCGGACAGCTATCGGCACAACAATCTGAATTGCGTGGCTTTTACAGCAAACTGCTAAACACCGTTAAGAATAATGATGCCCTGTGTAACGGTGCTTTTTATGAGTTGATGATAGCGAATGAAAGCCAGCCTGGGTTTGATACCTCACTGTATTTTTACATACGATACACCGCTTTACAACGAGTACTGGTAGCCGTTAATTTTAGCAGACAGCAGCGAACGATAACCGTTAAAATTCCCGGTGAACTAATCACTGAATTTGGTTTAACCGGTGCGGTAAAGTTTGCCGATCTGTTATCCGGGCAGGTATTTAATACGGCTGACGTAAACGCGGGCGTTGAGATAATTATCGGAGCCGCGAATGGCTTATTGCTAAATTTGTAATTATTTTCTAAATTCATCATCCGGCTGGTTTTGGCTCAATAATAGATGACATTATCGTTAATAAATCGTTTATTAGCTGTTGTAACGTGTAGCCGATATCAGGTAAGCGCACTTTAAATAGCTGATAAAAGCTGACTAAGTGTAGAATATTGAATTTTTATGGAATCAAACGTACCTAATCCAAACCCCGAACTTTTGACTGCCAAGCTTTTAGAAGCTGATGAGCTGATGGAAGATGAAGAGTTTCACCACTTAAATAACCCTGCCGACGGGATTAAACCCATTGTAAAAAAATATCTGGGCACACCCAATCATGCCGAGCAGGTGGGGAATAAATTCTACTTTACAGATGGCGATGCCAGTGTGGAGGTCGTGGTGGTGAGTGCCGAGATCATTCGGATCAGACTGGCGCCGCACAGCGTATTCCTGGACGATTTTTCTTACGCGGTGCCCAAACTGCCTGCTAAAAAGGTGGAGTTCACTCTGCTGGAAAACGAGCAGGAATTCAGGGTGAGCACAACAGCCATTAACTGCCATATCCGTAAGGATGATTTCTTTATTTCTTTTTCTGATAAGGACGATCATGTTACCAGTAGCGATGCCAAGCCGATGCACTGGGAAGAGAATACCCAATTTGGCGGTTACTATGTGTTCTGCACTAAAACCTGCGCCGATCAGGAAAACTTTTTTGGCCTGGGTGATAAAGCTACCGAGCTAAACCTGCGCGGCAAACGCCTTACCAACTGGAATACCGATGCCTATTCATACGGTTTTAACCAGGACCCGCTTTACCGGGCTATCCCTTTTTATATCAGCGTAAGCGAGGGCATTGCTCACGGAATATTTTTTGACAATACTTTTAAAGCCCATTTTGATTTTGGGGCCGAAGATAGCACCAAAACCAGTTTTTGGGCAGATGGGGGCGAACTGCAATATTATTACATCCATGGGCCGCATATGATGGATGTGGTGAAGAATTACCACATCCTGACCGAGACACACCCTATGCCGCCGCTTTGGGCGCTGGGTTACCACCAGTGCCGCTGGAGCTACTATCCCGAAAATAAGGTTAAAGTAATTGCAAACGGTTTTCGTCAGAACAGGATCCCGTGCGATGGTATTTACCTGGATATCGACTATATGGATGGCTACCGGTGCTTTACCTGGAGCCCTAAATATTTCCCTAACCCAAAAAAGATGATTGCCGAGCTGGCGTCCGCAGGGTTTAAAACCGTTGTGATTATCGATCCGGGCATCCGGGTGGATGACAATTACTCGGTGTTTAAAGAAGGAAAGGAGAAACGCTATTTTTGCCGACGCAGTGATGATTATTTTATGGAGGGCCACGTATGGCCGGGCCGCTGCCAATTTCCTGATTTTACCAACCCCGAAGTTCGCGCCTGGTGGGGCGACCTGTTCGATGAATTGGTAGAGACCGGTGTTGCCGGCGTTTGGAACGATATGAACGAGCCGGCGGTGTTTGGCTCAGGTACTTTTCCGGACGATGTGCGCCACCAATATGATGGTTACCGCGGCTCGCACCGTAAAGCGCACAACGTTTACGGTATGCAAATGGTACGTGCCACTTATGAAGGGTTGCGTAAACAAATGAAAAATAAGCGCCCGTTCACCATTACCCGTGCGGGCTACTCGGGCGTACAACGCTATTCGTCTGTTTGGACGGGGGATAACGTGGCATCGTGGGAGCACCTTAAGATAGGTAACATCCAGTTACAGCGCTTGTCTATCTCCGGTATTTCATTCTGCGGTACGGATATCGGCGGCTTTAGCGGCGAACCAGATGGCGAATTGTTTACTCGCTGGATCCAGATGGGAACTTTTTCTCCGTTTATGCGCGCGCACTCTGCTGGTGATACTAAGGAGCGCGAACCATGGAGTTTCGGCGAGCCGTTCACCAGCATCAACCGTAAATTTATTGAATTACGTTACCGGCTTATCCCATATTTATACTCGGCATTTTGGGAGCATCACAGATATGGTTTCCCTATTTTACGGCCGGTAGTTATGCTTGAGCAGGATACCATGGCTAACCATTTCCGCCAGGATGAATTTACGTATGGCGATAAAATACTGATCTGCCCGGTTCTGGAACCTGGTCAGCAGAGCCGCAAAGTGTACCTTCCGAAAGGCACCTGGTATAACTGGTGGAACCTGGAAGTTGCAGAGGGTGGGAAAGAATTGGTTGTGCCGACCCCGCTGGATATCATCCCGATGTTTGTAAAGGCCGGCTCGGTAATCCCCGAATATCCGGTGATGCAATACACTGGCGAGCGTGAAATAGAAGAGGTAAAGCTGAATGTATTTTACAGCAGCTACGAGGTAAATTCGTTCTTGTTTGAGGATTACGGCGAAACATTTGCATACGAGCAGGATATTTACCTGGAGAAAAAATTTGTGGTAAAAGGCACGGCCGATAAACTGAGCATCCAACAAAGTATGGAAGGTTTGTACACCCCACGTTATGAAGGTTACCATTTTAAGATCAACGGCCTGCCGTTTAAACCTTTAAAAGTGGTGGCAGATGGTAAGGATATTACCAGCATTACTGCTAACCCAGATGACACCTACGAATTTAAATTCCCTAAAAACTTTAAGTTGATAGAAATATTCAAATAGCATACAGGCCCCTTAAACCGGGCCTTTTTACTTATTTGTGATAGCATGGCAACTCATACACGAACATATCTATACCGGCGGGTTTGCAATGCCAAGCAATTTATCGATATTAATTATAACCGTTCTATCGATCTGGACGAGATATCTGGAAGGGCATTCTTTTCTAAATTTCACTTTGTCAGAATCTTTAAGAGCGCTTACGGATATACCCCACATCAATATTTGAACAGGGTAAGGATGGATAAGGCCAAAATGCTTTTACAAAATGGGGTGGCCGTGGCCGATGTGTGTTATGCTATCGGGTTTGAAAGCATCAGCACTTTTACAACTTTGTTCAAACGTGTTACCGGGCAATCGCCTGCACAATACCAGTACAACAAGGTGGAGAGGCTAAGGCAAATTGAACAGCTGCCTCTTAAATTTATCCCAAATTGCTTTGCGGAAAGAAATGGCTGGCTAAAATAATAGCAATTTTCAATAAGTTAAATTGATGTTTGATGGGCATATTTGTTTAAAAGAAATTGATATGATTACCAAACTAAACCACGTGAGCATTTTTGTGCTGGATCAAGACAGTGCGTTCGACTTTTATGTAAATAAATTAGGCTTTAAAGTACATACCGATGCAACTATGGGGCCGGGTATGCGCTGGTTAACCGTATGCCCGCCGGAGCAGCCCGACCTGGAGATCACCCTGATGGCAATTACAGAGGGAATGATGTTTAAAGGCGATGCTGCGGAGCAAATGCGTGCGTTAGTAAGCAAGGGTACGTTTGGTTTCGGCGTTTTTGAATGTAAAGATCTGCAGGCTACTTATGAGGAGTTGCAGGCAAAAGGGGTGGAGTTTACCAAACCGCCAACAAAAGAGTTTTATGGCTTTGAAGCGCTGTTTAAAGACGATTCTGGTAACTGGTTTTCGTTAGGGCAGGCCGATAGTAAATGACAAAGAACATTTTGGCAGTTAACCTAACCCGGTAGTCCGCTATAGCTTGAACGCTAACTCCTGAAGGTTAAAATCTTGCAGCCCTCTTTTGTCTTTTAGTAAACATCTGCCCGTATTGTATGTTCATTAATGATATATTTGAACAACAGGAATATCCTGACACCAATTAACCTTGGCGCTCAAACGCTACCTCACTATGGCAAAGCAAATCAAAATATCCGCTGCAGATCTTAACGAGTCGAAACCAATAAAGACGAAAAAAGAAACCAAGGCAAAGAGCGATAAAGCTACCTGGCCCGAAGCTGATGAGGTAACAGTATCAAAAAAAGCTACCGGTAAAAAAGCCCCGGCCGAAAAAAAAGTTGTCGGGAAAAAAGCGCCGGCTTCTGAAGCTGCTATAGTTCCAAATAACCAGTTAAACGCTGTTGAGCCGTACAGCCGGTTTACGGATTTTGATATCGATCTGTTTAAATCAGGTAAGCACTACAAGCTTTATGAAAAGTTGGGATCGCATGTGGTGGAGCATAAAGGCGTTGTAGGTACCTACTTTGCCGTTTGGGCGCCTAACGCACAATACGTATCTGTAATAGGTAATTTTAACGGCTGGAATAAAGGTTCGCACACGATGAATTACCGCTGGGATGCATCGGGCATTTGGGAGGGGTTTATTCCGCATGTGGGCGTGGGCGAAACCTATAAATATTATATTAAATCATCAATTGGTGAAGACTTGGAGAAGGCAGACCCGTTTGCTTTGCGCTGGGAATTGCCGCCGCACACGGCCTCTATCGTTGCCGATACCTACTACGAGTGGGATGATAAGCAATGGATGGCCGAACGTTATAAATACACCGCGCTGGATAAACCTTATTCGGTTTATGAAATGCATATTGGCTCGTGGGCCCGCAGCCCCGAAAGCCCGGAAGAGTTTTTGAGCTATCGTCAACTGGCGGTTACATTGGTTCCTTATGTTAAGGAAATGGGCTTTACTCATGTAGAGTTTATGCCGATAATGGAGCATCCTTATTATCCAAGCTGGGGTTATCAGATCACCGGTTTTTTTGCCGCATCAAGCAGGTACGGCACCCCGCAAGACCTGATGTTTCTGATAGAAGAATTCCATAAAGCCGGGATCGGTGTGCTACTGGATTGGGTACCATCGCATTTCCCCGGCGATCTGCACGGGTTGTATAATTTTGATGGTACGCACCTTTACGAGCATGCCGATCTGAAGAAGGGATTTCATCCGGATTGGAAATCATTTATATTTAACTATGGCCGCAACGAAGTTCGCGCGTTCCTAATCAGTAATGCTTTGTTTTGGTTAGAGCGGTATCATATCGACGGTTTACGGGTAGATGCCGTGGCATCCATGCTATATCTTGATTATTCTCGCAACCACGGAGAGTGGGACCCTAATATATTTGGCGGTAACGAAAACCTGGAAGCAATATCTTTCCTGAAGGAATTTAACGCCGCTGTTTATGGCAACTTCCCGGATGTGCAAACCATTGCAGAAGAATCGACCTCTTTTGCAGGCGTAAGCCGCCCGGTGTACACCGGCGGATTGGGCTTCGGGATGAAATGGATGATGGGCTGGATGCACGATACCATCGACTACTTCTCCCATGATCCTATCTATCGCAGGTACCATCAAAACCAGTTTACTTTCAGCTTGATTTACGCCTTCACCGAAAACTTTATGCTGCCCTTCTCTCACGATGAGGTGGTATATGGTAAAGGGTCGATGATTAACAAAATGCCTGGTGATGGCTGGCAGCGTTTTGCCAACCTGCGTTTGTTGTACAGCTATATGTTTACACACCCCGGCAGCAAATTGCTGTTTATGGGCAGCGAATTTGGACAAAGCGGAGAATGGAATTTTCAGAAATCGTTAGATTGGCACCTGCTGCAGCATGAAAGCCATCAGGGGATGAAAGAAACCGTTAAGGAGCTTAACCGCCTTTACAGGTCTGAACCTGCGCTGTATGAAAAAAGCTTCGACTGGACAGGCTTTGAATGGATAGACGCCAGTAACCTGGATGATTCTGTTATAGCATATAGCCGTAAAGGGATAGATAGTGCTAACGATCTGGTAATTGTGTTTAACATGACCCCTGTGGTGCATTATAACTACCGTATTGGTGTGCCGGCGGCCGGTGAATGGCAGGAGATCTTTAACTCCGACAATTCCAAATTCTGGGGAAGCGGTTTGATCAATTATGACGCCATAGCATCAGAACCCGAGGCATGGCACGGTAAGGATAATTCCATATCCATCACTACACCACCGCTTGGCGCGGCTGTATTTAAACGCATTGCCCAAAAACCGGTTGCTGTAGCTGAAAAAACAAAAACCATTAAAAAGAAATAAAGAAGATATGAGCGGCAAATTCTTTTATCTATATTTCATCGGTGGTACAGTCGCCCTGGCCTTACTGGTGTATGAGGTGATATCGGCTTATCCGAACGTAAAAGCACAAGGGGCGATGTTTTATGCGGTGCCCACCATACTGCTCTATTATATGGCCTATAAAACCTACCATGTAAAAAAGGACGGCGAACTGATGTGATCAGCTGCTTTTCTTGTTACACTAACGTGATAGTCCGGTTATCTGCATTCATCTATATTTGTTAAATGCCTACGCTAACAACTCCAGAAAAAGTCGTCATTCCTCATTATAAACTTTTTGATGTGGAAGGGAATCCGTCTATGATTGAAATTCGTGAGGCGGAGGGTATCGAGGCCATCATAGAGGATGGATTTTTGATGCCTCATCGTAAAGACTATTACCTGTTTGCGTTTGTTGAGCAGGGCAGTAGCCGGCATTGGATAGATGACGTGCCTTACACTGTAAAGCCGGATAATTTCTATTTTACAGTGCTCCAACAAGTGCACCTTAAAGAAGAGGTTTGCCCGATGAAGGGACTTGTACTTAATTTTACAGATGAGTTTTTGCAGTTGGATGAAAACCGGGCACTAAGGCAGTTGCCCATTATCCAAAACCCGGCCGGCGGGCATGAGCTTGTATTGAACGAGGCAGATAGGATCTTTGTTAAAGACATTATGTATAAAATGCTGTCTGAATTCAACAATGGCGGTGACTGGCGTAATCAAATGCTTACCTCTTTACTGCGCGTACTGGTTATTTATTTAAGTCGTTTATACACCGAACAGTTTGGCGAAACATGCATTACCCAAAACTACTGCCTGCTAAAAAAATATCAGCAATTAATTAGCGACCATCACACCGAAACGCATGAAGTAGCTGCTTTTGCAAATTTGCTCAATTTATCGCCCGGTTATTTAAACGATGTTATTAAGCAACAAAGCGGCAAAACCGCTATCAGCCATATTCATAACCGATTAGCGGTAGAGGCCAAAAGGCGTTTATTACATACAGAGTTATCCATCAAACAAATAGCCGACGAGCTGGGCTTTGAAGATGCCGCTTACTTTAACCGCTTTTTTAAACGACTGGTTGATACTACCCCTGCAGCCTACCGCATGCAAATCCGTGAAATGTACAGGTAATGCCCTGCTATGTGCAGCAGCATGTTAACCCACTAAGCCTACCTTTGATTTATGGAAAAACAAACAGTATTGATAACCGGCGCCAATAAAGGTATTGGGCTGGAAACCGCACGGCAACTAATAGGCGCAGGCTACCATGTGTTTATAGGCACCCGCGATAAAAGCAACGGAGAAAAGGCTGTTGAGGCGTTAAAAGCCGAAGGCCTCACTGATGCCGAAGTATTAGTGATAGATGTTACCAGCGATGAGTCGGTAGAGCAGGCATATCAGGATCTTGCAAAACGCATAGACCATCTGGATGTGCTGATCAACAATGCAGGTATTCCGGGCAGCATTCCTCAGCCTGTCTTAAGTACATCAATAGAAACGTTCAGGAATGTTTTTGAAGTAAACCTTTTTGGTGTTGCACGGGTAACAAAGGCGTTTGTGCCGTTGATGCAAAATGCAGTAAACCCAAGGATAGTTAACGTAACATCCGATTTAGGATCTTTAACACTGCACAGCGACCCAACCTGGAGGCATTACGAAGTGAAAACCGCTGCCTATGGCCCGTCGAAATCGGCCCTGAATAATTATACAATTGCAGTTGCTTATGAATTAGGAAATAAGTTTAAAGTAAACGCAGTAAATCCTGGCTATACCGCAACAGATTTTAACAATAATCAAGGCTATAAAACGGTTCAGGAAGGCGCGGCACCAATTGCCCGGTACGCGATGATTGATGCCGATGGCCCAACCGGCAAGTACTTTAGCGATTATGGTGTAACGCCATGGTAATCGCAGTAAAACTTTAAGAACGGCAGGCTGCAAGGCCTGCCGTTTGTTTTTTAGGGTAGATCAGTTCCGGAATTCCTGAGTGATCATCAGGCCGTATACCCCGCCATCTAAAATACCTATCCCCAGTCGCCCAAAGTTGGGGTTTAAAATGTTTGCCCGATGACCGGGCGAATTCATCAATCCATTATGTGCCATGATAAGGGTTTGCGCCAGCGCCAGGTTTTCTCCGGCTGTTAAAAAGGTTATTTTATTTTTTCTCATTCGGGCAAATGGATCAGCCCCTTCAGGCGTGTAGTGCGAAAAATAGCTACGTGCAAACATGTCTGCCGAATGTTTCCGGGCCACAACTGCCATAGCAGGGTCGGCCTTAAGCGGTTGCAATTTATAGGCAGCGCGCTCCTTATTTACTAACACCAGCATCTCCGCCTCCAGATCTTGCCGTGTATCGGCATTTATTACTCTAAAAGGCAGTTTGGCGTCGTGCTCATTATTTACAGCAGCTGTTGATTTTGATACGGTACGGTTAAGCGCTTCTGCAAAAACAGGAGAGAGGGAATCATCCAGCCAACTCACCCGTTCGGCAAGGCGGTTTGCAAGCAGGCTGTTACGTGTTTCATGCGATACCCGGTTAGTAAACGGAACCAGCAATAATACCGCAGCCAGCATCATCGTCAAAATAATGCCGGTAATAACACCCGGGATAATTCCCATTGCTTTGTTAGCAAACGTTTTGTGTGCACCAGCGGGTAACCGCTTTAACAACCATGTTGCTGCGGCATCAATAACCAGTTTTGCCAATGTGATACTTACCAGAAACGAAAATGGCGGCAACCAAAACCCTGCCGAAGGCATGGCTATATGAAACAGCGCGGCGATAGGTTTGTAAGCTAAAAATGCAAGCGCCAAACTTGCCACCCATGATAATAAACCAACAGCCGAATTGATAAAGCCCTGCCTTATTCCGGTCCACGCCGAAATCAGTATAATAGCAATTAACAGGAGATCGATATAATTCATCAATTAATTATCTATCGAAATTTGCGCTTTACTTATCTGAAGTATATTGAGCAAAAATGACTATTCATTCTCCAACGCTTGCCTGGATTGTTTTAGTTTCTGCATCTCTTCTTCAGGCAGTGCGGGGTATGATAACTTTAAGCTCTTAAGGGTGTGCCTGATAATGGTAGATATTGCTATCCTGGTAAACCACTTTTTATCTGCCGGTATCACATACCAGGGCGTTTTGTCAGTGCTGGTTTCTTTGATAGCGGTTTCGTATGCATCCATATAATCTTTCCAATGCTTACGTTCAACCAAATCTCCTGAGGCAAATTTCCAGTTCTTTTCGGCATCGTCAATCCGTTTTAGAAAACGCTCTTTTTGCTCCTGCTTAGATAAATTCAGGTAAAATTTGATAATCACAGTACCATTGTCTGTGAGGTGATTTTCAAAATTGCGAATGCTTTCATAACGTTTGCTCCAGAATTTTTTGCTGATATCTTTTACACTGTTGATGCCAGGCAGGTTTTCTTTCAGAATAAACTCCGGATGGACCTTAGTGACCAGCACATTTTCGTAATGAGACCGGTTATGGATTCCGATGCGGCCGCGCTCCGGGAGAGACTTGTAATGGCGCCATAAAAAATCGTGTTCGTAATCTTCGGCACCTGGCAGCTTAAAACTGAACACTTGGCAACCCTGAGGGTTTAAACCCGACATGGTATGGGCAATAGCGCTATCCTTACCGGCAGCATCCATCGCCTGGAAAATAATAAGCAAAGAATGCTTGTTGGCAGCGTAAAGCTCGGTTTGCAGCTTTGCTGTATCTGCTATCAAATCGGCCAAAAGTTCACCAGCCGTATCTTTATCATAACCGTCGTGCTCGGCTGTATCATAATCGCTTAATTTGAAGTTTTTAGGGCTGGTTACTTTGTATCGGTCGATAATATCTTTCATAGCGTTATAATAAGCTATTAAAACTGTTAAAAGTTTTATGGACAAGGACAAAAAAGCAAAGCCCCGATGTGTACACCGGGGCTTTGCAATATATGGGAAGGCCTGATATTAGATCTTGCCGATCTCTTGAACAAGGTCAATCAGTTTGTTTGAATAACCCCACTCGTTATCGTACCATGATACTACTTTAACAAAGTTGTCATTCAATGCGATACCGGCCTTAGCATCAAAAATTGATGTACGAGCATCGCCTTTAAAGTCTTCAGATACAACCTCATCCTCGGTGTAGCCTAATATGCCTTTCAATTCGCCTTCAGAAGCTTCTTTCATGGCAGCTTTAATACCTTCGTAGGTGGTTGAAGTTTTTAAACGCACAACTAAGTCAACTACTGATACATCGGCAACCGGAACACGGAAGCTCATACCGGTTAACTTACCTTTTAACTGTGGCAATACCAAACCAACTGCTTTAGCAGCACCTGTTGATGAAGGGATGATATTTTGATAAGCGCCACGGCCGCCTCTCCAGTCTTTAGCCGATGGGCCGTCAACTGTTTTCTGAGTAGCTGTAACTGCGTGTACGGTAGTCATCAAACCTTCTTCGATACCAAATTTATCATCTAACACTTTAGCGATAGGGGCTAAACAGTTAGTAGTACATGACGCGTTTGAAACGATAGTTTGTTCTGCCTTTAATAGTTTATGGTTAACACCCATTACAAAAGTAGGGGTATCATCTTTAGCCGGCGCGCTCATTACCACTTTTTTTGCACCTGCATCAATGTGTTTCTGTGCAGTATCCTGAGTTAAAAATAACCCGGTAGATTCGATGATCACTTCTGCACCAACTTCATCCCATTTAAGGTTTGCAGGGTCTTTTTCGGCAGTAACACGGATAGTTTTACCGTTTACAACCAGGTGGCCGCCTTCAACAGCAATAGTACCTTTGAATTGTCCGTGGGTCGAGTCATATTTCAACATGTAAGCCATGTAATCCGGCTCAACCAAATCGTTGATACCAACAACTTCAACGCCTTCTCTTTCAATTGCAGCCCTGAAAGCTAAACGGCCGATACGGCCAAAGCCGTTAATTCCTATTTTCATGATTTTTAATTTTTATTAGAATAATACGATAATAAATTATTTATAGGTTCTTTAATAATTGCAGCTATTTTAACCCCTTTTGCCTCGGCGGCTTGATACAGCAGGTCCTGAAAATTTGCCGCTACCGATCCTGCAAAATGTACAGGTGCATCCGGGTGTTGCCCCTGCAATGGCAATATACAAGTATCAATAAGCTTACCAAAGCCGGTCTTAATTATAGTTTGCAGGTAAACATCGTCTTTATTGTCCAGAAAAAAATCACTGAACGAACTCAGGAACAGTGCGGGTTGTTTTTGCCGGTATACTTTTTCCAGCAAGGTTTTGCGGTCGGCATCGTAGCGGTGTACAAACTTTTTACGCAGATTTAAAGGCAATGATTCGCTCATAAAGCCCTTTATCAGTTGCCTGCCCAGCCAATTACCGCTACCCTCATCGGCCAGGATGTAGCCTAAACCATAGTTATTAGGTTTTACCTTTTTGCCATCATACCAGGCTGCGTTAGATCCGCTTGCACAAATACTCACAATGCCCGGGCTGTTTTTACAGCAGGCAATAGCGGCTGCCTCAATGTCATGCCCAACGGTAACTTTGGCGAATTTGAAAAAGGATGACAGTGCATTATAAATAACCTGCCTTAAATCGTCTGAAGAGGCGCCGGCTCCGTAAAAATAGATCCGTCTTATTTCTTCGGCGTGGTGGATAAGGTTAATGTTTTTATTGAGTAGCTGAACGATATACTTCTCGTCGTTGAAATAAGGATTGATAGCATTGGTATTGAATGAAGCAACAGTACGGCCTTTGTATGAAAGTCGCCAGCCGGCATTGTTTGATCCACTGTATACAACTGCAATCATTTATATCGATAATATTTCTGACATCTGCATCAAATCGTCCTCTAACTTAAATTGATGATGATTTAGCGCCTCTTCCAGGCTTGTCAATTTAATGTGGTTGGCTTCCAGCCCTACCATCATCTGCGTTTTGCCGGCTATCAGCGCGTTTACCGCGGCAAAGCCTAAACGGCTGCCCAGGATCCTGTCAAACGCCGACGGGCTGCCACCTCGTTGCAGGTGGCCTAATATAGTAACTTTTATATCGTAAAATTTTACCTGTTTTTTAACCGCTTCCGCAACGTCATACACGCCGCCGCTTTTATCGCCTTCGGCAACTATAACAATACTGGATGATTTTTTATTAAGCTGTCCGGCCTTCAAATTATCTATCAGGTTCTCAATAGCGGTAGCACGCTCCGGCAATAAGATAGCCTCTGCACCGCATGAGATCCCTGCACGCAAGGCAATAGCGCCCGAATCGCGGCCCATCACTTCAATAAAAAACAAACGGTCGTGCGCATCGGCAGTATCGCGGATCTTATCTATCGCCTCTACCACAGTATTTGTAGCGGTGTCAAAACCAAGGGTGTAGGTAGATCCGTAAAGGTCGTTGTCAATTGTTCCGGGCACGCCAATAACAGCAATGTCCGGATATTTTTTTGAGAAGCGCAGCGCGCCGGTAAACGTACCGTCGCCACCTATAACTACAATAGCATCTATGCCCTGTGCTTTTAAATTCTGGTAAGCAAGCTCCATTCCCTCATCGCTGCGGAAGGGCAGGCAACGGGCAGTTTTAAGTATGGTACCGCCCAGGTTTAAGATGTTACTAACAGAGCGGGTGCTCATATCGTACATGTTATTATCTATCAGGCCCTGGTAGCCCTGGCGCACCCCAACAACTTCTAATTCATTATATATGGCGGTACGTACAACCGCGCGGATGCAGGGGTTCATCCCTGGTGCATCCCCGCCTGAGGTAAGAACCGCTATCTTTGAAATTTTACGCATCTTTACACAAGTAAATTTGTAGGCACGAATATAGTGTGTCAAATTTACACCATTAAATTTATTTATTTTTTTTTAGATATAGATTTAACGGTATATCTTTAAACAATCATATAATCGATCAACTCTTGGAAGTAAAGTTACCTACATTTGACTCAGTATTCTCTATCGACTGCGTAATATTTGGATTTGAGGCCGGCGAACTAAAAATTCTGCTTATTGAGCGTAACGAAGAACCCTTCAAAGACTGGCTGGCACTGCCCGGTTATATAGTTGAACAAGACGAAAGTATCGATAATGCCGCCGAACGTATCCTTTATGAATTAACGGGCTTGCGTGATCTGCACATGCAGCAGTTCCATACTTTTGGCGAGGTAAACCGCCACCCGCAGGGAAGGGTGATAACCGTGGCTTATTACGCCCTGATCCGTATCAACGGGCAAAAAGAAGTAAAGCCGGTAACACAGTATGCCAAAAACGCTTTCTGGCACCCGGTAAATGAATTACCTAAACTCGCATTTGATCACAGCGAGATTTTTACTACAGGCTTTAATAAGATAAAACGCCGGTTAAACTACCAGCCGATAGCCTTTGAGTTATTGCCCGAAAAATTTACCCTGACTCAACTGCAATCCCTTTACGAAGCGGTACTAAACAAGAAGCTGGATAAACGTAACTTCCGTAAAAAGATGCTGAGCTATGGTTTCCTGAAAGAGCTGGATGAGAAGCAAAAAGGCGTATCATACCGCGCAGCTAAACTTTATAAATTCGACAGGCGCAAGTACACTAAAATTTTCCAAAACGACCTGATACTTGATAAAGTGGGGGTTTAGGCATAACCTTTTTTAGCACCTGATATCCTTTAATTAGCTAACCTTTTTGCTGCATGTTGGGCACAAGCCCGATGCGTACAGCGTAAAGCCTTCTGCACGGAATCCGGCTGGCAATTTTAAATCGGGCAAGGTTAATTCGTTTAAGCAATACACGTTATAGCAGGCTGTACAATTGAAATGTACATGCTCATCATGGTGGTGGTTAGCTTCGCAATCCGAATGGCAAACGGCATAGTTGGCGGTTCCGTTCAAATCGAACACTTTGTGTATAATGCCTTTCTCTTCAAATACGCTCAGTATACGGTAAAGGGTAACCCGGTCAATATCCTGCATCACGCTTTCCAGGTCGGGTTGTGAGGTAGCAGTGTTTTTTGAATACATCATAGACAATACCCTTAACCGTGCAGCAGTTTTTTTAAGTTGGTGCTTATCCAGCAGGTCCTCAAACTGGTATTTGTTTTTTACTGATGACATTTATTAAAGGTATAATTAAGCCGCTATATTATCATGCTTATGGTCATGTTTAACATGCAGAAAGCTATTGCCTGCCTGGCAGGTGCCTGCATATTTATAGTTGATAAAATGCGCTATCGCGATGGTAATGCCGCCAATAGGTACTATTACAGCCTCTAACCAGCCATGTGCAAAAATATGGCCTGCCATTATAATAGCAAAACCCGCAGCGAGTAACGCAATTGGCAACATGCGATGGTGAGAACGCAGATAGGAATTACCAATTGACGCAATGCCAATAAACAGCGCCAGGAGTATCATTGTCCATTCTACCCAGGGATTGGCTAAAAATCCTAAACCCAAAATTGGCAAACTGGTAAAAAATATCGGCACAGCAGCGCAGTGTATTGCGCAAAGGGCAGATGCTGTTATACCAATGTTATCCAGTTTTAACGCCATTGTTGTTGTTTATAATTCAAAGGTAATTATAAATGCAACATTATTACATTTAGAATTCGATTTATCTTAAATTATACAGCGATATAAGCGATACCTTACATTAAATCAACAAAGTTGCAATTGTTTTAAGGTTGCTTTTGCAGGTTGCTGATAATTAAATCGTATGCTTCAGCCGCATCGATTCGGTTCAGGATTTTTAATTCCTTGCCGGCTTGTTCATTGTAATTTTTAAAGAAATGCTCCAATTGGTTCACGATAGCCGGCGGCAGTTGGTTGATGGAATTGACATTGCTAAATTGCTGTGCAACGCCAGGTACTGCAAGGTACCGGTCGTTACGCATTGTACTGCCGTCGCGTTCGGTTTGCTCTACAACCAATGCGCCGATGATCCGTACATCCATTGCACAGCCTGTGAAGCTACCTAACTCAGATAGCACGATCACATCCAGCGGGTCACCATCTTCTCCTTTTGTTTCCGGGATGAAGCCAAAGTCAAACGGAAACACCAGCCCGGCCGGCAGCATTTTGTGCAGCTTAAAGCGGTTTAATTCCGGTTCAAAATCGTATTTCTGGCCGCTGCCCTTAGGGCTTTCGATAATTACAGTGATATTGTTCATTGATAAAGTAACAGCCTGCAATAGTTTTTGATTTCAATTTGCTACAACGATTTCGATATTATTTGTCGGAATAAATTCGATAAGCCGTATGTTAGCCATGTAATCTTTACTGCTATCGCCATGAAAAACACACTGCTTACCTGTATGCTTTTTTTAAACGTGTTGTTAACTGCAACGGCCCAAACCAAATCGTTAAGTGAATTGCAGCAAAAATTTGTCGACCTGAAGTTTGGGATGTTCATCCACTACAATATTCCTACTTATGCGGATGCCGACTGGCCTGATCCGGAAGCATCGCCGGCTTTGTTCAATCCTAAAAAGCTTAACGCCGACCAGTGGGCTAAAGCGGCAAAATCTGCCAACATGACCTATGGATGCTTAACCACCAAGCACCACAGTGGCTTCTGTATCTGGGATACCAAAACCACCGATTACAACGTAATGAATAGTCCGTTGAAAAGGGATGTGGTCAAAGAATATGCCGATGCCTTTCGTGCTAATGGCCTAAAGGTGATGCTGTATTACAGTATATTGGATACGCACCATAAACTGCGCCCGCACCAGATCACCAAAAAGCATTTTGAGATGGTAAAGGCACAGCTAACCGAACTGCTGACGAAATACGGGAAGATAGAAGCCATAATCATCGACGGATGGGATGCTCCATGGTCGCGTATTTCTTATGATGATATCCCGTTTGAAGATGTGTACCACCTCATCAAATCGATACAGCCCGAGTGTGTGCTGATGGACCTGAATGGTGCCAAATATCCTGCTGAAGGTTTATACTACAGCGATATCAAGACCTACGAAATGGGCGCCGGCCAGCGTATCTCTAAAGAAACCAACCGCATGCCCGCCCTGGCGTGTTTGCCGTTACAATCGAGCTGGTTCTGGAAAACAAATTTTCCAACCACCGCGGTAAAAGATCCGGCTAAAATGGTTGCCGAACTAACCGCGCTTAACAATGTAGATTGTAATTTCATCCTGAACGTTGCCCCTAACCGCGACGGGCTTTTTGATGATAACGCCCTTACCGCATTAAAAGAAATTGGCAAGCTATGGAAACATGAAGGACCCGCACCAAAGCTGGCCCCCACAGGCGCGCCGATCATTTCTACAAACATCGCTAAAAACAAACCCGCCAATTCCAGCTGGAGCGAGGATATGGACATTTCGGATTTTGCCAACGATGACGATTTTACTAGCTCATGGGTGTCGAGTAAATCGGTTGCTAATCCATGGTATGAGGTTGATTTTGGTAAGGATGAGGAGTTTAATACTATTACCCTAACCGAGAAAGCTGAGAATATAACTGCCTACCGTTTAGAGTACCTGCAAAACGGTGTTTGGAAACCCATCAACAAAAACGAGAAAAAATCACGCGTAAAGGTAAACCGCTTTGATAAAGTGTACGGCAGTAAAGTAAGGGTATGGATAGATAAATCGGAAAAACCAGCTTCCATTGCGGAGCTTGGTGTTTATAACGAGCGTAGGTAACGCCTGCGTAACAAATTGCGTTGTTTGGCAATTGCGTAAAACTTTAACCTTATCGTAAGGTTATAATCCAATATTTCTACATAATTGCATGTCGCCAACAGTTATAATCAGATCCTTAGTTGTCACCTTTACGTTCATATTGGCGTCGGTAACGTCAAAAGCCTATTCTTTACTTGCGCATGAAGCTATTATAGATGCATCCTGGAAAGAAGTACTGATCCCGATGCTGAAGCAAAAATACCCTAATGCTACACGGGAAGAATTGCTGAAAGCGCATTCTTACGCTTATGGAGGCAGCATTGTATCTGATATGGGATACATGCCATTTGGTAATGGTTTTTTTACTGATCTGGTGCATTATGTACGCAGCGGCGATTTTGTAGAAGCTTTGATCCGCGATGCGCAAAACTTAAATGAATATTCGTTTGCCCTGGGTGCGTTATCGCATTATATGGCTGATAAGTACGGCCATTCCATGTCTACCAACCGTAATGTTCCGTTGGTTTACCCTAAACTGCAAAAGCAATTTGGCAACGTAGTTACTTATCATAATGATCATACTTCGCACAGCCGGCTGGAGTTTGCCTATGATGTATTGCAGATAGGGGAGGGTAATTATACTTCAGAAGGTTACCAGGATTTTATTGGTTTTAATATAGCGGTACCGGTTCTTGAAAAAGCCTTCTATGAAACCTATGGCCAGGAACTGAGTTCAATATTCTCTAACATAAATTCGTCTATAAATACAATGAGATGGGGTGTGCGCAACCTGTTTCCGGTGCTTACCAAAGCGGCCTACAAAGCAAATAAGGATGAAATTATCAAACTGAACCCTGGCATGACCGTTAAGAAATTTAAGTATAAACTTAGCCGGCGCTCGTTTGATCTGCAATACGGTAAAGAGCACAAGCAATCAAAATTTTTTGCCCGGGTTGCTGTAGCTATTATTGGGA
The DNA here is from genome assembly GCF_964263795.1 of Mucilaginibacter sp. Classification (GTDB taxonomy): domain Bacteria; phylum Bacteroidota; class Bacteroidia; order Sphingobacteriales; family Sphingobacteriaceae; genus Mucilaginibacter. The sequence continues at coordinate 61,980 of NZ_CAXVWK010000058.1, forward strand.
TATTACCAAAAGTGGGGCCGCTGAAAACGCTTAAGTTTCAATCGCCTGGCGATGAAGGGCAAAAGCTGTTTGCAAAAAGTTTTATTGCCATTGTGCAAAACTACCGAACCGCTTTGGGCCATGTTGGCCAGCCGGGCTTTAACCTGCCGGATATCGACTTTGATACCGGAAACCTTACCCGCATTGGCGAATACCCGCTTGCCGATAAAACTTACGGTAAATTGCTTGCGACTTTAAAAAAGCAAAATTACAAAAACCTTACCCCAGCTCTGCAAAACAATATTGTAAAATACTACAACCACGCCGATACCGCCAAACTGGTGCTGAATCAACACCCCGAAGATTGGGCAAAGACAAGTATAGTGGTGAGAGAGATCAAACGGTTGCAGCCCCAACGACAAGACACCATAGTGTCTTTGGTTAAACAGGATTAATTAACCGCCAATCCCAGAATAGAAAACGGGGATCAGGTTCTTTTACCGTTACGCTACCGGTGTAATCCTCCGTTACGTTAAAACTTAAGGTATTCCACCGCTCTTTGTGGCCGGTCAGTTCGGTCGGCAGGTCATTGTAGCCATCAAGGGCGGAAGTTACTTTTAAATGTTCGCCCAAACCCTGGCCGGTGGCTTTTAAAAAAGCTTCTTTCCTGGTCCAAAATTTATAAAAATTTGCAATTTTATCGGATGTGTTTATACTAATCGCCTCTTTTTCGCTAAAATGTTCGGGAATAATATCGTCAAAATGGAAATCCGGGTCAAGGTACTCGATGTCTGTACCAACGTGTTGCTTTGCTATTGCCAGTAATACCCAATCACCCGAATGGGACAGGTTAAATTGCAAACCGGTATCGTCATTTGCAATGTAAGGCTTCTTTTCGCCTGTTTGTGAAAATTCGATTTCGGACGGATGGATATTTAAATAGCGGCTTAGAATAAAACGTAGCGCACCCCTGCTGACGGCGAATCGTTGACGGTCGGATTCGCGGTAGTACTTGCTGCCCCGAACAATTTCGCCCGCTGTAAACGTTGCCGATAGGGTTGGAATTAATTCGATATTGGAACTTATTTGCGCCCGCCAAACATCTACCTGGTTACTTTGAGGTATAGTATTAACATCGCCGGTTGCAGGTTGCCATTGCACCGCGGCCAAATCTTGATTGTGAACTGTTCCTGCCACTATTTTTTATCCATGGCGTTTAAACGTTCTTGCAAAATCCGGGCAAACACCTGGTCGTTAGGGGCTTTAAAAATGGTATTGTGCTCGCCGGGAATGGGATGGATGTTAACGCCCCTAAGCGCGAACGGTTTCCAGCCCATGTATACAAAGTCATCCAGGTAAAACGAACGTACTTCGGCACGAAAAAGCTCTACCGCTATGTCATACGGCTGGATGCGGTAATGTAGCTGGGCTATTTCGTTCATCTCATCAATCTTGTTGGAATAGCCAAAAAAGCCGATTTGCTCTTCCTGATTTTTGACCGGGTTAAGCTTCCAGGACAGTCGCATAACACTGCGCTTAAGTGACTTGGCGCGGAGCCGCATGGTCCGTTCAAAACCCTCCTGAAAAGTAAGTGAATACCACAACCTACGTACAAAATATAAACCACGTTTAAAGTATTGTACCGCCATCGAATCATAAAAGGGCGTGCGATAGGCATAAGTATCAAACATAGCCAGCATAGTTACTTTCAGGTTTAGGGCTTCTAATTGTTTGGCCATTTCGAAAGCAATTATCCCACCAAATGAAAACCCTGCCAGTGCATACGGCCCGTCGGGGTTTTGCACCCGTATAGCGGCAATGTAATGAGCCGCAATATCTTCGATACGGTTAAGCGGTTCATCAATGCCATTAAGCCCTTTTGCCTGCATGCCATACACCGGTTGATCCGGGTCCATGTGCGTTGCCAGTGTATTAAACAACAATACGTTTAACCCTGCACCATGTACAATATAAATGGGCGTTTTGCTGCCTTTGGGTTTTATGGGCACCAGCGAATCCCAGGTTACCGATTTGCCGTCCATTTGCAGGGTCAAAGCCAGTTTCTCTACCGTAGAATTTTCAAATAGTATGGCCAGCGGCAGGCGTTTGCCGGTTTCTTTTTCAATGTTTGCCATTACCTTAACGGCAATTAGCGAGTGACCGCCTAACTCAAAAAAGTTATCATAGATTCCAATTTGCTCAATGCCGAGGTGCTTTTTCCAAATATCTGCCACCAGGGTTTCTACATCTGTACGTGGTGCCACAAATTGGCTGGTTTGTTCTGTGGGTACCGGACCTTCGGCAAGCAGCGCTTTTTTATCTACTTTACCATTGGGTGTCAGTGGCATAGCCTCAACATGTACAAAGTTATCCGGCACCATGTAATCGGGTACCGCGCCGCGCAGCAGGCTTCGCCAAAAGTTAGTGCATTCCGTAAAATCCTGGCCTTTGGCCTCATCGTTAAAGGTAACGTAAGCTACCAGTTTGTCTACGCCGTTAGCATCAGGCCTGGCCAAAACTACTACCTGTTTAATGTCGGTATCCTTAGCCAGGTTAAATTCAATCTCGCCTGTTTCAATCCGGTATCCCCTTATCTTTACCTGGGCATCAATCCTTGACAGGTAAACGAGCTCACCGGTAGCGGTAAACTTAGCCAGATCACCGGTGCGATACATTTTTGAACCTGCTTCTGCAGCGAATGGGTCGGTAACAAACTTTTCGTTAGTAAGGTCGGGCTGGTTCAGGTATCCGGTACCTACGCCGTCTCCGCCAATATAAAGTTCGCCTGCAGCACCGGGCGCTATAGGGTTTAAAAACTTATCAAGCACGTAAACCCTTGTATTGGCAACAGGGCGGCCTATAGTAATGATTTTATCATAAGTTGTAATCTGTTTTAGTGTCGACCAGATTGTAGTTTCTGTTGGCCCGTAAACATTCCACAATGATGACGCGCGCGCAAGAATGCGTGTGGCCAGTTCCATTGGCAATGCCTCGCCCCCGCAGATCACTTTTATCGACTCTTTATCCCAGCCCGCCTCCAGCATAATGCGCCAGGTATAAGGCGTGGCCTGCATTACCGTAATTTTTTCGCGGTTGATGATGTCCAGAAGTGCGTAACCATCTTTAGCCTCGGCTGTGTCTGCCAATACAATTTGTGCACCGGTTATTAATGGTAAAAACAGTTCCAACCCGGCAATATCAAAACTGATGGTGGTTACGGCAAGTAACTTATCGGCAGCTGTTAACCCCGGTGCCTTTTGCATGCTGTACAAAAAGTTAACTGCATTGTAGTGCGCAATTTGCACGCCTTTCGGCATCCCGGTTGAGCCGGATGTGTATAAAATATAAACAAGATCTTGGCTGTTTATATAAACTGCAGGGTCGGTAACCGGATAGTTGCTTAACTGCGGCCAAACATCTTCCAACAATAGTTCATGAGCATTTGATGCATATTTGCCCTTATACTTTTTTGATGTTAATAGCACTACAGCAGCTGAATCGGCCAGCATGTAGTTAATGCGGTTGAGCGGAAAAGCCGGATCGAGCGGGATATATACGCCGCCCGATTTCATAATGGCCAGCAATGCAATTACCATTTCTGGTGACCGATCAAGCGAGATGCCCACCTTATCGCCGGGCTTAACCCCGTTCGCTATCAGCACTGCTGCTAATTGGTTGGCTTTCTGATCAAGTTGTTTGTAAGTTAATTCTTCCGCCCCAAATTTTAGTGCGATACGATCAGCGTGTTTTGCAGCGCTTTCACTGATGAGCTGATGCAAGGGCTTTTCTTTAGGATAAGCCATCGTGGTATCATTCCAGGCTTTAAGTTGGTCGAGCAATTCGGCTGAGCGCATTAGCGGCAACTTCCCGATAGTGACTTGCGGTGACTTAACCAGTTCGCGCAGCAGGTGTTCAAATTGCTGCATCATACGGGCAATGGTTGCCGCCTCGAAAAGCTGGCTGTTGTAAGACCATTCTACGGTTAACGGGCCTTTGTTATCCGTAATGTTCAGAAAGATCTCGAACGTTTCATATTCGCGCGGGTTGTTGATATAGCGATGCTTTAATTGGTAAAAATCAACTCCCTCATCCATACCAATATCGATGTTAAACACCACCGGAACCAAGGGCAGGCGCGAGGCATCCCGTGGGATGTTTAAGTTTTTTAGCAGTGTGCCGAAAGTGTATTGCTGATGATCATAAGCATCCAGTATCTCGCTTTTGCGCACTTTCAGGTATTCAATAAAGGTTTTATTGCCATCGGGCTGGCTCCGTAGTGCCAGCAAATTCATGCAATGACCCACCAGGCTATAGTTTCCTGTAGCCGATTGACCGGCTGCGGGTAACCCAATAATGATCTCGTCCTGTCCGGTAACCTGCTGCAAAAACACTTCAAAAGCAGTAAGCAGCGTGCTTACAAAGCTGCTGCCCGCCTTACGTCCCATTTTTTTGATATCATCTACCAACGGCGCATCCAGGTTAAAATCGGCACGCTGGCTTTTGTAAGTACGTAAAGCCGGGCGCGGATTGTCTGTCGGCATATTAAGCAGATGGTTGCTGCCCTTAAAATGTTCAAGCCAGTAGCGCTCGGTTTCGTTGTAGTCTTCTCCTTCCGTTAGATGGGTTTCCGCTATCGCATAAGTGCTGAAACGGGGTGCCGCAGGGAGGTTTGGTTGTTCGCCTTTGGCAAATGCGGTATACAATTGACTCAGATCCTGCAGAATGATCCCTACCGACCAGCCATCACAAATGATATGGTGCGTCAGCAGGGTTATGTAATGTTCGGTGTTGCTTAATTTGAATATGGCGGTTTTAAACAGGGGGCCGTTAATGAGGTCGAGCGGGGTGATCGCATTTTGCCTTGCAAAGTTTTTAATGAAAGCTTTGTGCTGATCATCATTTTGCTGCGACAGATCATGATAACTAATACTCACATCTATCTGCTCGCAAACGCAAATATGCTTACCGTCGCCACTGAATACCGTGCGTAACGCCTCATGCCGGTCACTTAATGCCTGCAATGCTTTTTGCATCGCCTGGTTATCAAAAATGCCCGTTAACATCAGCGAAGCAGAATCGTTATAAGCACAACTGGCATCCGATCCACCTATAAGGCACGACGTCCAGATCTCAACCTGCGATTCGGTAGCAGGCGCCACCAAACAAATTGCCGGCCCGGCAAAAGGGTCAAATTCAACCGCACTTACTTCGTAATTTACGTTAACACTACTCACGCTTACTCCGCTTTATGTTTTACCTGTAAAAATCTTCCCGGGGTTTGATCATCGCTGATGAACCAACCGGGGTTGCCGTTGTTATCGCGGCCAAGCCTGGCACCGGGTACAGGAGGTTCGTTCAAATCATTGAAATCTGCAACGGGCGCATCGTTTTCTGGTTCTGCGGCTGTTGTGTATGTTGGTATGAATTCGGCCGCGACCAGCTCGGCGATGCTTTCTTCAAATTTAGAGATAATGGTATCTACTTCACCCTCGCCATGCGCATCGGTAATAAAGCACGGGAAACCGTCCATAATATGGATGCCCTTTAACCGCAAATTAGTAAAGATCAGTTCGCTGTAAGGGAACTCCTCTTGATACTTCACCTTCCATAACGAGCCGAAGCGGGCTACGTACATTGGCGTTTTATATTTTAGCAGGATGCCGTTAAGTGCGTCGGCAAGTCGGGTGGCTTTGTCGGTAAGGCTTTGCTGTAGCGCAGGGCCACGCTCTTTCATGTAAAGCAATGATGCACGTGTTGCCGCCAGCGCTAAAGGGTGCCGAACGAACGTCCCTGCAAAGTAGGTCACGCCAGCTTCGGGGGTCGAATCGTTTCCGAACTCCCAGTAGCCACCGTCCAGCGCATCCATAAACTCTTTTTTGCCGGCAATTACGCCGACAGGCAGGCCTCCGCCGATAACTTTCCCATAAGTGCCAATATCTGCCCGAATGCCGGTAATGGCTTGTATGCCGCCCGGATGCATCCTGAAACCGGTGATCACCTCATCAAATATCAGCGCCGTTTTCGATTCGGCAGTTATCTCTCTTAGCTTTTTCAGAAAATCTATGGGGAGAAATTCGGGTCGTCGACTTTGTACCACCTCTACCAACACCGCAGCGATCTCATCCTTTCGTTCTTCTATAATGCGCAGGGTTTCGTCGGTACCGTAATCCAGTATCAGCATGTTTTGCACCGCCTCGGGCATAATGCCGGGTGCTGCAGGTATAGTACGCAGTTTTTTTGTCCCGCGGACAATAACCTCGTCCATGATGCCATGGTACGATCCGCTGAAGGCTACGATGGTAGAACGCCCGGTCACTGTACGGGCGATGCGCATAGCGCCTAATACACCTTCGCTGCCGGTGCTGCAGAGTGCAGCGCGATCGAAGCCGGTAAAATCACAAAGCAGTTTACACACCTCGCCGGCCAACTCATGCTGCGGGCCAATTTCGTAACCGCGTTCCAGCTGGTCGGCAATGGCTTGTTTGATGATGTCGGGCTGATAACCTAACATATTTGAACCGAATCCGTTAAGGGCATCGATGTATTCGTTTCCATCCACGTCCCACAGGCGGCATCCTTTTGATTTGTTAACCACTACCGGGTAAACGATCTCCTTGGTTAGCGGGCGGAAACCACTTACTACGCGTGGGTCGGCCATGTAAGCGCGGTGCTGCTGCGTTTGCGCCTTGCTGCCCTTGGTTTTGGTACTGTAATCAACAATCAGCTTGTCTAAAAAGGCTTGCTGTTTTTGATTCAGGCCCTGAATATGTTTCTCTATTTTGGCAGTTGCGCCAAATGGTTTTTTAATCTCAATTTGCTCTTCGGGTGTCAGATCTGGTTGTAACGCCGCAGGTGCTACCGGCGCAGTAACTTTTTCGGTTGTTACAAATGGTTTTGGTGCCGGTGATGCCGGTGCTGTAAACGGCACAGCGCCACCCTGCATAGTTGCAACCTGGCTGGCCAGCAATTGCAACTGCTGGGCTATCATATTTAAAGCCTGTGTGTTGCCGTCGGCGTAAACGGGTGCCTGCCCATTGGCAAAAACCTGCGGCTGATACGCTGGCTGCGTAGCCTGGCCGTTTTGATTATTGATCTGCGGCACAGCTACTTTTGCTGTTGGTTGAAACTTATCTGCCGGCAGGGCCGCGTCCAGGTAAGCCGAGAGGGTGTCAAGCGAGTTATAGTCTTCAAATAATTTCCTGAAAGTGATGGGTACGCCAAACTCTTTTTTAAGGTTGGTAGCTATCTGCGTTAATAGCAGAGAGTCGAACCCGATCTCTATAAAGCTGGTATCTGTGCTGTCAATGTAAATGCCGGAAGCATCTTCAAAAACAGCCTTTAATTTTTCCACTAACAGATCTTTTCTTAATGGCATGGTGGATGGTGTTTCTGGTATATGGTCAATTAAGATTTCAGTAGGTGTTTCAAATGGTGGCGTCAGCGTATTTAAAGGCGTTACCGGATCAACCCAAAGGCGCTTACGGTCAAAGGCGTAAGTTGGGATATTAACCCTTGCCCGGTTTTGCCCCGCATAAAATGCTTTCCAGTCAGGTTCGATGCCATTGAGCCACAGTTGGCCCAATGCTTTCAACACCGACCCGTAAGCGGCCATATCCTTAGTTTGCTCAATACCGGTTATGGCGATGGCCGCCTTGTCTGCGGCTTGCTGTTTAACCAGTGTGGCCAATACCTTACCCGGCCCAACTTCCAGCGCGATGCGGCCTTCATCTGCGGCGAGCAGGTTGGCCAGGTCGGCAAAGCGGACAGTGCTGCGCAGGTGGTTGGCCCAATATTTCGGATCGGTAGCTTCGGCTTCGCTCATCCAGGTACCGGTAATGGTAGAGATGATTGGCTTTACCGGGGCGCTAAGCTTTACTGTTTTTACCACCTGCTCAAACGGCTCCACAATGCTGTCCATCATGGCCGAGTGAAAAGCATGGCTAGTTTGCAACACTTTGTTAGCTATGCCTTTTGCTTCTAATCCGGCTACAAATTTTTCTATTTCGGGAATAGGGCCTGCCGCTACGGCAGCTTTATTGCTGTTCACTACTGCAATGGACAGTGTAGGGGGCAGTATGGCTTTTAGTTCGGTTTCTGATAATCGTACAGAGACCATGCTGCCCCGAGGGGTTTCGCTCACCATTTTGGCGCGGGTAGCAATCAGCTTAATCGCATCCGGTAACGACATTATCCCCGCAAAATGCGCGGCTACAAATTCACCGATGCTGTGGCCGGTTAATACGGCCGGTTGTATGCCCCAGCTCATCCACAGTTTCGCCATCGCGTAACTGATGATAAAGAGTGCCGGTTGAGTGTAAAGTGTATTCTTTAACAACTCAGAGACTTGCGGATCATCGTTAAAAATTATCTTTAAGATGTTTTCCTGCTCTGTGCCCTTCAGCAGATCGACGCACTCATTAACAGCATCAGTAAATACCGGGTGCTGCTCGTATAATTGGCGGCCCATATTCAGGTACTGTGCCCCCTGGCCGGGGAACATGAACGCAACCTCAGTAGCTTTACTCTTTAATGTTTTGCTTGTTGCCGCATCAGGTGCCGGGCGAAGTTTTTGAAGTAATTCCTCCCTGCTGCTGGCAATGATGAAGCTACGGTTATTAAAGTCCGTACGGGTGGTTTGTAGCGTGTAAGCGATATTTGCCAGGGCAACATCGCTGTTAGTAATATATGATGTCAGCTTTTCGCGGTATGCGGCAAGGCTGGTATCGGTCCTTGCCGAGATGGTGATCAATTGCAGGTCATTCCCTGTAGTTGGCATAGGTAATTTCGCCGGGTGATCTGCCAAAACCACGTGCACGTTGGTGCCACCTACTCCAAATGAGCTTACCCCTGCAATGCGTTTTTCGGCATTCCATGAAGTTAAGCCAGTGTTCACATAAAACGGACTGTTCTCGAAATCGATATTCGGGTTGGCGATGTTGTAGTGTAGAGAAGCAGGGATCTGTTTATGGTAGATAGCCAAAGTAGCTTTAATAAAGCCTGCCACACCGGCTGCGGCCGTAAGGTGGCCCATATTGCTTTTGATAGAGCCTAGTGCACAATACTGGTTTTTACCCTGCGGGCCAAACGCCATCGTAAGGCCTTCTATCTCGATAGGGTCGCCTAATACGGTAGCAGTGCCGTGGGCTTCTATATAGCTGATATCTGCCGCGGATACGCCGGCATTTTGAATAGCCATCGCGATAGCGCCTGCCTGCCCGGCAGCGTTGGGTGCCGTGAAGCTACCTTTGCCGCCGCCGTCGTTATTAAGGCCCACGCCTTTGATGACGGAGTAGATAGTGTCGCCGTCTGCAATAGCTTCTTCCAAACCCTTTAGCAGAACAACGCCTGCTCCGTCGCTAAATACGGTACCATCGGCATTAGCGTCAAATGACCGGCAATGGCCGTCGGCACTAAGCATGGTACCTTGCTGGTACAGGTGGCCGCTATTGATAGGTGAAGTAACAGACGCGCCACCGGCCAGCGCCACATTACACTGCCCGTTTCTGATGCTTTCTACCGCCTCGGCAATAGCCAGGAGCGAGGTAGAACAAGCCGAATGGACGCTTACTGCCGGGCCTTTTAAATTTAACTCGTAAGCTGTACGTGATGCGATATAATCCTTTTCGTTTATGGTGGTAACTAAAAAGCCACCCACTTTATCAACTAAATGCTGGTTAGGAATTACGTTGTTGATGTAGTAGGTGTTATTGCCGCAGCCGGCAAATACGCCCACCAGCCCATTGTACTTCGAGGGTAGGTGACCGGTGAGCTCCAGCGCTTCCCAGGCAATCTCTAAAAAGATGCGCTGCTGCGGATCCATCAATTCGGCAACTTTTGGGCTTAGGCCAAAGAACTGTGCGTCAAATTCATCCGCCTTATCAATAACACCCCTTGCCTTTACATAATTAGGTGCCGAGCGTACGGACTGCGGGATGTAGGGATCCAATTCTGTATCCGTAAAGAATTTTGTGGTTTCGCGGCCTTCAATCAACAACTGCCAAAGCTCATCAACCGTGTTCGCGCCGGGAAACCTGCCCGCCATTCCGATAACAGCAATATCGCCACTGCCGGCTTTTGCCAGCGGTTTATGCGGACGGGATTCAGTAGAAGTATTAACAGAACCATCCAGGTAAGCGGCAATACTGCCAATAGTAGGATACTGATATAGTTTAGTGATGGGCAACACCAGGTTGTGCAGTTTTTTTAACCCGGTAACAGTTTTTAATCCTAATAAAGAGTTGCCACCAAGTTCAAAAAAATTATCGTCTGTACCAATCTGCTCCAATTGCAACAGGTCCATCCACAGGGCTAAAAGTAGCTTTTGCGTTTTGGTTGATGCCGGTTTGTAAAGCGTATCCAGTTCGGGGCGTTTCAGGTCGGGTTTGGGTAGGGCGTTTCGATCTACTTTGCCGCTTGTGGTTTTTGGTAATTCCACCATCCATACAAAAGCTGACGGCCACATATAGTCGGGCAGTTTTTGTTCCAGGCTTTCGCGAACTACGGCTGTGTTACTTTTTCCGTTAGATGACACCAGGTAGGCCACCAACCGTTTATCGCCGGGGTTATCCTCACGTGCAATCACTACCGACTGCCGGATGCCATCCATCTGGTTGATCACTACCTCAATTTCACCTATTTCTACCCTGTTTCCGCGAATTTTTACCTGCGTATCTTTGCGGCCCAGGTATTCGATGTTGCCATCGGGCAAAAAACGGCACAAGTCGCCGCTGCGGTAAATCCGGGTGACTACGCCGGGTTGGCTTTCCCAGGTTTCAACAAATTTTTCGGCCGTAAGTTCGGGCCGGTTCAGGTATCCTTCGGCAAGGTTAATGCCGCTGATGCACAGCTCGCCCACTTCGCCATCAGGGATGTAATTGAGCTGTTCATCTAAAATGAACATTTCAGTATTTTCTATAGCCTTACCAATGGTAGGCAGTAGCGGCCAATTATCCGGCGGCCCCTGCAACCACAAAGAGGTACTGGTCACGCTGGCCTCGGTAGGGCCGTACATATTATAAAAGTCGCAGTCCGGTAATGTCGAAAAAAAACGGATGATCTGAGGTGTGTTCTTTAATTGCTCGCCGGCAGTTATAAATTCCGTCAGGCTTTGCGGATAAAACTTTTCGGCATCGGCAGCTTCCGTAAAATATTGTAAGGCCACAAACGGCAATATCATCCTTTTGATCTGCTGTTCATCAACAAAGCGGATAAGGCGCGTAGGGTCTAGCCGCGTATCATTATCTACCAAAACAAGTGTGCCGCCTATTAGTATAGTACAAAAGATCTCTTTTACAGATTCGTCAAAACTTAGCGGTGCAAATTGCAGCGTACGATCGCCATCTGTTAGTTTTGAATGTTTTTTATGCCAGTGTACCAGGTTAATCGGACCGGCATGGCCAACACAAACACCCTTAGGCTTACCGGTAGACCCCGACGTATAGATCACGTAGGCTACCCTTGTTCTGATACCATCAACCAGGGGTTCATAGTCAACATATTCCGCATCAGATGCAAGTACTTTTACAGGCAAACCTTCAAACTCAGCTCGTTGTGATTCGATTGCCAGGCAGGTATCTATTCCGGAATCGGTAATGATGGCATTAAGCCGTTCTTTTGGATAAGTCGGGTCGAGCGGGAGATAGGCTTTGCCGGCCTTTAACACAGCTATAACGCTCACGATAGTTTCAATACAGCGATGTGTACTCACGCCTACTGCTAATGAATTTGGTGTGCTGTTTATAACGGCTTTTGCCAGGGCATCGGCCTTAGCGTTAAGTTGCGCATAAGTAAGTTCTTCGCTGCCAAACTTAACGGCAATTAAATGTGGCGTAAGGGCTACCTGTTGCTCAAATAAGCGATGCAAAAATACGTCGCCGGCGGTATCTTGTGTGTATATATTAGCAGTAAGAATATCCATTAAGCTTGTTAATTCGGCTGGTTATAATGCCAGTCTTTAATTTTGCTTTGTTAGTGTTAAAATTGCGTTTAAGATATAAAAAATTAATACTGCAATCATTCAAACGACAGTCTTTTTTCACCCTAATTTCATTTAATCAGCACTTAACAACCTGTATGTTTAACGTTGCTTAGTGTGTATTGAAAGTTAATTTTTTGCCAACAGGATAAACACTGTCGCTATCGGCAAATTCTCAATGGGGTTTTAATTAACCGTTAATTACGCAGTTAAGTCCGGTTTGGAAATTTTATAAAAAAGTAGGACGTTACGCTATCAATGGACACCAATTATTGCGGGAAAGTGATTTGTGCCGGCTCTGCGGCAATAATTTCCGGGCGGCCTTTATGCATCTCAAAAACACCGGTCACACATAACTTTTTGCCTTTCAGGTTGGCCCAATCCAGCGCTATTTTGTTGCCCTTTACCGCAATGGTGTATTTTTGATTGGGGTAACTGCCGCCCATATTGATCAAAGTAAGCGTATCGCTAAAGATCCGGAAAGAAGATACTTCATCGCAAAGAGATTTTGATTTGCCCAGATTTGCTTTAAAATCGTCGGCATTGAATGTCTGAGCCGATGCTTTAAAACCGAAAAGTGCTAAAATGAACAGTGCTGGTAAGAGTTTTTTCATAAGTGTAAATATACACCTACTTAAAGATTAAAACCCGCCGGCATGATGCATTTTTTAAAAAATAACAGTGCCTCATATAAAAGCAGTTGTAACATTTAACTATATTTACGCTACGATATTATAGCACATAGTTGTACAACGCTGTGCGCTTATCGTCCCGATTAATTACAAACACCGTATGCCGAAGTCTATCCCGAGCACAACAAAAAACGCTATTATTTGCTGCGTTTTATTGCTTGCTGCTTTTTTACCGGCTGTTGCGCAAACCACCAGGGTAACCGAGCTGCAGCAAAAACTTAACGCCCGCATGGCCGATACCGCCCGGCTAACCGTTTTAAAAGATCTGACGACCGCATACTCTACGGTAGACCCGGTTAAGAAGTTTTACTATGCAAACGTTTACCGCTCGCTGGCGGTAAAACTGCATCGGGAAGTGAACGTTGCTGATGCCTATATACATATGGGTATTTCCTACGGTATTCGTAGTAATATCGATAGCGCCTTATATTATTTCAACCTGGCTTACAATCACGCAAAAAAGCATGATGCTAAATTAGAGCAGGGCCGTAGTTTGGCCAATATGGGTTTTGCTTACGGCCGTTTAGATGATGATAAAGAAGCTGTTAGCAAATACTTTGAAGCCCTTGCCATTTACACTAAGATAAATTTTGAGCTCGGTAAAACGCAGCTGTATAACAACATAGGCGGAGTGTATTTTGACCTGGACCGTTTTGACATAGCGCAAAGTTATTTTGAGCAATGCCTTGCAGGTTACACCAGGGCGAAAAATGATATGGGTATTGGCAATGCGCTTTTCTCTTTAGGCAATTGTTACAGGGCGCTTATGCAGAACCAAAAAGCGCTTGATTATTATAATCGCAGCCTGGCCATTCGCGAGCGCCTTGGCGATGTAAATGGAATAGCCTTATCGCACATGGGCCTGGGCCGTACGTATACGCAAATGAAGCAGTATAGTAAGGCAATAACTGATCTGGATACTGCTCTTAACAGAATTCGCACACTTGATGATAAATATATCGAAGCCAATGTACTAATTTCAATGGCTGAAGCTTATACGAGCAGTAAAGACTATGATACCGCTGTGGGGTATGCAGCCCTGGCATTTAAAATAAGCAGGCAAATAAAATCGAAGGCAGCCATTTACGAATCGATGGAGCAATTGGTAAACGCCTACAAAGGTAAGGGCGATCTTAAAAGCGCGCTTGATTTTCAAACCCAATCCATGCTAACCAAAGATAGCATCCGCGAAGAAAAGGCCCTGAAGGATGTATCGCTGATAGAAATAAACCGGATAAGAGGAGAGAATGCCAGCCTTGAAAAAAACAATCTAAACATAGCCGAACTAAATACTACTTACCTGGATAAGATTAACAAGTACAGCACGGTAATTATTGTTACGCTGCTGGTGCTGATCTCGGCATTGTTGTTTTTAGCGGTACTGTACCGCCGTAACATCGCCAAACAGGCCACAAACAAAGCATTGATTCACCAGAAAGAAGAAATTGCCGCGATAAATCATGAACTTGAAATGCTAAACGAGGAATTGAACGCGCAAATGGAACTTACCATTGCACAAAATGCCGAGCTGGAACGTCTTAACAGTATCAAGAATAAATTTTTCTCAATCGTATCGCACGACATGCGCAGTCCGCTAAGCACACTGCAAACGCTGCTTGCGGTTTATCGCGAAGGTGATATTGGCGAGCAGGAATTGAGCGAATTGCTGGTAAAACTGGAGGAGAGCATTTTAACTACCAGCACGTTTTTGGATAACTTGCTGGAGTGGTCTAAAAATCAGTTAGAGGGAATTGTAGTGAACCCGGTTAATTTCAACATCAGCGAAAGCATTGTAGAAAATATCCAATTGTTTGAGAACGCGATTGCGCTGAAAAAGCTGAATGTGACCAGCCTGGCCGACCGCGGGGTGGTTACCTATGCCGATCCGGATATGATTAACCTGGTGGTGCGTAACCTGCTATCAAACAGTATCAAATTTTGCCACCCCGGCAATGAGATCATTTTTAATGCCCAGGTGAATGACAAGCTGGTGATTGTATCTATCAGTGATAATGGCCCCGGCATTAGTAAGGAAGAAAGCGAACGGTTGTTTAGCCTGGACAGCACCATGAGCGCCGGTACCCGCGGCGAAAAAGGCAACCATCTTGGACTGATACTATGTAAGGACATGATAGAGCAGAACAAGGGCCATATTGGCTTTGAAACCCAGTTAGGCGAAGGTACTACCTTTTGGTTTGAATTGCCGGGAGCAGCAGAGGAGGAGTAGGAGACGGTTACGGTAGTCGTAGACTTCCAAGAACGGGGGTATCACACCCAGGCTGGCTCACGTGTACCACGTGATCACTCCATAATGTTACAAATAGCCAATTAATATAACGCTGATAATGAATTATTTATGAATATTGGCAGGTGTTCACGGCTGTGAACGTGAACACTTGTAGTACTCGGGCTTTTCTTTCAGCTTAACTACCTACAACAACAAACCCTTTAAATCTGCCGGAGAATAGTTGATAGATTTTAGTGTTTTATCGTCAGCGGTGCGGTAAACCAGAAATTTGGAGTCTTCTTCTTTAATGTACGATTCACTATTGTCTTTAGCAAGGTAATGAGCCACAGTTGCGTTGGCCTCGTCGATAGTTGTACAAGCCTTACTCATATTAGAGCGGTGCACTTCATCAAACAAAGCTTTGAATTTGTCGCCAAGGCCAAACTCCAGTATCGCACCGGCTAAAACGTATTGAATGTCGCAAAGGGCATCGGCAATCTCTACAAGATCTTTATCAGCGATGGCCTGCTGTAATTCACTAACTTCTTCAGCTAAAAGTGCTACACGCAGGTTACACCTTGCTTCAGAAGGTATAGCCGGCTGCTGTACTATCGGGTGTTTAAAAGTGGTATGAAATTCGGCTACTGAATTCAATGATGATGCTTCCTGCATGGTGATTGGATTTGGATGTCGGGTCAAATATAAAAAACTGACATGAAGAAAAAAGCCCTTCTAATCGCTTAGAAGGGCTTAATTTTGTGATCCCAATAGGATTCGAACCTATGACCTACAGATTAGAAATCTGTTGCTCTTATAGGAAATCATAGTCATTATGGTGTTTTAGGCCGTTTTACGTGCTAACTGCGCCAAATGTGCGCCAATGTCATTCAATAAACTAAAATTTACAGAACCACTCATTGTTACAAATGAAAACTTAAAAAACCGGTGTTACATCACCTTTTACCTAAACGGTAAAAGGGTACGGGTGTATAACGGAAACAATCTTGGGTTAGTTATAAATCCTAATCGCGCCAAGACAATAACGGAAAGAAATACTTTGCTCAAAAAGTTACTTTTTGAAACACACAAGGCTTTAGAATCGGGAACATATCTTAACTCAATAACAATTGAACAGACACCTCAACCCAAAATCTTTTCTGCTACTGCGGTAAAACGTGAAACAACAATCACTGTACTATTTAAATCGATAAGAGCTAAGATTCAGTCCGATCTAAGCAAAAAGTATAAGCGTAATCTTAAATCAATATACAGACAATTTAAATTGTTCCTGACCGCTGAAGAATTGAATGGAGCTATTCTTGATATAAATTCAGCAAGGATAGAATTATTTTTAAACCAATTTAGCTCAACTGGAACATATTATATGAATAAGCGTCGGGATTTGGGTGTGTTATTTACAGCAGCTGGAAGAGTTATAGATCTTCCCATATTAATTATTCGAAAAACTCAGAAGAAAAAAGCTAAAGCAAAACTACATAAGGCTTACGAAAAATCACAACTGACGCCAATTCTTGATTTTCTTAAAATACATAACTATAATCTTTATTTATGTTGTCTGCTTACTTATTGTTCGTGGCTACGCCCCCATGAGGAAATTAGGTTACTGGCTCTCGGAGATTTTAAAAAGAACTTTACTGAGATACATCTATCCGGAGGGGATAACAAGGGTGGTAAAGTGAGAGTAGTTTACATTCCTGAATATGCTCAAAAAGAGCTTTTGCCCATCCTTTCAATGTTGGATAGAAATGATAACATATTCAGCTTGAAGAAAGAGCCTTTTAATGAATCCTATTTTAACACAGCTTGGTCAAGGGCTTACAAAAAAATGTTCGCACTTGGCCTGATTTACGAGGATCAAACAATTTATTCGTTTCGCCATACAGCTGCAATTGAAGTATATAGGAAAACGAAAGATGTATATTTGTTGCAAAAGTTGCTAGGACATTCATCCATTCTAGTAACCCTAAAGTACCTCCGCAGCTTAGGTGAGTTTAATAGTGAGGAATTAAGGGATGCAGCACCAACCCTGTAAATAAAAAAGCCCGTCCTTCCACGAGACGGGCTTTAGCAGACTTTGTCTATTTACACTTCTTGGTCTTCAGGTTTCAACTTAAAGATAGGTGTGTATCCAGTGATGACTTTTTTCATCTTTGGACTATCAGATACAATAGGCTCTTCGCAGCAAATTTCTATAGTGTTTACTTCAACAATAAATAAGCTGTTGAACACTGCCAGGCAATTTCTTCGTATGCTAGATATGAATACTTTTCTACCGTGATCGCGCATTACACCTGTAACTGTTTTTATAATTTCGTTATCAGTTACTGATTCGCCTAAAGTAAATGCTTCAGCAAGATCATCATCCAATTGCTGTTCCTTGTAACCAGCACGCATCAATGCCTCTAGTTTTTCGTTGACTTTACTGAAGCCACGTTCACCCTTGCCTTCTAAGAGAAGCGTCAGGTGAATTGCTTTTTGCTCTTCAGGGTAAAAACCTCTGAATACAGAACATCTCTGCTTTTGTGTGTAGGTTAACTCGTTAAATGATGGTAGTTTTAAATCAGCAACGCCAGTTGCGGATTGTAATTCATGTTTTAACATGGTTTAAAAGAATAGTGTTTCTGAGAATAGAAACGGTTAATACAAATTGTTATAACCATTTTAAATTGGATCCAAATAAGCTGCTTATGCAACTTTGGGGCATGATTGCCCTCACTCAAGGTGGCCACCTTAAGCTACAATATATAGACTGAACAGGTTGCAACTCTGCTCAGATAGATTGGTCTAAATAAATGAAATATATCCTATTTCACTGTTTTTTCAGTATGTCAAAGAACGTAGAAAGTCCAATACCCCTTAGGGTTAATTTTTTGATTTGTGGCCTGAAATGGTGGCCGGTAGGTAAGTAAGTTACAAAATCAAGGCTTGAAACCTTTTGTGTTTATAACGACTGTGTTATTTTGCATTGCGTAAGTAAGTGTGCAAAACAATCGTTTAACGATGCAAATATAGCGGTACAATTTAAATGTTGAACAAATAATAAAAAATATTTAATTCATTGACGTTTATATGACAATTTAAACATTTTGAGATTTCAAATTAGAGTCCAAGAGACAGAGGCAAATACGTAAACAATTGATTATTATATAGTTATATTTTATTATACGTTTTTATTTTCGTATATTTGTGTCAACATACAAAGTCAATATAGCCATTAGGCACATACAATTTTAAAGGTCAGATTAGCTGTCTGATCTTTTCTTTTGCTCAAATTCTCCATTAATATTGACGTTTTAGATAAGCTTAACTCCCCACAGATTTACCTTATTAACTAGATCTTCTCGTATTACCTAAAAGGCAAAGACAATGTATAAAACAAAAACAATGCACCGAGTGAGTGCAAAACTAAGAATGGATAAGATTTTTCCAGATGGATTACCAGTTAACGCATTTATAGATAAAGGCCGTTGCGCCATAGGTGCGACTACCGGTGAGATTAAAAACAAGAAGAGGTGTACTATTATAGCCGTACCAAACATTAGCATCTGCATAGGCAAGAAGGCAGACCACCCTGAAATTGATATAGTTTATGGAAAGGTTTCTCCCCTGGAAGTCGAGCATATGCTTAGAAACCGTAAAGATGGGCATAAAATTATGACCACACCTGAGGGAATGAAGAAAATCATGGATGCTGCTTTTGAAGTTGGCAGGCTTGACGAGATTAAAACACAATGGTTTCTGCTGCTCGATGAAGCGCACACATTTATTAGTGAAGCCTATCGGAAAGGAATTTTAAAGCCCTTCGACTACTTCTGGGACTTCGATATGAAAACTTTGTTGACTGCAACTCCATATCATTTTAGTGATGAGCGGTTTTTGAGTCTTGACCTGCATGAAATTAGATTTACCGAAAAACTTGGTTGCATATCACTAGTTCATTGTGCCAGCGTTGTAGCAACGCTAAACAAAATTTTATCGATGCGGGATAATTATCCTGGTAACATTCACATTTTTTATAATTCGATAACTGAAATTGTAAAAGCTATTGAGCGTGCTACGTTAGATAATTGTCACTTATACTGTGCTGATGACAAAGAACAAAGTAACATGAAGAAACTCGGTGACCTTGTTAAATTCTTTGTGTCGCAACCGGAAACGGGAAATTATGCTAAGGTTAACTTTTACACCTGTAAATATTTTGAAGGATGGGATTTACATGATAAGAATTCGATAGTGATATTTGTAACAGATGTTAACAAAGCTCATACAAAGGTAGGTGTAAGTAGCAAAGGTAAGCAAGCCATTGGCCGTTTAAGAGATGATGCTTTTGATATGATTCACCTTACCAATCATAAAAATCTTGAATACATGAAAACTTTAAATGATTTTAAAACTGAGTACCTTAAAGATGCTCAAATGTTGATTAAACACCATAACGAATACGTCGCCGATTGTAAAGCAAACAACCTATCCGTAATTCCAGATGAACGATTAATTAAATATGCAGATACAGACAAGTTAACCCATGAAGCAACACTTAATCTGATGAAACTAGACCAACAAATAAACGAAGCAGCCAATAATGAAGTCTACAACCATATAGATTTTATCAAAACGGATTGGCAAAATGGCTTTTTCGATGTGGAATTAGAATATAGTAATATCACACTTGAAACGAACACCACAACAAAGCGTAAATCGGCATCTAAACAATTAGAAGAGGATTATCAATCCCTTAAAGTAGATAAAGCATCAAGAGCAAAAGGCAGCTTCATTTTAAAGATGTTTAGCCTGGTTGAAGATATCAAGAAAAGCAACCCCATGGCTTTCAAGGCTTTTGAATTAATAGATGAAGCCACTATGCTAAAATTGAAATACAATGTTAAGGCTGTGGAAAAGGAGTTGATTCTGAAACAAAATGGATTGGCGGAATTCAAACTTCTGAAATTGATGGAACTGGCCTTTAAAGTAGGGAATTCATATACAAACGACGAAGTGAAGGCAAGGCTTCAGGAATTTTATAATCTACTAGATATTAGAACCGATAATGGTATGATCAAAATAGCTACTGCAACTCAAATTAGAGATTTCGGCAGGTTTGAAGCAGACGATTGTAAAATAAAGGACTCTAGTGGTAAAGCCGTTCATGCTAAGTTTATAAGACGCGCCCAGTTCAACCTTAGAATGGTTGCCTAACGAGGATATTAAATCCATATTCCAATTACTTTCAGTTTTCATTGTTATGTAGGGAAGTTACAAGAAATAAAAACTTTCTGGAATGGCTTTTGAAAACTCAGTTGAGGTAACTATGGGTGATAATACATCCTACGCTAAACTCCAAGAGGTGCTTTTTGAATATTCTTCGCCTAAAGACGGTCTTTGCATCGTTAAGTACCAATATGATGTTATTGCTGTTATTTAAGCAATTATAAGCGTTTTGCATAAGCGCGATATTGTGATGGTCAACGCAGTGCCTTTTAATAAATTAAGAGAGCTATGTTTTTAAATCTCAAGTACTTATGGCTATAAATGCAAAATATATTACTTGTTAATGTCGACACAATTTCGTATCTTTACGTATGTAAACAGCTGATAGACAAGTTTCTATTTAAGCTTTTGTCAGTATCTCAGATCTACCTTGCACATCCAGTGCAATTGAACAAACAAATAACTTTTAGAAATGAAAATGAACACTCCCAATGTGGGTATGAACAATGTTGATGCAACTTCTCTTGATGCGAAATTAGATATGCTAAGGAAAACCTTAGTCAAAAAGTCTAAAAAGATTAAATGCCTTGAGGATGATGCTCAATCATTCTTTGATATGTGGGCTAAAGAAACCACTGATAACCTGGCCTTGTCAATTGAAAACTTAGAGCTTACAAAAGAAATTGCAAAGCTTAGGCTTCAATTATAAATTGCCTAAATAGATTCTTTATAACATAAAGCTGCCTAGTGCAGCTTTTTTTGTTTACAGCAATTGTTAACCGAGTTTTGTGGCCATCTTCTACATTCTTTAAAAGTTGACCATTCGCAGGTATCGAATAGTGCCTTCTAATAAAGTAAGTTTGAACGGAACAAGATGCTTTTGTATCTTGCATTATCAGCAGGCTATGAAGCGTATACTCGCAATTATCATATTTTCAATATTTGAATGTACCGTAGCTTTAGGGCAACAACAAGACACGCTCCATAAAGAATGGGTACAAATGGATGTCGACTTATTCCAATCGTTTTCTAAGGTTGATAAAACCAAACCACGAGAAGTTGAATGTTTCTTTAAGCATTTTGATAAGGATACAAAAAAAGACACACTTGGCTTTGACTGGGAAATGTATAACACTGGTAAAAGCGGTGGCTATGTATCACTCGAGGTTAATATTTACTATTACAAGGGTCAAATCGCTTCTTATAAACTGTGGGCTGAACTGCCTCACAGGTCCGACTTAGTCGACCAATATCGTAAGTTATACACTAGTGTTTTACCAGACTATTCTGAGGGCACTTACCTTTATCAATACAAACCAGATATAATACTCAAACCACTTACCCAATATCAAAAACATACTGATATAACTCCACAAATGGCAAGTTATATGTCTCCTACAGCAGAGCTGATATATGGTATTGCAGGTGGTTTGCCCATAACGATTTTGAATAATAGACAATATTTTAATGCTTTGAAGAATAACCTTAGCAATAATCAATTGGTGGCTTTGATGTACGCTATTAATCCGGTATCACGGCTAACCGCGATAGAGTATTATTATAAACACAAATCAGAGTTTGTTAGCCAAGAAAAATTTGATGCATGGATAGAAAGGGTTTACCAAACCAAGCCCGTCGTTCAGACTATAAGTGGCTGTATTATTTACAACGATAATGCTCGAAAATTGGTGGACTATTATTCAAAATACTAATGAGCCTATGGCATCGAAACATACCATCTCCTTTTACGATAAATTGAGCCAACAGGTAATCAGTCTGCAGGTTGCCCATTC
This sequence comes from Mucilaginibacter sp., assembly GCF_964263795.1. Classification (GTDB taxonomy): domain Bacteria; phylum Bacteroidota; class Bacteroidia; order Sphingobacteriales; family Sphingobacteriaceae; genus Mucilaginibacter. Next base: position 83,874 of record NZ_CAXVWK010000058.1, read on the forward strand.
ATTAAAACTCAACCCCTACGATGGTTATTGGAATGTTGATACCAACCAAATTCTTCTTGGCAAGGATCGTTTTGAAGAATGGGAAAGCATGACTGGTCATTTGGAAAAACAAATAGAATTTCTACTTAAATTAAGTAAGGTAACACAGACACTTATTAATTAGTTTATTCTGACAATGTATAGCTATTCGATCAACTGGTAAGATTTACGCCAACTTGTATGGCATCTTCAAGTATAACCAAGTTTAAATCGCTTAACTTTTTAAACTTTATGCAATACCCTGTCACAATTGCTTTACCTATTGTCTCACGGTAGGCATTAGCCAAATACATTTTATCTTCAATTCCAAGTATGTACACGGAAATACCCATGGTGTTTGCACTGATGCCAATCTGATAATACTCCCTAGCACTGCCGTCAGCGTAATTTGTAATATGTGAACCATACCCGATACTAGGATTGCTAACGGTTTTACCCTCACTGTTCTTTCCATCATCAAACCATAATTTAGTATCAGGCATCACCCGAAGAATACGTTGATGCAACTCTTTCATATCACTCCGTTTTGATCCAGGTTGGCTGCTGATATAACTGTCGATCTGTTCTTGTACGCTCATAAATCTGTTTAGTTAATTTTAAATAAGCTTTCTAAATGTTCCAAATTACTAAATGCCAGCTAGCTCGTTGTAAAACTTTTCAAATATACCCCTCCGGCATAGCGATTAAAGCCCTCTGTCGTCATTTTACCGAACTACCCCTCCCCATATATCAACTATGTGAAATTACTCCGTTTGACGATTTTTATGTGTGGTCTGCGGACATCGGTTGTTCCCATATACCCCCTCTCCCTGTTTGCGATGAGAAGCGAAATATATAAGTAAGATTCGCTCACAATGACAGGATCAATCGCCTAAAATCCCGACCTCGTCAAGAAATCGCTTTACCCAATTGCGATTCCACTAATAATGCTGCCCAACAGCTTCACTTTTCAAACCTCCCATCACCAAAATCCATCAATAACGAACACCTAAAACCCATTTAAACCTATGAAAGAGATCTCACAGCCCATCGAAATCCCAATAACGACTACTTATAACCGAAAAGTTTTTCCTATCTCAAAACGTTGGAAAGTCGTTAAGAACAATAGCCACCCCAATCGCATGAAAGACGTTATTGCGACCAGGATTATTCAATATGAACTGATACTTGGCAAAGTAAAGGAGCTTTATAAATATAGTTGCGAGTTGTGCTACGAAAGAGATTACAAGCATGACAACGAAAACCCTTTTACGGTCTACAGCTTCCTCACATCAACATTTTACTGGAACATTGACTGCGGCCTTAACTTCAACATCACGCTTGAATACCAATTTTGGTTCTGCCCATTCGAGCAGGAGATAAGAGACTTATTTCTGCATTTTAATGCTAGTATTTACGTTACGGAAGTTAGCAAACAACCAACGCTGCCAGCGTTTTACAAAGCTGTCCTAGCTTATCAAAAACCGCAATACATTAAATACTTATAACATGCCAACACCACTAACCACATTTATTAAAGAAACACCGGCAGACAGCCTTTATCTTCTCGTTCAATGGCCTTGGGTGCAGGAGCTGATGGAATATAATTGGTTCCGCAAAGAATGTTTGCTGCATCATGCCTTTGATGACCAGGAATATCTTGATTCCGCATACTTTGTGCCTGTCAAAAGGATGCATGAGTACCAGTCCGGTGATAAGACTAATTTCATACAAAATGAGGAGGAAAGCTATTCCTGATCTATTTTTTAAAAGGTCCTGCGCATAAGTCCGCACATTCACATTTCAAGTCCTTGGTTGAGCAACCAGGGACTTTTTTATTAAACACATTTTCAAATCACTTAACAAAACATCATGAACAAAAAACCAATCCTTGACCCTCGAACAGTAACCTATAATAAAGCAGTTAAAGCAGCTTATTATAAAATCTTAAGAGCAGCACAAAACCTATTGGCTACCATCGAACGCCACGACCTACGCTGCACTATTCATTTACGCGACAAGACTTTGCTTAACAGACTGGAGCAGCATCAACTTATCTCACCATTGCTTTACCTGGCTCTTTACGCGGAAGAGGATGGAGAGCGTTATTGCATCCAGTTTGGCTTTGAACAGTTTAGCAATCGAAATGAATTCACCTTGATTACTGCGAAATTTATGCGCTTAGTGCATAAGTACACTGCCAAGGAAAACGCCGCAGTTGATATTGAAAGTTGCATTTACAGTCCTCATTTGATGAATACTTGCTCGGAATTGTATGAAGCAATAGAGGATAGTAAAATGAATTATCCTGTTGCGATTATACCATACAAGCCTCATGCGATTAAGAGAAAACAAATGCTGGCAGTCGCTTAAATCAGTAGAGGTTGAGGCCTCTACTTAAATGGTTGTTCAGGTATAAAATCTTTGACCGAGCACTTAAAAACAATTGCAAGTTTATTAAGGTGATTTAGATTGTATTTGGCAGGATATTTTGAGCTTTCTACTTGTCCGATGAACCCATCAGATACATTCAGCTCTAATGCCAGTTCGGATTGAGTGAGGTTTAAAGCCTCTCTTTTCTCCTTAACCTTATTGATCACATAAGCTTCAATATCAGATTTAATATTCGCTGCCATCAACAACGAAAGAATAAAAACAAAGCTTACATCTTACTTAGTAATAACTAAGTAAGATTCTATTTTAGCATAACAGACTTCAGTCCAAACATTGTATCAACAAATTACAAACCAACCTTATCATGTTCGAAGCCACACTTAGTATTATTACTAGCATAGTCATTTTTATTTTAGTTGTAAGAACTGTAATTAAATGGCTTAAATAAATTCACCTACAACAATTTAACCACATTCATATCATGAAAATAAACCTTATAGTCCTATTACTTCTTTCAATGATCTACTTGGGTTGCACCCACAGGTCAAATGGAAAATATGTTGTTTACTCAGTAAATAAAGTTTCAGGCAACGACACAATTCTAACCTTTCTTAACAAATCATTACAAGGCAAAAGGTATAATGTCACGTTCAACCCGAAGTTTGTATCTATAAAGTTATTGAACGGGTCGGACGAAATGTTATTAACGAAAACTCAAGACAAAATAGCCAAATACACCCAACGATATACTCAAGGTGGAGGTATTTTCAATATCGAATTACTTGATGATAAAGACTTGACGTTGATAGTATCGTTAGGATTCAAAAAAAGCCAACCTTTAATCATGCCAGCTCAATTAGGTAACATGGGGCCTTACCCATTTAACTTAAATATGCTACAGTAAAATGTTCTTTAGCTAAAGACGATGAATAACCTTAAATTAAGTTTGTCTAGACCTAACCTGTTGGATTAAAATAGGAGGCTGCATTTGTGGCCTCTTTCAAAGATTATGAAATACAATCCCATTACCAAAGAAATTTACAGGGATGAAGGTGCATTTCTAAAGAAACTGCATTGTACTGTAGCAAAGCAATGGGAAGAATTGAGTGCAACTAATTCTTTAAAAGGTAAACTGTGCGATCATTGCCAAACGACTATATTATACACAGCTTTATTAAACAACATTAAATCAAAGAAGTTTACTACCGACTAGCCACACACTTGCCTCAAAGTAGATTTAAATATCTTATTGCATATTTATTTTCTCAATGGCCGTCGTTAGTAAGGCTAAACTCAAGATCAGGTTTCATTTTAGACGCAAATGTATATTCATTATCGAGTAAATTTGCCCGATATTTGGTGCTATGAGGATGATCAATAGTTTCTTCAACTGACCTATTTGTTACCTTTTCCATATCCAGAACAACGAGCTTTTTATAAGCTTTGCCTTCTTCATCTTTAAAGTAAAGATAAAAGCTTACACCTGGCATTTCGAATTTCTTATTCATCTCTGCCATAAACTGCTTAGGGTTCGACTTGAGCAATGCGCTATCAACATCCTTTGTATGAAGTTTTACAGGGTATCTAATATAAAAGTCTGTATAAATTCCTTCTTCCATTTGAGGAATGTTAGTATTTCGTTGGAAAAAAACAGGATAACATCCATATGATGGCATTGCAATTACTTCCATGCAAACTTCCTGTGCCGTGTTCTTTTTACAGACAAATCTGTAATTATAGTAAGTATACACAGAATCACGACCGGAACTTAGGTATTCAAAATATAATTGAGGTTTAATTGCGCGGAATTCACGTTCTCGCTCAAGCTCTACCATATTGTGTTGATCTTTTTGGACTACAATTTGCGATTGCAATGTTTGATAAAGAAAAAAAGCAGTAATTGCAGTTAATAAGATCATTACCCATTCTGCAACTGAACCATATTGTTTGTTTGCAAGCCAAAGATAAAGTCTGCTTAAATCTGCTTTTATACTTTGAAAATTTAGTGCAGGAAATGTTCGGCGTCTGCGTACTGTCATTGTTGGAACTTACAGCTAAAGATAACGTTTATGTAAGACACTTACCAATCGGAACCATATTTAACCATCCCCTAAAAGTTGTTTAAGAGGGTATGGTGAAATCTGTTCCTCGCGCTTCGGGCCTTTCACACACCAGGAAGATCGGTGTTACGTTGCTTCAACCTCATCAAAACACTACGCCAAGCTTCGTTAAGCCTCAATAAGCTTTTTCAAAGCACATTAACGCTTAACCGGCAATGGCCGGCTTGTCATGCTGTTTGACTTTCGGAGAGTCGCAACTTCACATTCACTCTCGATATCCTTTCATACATTTCGCTCTACAGCATGCTCCGCTTAGCAATATCACTTAATATATAAAAGTCTATACGTTCTTAGTGTTAGGCTCACCTGCGTCTCGGGCGTTGCTTCTGCCTTGTCATGTGTTTTGGTAAGCCAGCGCACAAACCCGAATTCAAAACAAACGCCAAGCCCTTGTGAAGCATTCTTCCAATCGCTCGTTAGAGCTTCTTTTGGAAGACAACGCCCTCTGTTCGCAGGTCGGTTCGCTTTGATCTGAATGGATTCATGTAGTCTGAATTGAAAGAGTCGTTACTACTGAGCGAGTGATTGAGGAAATGCAGTTTGTTCGGCCTCTCCAACAAAGCCATGAGGAGAACAACCGCGCTGTCTAGCCATAGATAGCGCATCCCTGTCAAACCGATTTAACAACACTCGAAGATTCCCAGTAAAAATATTTTCAAGCCACTCTTTTTGTTTAGTAAGGAACCGCTTTATCACTGGTTCAGAATCGCCATAATAAAAGAACGAACCTGCAGATGGATGACTGGCTACATTACTGTCGCCAGGGGCAATGCATAGCACAAACTCACCGACGAAGTATTTCGCGGTAACAATTGTAATATCTTCCTCTAATTCGAGATGATCTATGAAATAGTCTTTAACTACGCTGCCGACTGCATCACACCAACTAGTATTAGGGTACCCGGGCTTTTTGGCCTGAAAGACTTCTGATGCCCTCCTAATATAGAAGAGTGCGTTTAAAACTGAATCAGGTTGATTATAGTAGCTCCGACCAACTAATTCTAGGGCTTTTACTTGCTTTATCAGCTCACTCTTCCTTAAGGCTGTGCCATGAATAAACACAATATATAAGCTCATCACCAATGGATAATATCTTACATTTTTACCAAGGTCTGTGAAGCGGATATTAGCTGGAGGTTCTGGCTGCTTACATAATAATTCGATGGCTTCAATAATAGAATTAATGTACTTCTCCTCTCGATCAGTTTTTATAATATATGTTAGCGCTTGCCAAAACTCTAAAGATTGTTCTTCAATTAGTTTAAGTGCCAAATGATTATGTTCATAAGCTGTAGGGTGCAAGGCCCATTCAAGATCATTTGAAGCCAAGAACAAAGTCACTTTCTTTGCAGCTTCCATTAAAGCTTCATGGACTGGATCAATCTGTTCTACTAAACCCGCTTTCAGCTTATCCATAACAGTTGCATTACTGTTAGCTACTGATCTATCCAAACGCTCTATAGGAGGATGTAATCTCTCAGGGGCATTATTTGGAATATCTATATGTTGGAGTGTGATTTTATTCTCCTTTAGTTCAGTAAGTTCTTTTCGTAACTCTCTAACGTGTTGCCTTATTTCGAATAACTCTTCATCCAAGTGTTGTCTAAAGAATCGCGCGTAGTCTCCTGGTAGTGCCTTATCTGTGGTTGTGCCGCGCCTTACGTATATATCGCCTCTATTACGCTTGTGAGCCTCTTTAACAACTACATGTGGGGCATTTTTGGTTGGTGGAATAACTACCACGCCCCAAGCTTTGTCAGTTGAGCCGAAGATCTTGATGTAAGTTGGTATAAATGGTTCTACGTGATTTTTAATCACCTCATCAATTGTAGCTTGTAAAGAATCAATGTTTTGTTCAAAGCTAGTGTAACATAACTTACCAGCATCAACACCTACCACGATAAAGCCGTAATTCTTATAATCGTAACTTAATGTATTAGCGAAAGCAATAACATCTTTCAGCAGCTCTGCTTGAGCTGATGGTGTCAGGTCGAGTTGTCTTTTAAAATCCACTTTGGTTGTTTCACCGAGGGGTATAATGCTCTCTAATAAGCCTTGCAACTCTTTATCGTCCCAGGGTAGGTGAAGGTCAGTCATATAAAAATTTATTAAGTGCAGAGACTATCTTGTTGAAACTATCGTTGCTAAGTTAAATAAATCAGTTTAAGGCAAATAGATTCCTGGTAATTTATTCTCTCCCCAAGTTACCTCTACACCATCTTATAGGCACTTCGTTTTAAGGTTGCACAAATCCAGCGTTTACCGTTGGAACCTACTTTTGACCAGATATAAATGTTATGCCATGCATGGACGGCTAATACTTGTTACAAATGTTCGTTAGGTCTGTAAATATACCGCTAGTACCTTGTGTAGCATTTTGTGCAGCACCTTAGGCTCCCTCTGCTCAGACCTTTTTTCAACTCGCAGGACAGCTCGCGAAATGATTGCACTCCTACTTAACTAGGGCTGTCCAAAAGCTGGCAAACATAACGATACTACTATTTCATTAACTTTGCGCAATGTACTACAGAAGAAAAGTTTTGCTTGCTTTACTACAATCCTTCGATAACAAATTGGGGAAATTACCATTACAAAAGCTGTTATTTTTAGTAACTAGATACCAAAAGGATAAGGCTTACGATTTCGTACCGTATAAGTATGGCTGTTATTCATTTCAGGCTGTCTCCGATCTGGGAACGCTTAAGAAATACAAACAAGTTGTTGAAGATGGCGAAACTTATTTGGGAGTTATGCAAGAAGATTTTATCTGTCAGCTTAGGCCGGAAGATAGATCTGCGATCAATAGAGTAAAGAGTTTGTTTGGAAGGATGGAAAGTGATGAACTTACTCGTTCAACCTATATATCGTATCCTTACTACGCAATTAACAGTTTAATGGCTGAACGCTTACTCACAAAAGAGCAGTTCGAAAAGGTCAAGAAAATCCGACCTGTTAAATATACTCCGACCCTTTTTACAGTAGGATATGAGGGTAAAACGTTAGAGGAATACTTAAATAGGCTAATTCTAAATGATGTAAAATTACTTTGCGATGTAAGGAGTAATCCCTTAAGTATGAAGTTCGGATTTTCAAAAAGTCAGTTGCAACATAGTTGTGAAAGTGTGGGTATCAAATACGTTCATTTACCTGATGTAGGAATAAAATCGGAAAAAAGACAAGATCTGCATTCACAGGCAGATTATAATCTCCTATTTGACGATTACAAGTTGACAACCCTCCGTAGCACTTTGCATATTCAAAAGTACATACTATCTTTACTAATTGAGAATAAGCGTATTGCGCTAACTTGTTTTGAATCTAACGTTTGTCAATGCCATCGGAAACCGCTCGCGGAGGCTATAACGAAGCTGCCTGGTTGGCAATTTGATCTCATTCATATTTAATTACATGAAGCAAAAGGTACTTATAGCCGTTACAACATATCCACTACCTTCGCGTAGCTATGATGAACTTGTATGCACCGCGGGTGTGCTTGAGGATGGAACATGGATTAGGATATACCCAATTCCATTTAAATTTCTTCAGGGTTTAAGACAGGATAATAAGGTTAGCACCTATAAGTATACTTGGATTGAACTGGAATTAAACAGACGTAAGGACGACTTCAGACCAGAAAGTCATTCTCCAGTTCGACGCGACTTTTCAGATGTAACAATTTTGGACTCTATAAGTACGAAAGGCACCGGATGGTCCATTCGCCATAGCTTTGTTGCAGCTAATGTGTACACAGATATGTCTAAACTTATTGAACAATCAAAAAAACCAACCTATAAGTCCCTAGCTACATTCAAACCGGCTAGTTTTACTGGATTTGAGTGGAAGGAAGAAAAAGAACGTGACTGGAAGCCTGAATGGAAAGATAAGCTTAAACAACTAGACATGTTTCTTCCTCAGAGCCAGGATGGTAGTAGTGTTCGTAAGATGATTCCAAAACTCCCCTATAAGTTCTATTACAGGTTTGCAGACGTTAATGGTAAACCAAGCCGATTAATGATTGAAGATTGGGAAATAGGTGTGTTATTTTTCAAGTGCCTAAGAGATTACGGATCAGAAACCTTAGCCCTTGAGAAAGTAAAACAGAAGTACTGGGATGAATTTATGAGTAAGAACGACATCTATTTGTTTCTAGGAACGACAAAGACGTTCCATGCCAAGAATGCACCAAATCCATTTGTTATTATAGGCGTTTTCTATCCACCGCTTAACATGTCCCAGCCTAAGCTTAAACCTACTCCCCAATTATCACTATTTGCATGATACTAAAAGACGCAAGTGAAGCCGCTGAAAGTGTAACCGATTACCCTGCATGGATAACTGCAATCACAGCATTAATCGGTATCCCACTTACTTTGGTAAGTATTATAAAGCTTGTAAGTAGAGATAAAGATTGTCGTTATTGTTTACCACTTTAATAATTGAAGATAATATAAATAATACAACAGAGGATTAGTCCATTCTATAGGTCGTTAACCTTGGACGATAATAATGCGCCTCTGTTGCTTAATAAAGCTAACAATTCATCTGCAAGCCCAATGATTTCTTAAAAGGTCCTGCGTATGGAATGTAGTTAATTTAGAATAGTACCGTTTAAAAAAAGCTTAACGCTGCATAAGCTAAACGCACATTTTATTTCCAACAGGTATAAGATAGTAAAGGATAGCTAAGAAATGTGCGGTGCATTCAAAAATTAGGGAATCAAGTATAAACTTATGTATCATTTAGAATAACACTGATTTTGTAGATAATTGATTAGGATAGGCAGCGCCTTCTTTTTTCGGGTTCGGCTTTTCCTTATCCTGTTTCGTTAAGTCAGGAACTTAATTGTTGGCCTAACAAATATCTTTTATTTAACAATTTTAAATTGTGTCTTTACTTTCCCTGCAAAACCATTCTCGGTTATCCCTTCGGCAACAATTTCAACATCAGCTTCTGCACTTGTATTATAATATTCAAATGTTGCAATGCCGGAATTGTTGGTGGTTAGTTCGGGTAGCCACATGATGGTGGCATTTAAATTTGATGATTTCAGTATGATTTTACCATCGAACTGTGACAAATTGAACTCTTTCGCCTTATAAAATCCGCTCAGGACAACGGGTAACATGCCTCGAGATACTATATCGCTTAATGATTTTCCTGATCCCTGCTTCGTTGTAATAATTAGAACACCACCTGCACCAGCTAGACCATATATTGATGTTCCTGAATATTTTAAAACCTCTATAGTTTCAACATCATTTACTCCTATATCATTGATTCCAGTTCCAAGTGGACGTTGAGTTCCATCAACAATGACAAGCATTGGTCGCACATCCCCGGAAAACTCTATACTTTCAGATGTTTTCAAATGAGGGGCGCCGCCGCCAGCTTTCGAAGGGTCATTAAAAACAACACCGTTTAGACGGCCATCGAGTGCACTGGTAAGTAGACCTCCTTTAGCAATATCTTTCATTTTAAGAACCTGGTCGGCATGTCCTGCACCAGCAAGGCTTTGAGTTGTATATTCCGCTTTCTTTGTGGCGCGAATATTTACCTGCTGTAACATAATACCCTTATTTTTGTACATGTGATTATCCCAAGTCCTTTGATTGCTATCAAGTGGATTATTTTTATTAATCGCGAAATCAATCGCATCCATTCGATCAATTTTCAATGGGTACTTGACAGTCCAATCATCATCCTGATTAATTGCAATTTTTGTATCCTTATTTCCTTTTGCATCTAACGCGCTAATAATAAATTTAGTAGAATCAAAAAAAGTCAAATTGCGAAAACTGAATCTACCGTCTCTATCTGTTTCTTCACTCAAAAGCTGCCCATCTGCTGTCCGGATCAGGGATATTTGCCCTCTATTTATACTTTTTCCATTTAATAAACTGGCAATTCCATTAATACTTAAACCTGTTTCCGGTTCAAAAGTCGGAGCCTTTAGATCGTCGTTTGTTATAGCACTCCAGTTAAAACGACGGAAACTGTTCGTCAACATAACCAAATCTAACTCATGCGTCTTTTGTTGATCAGTATTTGCAAAATAATAATTAGGATCTTCAATAGTCCCTTTAAGATTGGAGTTTAATTGTAAATAACTGTAAATACTTGGATAAAGGTCTAAAGGCCCACTATTTTTATTAACCACTGATACACTGAAATGGCCAACGGCGGGAGTTCCATCTGAATTAGTCGCCTTTAAAGTAACCGTTGTCTTGTTTCCCGTATGATAAATCTGTTTGTTGGTGGATAGTTCCAAACGAAGTTGATTTCCCTTATCGATAAATACCAATCTTTCGCATAACGGTTCACCAGTCGCGGAAATAAGCGTGATCTGCGCAATACCAGGGGATAAACCTTTTTTTTCAATATCAAAACGTTTATCTGGACCATCCATAATATCGTTGACTGTCGTCAATTTCCCTCCTGAGTAAATCATCAGCCCTATAACTTTATCTTTGTTATTCTCGAAGAATACGTTATTTGCTAAAAGATGAACAGACAGTTTGGTCAGGGAATCTTTGATGCCCAAAGCAATTCCGCTAGTCTTTACTTTGGGGAAATCACAATTGAATGTATGTTGGTTTGCAAATGTTATCTCCGCGTGATACAATTCATTCTCCAATGGCAGAAAGTAAAATGAGCCCATCCCCCTATGGGATGTAGAGAATTTAGCTACTGTTTGATTGGCAACATTCAAAATCTTTCCGGTTATAGGAACACCAACGCCTTCAGGAGAAACCGCTTTAAAGGCTATGAGAGCATTTACACCTGCCACCAAATCACCACCTTCTGGAAAAAATTGAACGTCAGGAAAATTGACGGACGAGGTAGGTGACAATATCGGCTCAAATTTGCTATCCTGGGACGCGACAGCAATTGCTCTCTTGAAAAAAACGCTTTCCCCATAATTAAGCATCGTTTTAGTATATGCCCTAACGTAATAACGACCGGTAACCAAAGAATCTGAAAGAAGGAAATCCCCCTGAGCCAGTCCGTTTCTAATAGGTAATTTTAAAGTACGATAAACTTTTAGGTCCGGAAAGAACAAATCAACATAGAGAACTTTACTTAAATTGGACAAATAGTTCCGTTCTCCAACAGTTACAAATGCCTTAAAGTAAATGGTGTCTCCAATATTATATTGCGTCTTATCAAAAGTTAAATATGCTTTTTCGATAGGACGTCTTTTAAAAAACTCTTTTACACTTTGTGCTTGTTGTAAAATAGGCTGCTTTACTTGGCCAAATACGACAGTTAAGGCAAGCAAAAACAAGAAAGTAAGAAAAAATAATTTCCTCATAGTTATGAAAGCCTACTGTCGATGATATCTTATCACTATTGACTCCAAAATCGATCTAGAATGTGATCTGTCCAGATGACTTAGGAGTGATTAAACTTGAATAATTGGTTATTTAAAGGTATTATATTATCAAGATAAAATAAGAAATGAATATTAATTGTTCAATCTACCTTTATGGATAATTCGACAAGTTCTTCAGTTATAAGAGATGTAGATTAATAGCAGGAAAGATAGAATATCCCACCACACATACATAATAATCAATACTGGCAAGCAAAATTAGCCAGTTAAGCCACAAACGGTGGCCTTATCCCCACATGCTCCCACTTCAAGGTAGTATCAAAAACTTTCAGCGCTTTCACGGCATAAACCCACGTTGCCATAGCGCTACCCTTTTATTCCATGTTCTTAAAGTTGTTTGCTCTCCACCTTGACCTTATAGTGTCTTACAGGCTGTAGGGCTGCCATAATTAATCATTTATCCATTCACTTAAAATCTTAAAAGATTATGGCAACTACAACACAACCCACTGCACCAACAAACACTTTCGTTGACACTTACCAAGAGGTAACAGACGCAGTAATCAAAGCACTTGAAGAAGGCACAGTAATCTGGCAATGTCCCTGGAACCAGGTTGGCCTACCGAAAAACATTACCACTAACATTAATTACCGGGGATGGAACCTATTCCTGCTTAACTTTCATTCGAGCATCAAAGGTTATCCAACTCCTTACTATCTCACTTACAAACAGGCAAACGACCTAAAAGGCTCGATTAAGAAAGGCGAAAAGGGAATCAGAATTATCTACTGGGCACAGATCGAATTGAAGAATCAGACTGACGATGCCACTTCACAACCTGTCGATGAAAATGCAAAGCCAAGAACAATCATGGTTCCTAAAACTTACACCGTATTCAACATCGCTCAAACAGAAGGAATAGATTTTCCAACCTTTGAAGCCGAAGTTAGATCTGAAGCCGAGGTAATCGAGTCCTGCGAAAACGTCATTGCTAACATGCCAAACAAGCCCACTATACGCAAGAATGGCACAAACGCATTATCAGCCTACTACCGATACCGTTGTCGTACCAAGCTTAAAAAGGTGCAAATCTAGTGAAGGCTACTACAGCACACTGTTTCACGAACTGGCACACAGTACCGGCCATGAAAGCAGACTAAACAGAAATGAGCTTTTATCATCAGAAGGCTTTGGCACAACTAACTACGCTAAAGAAGAGCTTACTGCAGAAATGACTGCTGCATTCTTAAGTGCCATTACCGGCATAGGTCAAGCAACCATCGACAACAGCGCAGCCTACATTGAAAGCTGGCTCAAAGCGTTGAAGAACGATAAAACATTAATCATTAAAGCTGCTGCTCAAGCTCATCGTGCAACTGATTACATTATGCAAGTTACTTATGAAACTGCATAAATTTTAAAGCCCTTTGGGGCTTTTTGTTATTAACATTGTTTTGGTAATTTAATTTAAGAACTTAAAATATGCATATTAGCTTGCACCAAGATTATCCAACCAATGTTTAAAGCTGCTTGGTACTAAACATGATTAATAAACTTAAACTTTATTTTACAAATCCACTCAAAATACTCGGTTTTGTAACCATTATTACAGGGCTGGTTATAGCCATTGCAACAAAGGGCTATTTACTACTTTTAAGCCTTTATATCATCGGTGTCGGTTGCCTGTTATATTTAGTCAATTACCTGATAATAAAGTTAAGTAAACGACATATCCGTTATAAACAATGGGGCTTAAGCACTTTATATCTGGTACTCTTTGCATATTCCTACTTTAAATGGCAGGAGCATACATCATTTACATTTCCCAATCATACTAAAAGTGCAGGCATAATATTCGGCATTGCTGGTTATCCCGAGTTACCACGCACTTTGTTTTGGACTAAGAAAGTTATTTTCCCTAAAAACGGCATTATTATTACTTCTACCAAAGCAGAGGACATGCCATACTGGCAACAATACTATTTTAGTGATAATTCGCATCCTAAAAATGATAGTGACGTGGTTTGGAATCCTAATTTTGCTTACAACTGTATTTTAAATAACAAGGTAATCAGAGCTTGGATTTTTACGCTAAGGAGCGATACAGGATTATCAGTTCAAAGAGCAATAACAGCTTTGAGTAATCAGATAAATAACGGTAAGTTAAAAACGTTCTACAAGACATCCGATCAGTTAATCATAAATGCAAAAGATGGACCCTATCTTAGCTTGCAGGGAAACGGGATTAGCTTCTTACCCGAAGCAGTATCTCACATTAAAGTAAATACAGTGTATCTCGCAGAAAATCATTTTACAACTATACCACGTCAATTATACCAGACTCCAGGGTTACAAGAGATTTACATTAGCGCTAATCCTATTAAAGAATTGCCAAATGACTTGTATAAAATTAGGGAATTGAAGAGTTTGTTAGTTAGCAAAACTTTAATCAAAGAAATCAGTGCGGATCTATCCAAGTTAAGCAATCTAACTTACTTTGATATCTCCGGTAACGATTTAACCGTTTTTCCTGAACATATAAAAGCGATTCCTCATTTGAAGTCATTGTCAATTGAGGAAAATAATTTTAAAGATTTAGACTTCCTTGATACTAAACTTCGTGGACTGGAGACATTGCACGTTTACAGCAATAATCTTAAAAGTATGAAGGGTATAGGTTTATTAGTGGAACTCAGGGAGTTACTAATATTTGACAATAAGCTTGATTCGATATCTTCCGACATTGGTAAACTTAAGAACTTGGAAAAGCTTGAAATATGGGACAACCCAATTCATTATATCTCTCCACAAATTAGAAAGTTGACCCATCTAAAAGAGCTTAGATTAGATGATAATTATTTAACAGCTAAAGAGAAACGAAATTTAAAAGAGTGGTTGCCACAATGCACCATCAATTTTCAAACCCGGTAATAGGTGTTTTCGCAATTAATTTGCTTGGCTAAAGTCTTATATACTCGCTGATGGCAAACACACTTATTTTTTAAAGTTATTGCCTGATACCTTTCATGACTCGAATAGCACCTTTAAATAATGAAGGGAGATAAATATACATGCGCAGTAATTTTCTTATGTTAGGAATGTGAAAAAAGTAAGCGATAGACCTCCGTTTGAAGCAGTACATAACTGCATCTGCGCTTTTCCAGATGTTCCTATTCTTGAGTTTTATAAAGGTTACTTCGAAGCCGTTTATATCTTGTTGCATCCTTTTATTCAATACAACAGCAAACAAGAGGTTATTAGATTTGTTTCCTGGCAGGAAATGCTCAACCTAACACAATTCAAAAACCTCAATCAACTAGATATAGCATTAAGAACTAGGATAGGTGGTCTGAGAAAAGAACATGAAAATAAAGTTGACGCAGAGATTCTGTTGAATACATGTAATAATAATAATATATCAGAACCGTCAGAAGGTCAATTTCAGGGAAGTCTTCAGACCGAAATGCTTAAGAGTTTACTTGAACTTGGATATAATTATATGTTTGTAGCTGATGAATTTGGGTTTGAAAGAAAACTTTCATACGTTCAAGAATATTTAAACGGCCAAGACGATACTGTCTTAAAATGGGGGAGTGAACGGAACTGGTACACCAATAATAATGAGATTTTTTATACAACCCATTGGGATAGTCATTTTACTATGCTGTGCTCCGATAAAAAAACTATAGAAAGCATACTTTCGAAGCACTCGTTCGAAGGTTTCTATTGTAATGAACGACTGACATTTACTGGGGCTTACCTGCTGACAGAATATAAATTATAAGGCTTACAATCACACTGGTAAGCCAAATCTTTAGACTATAGAAAAATGCTTGTTTCATCACTTATTCATCAATCCAACAAGGAACATTGCGAATACAAGTATAAAAACAACACTTCCCCATAGAACTGGGGACGGTTTTCTAAAAGCTAGGAAACCTACAATTAAAGCAGTGACAAATCCTATAGCGGCTTTGACCGGATAATGATTATCTAACATACCTAGTCCTCCTATTACTAGGAATAAGATAATAACTATGCAAGTGAATCTATAAGCTATGACATTTACTTTAGCTAGGTTCATGAATTGTGAAGGTTTAGTGCAGCAATATACTTAGTTCTGTCGCAACTTTAACTTTGTACCTTTTAAAAAATAAGTAAGATTGCAGTTCTAAACGTTACAAGAAGCTTTTCCAATAAATCTTAATTCTTTGCAATTCTCCTATATAAGATAGCTTGCATCAACTTTTTGGAAAACCATGTTTTTTGCTTCATTTGATGCCAAACATGCCTTTTGCATCGTTTTCGAGTTAAACAGTCGAATAGTTACCTTTTAAAGCAAAAGGTGGGAATTGCACCAACATTTACACCAAACTAAGTTTCAAACATCAATCCAGTTGAGTTTAGATACTTTTCCAAAAAATCACAAAATCTTGTAATCTTCCTATATATAGTACTTCGACAATACATTCTGGAAATTGTATATTGTTAGTTTAAAACCCGTAGTAATATATGTATGTTTATTAATCTCAATATGATGAAATATTATACTCTCTTAAGCAATACCGGCTCAGTCATTAAAAAACCTTTACTTCAAGATCTACTACCGTTCCAACCCGATGCAACATTAGTCTTTGAAGAAACCCTTTTTAGGACGAGAATCTTCTATCATGCTATAGACGAATTTAAATACCGAATGATTAACTTTCATGGAAACGATGTCATGTTGGATTTAAAGCATTTTACTATTCAAAGTATTGATGTTGATGAAAAAATGGGACAGGTACTTCAAGAAATGTTATCGTCAAAGAAATTCGAAGTGAAAAATTTATAGCAATTGAGACTTACACGCCAGGCTGGTTGTTTGATGACTTTATTACATCAACATTGAAAACTCTTATTCAAGATCTTGAGCTTGTAGACTCTTTGCAAGCATATCGTCTCTTTAAGGAAAACCAACAACTTAAGACTCAAATGGATTTACTTACTAGCGAATTAGCTGGAATTAAAGGAAGAGAGTGAG
>NZ_CAXVWK010000059.1:0-14776 GCF_964263795.1 Mucilaginibacter sp.
ACGATATTGAAGGCAATCGTAATAACGATGCCGACGATCTTCCATTTTAACCAACTATAAACTAAATAATTTAAGCCCTCCGATGGATCCATCGAGAGGGCTTTTTGTTTAAATCGATATTTAACTATCCGTATAGGCCAACTTTATTTTAATACATTTTAACATCCAAAATCTACCGTGCGCCGGGGGCACAATGCTGTTTAAGGTATTGTGTATACAGGGTGCGTAAATGTGCCGATGTGCCCGGGCCTTCTGATATGCTGTGTGTACGGTTAGGGTAAAGCATCAACTGAAACTGCTTGTTATATTTAACCAATTCGTTTATCAGCAGCTCCACATTCTGATAGTGCACATTATCATCGCCGGTTCCGTGAATGTAAAGTAAATTACCTTTTAAGTTTTTGGCATGCGTAACAGGCGATCCCTTCAGGAAGGCTTCCCTGCCGGCCTCGTCAACCGGTACACCGGTATAGCGTTCCTGGTAAATGTTATCATAGGTAAGCTGGTTGCCTACTGCGGCAATAGCGATACCGGTTTTAAAGATCTCGGGATATTGAAACATCAGGTTTAAGGTTGATGACCCGCCACCGCTCCATCCCCATACCGCCACGCGGGAGGTGTCCAGATAAGAGCGTTCTTTAAGCAATTGCTTGGTACCCATTGCCAGGTCATGAATGTTAAGCGTACCAATACCTTTGTAAATGGATTTGCGCCACTCGCGGCCTTTGGGCACCGGTGTTCCGCGGTTATCTATAGACATATAGATATACCCGTCCTGCGCCATATTGCCCTCGTATAAAAAGTTATAGCTCGATCCGTTTTCGTCTTTTACGTTCTGGCCCCAGGGTTCGCCGTAAACATACAGCACAACAGGATATTTCTTTGTTGCATCAAAGTTATCCGGCTTAACCATCCAGCCGTCCATTTCAACATTATCTTCCGTTTTAACTTTAAAAAACTCGATGTTCGATTTGGCTTTTACCTCGGCAGATCCGGCTATGGCCTTGCTTACCTGCTCATCGCCGCTAAAGGTTTTATGCAGCGGCAGGGATACTACTTCTGTAGTACGAGGTGTATAGTAGTTAGAAAAATTGTGGGTGGCCGCCTTACCGTTTGGCGATACATCATACTCATGCGTGCCGGGCTGGCTTGCCGGTGTAAGGCGCTCTGCTTTGCCGGTGCCGTCCAGTTTGGTGCGGTAAAGGTACTTTTGTGTTGCGTTATCCGGCGAAGCCGAAAAATAAAGATAGCCCGATGCCTCGTCAATTGCGTTGATCTGCATTACATCGTAGTTGCCTTTAGTGATCAGCTTTTGTTTATTACCATCGCGGCTAATGCGGTAAAGGTGCCTCCAGCCGTCTTTTTCGCTGGCCCATAAAAACTCGCTGCCTTTGTTAAACCAATCCCAACCGCCATAATAATAGTTTTCTTCCCAAATAGGCAAAATATCTATCCAGGCATTATCCGTTTCATGGTATACAGATCTGGATTTGCCCGTAGCCACATTGCAAAGCATTACATCTGTTTCGTTTTGCGCACGGTTAAGGTGCTGGAAGATCAGCTCGGTATTGTTGTCCGCCCATTCCATACGCGGTACGTACGATTGTAAAACCGCATCGGTTGGTATATCCATCCATTTGGTGCTGCCGCCGGCCACGCTTACTACACCAATTTTAAATGGAGATGGCGGTTCGCCGGCAACCGGATATTCTACCGGTTTTACGTACGGGTAAATAGAATCGGTAGTATTCAGCATCAGGTAGTTTTTGGTTTTGCGGGCATCTATTTGCCAGTAAGCTATCTGTTTGCTGTCCGGGCTCCATCTAAAACCATCGCGGCAAAATAGCTCTTCTTCATAAGCCCAATCAAAGGTGCCGTTAATCAGTTTCTCGGTACCGTCGGTAGTGAGTTGCTTTATACTGCCACCGGCAAGTGTTTCTGCATAGATATTGTGGCCGCTTACATATGCCACCTTACTGCCATCTGGCGAGAACTTGGCAAACATGAGCGATGAGGCCGGAAAGTTTTTACCAATTTTGGTAAGGCTTTTAGCAGTAAAGTCATACACCCAGTAATCGCCGCGTGTATTGTAGCGCCACACTTTTTTGGAGTTGGTATAAACCAGTACCTTTTGTCCGTCGGCCGCAAGGTAAAAATTCCGCGGGATGAGGGGCTTGCCACCTTCTGGGGTAAGTTGCGCTTTGCTAAGCAGGATGGTTTTTTTGTTGGCATCGCGAGCGTCAAGCACAACAATTTCGCCACTTTGTACTTTATAGTACTGGTAGCCGTCTTTTGCCCAATGTGTTGACGGGATTTGCGCTTTTACAGCCGAGTGTGTGAAAATTAACAAGGCCAGTAACACCGTAAAAAAGCCGTACCGTTGATAAATAACTTTCATGTATAAAATTTTATTGTTGATGGAACCGATTTTGCATTATAAATAATGCTGCTATGAATTTTGCGTTAAATTAGCGTTTTTAACGCTTTAAATATATTTCAATACCTATGAAAAAAGTGTACCTGATACTCAGTTTAATTTTTGCCTTTGCTGCTGCCCAGGCCCAGAATATCGACCGGAGTAAATTTATAAAGGATAGCCTGGATACTTACATTAACCGCGCAATAACTAACTGGCGCATTCCCGGTGCTGCTGTATGTATTGTAAAAGATGGTAAGATAGTGCTGATGAAAGGTTACGGCACCAAAGAACTGGGCATTATGAACAAGGTGGATGAGAACACCCTTTTTATGATAGGCAGTAATACCAAAGCATTTACAGCAACAGCGCTTGCTATGCTACAGGCCGATAAGAAGATCTCATTAGATGAAAAGGTAACCAAATACATTCCGGAGTTTAAGCTGGATAACAAGTTGGCCGGCGAGCAGGCAATTGTAAAGGACCTGCTGAGCCATCGTTTAGGTTTCCGCACCTTCCAGGGCGATTTCACATTTTATAATACCAACCTGGTACGCCACGAGGTAATAGCCAAGCTGGGACAGATGAAACCTACTTATCCGTTCCGTACCACATGGGGTTACACCAATTCGGCATTTTTAACCGCCGGCGAGATCATCCCACGGGTTACCGGTAAACAATGGGAGGTGTATCTGAGGGAAAATATTTTCGCTCCATTGGGAATGAACAGCACGCTTGCCCTGAGTGTCGATATGCCTAAGGCACTTAATCGCACTGTGGCCCATACATTGATTGATGGCCGGCTTACAGCAATACCCTACGCGAATTTAGACGGGCTGGCACCTGCAGGCTCTATCAGTTCATCGGTAAGTGATATGAGCAAGTGGGTGATGGCGCTGCTTAATGGCGGCAGGGTGGGCAACAAGCAGGTGATCCCGCTGGCAGCGATTAATGCTACCCGCCAGGCGCAGGATATTGTGGGCAGCGTGCAACACCTTAACGGCGAAACCAACTACCAGTTGTATGGCCTGGGCTGGTTTATACAGGATTACGCCAATCACCGGCTGATAATGCATGATGGCGGTGTAAACGGCTACGTATCATCGGTAACGCTGGTGCCGAAAGAAAACCTCGGAATAGTTATCCTGACCAATACCGATCAGAACAGCCTTTATGAAGCGTTGCGCTGGGAAATTATGGATGCGTACTTTAAAATGAAATTCAGCAATTATAGTGATGCCTACCTTTCTATAAACAAAGCTGCGGTAACGGCTGAGCAACAAGCCGACCAGCGTAAACGTGATACCATTGCCCTGATGCCTAAACCGGCATTATCTGCAAACAAGTACGTTGGTAAATACATGAACGATCTATACGGAAGCATGACCATTACCCCCGGCGAGCAGCGCAATGAGCTGGAGATGCGGTTTGAACACCATCCTAAAATGTTTGCCCGTTTGCAACCACTGGGCGGTAACCGTTTCTATGTAACCTTTTCTGACCCTACTTATGGTAAGGCGGTATTTCCGTTTTTTGTACAGAACGGTAATGTAACAGGTATACGTGTTAAAGTTGCCAACTTTGTAGAATATGACCCTTACGATTTTAAGAAGGTGCAGTAGTTTAAAGTGCTGCTAAATCAGTTGCACAGATTACAGCGCTTTGTATATTCGATAGATTACTAACAGTATAACTACAATAATACCCAGCCAGGTAATCTGCCGGCCTTGTTGTCTGTCGGCTTCGCTGTAGGCATAAACTTGTTTACCATTGGGCAGTAACCGCTTGTGCGACGACAGGTTCCAGCCAATCAATATACCAAGTACACCGCCAAGCAGCGCAGCAAAATAGCCTATAATGATCCGGGTGGTGTGTTTAGGCTGCTGTGCGCTCAGGTCGCTTAAGCTATCCTGAGGGTGGGTTGGCAAAGTGTCGTCGTTAATATGGGCGCCCCTGCCTACCAGTATCTTTTGAGCCATCTGGTAATCTGCCGAGCCTTTTTCATCTTCCTGGCTAATCACTTCTGTAAGCTCCGCATTGGTAAAGGCTGCCAGGTGCGGGTCTTCCGAAAGCAGCTGGGTATCTTCCTGCTGCTGCTCTGTTATGGCCTGGTTAGCCATCAGCACATCATCCGGATGGATTTTTACGATATAATGTTTTTGCTGCCCATCCATCGCTGCAGAATTTCCGCTGATCAGTGTTTCCTCTACCTGGAACGCGATATCATGCTTCTCCAGCAGGTCTATGAGGGTGTCGGCAAGCACCGCATCGTCAAACTTTTTAAATAAAATGAATTCGTCTTCCATTAGCTTGTTTAGACAAATATAGCAGGCTTAGGGTTTTAAAATGGTTAATAGTATTAAGAAATCCTGTAATTACTTGCCTTTACCCATCGCCATATAATCGAGGGTTAGGTTACAAAGGGCTTTAACACCAAGGGTGAAACCACTTTCGTCCAGGTAAAAATCAGGCGTGTGGTGCGATGGCGCGGTTAAGGCGTTGCCGCCTTTAGGCATACCCCCTAAAAAGAAAAATATCCCGGGTACTTTCTGCTGAAAAAAGCTAAAATCTTCGGCACCGGTAACCGGCGGGCGCAACAACACATTTTCTTTCCCTGCAGTTGCTTCCAGGGTTGGGAGCATCTTTTCTGTAAGGGCAACGTTATTAAAAGTAACCGGGTAGTGGTTGCTGTACGGTGTGATTACCTCGGCTGTTGCGCCGTATGCCTCGGCAGTTTTAGTAGCGATCCGGCGTACATTTTCGGTCACCAGTTTTTCGTCGCCCTCTGTGAAGTAGCGCAGGGTGCCCTGCATCACCACAGATTCTGGAATGATATTGAACCGCGAGCCTCCGTTGATCACTCCAATGGTCACTACGGCCGGATTTTCGGTAATGTTAACGTTTCGGCTCACAATGGTTTGTAATCCGCTGATGATCTGTGCCGATACCACAACCGGGTCGATACTGCTCCAGGGGTATGCGCCATGTGCCTGCCGGCCGGTTACGGTTATCTGCAGATCGCTTACACCGGCCATTGTGCCGCCCGGGCGATAAACTATTTTACCAACTTCTGTTTGCGAATTGATGTGCAGGCCGAAGATGGCATCAACCTTAGGATTTTCTAAAGCGCCCTCTTTGATCATTTGCTCGGCGCCGCCTTTCTCGCCAAGCGGCGCGCCTTCTTCTGCAGGCTGGAATATAAATTTTACGGTGCCACGCAAATCGGCTTTCATAGATGATAATACCTGTGCGGTAGCCATTAAGATAGCCATATGAGAATCATGACCGCAGGCGTGCATTACGCCAACTTCGTTGCCGTTATAAGTGGTTTTAACTTTGGATGCAAAGGGTATTTTAACCCGTTCGGTAACAGGCAGGCCGTCCATGTCGGCACGCAGGGCCACAACCGGCCCGGGCTTGCCGCCTTTAAGTACACCTACTACCCCTGTAGTGGCAACGCCGGTTTTTACTTCTATACCTAGCGATTTCAGATAGTCGGCAATAATGCCGGATGTACGCACCTCGCGGTTACCCAACTCGGGGTGTTCGTGAAAATCACGACGCCAGGCTATGATCTGTTTTTCGAGTGCATCGGCTTTTTTAGCCACAACGGCCTTTGAGGTGGTTTGCGCCGAAACCGAAACAGATATCAGCGAGAAAGCAGCGAGCAGTACTTTTTTCATGTTGTAAGGGTTGGTTGGCTAAATATAATAAAATAGCCCGAAAAAGTGAATTAGCAGGTCGGCGAGACTAATGCCGACTATGCATAAAAGGGTAATGTGGGACACACAAACTTGGCGCAGCAGAAAGGGTCGCAGCAGATGAGCACTTTCGTCACATTTTTGACCGCCTTCGTCACATTTATTTTATTGCGCTGCGGGCTTACCGTATGCTTGTATCATAATCTAAATCACGATATGAAATACAGCAAAATAGAATTTTGGGTAGCAACTGCATTTTTTGCGCTGATGATGTATGTTGGCGTTAACCAGGGCTTCAGCAGCTACGGATCATCGTTAGGCCGCGGGCAACAGGGGTTGAATTACCTTTTGGATTACCTGCTGCCCAATCTTTCCATGGTAGTAGTAACTTACGCCGCCTTTCTTACTATTAATTACTATATCCTGCCAAATTACTGGTTTAACAAAAAACACACCCAGGCTATAGGTTTAATACTGGTGGTATTTGCTGCAACAGGCACAGTTTATACTGTAGATCAAAGCTACCTGCGCTATTGGATCTACACCACTTACAACAATGGCTATTCTGCAAACATGGCGTTGTTTAGTCGCGGGTTTAGCATGGCCTTTATGTTTTTGCTAATCTATGTAGTATACGTTTTTATGCGCGAAGGTATACTGTACCAACACCGCCAGTATTTATTGAAACAGAGTTTAAAGCTACGGATATTAGGAGAGGTATTGCTTACCTGCAGTGTATGGCTGGCTGTTTTAGCACCCTTGCTGGTACTGCGCAACACCGGGTTGTTTAGGATGGTCGGCCCAGTTTATATCCTGGTGTTGCCGTTTTGCTTTACGCTGTATTTTTTAAATAGATATTGGCTTATCCCTAATTACAGGAAGGGTGTCCTTGCAACCAAATTTACTTACACGTTAAGCCTCATTGCGCTTTCGGTCGGCCTGGGTTGTGTTGAGGCTGCAATGTTTTTTCAAATCAGGTTGGGGATATCTTTCCTTGGTTTTATAGTTATTGCCTGGTTACCGCAGGTGCTCATCACCACAGCCATTTCATGGGCTGTTTATTTGGCTAACGAAGATAAGTACAAACAATTTACGCTGCTCAAAACCGCCCTGGGCGCCTCTGATGCTAACCTGCAGGTTCTGCGCTCGCAGATCAACCCACACTTTTTATTTAATGTGCTCAACAGTTTGTACGGCACAGCCCTGTCTGAACAGGCGGAAAAGACCGGTGAGGGAATTCAGAAATTGGGTGATATGATGCGTTTTATGCTGCACGAAAACACACAGGACAGCATCTCGCTATCGCGCGAGATAGCATACCTCCACAACTATATCGACTTGCAAAACCTGCGCATAGCCGTGTCTGATAATGTACAAATCAAAACAGATATTACCGGCACGTATAACGCGCTGAATATAGCGCCCATGCTACTTATCCCCTTTATAGAGAATGCTTACAAACATGGCATCAGCTTTAAACAACAATCATGGATCAATACCTCGCTGCAGCTAAACGGCAACACACTGCAGTTGGATGTTTACAACAGCGTGCACCCCGATAAGAACAATGATCCGGAAAAGCGTGCGTCCGGCATCGGGCTTGACAACGTTAAGCAGCGCCTGCAATTGCTATACCCCAAAAAGCATGAGCTGGTGATCCGCCAAAATCCTTCAGAATTTTTTATTCACCTAACCCTGCAATTATCATGAAACAATTTTTTACGTTAATCCTTTCTACCTGCATCGCCTTAAGCGCATCCGGGCAATTTAAATTCAGCGGTAAGATTGCCGGCACCACCAAAGCCGATACCTTTTATGTTAACATCCCCTATGTGTTTGGTTATTACCATGACAACGATGTTGCTTTACCCGTAGATGCCAAAGGTAATTTCAATACCACGCTAAACATACACCAACAAAAATTTGGTAATATACGGTTTGATAGTAAAGCAGTATACCTTTTGCTTACCCCTGGTAAATCGCTGGTGATGAATTACAACCCTGCCGATAGTTCAGTAACGTTCAGCGGTACGGCAAGTGCCGAAAACCGTTTGTTGGATCAGGTTGACCTGAACGGTGTTCCCTTCTTTGCTAAAGGATACAAAGACAACGCCTATGCCAACCTGGGCCCTGCAGCATTACAGGAAAAGGTGGTGCAGCCATGGCTGGCCATGCGCGATAAAAATATTCAGTTGGTAAATTCTTCAGCTATAAGCCCAGCAAATAAGGCGCTCATTATACAGGAAGTAAAGGCCAATTACATATTGCAGCTAAATTACTTTGCCCGGGGAATCATGGACCGTACAGATGGAAAACGCATTAACGACCTGATCTTGCAGATTTACGATCATGTACCCTTAGCGCCCGATGTTTTGCCGGCAGGACCGCTCTACTACAGCTTTGCCGATAATTACATTGGTTACCTAGAAACGCAAATATTTACTACACTGGGTGCCGGCAAGGCTAAGGATCCGGCTACATTTTTACCGCGTTATAATATGACTATCGACAGCGGCAACCGGGTAGCTAAATTGAAAGGTAAATCATTTGTTAACTGGATATTGGTACACAATACGTACCCGAAAAATATTGCCCAAGACTGGCTGGCGCAAAATATATTTGCCAAGTGCAGTAGCAAGGACCTTGCCTATACCAAGCCATTAATGGATGAAATGACAAGGCTTTTTCCGCATAGTAAATACCTGCCTTACCTATCCGCCAGGATGAGCAACCTGGAGATGCTGCTGGCCAAAAACCTGGCGAATAAAAATATTGTAGTTGCCGATGGCTACGAAAAGATGACATCTATTTACGAGGCTATAAGTAAGCTAAAGGGTAAAGTTGTTTACCTGGATGTTTGGGGCACATGGTGCGCGCCTTGTAAAGATGAATTGCGCTACAACCCGGCTTTAAAACAGCGTTTCAAAGACAAGGACGTGGCGTTTGTTTATCTAGATATGGACGAAGACATTAAGGACAGCCAATGGCGGGAATTTGTAAAAGTAAACGGTTTAACGGGCCTGCACTTGCGCAAAAGCAGTAAAGATATCCAACCTTTCTGGGCAGAAATTCTGCCTAAAGATAAACCAGATCAATATTACCCAATGTATTTTATATTTGATAAAAATGGCAAGCTGGTGCAGCCACAAGCCAGCAGGCCCAGTGACAAAGACAAACTCTACAAACAAATTGAGCGATACCTGTAAATGATCAGAGCAATAGCTATAGACGATGAACCCCTGGCGTTAGAAGTGATTCGTTCGCATGCCGGTAAAGTGCCTTTTTTAGAGCTTACCGCATACTTTACGGATGCTTTTAAGGCGATAGACCACCTGGCAAGGGAACCGGTAGACCTGCTGTTTTTAGATATTAAAATGCCGGACATTTCCGGACTGGAACTGATGGAGAGCCTGCAGCAAAAGCCGATGGTTATTTTTACCACCGCTTATGCCGAACACGCTGTACAAAGTTACGAGCTTAATGCCATTGACTACCTGCTTAAGCCGTTTGCCTTCCCCCGGTTTTTAAAGGCTTGCCACAAGGCCAACGAGCTTTTGCAGGTTAAACAAAACAATAAGCAGGCAGCTAACGATGGCTTGTTCATTAAGTCGGGCTATGAGCAGGTTAAGATCATTTACAATGATATACTGTACCTGGAAAGCGGTGGTAATTACATGAGCTTTATTTTGGCCGATGGCCGCACTATCCTGTCACGGCTTACCATAATAGATGCGCTGGCATTGCTGCCACCGGCACAGTTTTTAAAGGTGCACCGCTCCTACATTATAAACAAACAAAGGGTAGACCGTGCCGAGCGGCACCAGCTGCACATTGGCAAAAGCGTAGTGCCCGTTGGCAGCGCGTTCAATATTACTATGCTTTAATAGGTGCGTTTTATCAATTGGTAAAATTGATCAGATCTATTGTAAAAATTAATACGGAATTAACCGGGATAGCCGCACCAGGCGAGTTGTTTCCGTAGCCGTACGCTGACGGTATGATTAGCAAGACACGCCCGCCAGTTTTAATTTTGGGGATACCAATTTTCCAGCCATCGATCAAACCTGATAACGGACTATTCGAATTTAATGATGTAGCAAATTGGGTTCCGTTGAGCACTTTGCCGGTATAATTTACATTAACTGTTGAATTTGTTGTTGGGTTTGCACCGGTACCTTCGGTAAGTACCTGGTAGTAAACTCCGCTTGCATCTTTAGTTGCTTTTATGCCGGGGTTAGCAGCCAGGTAAGCCTGTATGTTGGCATCATCTAGTTTTGCCTGTGCAGCAGCATCAAAAGCCGCGTCTTTTTTGCAAGATGCGAAAGCGATAAGGAATAAACTAAGCGTAAGTATGTATTTTTTCATGTCAGTATTAACGGCAAATATCAGGCAGGTGATACAGTGGTTTTAATTTTTAATTCATTTAACTGTGCATCGGCAATAGTTGACGGCGAATCAATCATCACATCACGGCCTGAATTATTCTTAGGGAAAGCAATCACATCGCGGATTGAATCCAATCCCGCGAAGATGGAGGTTAACCTGTCGAACCCGAAAGCGATACCACCATGCGGAGGTGCGCCGTATTCAAAGGCATCCATTAAAAAGCCAAATTGCTTTTGAGCTTCTTCCGCCGAAAAGCCCAGGTGTTTAAACATCAGCGATTGCAGGGCACGGTCATGGATACGGATAGAGCCGCCACCAATTTCGGTACCGTTGATCACCAGGTCATATGCATTAGCGCGCACATTTTTAGGATCGGTATCCAGCAAAGCAATATCCTCTGGCTTAGGTGAAGTGAACGGGTGGTGCATAGCATGGTAACGCTCGGTTTCTTCGTCCCACTCTAGCAGCGGAAAATCAAGCACCCAAAGTGGGGCAAACCTGTTTTTATCGCGCAAGCCTAACCGGCCGCCTATCTCTAAACGCAGTTCGTTCAGTCGTTTACGCACCTTGTCGGTTTGCCCCGCCAGGATCAGGATCAGGTCGCCCGGTTCTGTTTCAAAAGCGGCGCTCCATTTGGCCAATTCTTCTTCGTTATAAAATTTATCTACCGATGATTTGATGCTGCCGTCTTCGTTATGGCGGGCATAGATCAAACCGGTCGCGCCAATTTGCGGGCGTTTCATCCACTCTGTAAGCTCGTCAATTTGCTTACGCGTATAATTGGCACAGCCTTTTGCATTGATACCTACCACAAGTTCGGCATTATCAAAAATGCCGAAGTTTTTGCCCTTAACTATATCATTTAATTCAACAAACTGCATCCCGAAACGAGTGTCGGGCTTGTCAGAACCATATAGCCGCATAGCATCGGCATATTGCATACGGGGGAAATCGCCCAGTTCCAAACCTTTTACGGTGCTGAACAGGTGGCGGGTAAGCCCTTCAAATATATTCAGGATGTCCTCCTGGGTGATGAAAGACATTTCGCAGTCTATCTGTGTAAACTCCGGCTGGCGATCGGCACGCAGGTCCTCATCCCTAAAACATTTCACTATCTGGAAATAACGGTCGAAACCGCTTACCATCAGCAACTGTTTAAAGGTTTGCGGTGATTGCGGCAGGGCGTAAAACTCGCCCGGATTCATGCGGCTTGGCACCACAAAGTCGCGTGCACCTTCAGGAGTAGATTTGATAAGCACCGGGGTTTCTACTTCTATAAAATCAAGTCCGTCTAAGTATTTACGAATCTCCTGTGCCATTTTGTGGCGCAGTACCAGGTTGTTGCGGATAGGGTTACGGCGCAGGTCAAGGTAGCGGTATTTGGCACGCAATTCCTCGCCGCCGTCGGTCTCGTCTTCAATCAAAAACGGCGGGATCTTGCTTGAATTTAGTATCTCCAGTTCGGTAACGGTTATCTCGATCTCGCCGGTAGCGATTTTAGTATTTTTGTTAGAACGCTCAACTACGTTACCCGTAACTTTAATTACAAACTCGCGGCCCAACTGGCGGCCGGCTTCGCGAAGGGTTGCGTCGGTATCGGTATTCAAAACCAATTGTGTTAAACCATATCTGTCGCGCACGTCAATAAAGGTGGTACCACCCAAATCGCGTGATTTTTGCACCCAGCCGCACAGCGTTACTGTTTCGCCTAAATTGCTGATATTTAATTGTCCGCAGGTATGAGTTCTAAGCATAAGTCCTATTTGTAAATTCTGCAAAAGTACTGTTTTGAGGCGAAAGCAGAAAGGATTTTGCTGTTTAAGGTGAATGCAAGAAAGGGGGAAGATATTGTAACTATCCTGCCTTATACAAATCCAACAGTTTTATAACCCATATGCTACCCAAAGTTCTGTTCGCTGTATTTTCTTGCTTATTGATCGTCACCAGGCTAAATGCACAGGACAACCCCCCGGTGTCTCAAACTAAAACCTTTGATAAATTTTACCAGGTATTTAACGATAACTATGCTTTTTTTGATCTGCACCAGTTAAATTGGAAAGCACAATATGCCAATTACCGCCCCCTGATAAACGACGGCATCAGCAATGACAGCCTTTTCAAAGTAATGAGCGCGATGCTTACACCGCTTGGCGATTCGCACGTAAACCTTATCGACGCCCGGCAAAAAAGGAAGTTCAATGCTGCCCGGCCCTCTGCATTTGCGGCAGCATTTCATAATGACAGTCTGAAGAACGCTTTATGGGTTACCGTGGATAAATCACTCACTCAAAACGGCTTCAGCGAAGCAAAAGGTTACGGCCCGGTCTTTAAAGGAAAGCACCTTTTTTACTTTGCTAAAAGCACTAATTATGGTTACCTGCGTTTTAACCGTTGCTTCGCCAGGATTACAGACGGCGAAATTGATGAGAAAGACTTTGAAACGCAGATTTTAGATTCGCTGATAACCCGGTGCGGCGGGTTAAAAGGAATGATTGTTGATGTGCGTTTCAATATTGGCGGCGACGATAAATTCAGTTATGAAGTGGCTGGCAGGTTTGCCGGTAAACCGGTAGCCGGCCACTATAAAAACGAGCGGATAGCAGGCACTAACAAATTTACCAAACTGCAAAAATGGGTTGTCAAGCCGAAAGGTAAGTATCATTTCACAAGGTCGGTTGTGGTGCTTACCAACAGCAAAACCGTAAGCGCTGCCGAGATCTTTACACTCGCTATGAGGCAACTGCCAATGGTCAAAATAGTTGGTGATAACACCGAAGGCAACCTGTCTGACATGTACAGCGAAGACCTGCCAAACGGCTGGTCGGTTACCTTGTCTAATCAAAAGTATTACTCGCCTAAAATGGTATGTTATGAAGGGGTTGGCGTACCTGTCAATATAAAGGTTATTAATTCATTGGCCGATCTGGCGAGTGGTAAAGATCCGGTTGTTGCTAAGGGGTTAAGCATTTTGCGGGGAGTAACAAAATAATTCCAATTCTCAATCCAAACACTATATTTGCCATATAATTCTCAAGGGGTGCCTTGCTTTGGTGTACTAAAAATAATCTGCAGGTTATTTTACCAAACTGAAAGACAGGCTGAGATCAAACCCATTGTGTTTAGTTAAGAGTATTGTGTTGTGAGTTGTTAGTTTTAAACTCACAACTGATCACTTACCACTCCTAACTCAGCACATGCACCTGATCCGGGTAATGCCGGCGTAGGGAGAGGTAACAAGTTAAGTGTACTGCCGTTTTATCCCGGCGAGCAGATGGTTTAACTATTTTATTGTTCAACACATTTTGAAAAACTTTTTTGCGGCGCTCTTCGCCTTGCTGCTGCCTGTCCTGGCATCAGCCCAATTTTCCATCAGCGGAAAAATCACCAATCAAGCCGGCGAAACATTGCCCGGTGCAACCATCACTTTATCCAGCCCTGCCATTAACACGCAAACAAATGCCGCCGGCAGCTATCAGCTGGCTAATTTGCCGGCCGGGGCTTATACGCTAAAGGCAAGTTATATTGGTTACCAGGTAACAACAAAGTCTGTTACCCTGAGAGCCGACCAAACGGTGAATTTTATTTTAACCGGCGCCACCTTCAGTGCCGAGCAGGTTACCGTTACCGCAACACGTGCAGGCAAAAATTCGCCAACGGCTTTTACCAACATCAGCAAAAAGGATCTTGATAAAAACAACTTCGGGCAGGACCTGCCTTACATGCTTAACCAAACGCCATCCGTGGTGGTAAGTTCTGATGCAGGTACAGGTATTGGTTATACGGGCATCCGCATCCGCGGCAGCGACGGCACACGGGTAAACGTTACCATTAACGGTATTCCTTTAAACGATGCCGAAAGCCAGGGCTCGTTCTTTGTTAACCTACCCGATTTCACCTCGTCGGTAAACAACATCCAGGTACAGCGTGGCGTGGGTACATCTACCAACGGTGCGGGTGCTTTTGGGGGCAGTATCAATATCCAAACCGCTACCCGCCGTGATACGGCTTATGCCGACATCAACAATACGGCCGGTTCTTACGGTACAGTAAAAAATACCGTTAGCCTGGGTACAGGTTTGCTGGGAGGGCACTTTAGTGTAGATGGCCGCCTTTCGCGCATCCGGTCCGACGGTTACGTAGACAGGGCTTCGGCTAACCTGCGGTCGTTTTTTGTGAGCGGTGCCTATTACGGGCAAAACAGCACCTTACGTGCCAACGTCTTCTCGGGTATCGAGCGCACCTACCAGGCCTGGAACGGCATTCCCGACTATAT